>NZ_SLVD01000010.1:0-190865 GCF_004345345.1 Rathayibacter sp. PhB179 | reverse complement strand
CCGCGACCCCTCCATCGTCCAACCACAACGAGCCAGCCACAAGATCCTTTCCCCGCCCTGCACTGGCGCCGAAGGCGCCCCCTCCGCTCGATACGGCCGCTCCGCGCCCTACTCGATCAGCATGGACTGCCTGCTGGTCGAGTAGCCGCGCAGCGGCGTATCGAGACCCCGCCCCCTCAGCTCACCGAGTCGCTCGGCTCCTCCATGTACCACTCCGTGAAGGAGCACGCCCGCCCGTCCTCCGCGAAGCGGATCACCCACAGATTCAGGTACGTGCGGTCCGACGGGTAGATGGTCCGCGCCTCCACCACCGCCGTGGTCTCCGTCAGCGCGACGAGCCCCCACGCGAACGTCGGGTCGTCCGGCTCGCTCTCCGCGACCCACCACTCCACGATCGCCTCCCGCGGCGTGATCGCCTCCGCGTACGGCGACGTGAAGTACTCCGCGCCCTCGGTGAAGAGCGCCGCGACATCCGCGGGGTCGTCCGTCGCCCAGGCCTTCTCGTAGCCGGCGATCCAGCTCTCGATCTCGATCATGCGCCCATCCTCGTCCCGCGCCTGGCAGCCCGGTAGAGCGATCGGGAAGGTTTCCGAGCATCGGTCGGTTCGGCTCAGAGGCCCGGCGATGCAAAGCTGAGCAATACGACCCGCCCTGCAGGACGCCGGACCACCGGCGCCCCGCTCCTGCACGCCGCCGACACGAAGGACCGCAGTGCCCGACTCCGACAGACGCTCGCTCACCCGCTCGCCCAGCCCCCGCCTGATCACCGCCGTCCTCGCCTTCGCGGGGATGAGCGCCTCGTTCATGCAGACGCTGGTCGTCCCGATCCAGTCGGAGCTGCCCACCCTGCTCGGCGCCGATCGGAGCGAGACCGCCTGGGTGATCACCGCGACCCTGCTCAGCGCGTGCATCCTCACCCCGGTCTCCGGGCGTCTCGGCGACCTCTACGGCAAGCGCCGGATGGCCCTCGCCGCGCTCGTCGTCCTCGTGCTCGGCTCGATCGTCTGCGCCTTCGCGGACGACGTCTGGACGCTCGTTGTCGGCCGCGCCCTCCAGGGTGCGGTGATGGGCGTCATCCCCCTCGGCATCTCGATCCTCCGCGACACCCTGCACCGCGACCGCCTGCCCGGCGCGATCGCCCTCGTCAGCGCCACGCTCGGCATCGGCGGCGCGCTCGGCCTGCCGCTCAGCGCCCTGGTCGCCGAGAACCTCGACTGGCACGTGCTGTTCTGGATGTCCGCCGGACTCGGCGTCCTCGACATCGTCCTCGTGCTCCTCGTCATCCCCGTCTCGACCCTGCGCTCGCCCGGCCGCTTCGACGTCGTCGGCACGATCGGCCTCGCCATCGGACTCAGCGGCATCCTGATCGCCGTCTCCCGCGGCAACGACGCGGGCTGGACGAGCCCCGGCATCCTCGGCTCCGGCCTCGGCGGCGTCGCGGTCCTGCTGATCTGGGGCTGGTACGAGCTGCGCCAGGAGAGCCCGCTCGTCGACCTCCGGGTCGCCGCCCGCCCCGCGGTGCTGTTCACCAACCTCGCCTCGGTGGCCGTCGGCTTCGCCTTCTTCGGCGCGCAGATCACCCTGCCGCAGCGCCTCGAGCTGCCGGCCGCGTCCGGAGTCGGCTTCGGCCTCAGCCTCATCGTGGCGAGCCTGGTCCTGGCGCCCTCGGGCCTGGCGATGATGGCGACCTCGCCGCTCGCCGCCCGGCTCTCGGCGCAGTCCGGACCGCGTCTGGTGCTGGTCTCGGGAGCGGCGCTGATCGCGGTGTCGTACCTGCTGATCCTCCCGTTCGGCGCAGAGGTCTGGCAGATCCTCGTGATCAACGCGCTGATCGGCGTCGGCCTCGGCCTCGCCTACGCCGCGATGCCGACCCTGATCATGCACGCGGTGCCGGCCTCCGAGACCGCGGCGGCGAACGGCCTGAACTCGCTGATGCGCACCCTCGGCACTACGCTCTCGTCCGCGGTGACCGCGGCCGTGCTGGCGCAGCTGACCGTCTCGGTCGGCGCCGTCGACCTGCCGAGCTCGGAGGCGTTCGAGACGACGTTCGTCATCGGCGCGATCGGCGCGGTGGTCGCCGTGGTGCTCGGGCTGCTGATCCCGAAGGTGTCCCGCCCGGAGGTGCGTCCGGCGCTGCCCTGACCGGTGCTTCCGGCCGGTGTGCTCACCCGAGCGCCGCGCAGCCCGCCGTGCTCACTCCTCGTCGAGGAGCAGCCGCTCGATCTGCAGCTCGCGCAGGCGCACGGTCGCCAGCTGGTTCTCTCGCGCGGCGATCGCGAGCCGGCAGAGCAGCACGGCGAGCACGAGCATGATCACGACGACCGCGATGGCCGCGACGATGTAGAGGATGCCGAAGACGTTCAGAGCGGAGAACATCCTCCGACGCTAGCCAGCGGGGGTTGCGCGGATCGTCCCCCGCAGGACGGAGCCGGGACTCCTCGGAACCCCGATGGCGCTTCACATCCGGGCCCGAGGTGCCCGCGCGTAGGGTGACTCCCCGTGGAACCCCGATCTCCCGACCGCGCGGCGCCCGCCGTCCCCCCGCTCAGCGACGAGGTCGCGCAGGCGCTCGACGCCGGCACGGTCGCCGAGATCCGCGCCCTCCGCGACGACTTCGCGCGGTTCATGCTGCAGTACAAGTTCGGCATGGACGAGATCGTCACGAAGGTGACGATCCTGCAGGAGGAGTTCCGCGAGATGCGGGAGTACAACCCGATCGAGCACGTGTCGAGCCGGCTGAAGTCGGCCGACAGCCTGATCGAGAAGATCGAGCGCAAGGGCTGCGACACCTCCTTCGAGGGCATCGCCGCCGCCGTCACCGACATCGCGGGCGTCCGGATCACCTGCAGCTTCGTCTCGGACGTCTACCGCGTCTTCGACATGCTCACCTCGCAGGCCGACGTCCGCGTCCTCGAGGTGAAGGACTACATCGCCACTCCGAAGGAGAACGGCTACAAGAGCCTGCACGCGATCGTCGAGGTGCCGGTGTTCCTCTCGGGAGGCTCGGTCGACGTCTGCGTCGAAGTCCAGTTCCGCACCATCGCGATGGATTTCTGGGCGAGCCTCGAGCACAAGATCTACTACAAGTACGACCGCCAGGTCCCGCAGCAGCTGCTCGACGGCCTGTCCGACGCCGCGCGCACCGCCGCCGCCCTCGATGCCGACATGGAGCGCCTGCACCGCCAGGTCCGCGGCGAGCTCCCTCTCGACCCGGTCCTCCGCATCCTCGACGTCTGACCCGCTGCACCGTTCAAGCAGCCCGCTCCGACGCCATGCTGATCGAGTAGCCCGCGCAGCGGGCGTATCGAGATCCACCGTCGCCGGGGCTACCCCAGCGCCGTCACCAGCACCAGCAGCAGCACTGCGGAACCGTTCAGCGTCGCGTGCGACACGATCGCCGCGCCGAGCCGCCCGGTCACCGTCGAGATCCAGCCGTGCGCGAGCCCGGCGATCACCGTCGTCGTCCCCAGCGTGACCACCGTCGCGGGGTTCACCATCTGGTGCCCGTGCAGCAGGGCGAAGACCAGCGTCGACGCGATCACGCTGAACAACGCCGCCCAGACGCGCCGTCCGCGGGTCGGCGGTGCCGCATCGCCCTTCGTCCGCAGCATCCGGTTGCGGACCGCCCGCATGACGACCCCGCGGCAGAGGATCTCCTCGACGATCGGAGCGACCAGCACCGGGATCATCACGGAGCTCAGCACGAACCACAGCGGATCGGGGTCGAGCTCGAGGTTGCTCTCCGCCTCGCCCAGCAGCGGCGAGAACACGATCAGCACGGCGACGATCGCGAGCCGCACGCCGATCCCCAGCCCGATGCCGATCGGCACGTCGATCCAGCGGAACCGCAGCCCGTAGTCGGCCGCGAGCGACCCCAGCCCGCGCAGCTTCGATGCGGCGAACGGGATGACGAGCGCGACCAGGTAGCTGGCGAACGACCCCGCGAACACGAGCCCGGGGGAGTAGGGCAGCACCCCGAAGCCGAACAGCACGATCAGCAGCGCGAGCGGCAGCACGATCCCGGCGATCGTGAGCGCCGCCGTCGGCAGTCCCCAGCGCACCCGCGGATCCGGCAGATAGAGGAGAGAGGAGTACGGAGCGTCGACCGACGGCTGCGGCTCGGGCGGCGGTGCCCAGGCGAAGACGGGCCCACCCTGCGCCGGCGCGGCGGCGACGGCAGGCTGCTCGGGGGCGACGGTCGACGGATCGGGCGGCGGAAAGGCGGCGGGATTCATGGCCCGCCCAGGCTACGCAGCCCAGCTGAGCGCCCGGAGCGCACCTCGGGCTCGCAGAACCACGTCCGGCACGCCGGTTCGCGCCGTTCTCGCGAGCCGAGGCCGATTCGACGAGCCGAGGATTCCGTAGGGGCGGGGATGCGCGAGAGCATCGGTGCCGCACGAGGACGAACCTCTCGGCCCCTCGGAAATGTTCGATTCTTTCGTTTCTCCCGAGTATCATCGACGCCATGAGCACGTCCACCGATCGACCGCGCGGTGCCCGCAAGGCCCAGACGTACCTCCCCGAGGCCGCCGCCCGGGACGAAATCCTCGACTTCGCCGCGCTGATGCGAGAGCTCGAGATCTTCCTCGCGCAGAACTCGTCGAAGGCGGCGCTCGTCGACCCCCAGGGCAGGGCCCGCCCCATCCCCGATGAGATCTTCCGCATCCTCGATCAGGTGACGAACTCCCTCGCCGCGGGCGAGGGCATCACGGTCGTCCCGCAGGGGACGACGATGACGACGCAGCAGGCCGCGGACTTCCTCGGGATCAGTCGCCCGACGCTGGTCCGCCTGCTGGAAGCGGGCGACATCGCTCATGACAAGCCCGGTCGTCACCGTCGGGTCCGGTTGGAGGACCTGGTCGCCTATCAGGCGGACTTCCGCGCCGAACGCCGCGCCGCGCTGCGCGAGCTGCGGCAGGCGAGTCTGAGCGCGAAGGTCCAGGTGGGCGATCCTGCTGCGGTGAAGCGGCGTGCGGAGCTCGACGCTGAGTGAGATTCCCGGCCTTCTTCGACACCAACGTCCTCTACGGCGCTCTGCTCAACGACTTCGTCCTCGAACTCGCTGATCGCGGGCTCTACCGGCCGCTGTGGTCGAAGGACGTCCTGTTCGAGCTCGCGAAGAACCTGGTGAAGAACGGGGAGGATCCGCTTCTCGTCGAGAAGCGCGTCGGGACGATGGAGCGCTACTTCGCCGACGCCATGGTCTCCGGCTACGACGACCTGGTACCGACGATGGCGAACGACGAGAAGGATCGGCACGTCCTCGCGGCCGCCGTCCGTGGCGGTGCAGAGGTGCTGGTGACGTTCAACACGAAGGACTTCCCGCCGGCGTCCGTCGAGCCGTTCGACCTCGAGATCGTCCATCCCTGCTGGACCAGCTCGACCTCTACCGCGCGCCGACGCTCCGCGCTCTTGTCGAACTCGTCGAGGGGTACGACTCTCCGGCGATGACCGTCGACGACTTCCTGCTCGCGCTCACCCGCGCCGGGGTGCCGGACTTCGTGGATGCCGTTCGGTCGAAGCTCTACTGACCCGTCCCGGAGGGGACCGAGGCAGGAGCGTCACGCGTCGGCGGCCGGACGGTGGCTCACGCGGCGATCGGGCCGACCAGTTAACGGAAGAAACCCCCGCCATGTAGAAGCTAGGCGAGGGTTTCCGTGGCTCCGACGGGCGTCGATCCCGTGACCTCACGATTTTCAGTCGTGCGCTCTACCAACTGAGCTACAGAGCCGTTGCAGCCGAGGATGTCCGAGGACATCGATGCCGCGAGGAGACGAACGAGTCGTCTCCTGGAAAAGGCCCTTCCTCTCGGAAGGGCCTCTCTGCGACCCTGACGGGACTTGAACCCGCGACCTCCGCCGTGACAGGGCGGCACGCTAACCAGCTGCGCTACAGGGCCTCGTTGCGAAGACAAGCATACTGCCTTCGAGGCTGTTCGATTTTCACATCCCGTCCGTCTCCGGCCGTTCTGCGGTGGTGCACTTCTCTTGCGGTGGTAGTCCTCATCCGTGACCCCAACGGGATTCGAACCCGTGCTGCCGCCGTGAAAGGGCGGTGTCCTAGGCCACTAAACGATGGGGCCGGAAGCTCGCCGGGGCGACCCTGCGGCCGACCCACCATGACTACCGACACGCAAGCATAGGGACAGCCGGCCGGATATGCAAAATCGGCCCTGGAGGGGCGCCGATCGCGGGTCGGCCGCCGCACGTCGATGCGCGCCTGTGCCCCGGACGGGCGACGCCGATCCCTAGGCGTACGGGGAGGGCTTGACTAGTGTGGGTCGGAATCGCCACTTCCTCGCGACGGAGCCGCACCGCCGCCGGGGGAGTAGTCCGTCTCCAGCACCGAGGTCCCATGATCCACTCTTCGCGCCGAAACCGCCCCGCACGCCGCTCCGGCGCGCCGCGGATCGGCCGTCTCCGCGGCACCGCCCTCGTCTCGGCCGCGGTGGCCCTGGTCGCGGGCCTGCTGGTCGCCACTCCCGCGCAGGCGGTCGAGTACCCCAGCTGGGCCGACGTCGAGGCGGCGAAGGGCAACACCCAGGCGGCGGCCGCGCAGGTGGACAGCATCCTCTCGCTGATCGACGGCCTGCAGAGCGAGGTCGCGGCGGCGCAGCAGGTCGCCGAGCAGCGCGGCGAGGAGTACTTCGCGGCGCAGCAGGACTTCGACGACGCCTCCGATCGGGCGAGCGAGCTCGAGGCCAAGGCCACCGCCAGTGCCGATCAGGCCGACGCCGCGACGCAGCAGGCGGGCCTCCTGGCCGCTCAGCTCTACCGCACCACCGGCACCGACCTCTCGGTCAACATCTTCCTCGACGGCGAGGGCGGCAAGGCCGACGACCTCCTCGGCCGCATCGGCAACATGACCAAGCTCGTCGAGCGCTCCAACGCCATCTACGAGCAGGCCAGCACCACCAAGAACACCGCCGAGTCGCTCGGCGACCAGGCGAAGGTCGCGCAGGCCGAGCGGGAGAAGCTCCGCGTCGCCGCCGAGTCGAAGCTCGCCGAGGCCACGGCCGCGCAGGCCGCCTCGGAGGCCGCGCTCACCGAGCAGCAGAACCAGAGCATCGTGCTCGAGCAGCAGCTGGCCGCCCTCCGCGACACGGAGTCGACGACCGTCGCCGACTACGAGGCCGGCGTCGCCGCCCGCGAGGCCGAGCGCCAGCGCATCCTCGCCGAGCAGGAGGCCGCCCGTCAGGCGCAGGCCGAGCTCGCCCGCCAGCGGGCCGCAGCAGCCCGAGAGGCCGCGGCGGCGGCAGCAGCAGCGGCTCCCTCCCGCGGATCCGGCGGCGGCGGTGGCTACAGCGCCCCGGTCGCCCCGTCTCCGGGTGGCGGCTCGACCGCGGTCGGCGACTCCGGCTGGGTGCTCCCCGCCTCGGGCCGCATCACCGGCACCTTCGGCCCCCGCGGCAGCCTCTCCACCGGCGGCGGCTCGACCAGCTCCTACCACCGCGGCACCGACATCGCCGGCGGCTGCGGCATTCCGATCTTCGCCGCCCACAGCGGGACGGTGACCTACGCCGGCTGGTTCGGCACCTACGGCAACTGGATCGAGATCAGCAACGGCGACGGCATCAGCACCGGCTACGCGCACATCATGCCCGGCGGCATCTACGTCAGCGTCGGCCAGCGGGTCGAGGCGGGCCAGCAGATCGCCGCCGTCGGCACCACCGGCGCCTCGACCGGCTGCCACCTGCACTACGAGACCCGCGTCAACGGCACCGCCGTCGACGCTCAGCCCTTCATGGCCGCACGAGGAGTCACACTTGGTTGACGCGCAGAAGACCGCCCGCAGCTTCACCCCCGCCCCGCGTGAGCGGGCCTGGAAGGGCCGTCTTCCGCTGGCGGTCTCGGCCGCCTTCGCGGTGACCGCCGTCACGGCGTCGCTCGGCATCGTGCCGGCTCAGGCGGACGACCCGTCGTACCCCTCGTGGGACGACGTGCAGAACGCGAAGACCGACGAGGCGAGCAAGCAGGCCGAGATCGACTCGATCACCGCGCTGATCGGCGGGCTGCAGACCTCGGTCGACGACGCGTCGCTCGTCGCGATGAAGAAGGCGGAGGCCTGGCGCCAGGCCCAGGAGGCGCTCGACGCCGCGGCCGCCGCCGTCACCGAGCTCGAGGACCGCGCGAACGCGGCGGCGTCGACGGCGCACACGTCGCAGATGCGGGCCGGCCTCCTCGCCGCGCACCTCTCCCGCTCCGCCGGCGGCGACCTCTCGATGAGCCTCGTCGCGAAGGGCCAGGACGCGGGCGATCTGCTGTACCAGCTCGGCGCGATGTCGCAGCTCTCCGAGCAGTCGCAGCGCGTCTACGCCGACGCCCTGGCCGACAAGCAGACCGCGGAGTCGCTCGCCGAGCAGGCCGACGTCGCCGTCGTCGAGCACCAGAAGCTGTCCGACGCCGCGGACGAGGCCCGCACGGGCGCCGACGCGGCCGCCGCCTCCGCCCGGAGCGCCCTCGCGGCGCAGGAGGCGAAGTCGGAGGAGCTCATCGCGCAGCTCGCGCTGCTCAAGGACTCCACCGTCGAGATCGAGACCGCGTTCCTCGCCGGCGAGCAGGAGCGCAAGGCCGCCGCGGCCGCTGCCGCCGCCGCCGCGAAGGCCGAGGCCGACGCTGCCGCCGCCCAGCCCGCCGCGAGCGCTCCCGTCGCGGCTCAGCCCTCGTCGGGCTCGTCGTCCGGCTCCTCGTCGTCCGGCTCCCGCCCGGCCGCGCCGGCCGTGAACCAGCCCTCGGCGCCGGTCGTGCAGCAACCGGTCGCCCCCCAGCCCGAGGCGCCGCAGCAGCAGCCGGCTCCGCAGCAGCCCGCTGCGCCGGCGGCCCCCGCGCAGCCCGCCGTCCAGCTCCCGCAGCCGGCCGCACCGCAGCCCGCGCCGGTTCCGGTGGCGAATCCGGAGCCGCAGGTCGACCAGGTCGAGACCGCGATCTCCTACGCGATGGCGCAGCTCGGCGAGCGCTACGTGCTCGGCGGCATGGGCCCGGACGTCTGGGACTGCTCGGGTCTCACCAAGCAGTCGTACGCGAGCGCCGGCGAGTACATCGGCACCCACTCCGCGACGAACCAGTACAACACCATGGCGAACGAGGGCAAGCTCGTCCCCTACAGCCAGCGTCAGCGCGGCGACCTGCTCTTCTGGTCCGACTCGCCCGGCGACTACTACCACGTCGCGATCTACCTCGGAGACGGCCAGATGATCGAGGCGCCGAACCCCAACTCGCCGGTGCGCGTGCACTCGATCTGGGGCACCCCGACCGGCATGGTCGGCCGCCCGACGGCGTAGCGCCGCCCGCGCGGCTCCGCCCGGGCAGCACCGCCCGAAGACACGAGAACCCGCCCCCTCGAGGCGCCGGCAGCAGCCGGTCGACTCGACGGGGCGGGTTCCGTCGTGAGAAGACCCGTGAGGGTCAGTGGCCCTCTTCGGCCAGCTTCTTGATGCCGTCCTGGACGATCTGCTCGGCCTCGGCCGCGTCGCCCCAGGCCTCGACCTTGACCCACTTGTTGGGCTCGAGGTCCTTGTAGCGCTCGAAGAAGTGCTTGATCTCGTTCTTGGTCTGCTCCGGGACGTCCGAGATGTCCTGGATGTGCTGCCAGCGCGGGTCCTTCGCGGGGACCACGATCACCTTGGCGTCGGAGCCGGCCTCGTCGCTCATGTTGAGCACGCCGACCGGGCGGACGGAGACGCCCACGCCCGGGAAGACGGGGTACTCGAGCAGCACCAGCGCGTCGACAGGGTCGCCGTCGAGGCCGAGGGTGTTCTCGAAGTAGCCGTAGTCCGTCGGGTAGACGAAGGAGGTGAAGAGCACGCGGTCGAGGTAGACGCGACCGGTCTCGTGATCGACCTCGTACTTGTTGCGGCTGCCCTTGGGGATCTCTACGACGACGTCGTATGCGGCCATGTTCGCTCCTTGAGTCGGTGGCGCCGCGGGCGGCGCATCGGCGGGTCGGACCGGCCGGGGGAGTGCGCGCGGACACGCGCGCTCGCAGGCCGGATCGCTGGCCTAACGTTACTTGATGTGCCCGATCGCCCCCGCCTGACTCCCGCCGTCGCCGACATCCGGCGCGCGGTGCGCGCGAGCCTCGACGAGCTCGAATCCGGAGCCCTGGTGCTCGTCGCGCTGAGCGGCGGAGCCGACTCGCTGGCCCTCGCCGCCGCGGTCGCCTTCGAGGCCGAGCGCGGCGGCCGGCGGGCCGGCGCCGTGATCGTCGACCACGGTCTCCAGGACGGATCGGCGGAGGTCGCGCGACGCGCATCGGAGCAGGCGCACACCCTCGGCCTCGCCCCCGTGCTGCGCGAGGTCGTGTCGGTGCTGCCGGACGGAGACGGCCCGGAGGCGGCGGCGCGCACGGCGCGGTACCGCGCTTTCGACGACGCGGTCGAGGCGACGGGCGCCGCAGCGGTCCTCCTCGCCCACACGCTCGACGACCAGGCCGAGACGGTGCTGCTCGGGCTGGCCCGGGGCGCGGGCGCCGCGAGTCTGCACGGCATGGCGGCGGTGAGCGGGGTGCTGCGGCGCCCTCTGCTCGGCATCCGGCGCTCGAGCACCGTGGCCGCCTGCGCGGACGCCGGGCTGGAGCCCTGGAGTGATCCGCACAACGACGATCCGCGCTACACCCGCGTCCGCGTCCGCCGCTCGGTGCTGCCGGTGCTCGAGGACGAGCTCGGCCCGGGAGTCGCCGAGGCGCTCGCCCGCACGGCCGACCAGCTCCGCGAGGACGGCGACGCGCTCGACGCGATGGCGCTCGACTGGGCGCTCGAGCTCGTCGGCCAGAACGACGACGGCCACGTAACGGTCGACGCGCGCGGCCTCGCCGCCGACCCGCCGGCGCTGCGCCAGCGGATCATCCGCCTCGTCGTGCAGAACGAGTTCGGCGTCGCCCTCTCCCGCGCCCAGACCCTCGCCGTCGCCGCCCTCGTCACCGACTGGCACGGCCAGAAGGGCGTCGACCTCCCCGGAGTCCGCGCCACCCGGGTCTCCGCAACTCTCGTCTTCGCCCCCGTGTGATCTCCCCGCCGCGAGATGCCACTTGTGCACGCGACACGCCGTGGAAGGCGTGCACAAGTGGCATCTCGCGGAGGGGAGCAGGGCGTCCCCGCCCGTAGAGTGGCCGGGTGGAAGCAGCCGACATCGCCGACGACATCACCGAGGTCCTCTTCACCGAGGCCGAGATCCACGAGCGGATCCGCGACCTGGCCCGCGCCATCGAGCGCGACTACGCCGGCGAGAACCTGCTCATCGTGGGGGTGCTCCGCGGTGCCGTCATGGTGATGGCGGACCTCGCCCGCGAGCTCAAGCTCGACATCGTGATGGACTGGATGGCCGTCTCCTCCTACGGCAGCAGCACCAAGTCCTCCGGCGTGGTGCGGATCCTCAAGGACCTCGACACCGACATCACCGACCGCAAGGTGCTGATCGTCGAGGACATCATCGACTCCGGCCTCACGCTCTCCTGGCTGCAGGGCAACCTGCGCAGCCGCGGCGCGGAGTCCGTCGAGATCTGCGCGCTCTTCCGCAAGCCCCGCGCCGCCAAGGTCGAGGTCGACGTCGCGTACGTGGGCTTCGACATCCCGAACGACTTCGTCATCGGCTACGGCCTCGACTACGCCGAGCGCTACCGCAACCTCCGCGATGTCGCGATCCTCGCTCCCCACGTCTACGCCTGACTGGTCCGGGGCCGACGCCCGCGCGGACGCGGCGCAGTCGAGCCTCGAGCGGCTCTTCGCGGTGCCGGTGCTCGGCTACCACGTGAGCTACCCGACGTCGCTGCGCGCGGATCTCGAGTTCGACTACTGGTGGCTCGCGCACGCGATCGACGCCGCCG
This sequence comes from Rathayibacter sp. PhB179, assembly GCF_004345345.1. Taxonomy (NCBI): domain Bacteria; kingdom Bacillati; phylum Actinomycetota; class Actinomycetes; order Micrococcales; family Microbacteriaceae; genus Rathayibacter; species Rathayibacter sp. PhB179. The sequence continues at coordinate 179,045 of NZ_SLVD01000010.1, read as the reverse complement.
TCGACGCGTTCGAGCGCACCGGGGACACCGGGCACCTCGAGCGCGCTTCGCGGATCCACCGCGCCGTCCGGCTCCGCAACGGCGGCCGGCTGGTCAACGGCTACTTCGACGACATGATGTGGCTCGGCGGCGCGCTCGCCCGCCTCGGCGAGGCGACGGGGGAGGGGCGCTGGCTCGACCGCGCGGACCGGCTCTGGCGCTTCGCGGTCGCACGAGGCTGGAACCTCCGGCACGGCGCGAGCCTGGCCTGGCGCCGCCGCCAGCTCGACTACAAGAACGCGCCGGCGAACGGGCCGTTCGCGATCCTCGGTGCGCGGCTGGAGCGGCTCCGCCCCGACGGCCGCGAGGAGCTGGCCCGCGCCGCCTTCGACTGGCTGCACGTGCGCCTGCGCGACGACGACACCGGCTTCGTCGCCGACGGCATCGGCCGCGAGGGCGGCTCGGCCCGCGACGACTGGGCGTTCAGCTACAACCACGGCGTCTACATCGGCGCGGCGCTCGCACTGCACCGGCTGCGTCCGGATGCACGGCTGCTCGCGCACGCCTCCCGCACCGCCGACGACCTGCTCACGCGCCTCGCTCCCGACGGCGTCTTCGTCGACCAGGGTGCGGGCGACGGCGCGCTCTTCGGCGGGATCGCCTACCGGCACCTGGTCGACCTCGCGACGGCGGACGGGGTCGACGCCGCGTCCGCCGCGCGGATCCGCCGCTTCGTCACCGGCAGCGTCGATGCACTCTGGCGCTCGAGCGAGCGCGGCGGGATCCTGCTCGCCGGTCCGCGCTGGGACGCCCCGCCGACCCTGCCCGCGACGCTCTCGGCCGAGCTCGGCGCGGTCCTCGCGACGGAGGCGGCGGCGACCCTCGAGCGGCGCACGGTGCGGGAGCCGGCGCCCGGCACAGCAGACTGAGAGCGTGAGAGCCCCCTCCGCGAGATCCACGGCCGCGCGACCCGTGGTCGCCGTCGTCATCAATCCGAGCAAGTTCGACGACGTCGGCGCCGCGCAGGACGTGGTCGCCACGGTCGCCCGCCGCGCCGGCTGGCGCGAGCCGCTCTGGTTCGAGACCAGCGTCGACGACTCCGGAGCCGGAGCCGCGCGCGCCGCCCTGGAGTCTGGCGCCGACCTCGTCTGCGCGATGGGCGGCGACGGCACCGTCCGGGCGGTCGCCTCGGTGCTGCGCGGCACGTCCGTTCCCTACGGACTGCTGCCCAGCGGCACCGGCAACCTGCTCGCCCGGAACCTCGGGATCCCGCTCGGCGCGCTCGCCGACGCGGTCGAGATCGCGCTGCTCGGGCAGGACCGGGCGATCGACGTCGGCACGGCGACCTTCGACGACGGCGAGGAGCGCGTCTTCATGGTGATGGGCGGCGTGGGCCTGGACGCGGAGATCATGGACAAGACCGACGACGAGCTGAAGAAACGGGTCGGCTGGGGCGCCTACGTCGCGGCGGGCGCCGAGGTGATGTTCAAGGCCGGCTTCGAGGTGACGCTGACGATCGACGGCAAGCCGGAGCCGCCGACCCGCACCCTGATGGTGCTGGCCTGCAACTGCAGCTCGGTCGTGGCGAACATCGAGCTCGCCGCCGGCGCGGTCCTCGACGACGGCGACCTCGAGCTGGTGCTGCTGCGCCGCCGCTTCGGCCTCGCTCTCGACGTCGCGACCGGCAACCGCAACGGCCTCGCGTCCCTGCACCAGTGGCCGGGGCGCGAGTTCTCCTTCTCGCTCGACCAGCCCGTGCTCGCCGAGCTCGACGGCGACCCGATCGGCCGCACCACGAGCGGCCGCTTCAGCGTCGACCCCGGCGCGCTGCTCGTCCGCCTGCCCGTGCCGACCCCGAAGAGCCCGGGCCTCACCCCGCACGACACCCTCGTGATCGACACCACCGAGATCGCGACGATCCTCGCCGCCGAGCCCGACGGAGCGGCACCGACCACCTGACGCTCCGAGCGCCACCATGCTGGTCGAGTAGCGCCGCAGGGGCGTATCGAGACCCGCCGTCATCAGCTGGGAGGTCTGCAGACTCGACGTCCGGTGACGGTGGATCTCGAGACGCCCGCTGCGCGGGCTACTCGATCAGCATGCAACGGGAGTGCTGCTGTCTCCCTCTCATGCTGGTCGAGTAGCCCCGGAGGGGCGTATCGAGACCCAACGTCGTCAGCAGGGAGGTCTGCAGACTTCCCTCTTGGCCAAGGTGGATCTCGATACGCCCGCTGCGCGGGCTACTCGATCAGCAGGAGAGCGACGCGGCTGCTCGCTCAAGCGGGGGGCTTCCTCCCGCTCCTTTACGGATGTAATGTATGTTACGAACGTAAAGGAGGCACCATGGCCGACCCCCGCCTCGCCCGCTCGCGCGAGCAGCTGATCGCCGCGATCACGGTCGCGCTCGATCGTCCCGGCGACGAGCAGCCGTCGATCACCGACCTCTGCTCGGCCGCCCGCGTCAGCCGGCCGACCTTCTACCAGCACTTCGGCGACGTGCCCTCGCTGGTCGAGGCCGCCGCGCTGGAGCGCATGCACGCGCTGTTCGCCGCCGTCGTGCCGCCCTCGCCGCAGGACGACTGGGAGACCGCGGTGCCCCGCGTCGTCCGCGGCCTGCTCTCGGGGCTGCTCGAGCACGCCGACTTCTACCGCCGCGCGCTGAGCGGTGGCACCGCCCGCTCCGTCCAGGAGTCGGTCGTCGCCTTCCTCGCCCAGCGGCTGCTCGCCTTCTCGCCGCTGGCCGCGCAGGAGGCGGGCGACCGCGCCCGGGTCGAGCGCTTCGCCGTCTTCCTCGCCGCCGGGACCGTCTGGCTCGTCGTCGGCTGGCTGCTCGACGGCGACGACCGCCGCCCGGTCGCCTCCGCCTCGGCCGAGATCGCCGAGCTCCTCGTCACCGGAGTCGCATCGCCGCGGCTCACCGCCCCCGCCCCCGACTCCTCGAAGTAGAAGGACCATGCCCGCCTCCGCCGCCCGCCGCTCACCCCGGCTCCTCCACCGTCTGCGCTCCGTCTCCCCGCGCCTCGTCGTCGTCTTCTCCGCGATCGCGCTCATCCCGCTGATCTACGCGGGCCTGCTGACCTCGGCGAACCTCGACCCGACCCACCACCTCGACACCGTCCCCGCGGCGATCGTGAACGAGGACGCCGGCGCGACCGCCGCCGACGGCTCGGCCCTCGCGCTCGGCGACGCGCTGACCGACGAGCTGACGACGAGCACCTCCGCCTCGAACTTCGACTGGACGCGGACCGACGCCGACGAGGCCGCGAGCGAGCTCGCCTCCGGCGCCGTCTACGCAGTGCTGACCGTTCCGGCCGGCTTCTCGGCCGACGTGGCCTCGGTCGGCGGGGACGACCCGTCGGCGGCGACCGCGGCCCGGCTGTCGATCGCGACGAACGACGGCGCCAACCTGATCGTCGGCAACATCGCCGCGACGATCGGCAGCACGGTCACGCAGACCCTCGAGAAGCAGGTCGGCGAGGAGTACCTGAAGAACGTCTACGTCGGCTTCACGGACGTGCACGACAGCCTCGAGCAGGCCGCCGACGGCGCGACGCAGCTCGCCGACGGCGCGGCCACCGCGTCGAGCGGCTCGGACGAGCTCGTCGTCGGCCTCGAGCAGCTGCAGGACGGCACCGCGCAGCTCGCCACCGGGGCGGACTCGCTCCGCGCCGGGGCCGGCTCCGCTGCGGACGGAGCGGCGACTCTCTCCTCCGGGCTGCAGCAGCTCGCCGACGGGACGGCCGCGCTGCCGTCGTCCGCCGCCGCGCTGAACGCCGGTGCGCAGTCGGTCGCCACGGGTGCGCAGTCGCTCGACGGTGGAGCCGCGGACCTGGCGACCGGAGCGGCGACCCTCGCCGACGGCACCGCTGCCCTGTCCTCCGGAGCGGCGACAGCCGCGACCGGCGCGCAGTCCCTCGCCGAGGGCGCCTCCTCCGTCTCCGACGGCGCGACGGCGGCACTCGCCGGTGCCGGGACGCTGCGCGACGGCTCGGCGGCGCTGGCCGCGAGCACTCCCGCCCTGGCCACCGGAGCGGCGACGGTCGACACCGGCCTCCGGTCGCTGATCGCCGGCTACGGCACCCTCACCGACACCGAGCGCCTCGCCCTTCTCACGCAGCTCGAGTCGGGAGCTGCCGGAGTCTCGGCCGGAGCGACCGCCGCGGACCAGGGCGCGCAGACCCTCGCCGCCGGGTCCTCGGCGCTCGTCGGCGACTCCTCGGGCGGGCTGACCGCACTCGCCGCGGGCGCCGCCTCCGTGTCCTCCGGAGCCGCCGACCTCACGACCGGCGTGCAGTCGCTCGCCTCCGGAGCCGCCTCCGCCGACTCCGGCGCGCAGTCGCTCAGCACCGGGGCGCAGTCCCTCGCGACCGGCGCCGCCTCCCTCGACTCCGGAGCGGCGCAGGTCGCCGCCGGCACCGGCACCCTCGCCGGCAGCGTCGGCCCGCTGACGACCGGCCTCGACTCCGCCGCGAGCGGGGCCGGGGCACTCGCCTCGGGCACCGCCTCGCTCGCCTCCGGTTCCGACGCCCTCGCCACCGGTGCCGACTCCGCCGCGCAGGGCAGCGCGGACGCCGCGACCGGCGCAAGCAGCCTCGCCTCGGGGGTCGACTCCCTCGCCTCCGGTTCCGAGACGCTGTCCGGGAAGCTGGCCGACGGGGCCGCCGACGTCCCGTCCTACACGGCGGACCAGGCGGAGGCGCTCAGCGCCATCGCCGCCGCCCCCGTCGCGCTCGACACCGAGCGCCTGAACCGCGTGCCCGAGTACGGTTCCGGACTCGCGCCCTACTTCATGGCCCTCGCGCTCTGGGTCGGCGCCCTCGCCTTCTACCTGATGAGCGCGCCGCTGAGCGAGCGCCTGCTCGCCGCCCGCCGGCCCGCCTGGGTGGTCGCGCTGCGCAGCTACCTCCCCGGCGCGCTGATGGCGGTGGCGCAGGGCGTGCTCGCCGCGCTGGTGATCCGCTTCGGCGTCGGCGTCGAGATGGCGCAGCTCCCGGCGCTGATGGGGATCGCGGTCCTCACCAGCCTGACCTTCGTCGCGATCAACCAGGCGCTGATCGCCCTGCTCGACGCGCCCGGCCGCTTCCTCGCGCTGCTGCTGATCGTGCTCCAGCTCTCCTCGGCGGGCGGCACCTATCCGATCGAGACGGCGCCCGCCTTCTTCCAGGCCGTGCACGGGGTGCTGCCGCTGACCTACACGGTCGAGGCGTTCCGCTCCCTGATCGCCGGCGGCAGCATCGGCGTCGCGAACGCCGTGCTGGTGCTCTCGCTCTGGCTGCTCGGCGCCCTCGCCGTCACCGTGCTGGCCGCCGCCCGCCGCCGCCGCGGCCTGACGCCGGCGCTGCGCGACCCGGAGCCCCTCCTCGAGACGGCGTGACCGGAGCGGCCCAGCATGCTGGTCGACGGCGTGACCGGAGGACGCCTGCGGCGGTGGCGCCCAGCATGCTGGTCGAGTAGCCGCGCAGCGGCGTATCGAGACCCGCCGTCATCAGCACGACGGGTCTGCAGACTCGTCTTCTGACGCTGGTGGATCTCGATACGCCCGCTGCGCGGGCTACTCGATCAGCATGAACCCCGCTGCGCGGGCTACTCGATCAGCATGGAGGCAGCGTGCCGGAGTCGGTCCCGCGCGCCGAACAGCCGCCGCCCCGCGCCCAGCCCGCGCTTCCTCCGCCCAGGGCGAACGCGTGGCGCGCGCTCAGAGAGCGGGAGGTAGCCTGACACTCACATTTCCTCGTCAGAAAGGTGCCGGGCCTGCGCCCGCAACATTCATGAACGTCAAGCGCATCTTCCGGGGTCCCATTCTCTACGTCGTCCTCGCGATCGTGGCGGTCTGGATCGGCTCCTCGCTGATCACGATGTCGGGCTTCCGGCAGATCAGCACGCAGGAGGGGCTCCAGCTCCTCTCCGACGGCAAGGTCGACTCCGCGAAGATCGTCGACGGCGAGCAGCGCGTCGACCTGACCCTCGCGCAGGACGACGGCGACAACGGCAAGCAGGTGCAGTTCTACTACGTGGCACCGCGCGGCGCCGAGGTCGTGGACGCGGTCACCACCGCTGCTCCGTCCGACGGCTACGACGACGAGGTCCCGCAGACCAACTGGTTCCTCTCCGCTCTCGGCTTCCTCCTCCCGATCCTCCTGATCGGCGCGTTCTTCTGGCTGATGCTCTCGGGCATGCAGGGCGGCGGCAACCGCGTCATGCAGTTCGGCAAGTCGAAGGCGAAGCTGGTCTCGAAGGAGTCGCCCAAGGTCACGTTCGGCGACGTCGCCGGCGCCGACGAGGCGATCGAGGAGTTGCACGAGATCAAGGAGTTCCTCAAGGAGCCGGCCAAGTTCCAGGCCGTCGGCGCACGGATCCCGAAGGGCGTCCTGCTCTACGGCCCTCCCGGCACCGGCAAGACCCTGCTGGCCCGCGCCGTCGCGGGTGAGGCGGGCGTCCCCTTCTACTCGATCTCCGGCTCCGACTTCGTCGAGATGTTCGTCGGCGTCGGTGCGAGCCGCGTCCGCGATCTGTTCCAGCAGGCCAAGGAGAACTCGCCGGCCATCATCTTCGTCGACGAGATCGACGCCGTCGGCCGCCACCGCGGCGCCGGCATGGGCGGCGGGCACGACGAGCGCGAGCAGACCCTCAACCAGCTCCTGGTCGAGATGGACGGCTTCGACGTCAAGACCAACGTCATCCTGATCGCGGCGACCAACCGCCCCGACATCCTCGACCCCGCGCTGCTGCGCCCGGGCCGCTTCGACCGCCAGATCGGCGTCGACGCCCCCGACATGCTCGGCCGCAAGAAGATCCTCGAGGTGCACGGCCGCGGCAAGCCGCTCGCCGGCGGTGTCGACCTCGAGGTCGTCGCCCGCAAGACGCCGGGCTTCACCGGCGCCGACCTCGCGAACGTCCTCAACGAGGCCGCGCTGCTCACGGCCCGCTCCAACGCGCAGCTGATCGACAACCGCGCGCTCGACGAGGCGATCGACCGCGTCATCGCCGGTCCGCAGCGCCGCACCCGCGTCATGCGGGACAAGGAGAAGCTGATCACGGCGTACCACGAGGGCGGCCACGCCCTGGCCGCCGCGGCGATGCGCCACACCGACCCCGTCACGAAGGTCACGATCCTCCCGCGCGGCCGAGCCCTCGGCTACACGATGGTCCTGCCGCTCGAGGACAAGTACTCGACCACCCGCAACGAGCTGCTCGACCAGCTCGCCTACGCGATGGGCGGCCGTGTCGCGGAGGAGATCGTCTTCCACGACCCGACCACCGGCGCCTCGAACGACATCGAGAAGGCGACCTCGATCGCCCGCAAGATGGTCACCGAGTTCGGCATGTCCTCGAACGTGGGCGCGGTGAAGCTCGGCTCCTCCTCGGGCGAGATGTTCCTCGGCCGCGACATGGGCCACCAGCGCGACTACTCCGAGCAGGTCGCCGAGCGCGTCGACCTCGAGACCCGGCAGCTGATCGAGCAGGCGCACGACGAGGCCTGGCAGGTCATCAACGCCAACCGCGACATCCTCGACCGCCTCGCCGCCGACCTCCTCGAGAAGGAGACCCTCGATCACGACCAGCTGGCCGAGATCTTCAAGGACGTCCGCAAGATCGACGAGCGCCCGCAGTGGCTCTCGAGCGACAAGCGCCCGCTCTCCGACCTCCCGCCGATCGCCATGCCGCCCGCCAAGGCGCCGATCGACGCCGGCGCCACCGACGGCGCGGTCGTCTCGGAGAGCTCCGAGCCCGCTGCCCCGCAGCGGCCGCCGCTGATCAACCCGCGCCCGACGACGGCGTAGCAGCACCGTGCCGGTCGACAGGGTGCGCATCGAGGCCGCCGTCGCCGAGCTCCTCGCGGCCATCGGGGAGGACCCGGGCCGCGAGGGGCTCTCGACGACCCCGCAGCGCTTCGCCGACTCCTACGAGGAGTTCTTCGGCGAGTTCGACCTCGACCCGGCCTCGCACCTCGCCGAGACCTTCGCGGTCGTCGAGGAGGGGGAGCAGCCGCCGGCGACCCAGACGGTCGTCGTCCGCGACCTGGCCTTCCGCTCCGTCTGCGAGCACCACCTGCTGCCCTTCGCCGGCGTCGCGCACATCGCCTACCGCGCGGGCGAGCGGGTCGTCGGCCTCGGCAAGCTCCCGCGGGTCGTCGAGACCGTCGCGTCCAGGCCGCAGCTGCAGGAGCGGCTCACCGAGCAGATCGCGGACGTCCTCGACGCCGGCCTCTCGCCCGAGGGCGTCCTGGTCGTCGTCGACGCCGAGCACGGCTGCGTCCGGCTGCGCGGCGCGCGCCAGAGGGCCAGCTCGACCGTCACCGTCGCCGCCCGCGGCACCCTCGCCGACCCCGCCGCGCGCGCCGAGATCATCGCGCTGATCGGCGCCGCCCGGGAGGCCTGACGTGGGCCTCGCCGTCACCGATCTCGCACCCGGCCACCGCGCCGCGCTCCTCGGGATCCTCAACGTCACCCCCGACTCCTTCAGCGACGGCGGTCGCTGGCTGTCCGTCGACGACGCGGTCGAGCACGGACTCGGGATGACCCGCCCCATCGGCGACGGCCCCGCGTCCTTCGGCGCCGACCTCGTCGACGTCGGCGGGGAGTCGACCCGGCCCGGCGCCGCGCGCGTCGACGCCGCTGCTGAGCAGGGGCGGGTGCTGCCCGTCGTCCGCGCGCTCGCGGCCGAGGGTGTCCGGGTCAGCATCGACACCATGAGCGCCGCGACGGCGGAGGCCGCCCTGGACGCGGGCGCGGTCGTCGTCAACGACGTCTCCGGCGGGCTCGCCGACCCGGCGATGCTGCCGCTCGTCGCGGAGCGAGGCGCGGTCTACATCGCCATGCACTGGCGCGGTCACAGCGCCGGGATGACGGAGCTCGCCTCCTACGCCGACGTGGTCGCCGAGGTGCGCTCCGAGCTGGAGCGCCGCGTGGACGCCGCTCGCGCGGCGGGCATCCGCGACGAGCACCTGATCCTCGACCCCGGACTCGGCTTCGCGAAGGACGGCGGCCACGACTGGGCGCTGCTCGCGCACCTCGATGCGATCGTCTCGCTGGGCCTGCCCGTGCTGGTCGGCCACTCCCGCAAGCGCTTCCTCGCGCCCTTCGCGCCGGCCGGCTCGACCGCGGCGGAGCGCGACGACGTGACGGCGCTGCTGAGCCTCGCCGCCGTCGACCGCGGCGCCTGGGGCGTCCGGGTGCACGACGTCCGCTCGAGCGCCCGCGCCCTCGCGCTCGGCGCCCGCCTCCAGGAGGAGCTCCCGTGACCGACCCCGCCCGCTCCGCCGCCACTCCGCCGACGCTCGACGCCGCCGCGCTCGCGCTGCGCGACTCGATCACCCTGACGGGCCTGCGGGTGCGCGCGCACCACGGCGTCTTCGACTTCGAGCGCGAGGACGGCCAGGACTTCGTCATCGACGCCACGGTCTGGCTCGACCTCGCTCCGGCGGCGAGCGGCGACGCGCTGGCCGAGACGGTGCACTACGGGGAGCTGGCGATCGCCCTCGCCGACGCCGTCACCCGCGACCCGGTCGACCTGATCGAGACCGTCGCGGAGCGCCTGGCCGCGGTCGCGCTGAGCTTCGCCGCCGCCGAGGTGGTGCGGATCACCGTGCACAAGCCCGACGCGCCCATCCCACTGCCGTTCGACGACGTCGCGGTGCAGATCACCCGGGTCCGCCCGTGAGGCCGCGGCAGCAGCGGCTGCTGCCCGAGCGCCGCGTCGTCCTCGCCCTCGGCAGCAACCTGGGCGACCGGCTCGCGCACCTCGAGGCCGCCGTGCGTGCGCTCGCGACGACGCCCGGGCTCCGCCTCGACGCGGTCTCGAAGGTGGTCGAGTCGCCGGCCTGGAAGCTCGACGGCGCCGACGAGGACGCGCCCGCCTACTTCAACGCGGTCGTGATCGGCTCGACGACCCTCGAGCCCGACGACCTGCTCGCCGCGACCGCCGCGATCGAGAGCGCCGGCGGGCGGATCCGCGGCGACGGCGAGGAGCGCTGGGGTGACCGCACGCTCGACATCGACCTGATCGCGGTCGGCGGGGTCGTCCGCGACGACGCGTACCTCACGCTCCCGCACCCCCGCGCCGGCGAGCGCGCCTTCGTGCTCGAGCCGTGGCTCGACGTGGAGCCGCACGCCGTCCTGGCGGGGCGCGGCCCGATCGCCGAGCTGCGCGCCCGCGCGACGGACCGGGTGACCGATCGGCCCGAGGCGATAGCGTGGCGGCGCCCGCGAACCTCCGAGACCGCCCCCGCCCCCGGCCGCACCGACCCCGAGAGCAGCACTCCGTGAAGCGCACCCGCATCAGCTCCCTGCTCGGCCTGGCCCTCGTCGGCGCCGTCGCCGGCTTCCTGATCGACCTGGCCATCGCCTCCGCGGGGCGCCCGGTGCTGATCCCGCCGCTCACCGTCCCGCTGACGCTCGTGGTGGTCGCGGCGCTCGTGATCGGCTTCGCGATCCCGATCCACCGCGCGACCAAGGGGACGCTCCGCCGCCCCCTCGATCCGTTCCGCGCGATGCGCGTCGTCGTGCTGGCCAAGGCGTCGAGTCTCGTCGGCGCCCTGCTCCTCGGGGCCTCCGGCGGGGTGCTCGTCTACCTGCTGAGCCGGCCGGTGGTGCCTTCGCTAGGCTCCGTGTGGCAGGACGTGGCCGCCATCGTCGGCGCGATCGTCCTGCTGGTGGCCGGTCTGGTCGCCGAGCACCTGTGCACCATCCCGCCGACCGACGACGACGACCCCGCTGTCGGCGAGGTGAACCACGCCTGACGCCGACGCCCGCTCGGACGCAGGCAGGGAGGACGTCATCATGGCCGACGACCAGGAGGCGACCCCCGCGGCCGTTCCGGAGCCACTGAGCCCGGAGCCGCTGAGCCCGGAGCCGCTGAGCCGGCGTGAGGCGCGGAGCCGCGAGGCGGCGCTCGAGCAGGAGCGCGAGTCGGTCCGGCCCGTGCGGGACGCGGTTCTGCCGGAGCCTGACGCGAGTCAGCCGGGGCGTGACGCGGTCCACCCGGAGGGCGTCGGGCTCGACTCCGCCGGTCCCGAGCGCGCGACCGGTGGCCGCCTCGACCTCGCCGGTCCGTGGCGGCGCGTCTCGCCGAAGTACGTGGCCGTCGAGGTCGTCTCGGCCGTCGTCTCCAGCGTGGTGCTCCTCGCCGTGCCGTCCTTCCTGCTGCTGATCGGCGTCGACTGGGCCTGGATCCTCGTCCTCGCGGCGGCGATCCTCGCCGTCACGCTCCTGATCGTGGCGCCTCGACGCGCTCGCGCGTACGGCTACCGGCTGCGCGAGGACGACCTGCTCTTCCGCCGCGGCATCATGTTCCAGCGCTTCGTCTCGGTGCCCTACGGCCGCATGCAGCTGATCGACGTCAACCGCGGGCCGCTCGCCCGCGCCCTCGGCCTGGCCGACCTGCGCTTCGTGACCGCCGCCGCGGCGACCGGTGTCAGCATCCCCGGGCTCGTCGACGGCGACGCGGAGGAGCTGCGCGATCGGCTCGTCGAACTGGCGGAGTCGCGCCGGGCCGGCCTGTGAACGAGGCTCCTGCGGCCGTCCGCGGCATCGAGACCGACCTCGCCGACGGCGAGTGGCACCGCCTGCACCCCGCGACGCCCGTGCTCAAGGGCGGGATCGGCCTGCTGGTGGTCCTCGGCATCCTGATCACGAACCTCCGCGAGCGCCTGCTCGAGCTCTTCCTCCCCGGCCCGGGCGATTACGAGAGCGGCGACCCGGTCGACGCCCTGATCGATCGCGGGCTGATCGGCTGGGCGCTGCTCGCCGTGGCGGCCGGTCTCGCGGTCGCCGTGTTCGCCTTCTGGCTGTCCTGGCGGATGCACACCTTCCGCATAACGGACGAGATCGTCGAGGTGCGCTCGGGAGTGCTGTTCCGCACCAACCGGCGAGCGCGGCTCGACCGCATCCAGGGCATCGCCGTGCAGCGCCCGCTGTTCGCCCGGCTCTTCGGCGCGGCCAAGCTCGAGGTCAGCGTCGCCGGGCAGGACGCGAACGTGCAGCTCTCCTACCTCGGCTCGCGGCTGGTCGACGCGCTGCGGCGCGACATCCTGCGGCTGGCGTCGGGGGTGCGCGAGCGGGAGGCGGTCGCGGGGGAGGCGCCGGCCGGCGGCTTCCTGGCGCGCCGGCTGGAGGAGTTCGCCGAGCCGGAGGAGCAGGCTCCGCCCGAGTCGGTCGTCTCTATCCCGCCCGGGCGGCTGCTCGGCTCCCTGGTGTTCAGCGGCTTCACCGTCTTCCTGGTGGTGGCGATCGTGGCCGTCGTGCTCACCTCGGTCTACGGCTCGCCCTACGTGCTGATCGCGATCCTGCCCGGCCTGATCGGCTCCGGCAGCTACTACATCCGCCAGTTCGTCCGCTCGCTGCGCTACTCGATCGCCGCGACGCCGGACGGCGTGCGCGTCGGCTACGGCGTGCTCTCGACCAGCAGCGACACCCTGCCGCCCGGCCGGATCCACGCGGTGGAGATCACCCAGCCGCTGCTCTGGCGGCCGTTCGGCTGGTGGCAGGTGAAGATCGACCGGGCCGGCCACGCGGCGTCCCGCGGTGCGAACGGCGAGCCGAACACCACGATCCTCCCGGTCGGCGACCTCGCCGCCGTCGAGCGCGTGCTCGCGCTGCTGCTGCCCGGCGACGACGAGGGCGCCGAGGCGACCCCGGTCGGCGACGCGCTCCGGCGCCGCGACGCCCCCGGCTTCACCAGCGCGCCGCGCTCGGCGATGCTGCTGCGGCCGTTCTCCTGGCGGCGCACCGGCTTCCGGCTGGCGGAGGACGTCGTGGTCCTGCGCAGCGGAGCCGTCTGGCGCCGCGTCACGGTCGTCCCGCTCGCCCGGATGCAGAGCGTCGGCGTGCAGCAGGGGCCGCTGCAGCGGATGCTCGGGCTGGCCTCGGCGCGCGTGCACACGGTCGCCGGCCCGGTCACGCCGCTGGTGCCGGTGATGAGCGTCGCCGACGGCGTCGCCTTCTTCGAGAGGGTGGGCCGCGCCGGGACCGCCGCGGCCGAGCGCGACGCCAGCCACCACTGGGGGCGGCGCGCCGCCGCCGCTCCGATGCCCCGCGACGCGTGGGCCGCACCCGAGGGGGACCCGTATGCCTGACGCCCGCCGCGACGGACGCCTCGGCGTCGGGATCATCGGCGCCGGACCCGTCGGCCCGGTGCTCGGTGCCGCGCTCGCCAACGCCGGGCACGCCGTGGTCGGCGTCGCCACGACGAGCGACACCGGCCGCGAGCGCGTCGACGCCCTGCTGCCCGGCGCTCCGGTGCTCGCGATCCCCGATCTCGTCGAGCGGAGCGAGCTGGTGATCATCGCCGTCCCCGGCGCCGAGATCGCGGCGCTGGTGGCCGGCCTCGCCGCGACCGGCGCCTGGCAGCCCGGGCAGCTCGTGCTGCACACCGCGGCGGAGCACGGCTTCGGCGTGCTGGCGCCCGCCCTGGCCTCGGGCGTCATCCCGCTCGCCGTGCACCCGGCGATGACGTTCACCGGGACCAGCCTCGACCTGGCGCGCCTGGCGGAGACGTACTTCGCCGTGACCGCGCCCGGCCCGGTGCTGCCGATCGCGCAGGCCCTCGTCGTCGAGATGGGCGGCGAGCCGGTCACCGTCGCGGAGGCGGACCGCCCCGCCTACGCCGAGGCCGTCTCGACCGCGACCACGTTCTCTACCGCCATCGTCGAGCAGGCCGCCGGCCTCCTCGCCGGCATCGGCGTCGACAAGCCCGGCTTCTTCCTCTCCAGCCTCGTCCGCTCCTCCGTCGACGACGCCCTCCGCCGCGCGGCCGGCTGACGCCGCCCTCCGTGCCGGCGGGCGGCTGACGCCGCCCCGCCGGCCGAGGAGCGCCGCAGGCGCGCCCCATCCGCGCGGCCGGCTGACGCCGCCCCGCCGGCCGAGGAGCGCCGCAGGCGCGCCCCATCCGCGCGGCCGGCTGACGCCGCCCCGCCGACGGAGGAGCGCCGGAGGCGCGCCCCATGCTGGTCGAGTAGCGCCGGAGGCGCGTATCGAGACCCGCCGTCATCAGCAGTGCGGGTCTGCAGGCCTCTGCTCTGACGGTGGTGGATCTCGATACGCCCGGTGCGCGGGCTACTCGATCAGCATGAAAGGCGCCCGCTGCGCGGGGTACTCGAGCAGCGCTGCAAGCGCCCCCCTCATGCTGGTCGAGTAGCGCCGGAGGCGCGTATCGAGACCCGGCGTCGCCAGGACATCGGTCCTGCAGACCTCTGCTCTGACGCTGGTGGATCTCGATACGCCCGCTGCGCGGGCTACTCGATCAGCAAGAAGGGTGCCCGCTGCGCGGGCTACTCGATCGGCATGGAGGGTGCCCGTGGCGCGGGCTCCTCGATCACCGGACTCCGCCTCGCCGGTAGGGTTCTCGGGTGATCAGCACCATCGAACGCATCGGCGAGCTCCGGGAGACCCTTCAGGAGGCGCGGCGCGCCGGGGCGCGGATCGCCCTCGTGCCGACGATGGGCGCGCTGCACGACGGGCACCTCGCGCTCGTCGACCGGGCGCGGGAGATCGCGGACGTCGTCGTCGTCTCGATCTTCGTGAATCCGCTGCAGTTCGGCCCGGACGAGGACCTCGACCGCTACCCGCGCGACCTGGCGGCCGACGTCGCCCTGCTCGAGGAGCGCGGCGTCGCCCACGTCTTCGCGCCGAGCGTCGCCGAGATGTACCCGGACGGCCCCTCCTCCACCCGCGTCGTCGCCGGGAAGGTCGGCTCGCTGTACGAGGGCCGCTCGCGCCCCGGCCACTTCGACGGCATGCTGACCGTCGTCTCGAAGCTCCTGCACATCGTCCAGCCGGACGTCGCGATGTTCGGGCAGAAGGACGCGCAGCAGCTCTTCCTCGTCCGCCGGATGGTGCGCGACCTCGATCTGCCCGTCGCGATCGAGGGCGTGGACACCGTCCGTGAGGAGGACGGCCTCGCGCTCTCCAGCCGCAACCGCTACCTCGACGCCCGCGAGCGCCGGGCCGCCCGGACGATCCCGCTGCTGCTCGAGGCCGCCGCCTCCGCCGCCGACCGCGGCATCGACGCCGTGATCGCGGCCGCGCAGTCCGCCTCGATGGGCGAGCCGCTGGTTAAGCTGGACTACCTCGTCGTCGCGAACCCGGCGACGCTCCTGCCGGTCGACGACGACCACCGCGGCCCGGCCCTCGTGCTCGTCGCCGCGGTCGTCGGCTCCACCCGGCTCCTCGACAACGGCCCGATCCTGCTCGCCTGATCGCGCCCGCCGCCTCCAACCGAAAGCACCCGCGTTCTGACATGGTCGACACTCCCGGCGCCCCCGTGCCCCCGTCCGAGCCCACGCCCGAGGAGGCCTCCGAGCAGAAGGCCGTGCGCCTGGCCAAGCGCGAGCGCCTGATCGAGCTGGCCGGCGACGACCTCGGCGGCGGTGCCTACCCGGTGTCCGTCGCGGTCACCGACACCATCGCCGCGGTGCGCGCGCGCCACGAGGGCATCGAGCCCGACGTCAAGACCGGCGAGCGGGTCGGCCTCGCCGGCCGTGTCGTCTTCCAGCGCAACACCGGCAAGCTCTGCTTCGCGACGCTGCAGGCCGGCGACGGCTCGCGGATCCAGGCGATGGTCTCGCTCGGCGACGTCGGCGAGGAGTCGCTGGCGAGCTGGAAGGAGCTCGTCGACCTCGGCGACCACCTCTTCGTCGCCGGCGAGGTGCTCTCCAGCAAGCGCGGCGAGCTCTCCGTCTGGGTGTCGGAGTGGAGCATCGCGGCCAAGGCGATCCTCCCCCTGCCGAACCTGCACAACGAGCTCGGCGACGAGACCAGGATGCGCCAGCGCTACCTCGACCTGATCGTGCGGCCGCAGGCCCGCGAGACCGTGATCGCCCGCTCGACCGTGAACGCGTCCCTCCGGAAGACCTTCGTCGACCACGGCTTCCTCGAGGTCGAGACCCCGATGCTGCAGGTGATGCACGGCGGCGCCTCGGCCCGCCCCTTCGCCACGCACTCGAACGCCTTCGACACCGAGCTCTACCTCCGCATCGCGCCGGAGCTCTACCTCAAGCGCGCCGTCGTCGGCGGCATCGAGCGCGTCTTCGAGATCAACCGCAACTTCCGCAACGAGGGTGCCGATTCGACGCACTCGCCCGAGTTCGCGATGCTCGAGGCCTACCAGGCCTACGGCGACTACTCGAGCATCGCCGACCTCACCCAGGAGCTGATTCAGAACGCGGCGCTCGCCGTGGCCGGCTCGCACGTGGTCACCTGGGCCGACGGCACCGAGTACGACCTCGGCGGCGAGTGGGACCGCCTCTCGATGTACGAGAGCCTCTCGCAGGCCGCCGGCATCGCGATCACCCCGCAGACCCCGCTGGTCGAGCTCGAGACGCTCGCCGCGCGCGAGGGCGTCGAGGTGCACGTGCCCACCCACGGCAAGTACGTCGAGGAGCTCTGGGAGCACTTCGTCAAGGGCGACCTCGTCCGGCCCACCTTCGTGATGGACTTCCCGGTCGACACCTCGCCGCTGGTGCGCGCGCACCGCAGCGTCCCGGGCGTCGTGGAGAAGTGGGACCTCTACGTCCGCGGCTTCGAGCTGGCCACCGGCTACTCCGAGCTGATCGACCCGGTCGTCCAGCGCGAGCGCTTCGTCGAGCAGGCGCTCCAGGCCGCGGCCGGCGACGACGAGGCGATGCGCCTCGACGAGGACTTCCTCCGCGCGCTCGAGCACGGCATGCCCCCGACCGGCGGCATGGGCATGGGCATCGACCGGCTGCTGATGGCCGTCACCGGTCTCGGGATCCGCGAGACCATCCTCTTCCCGCTGGTCAAGTAGGTTCGAGGCGTGGTCAGGGCATCCAGCATCGTCGCGACGGTCGTCGCCGGCGTCCTCACCCTCGCGCAGTTCGGCGTGGGCGCGGCGGTCGCCGGCTCGGTGCTCGTCGACTCCGCCGATGTCGGCCGTGCGCTGGCGGATCAGCGGGCGGCGGAGTCGTTCACCCCCGACGGCACGATCACCGGTTTCGCGGACCGCACCGCGATGTCCACTCGCGGCCGCGCCCTCTACTACGCCTCGAACCCCTCGGTCGAGCCGACGGCCGGCTTCAACGCGCTCTGCGGCTACGGCGCCTCGGACGAGATCGTGCTCGGCTGCTACACCGGCAGCGACATCTACATCTCGGACGTCGAGAACCCCGACCTCGACGGGATCCGCGACGTGACCGCCGCGCACGAGATGCTGCACGCCGCGTGGGTCCGGATGGACGCCGCCGAGCAGGCCGAGGTCGGTGCGCAGCTCGAGGCGGCCTACGCCGCCCTGCCGCAGGACGGCCCGATCGCCGAGCGCCTGGAGCTCTACCGCACCGGTGGCCTCGGCGAGCGCGTCAACGAGCTGCACTCGATCCTCGGCACCGAGGTCGCCGACCTGCCGCCCGCGCTCGAGGCGCACTACGCCGAGTACTTCGCCGACCGATCGGTCGTGGTCGGCCTGAACGCCCAGTACGAGGCGGTCTTCACCGACCTCGAGGACCGCATCACCGAGCTGGTCGCCCGCATCGACGCGATGTACGCGGACCTCACCGCGCGCATCGACGCCAACAACGCCGAGTACGACGCGCTGAACGCCGAGATCGACTCCTTCAACGCCCGGGCGGACAGCGGCGACTTCGCCTCGGACGCCGCCTTCGACGCCGAGCGCGCCGACCTGCTCGCGCGGGGCGAGGCGATCGACGCCACCCGGGCCGCGATCGACACCGACGTCGCGATCTACGACGGCCTGCGCGCCGAGCTCGAGGGGCTGAACGCCGACGCGTCGGCCCTCAACCAGTCGATCGAGAGCAGCTGAGCCGCACCGGGCCGCCGGGGGTCCGGTCCGTCCGGCCCGTTCGCTGAGCGGCCGCTCCGGGCCCGCTCCCGGCCGGGCCGGGTAGGATCGCCCCCATGGACTGGGAGCTGTGGAATCAAGGACTGTGGGCACTCGTGCCGACCGTCACCATCGGACTCCTCTTCTGGTTCATCATGCGCGCGCTGATCCGCTCGGACCGCAACGAGCGCCGCGCCTACGACCGCATCGAGGCGCAGGAGCGGGCCCGCCGCGGTCTGCCCCCGCGCGACGCGGCGTAGAGCCCGCGTGAACACTCCCGACTGGTCGCTGGTCCTCGCGGTCGGCGCGATCGTCGTGGAGCTCGTCGTCCGCGTGATCGCGGTCATCGTCGTCCCGCGCAACCGCCGCCCGACGACCGGCCTCGCCTGGCTGATGGCGATCTTCCTGATCCCCTACGTCGGCATCCTGCTCTTCCTCTTCATCGGCAGCTACCGGCTGCCGCGCAAGCGCCGGCGCAAGCAGGAGGAGATCAACCGCTTCATCCTCGAGTCGACCGAGGGCATCGACCGGGTCGCCCGCGACCACCCCTGGCCGCTCTGGCTCGAGTCCGTCGTCACCCTCAACCGCAACCTCGGCGCGATGCCCCTCGTCGGCGGCAACGACGCCCGCCTGCAGGGCGGCTACGAGCAGACCATCCGCGCGATGGCCGACGAGATCGACCGCGCCCGCCGCTACGTGCACTGCGAGTTCTACATCCTCGCCGCCGACGCGACGACGGCCCCGTTCTTCGACGCGCTCGACCGCGCCGTCGCCCGCGGCGTGACGGTGCGGATCCTGCTGGACCACATCGCGTCGATCCGCGTCCCCGGCTACTACACCGGGACGCACCGCCGCCTGAGGGCGCTGGAGCGGGCCGGTGCGCGCTGGTCCTACATGCTCCCCGTCCGCCCGTGGCTCGGCCAGTACCAGCGCCCGGACCTCCGCAACCACCGCAAGCTGCTGATCGTGGACGGCAACGCGGCGTTCATGGGCTCGCAGAACGTCGTCGACTCGAGCTACAACAAGCGCGGCAACATCCGCCGCGGCCTGCACTGGCACGACCTGATGGTGCGCCTCGAGGGCCCGGTGGTGCAGGGCATCAACGCGATCTTCATCACCGACTGGTACAGCGAGACGGACGAGCTGCTCCTGCGCGAGTCCGAGCCGATGGAGGCGCTGCAGCAGCGCGACACCATCGACTGCCAGGTGGTGCCGAGCGGTCCGGGCTTCGACGGCGAGAACAACCTCCGGCTCTTCCTCGCGCTGCTCTACTCGGCGCAGAAGTCGATCATCATCACGAGCCCCTACTTCGTCCCCGACGAGGCGATGCTCTACGCGATCACGACCGCGACCCGCCGCGGCGTGCACGTCGAGCTCTTCGTCTCCGAGATCGGCGACCAGGCCGTCGTCTACCACGCGCAGCGCTCCTACTACGAGACGCTGCTCACCGCCGGCGTGCGGATCTGGATGTACCGCAAGCCCACGATCCTGCACGCGAAGCACTTCACCATCGACGACGACGTCGCCGTGATCGGCTCGAGCAACATGGACATGCGCTCCTTCACGCTCAACCTCGAGGTGTCGCTGATGGTGCGCGGCTCCGACTTCGTCGAGGACCTGCGCGAGGTGCAGCAGGACTACCGGGAGCACTCCCGCGAGCTGACACTGCGCGAGTGGCGCCAGCAGCCGCTGCGCTCGACGATCCTCGACAATCTGGCGCGGCTCACCTCGGCCCTCCAATAGGGGAGGCTCGAGCTTCGCTCAGGAATGGCGAGACTCTCTCACTTCTTGTTACGCTCCGAAGGCGAACGTTCCTCGACGTCCGCTCCTCTTCGATCGGAGTCGCCCTCGTGATCCCTCGTCCCTCCCATCTGAATCCGCTCTGCGTCCCGCTGAGTGCCGGAGCCCGCGCCGTGCGGCTCCGGGGCTCAGCGGGCGCCGTGGCACTGCGCCGCACGGTGGACGTCTCCGTGCCGACGTCGTCCGGCTTCCGGATGGACCTCGCCATCGCCGCGACCGAGCGCGTCCGCGTGGTCCACGTCGTCTCGACGCCGTTCGCCGTCCGCTGGCCCGGAGCGAGCGCCGTCGACGGCTCCTCGGTCTTCCTCCTGCCGATGGACGGCGTCCTCGCCGTCGACACGTCGTCCGGCCTGCTCGAGGTCGAGGAGGGCGGGCTCGCCCTCTCCTCGGAGGATCCGGTCGTCGTCCGCACGTCCCGTCCGGCCCGCTTCCTCGTGCTCTGCGCCGACAACGGCGTCTCCGAGCGCCGCCGCGCCGATCCGGTGCGGCTCGTCCCCGCCACCTCGACGACGAACACCGCGCGGACGATGCTGCGGGCGTTCCTCGCCGAGCTCGACCCCGAGAACCCGGTGCAGGCCGAGTACCTCGAGGGCACCGTCCTGCGCCTCGCCCGGCTGCTCGGCTCGGAGCGGGAGGAGGGCTCGCGCGAGCGCCTCGGTCTGCACGAGATGGTCGAGGCCGCCCTGCAGGTCATCCAGGCCGACTACAGCGACCCGACGCTCGACCCGAGCACGGTGGCGCGGCGCTGCCGGGTCAGCCTGCGCACGCTGCAGCGCGCGGTGGCCGACGAGCGCGGCTCGACCCTGCGCAGGCTCATCTCCGACGTCCGCACCGAGAACGCCCTGCGGCTGGTCGGCACGCCGGAGTCGAGCATCCTCCCGCTCAGCGACATCGCGCGGCGCTCCGGCTTCTCGTCGCCCGAGCGGCTGCGGCGCGCGATCGCGACCGAGACGGGACTGTCCCCGAGCGAGTACCGCCGCCGTCTGAACGGGGAGGACCTCGCCGCGGGCTGAGCCGGCCCTCGTGCGCTGTGCCGCCCGTCCTCGCCCGCCCTCGTCGCTTGCGGGTGACGGCGACTCGCGCAAGGCCCTGTGCTGCCCGAGGCGCCCGGCGTAGCGTCGGAGCGTCCTCAGCACGGTGGGCCGTCGGTCCTTCCGGGGCCGGCACTTCAGAAGGGAACGTCATGGCGGCGAGCAGAACGACGCGCATCCTCATCCTCGGCGGCGGCTACGTCGGCCTCTACACGGCCTGGGGCCTCGAGAAGCTCCGCGGAGCGACGCCGATCGACGTCACCGTCGTCGAGCCGAACCCCTACATGACCTACCAGCCGCTCCTCCCCGAGGTGGCCGGCGGGCACGTCCAGCCGCGCCACGTCACGGTCCCGCTGGTGCAGGCGCTGAAGCGCACCCGCATCGTCCGCGGCGCGATCACCGGAGTCAGCCTGGCCGAGCGCTCGGCCACCGTCGCGGCGATGGACGGCACCAGCCGCACGCTGCCCTTCGACCACGTCGTCTTCGCGCTCGGCGCGGTGACCCGCACCTTCCCGACGCCCGGTCTCGCCGAGCACGCCATCGGCTTCAAGACGGTCGAGGAGGCGGCGCACCTGCGCGACCGCGTCATCGAGAACATCGCGAAGGCCGCGCTGACCACCGATCCGACCGAGCGCCGGCGCCTGCTCACCTTCGTCTTCGTCGGCGGCGGCTACACCGGGGTCGAGGCGCTCAGCGAGCTGCTCGACCTCAGCCGCCGCACCCTCGCCGCGCAGCCGTCGCTCTCGATGGGCGACGTCACCTGGCACCTCGTCGAGGCGCTCGACCGCGTCGCGCCCGAGGTCGGCCCGGAGCTCTCGGTCTGGACGCTCGACCACCTCCGCGAGCGCGGCGTGCACGTGCACCTGAAGACGACGATGCCCTCCTGCGAGGACGGCGTGGTCGAGCTCTCCAGCGGCGAGCGGATCCCCGCTGCGACGATCGTCTGGACCGCGGGCGTGAAGCCCAACCCGATCCTCGACGCGACCGATGCGCCGCGCGGGCCGAAGGGCCACGTGATGGCCGACGCGCGCCTCCGGGTGATCACCGAGGACGGCGAGCCCGTCGGCTCGGCCTGGGCGGCCGGCGACGGCGCGCAGGTTCCCGACCTCACCGCCGCGAAGCAGCCCGCGTACTACCCGCCGAACGCCCAGAACGCCGTCCGCCAGGCCAAGCTGCTGGCGCGCAACATCATCGCCGACATCACCGGCGGCCCGGTCGAGGAGTACCGGCACGTGTCCGTCGGCACGGTCGCCGAGTACGGGATCGGCAAGGGCGCGGGGGTCATCAAGGGCGTGAAGCTCCGCGGAGTGCCCGCCTGGCTCGCGCACCGGGCGTACCACGGGGCGGCCGTGCCGACCCTCGACCGCAAGTGGCGCATCATCGCCGGCTGGGTCGTCGACGCGGTCTCGCGCCGCGACCTGTCGCCGATGAGCGCACTGCAGGATCCGCGCCGCGCGTTCCGCGAGACCGCCGAGGCGACCGACCGCGAGGCGGCGGAGAAGCGCGCGGCGAAGGAGAAGGAGAAGGCGGCCGGAGCCTCCTGAGCCGGTCCTCCTGAGCCGGACCGGCGCCGGCGCGCTCAGGCGCGTCGGCGCGGCTTCAGCCGGACGGTCGGCAGGGTCGGCGCCGGCAGTGCCCGGCCGGGGTAACCCGTGACCCTGCCGAACGGCCCGTCCGCGTCACCGCCCGCGATGACGTCGCTCTGCCAGCGCTCGCGCGCGGCGGCGACGTCGTCGTGGCTGCGGCCGACGAAGTTCCACCACATCACCAGCTGGTCCGGGAACGGCTCGCCGCCGATCAGCACGACCCGGGCGCCCGCGTCCCCGGCCGTCAGCACCAGCACGTCGCGACCCCGCGCGAGGTAGGCGAGGTCGGAGCGGGGGACGTCGACGCCGTCCACCTCGAGCGGGCCGGCGTCGACCAGCACTCCGTGCTCCCACGCGGTCTCGAGCGGGATCTCGACGCGGGCGCCCGGCTCGAGGTCGAGCTGCGCGGCGACGAGCGGGGTGAACACGCTCGCGGGCACGGAGGCGCCGAGCAGCTCGCCGACGAAGACCTGCGCCGTCGCACCGGGCAGCTCCACCCGCACGCCGCGGTGGTGCTCGAAGAACGGCTCGCCCAGGCGCGCCTCCTCGGGCAGCGCCACCCAGAGCTGCACGCCGTGCAGAACGGGCTCGGCGCCGGTGGAGACCTCGGAGTGCGAGATGCCGCGCCCGGCGGTCATCAGATTGAGCTCGCCCGGGCGCACCAGCTGGTGGCTCCCGACGCTGTCGCGGTGGTCGATCTCGCCCTCGAAGAGCCAGCTGACCGTCTGCAGTCCGGTGTGCGGGTGCGGCGGGACGTCCATCCCCGTCTCCTCGCCGAGGTGCACCGGACCGTAGTGGTCCGCGAAGCACCAGGCGCCGATCGTGGAGCGCGAGCGCTGGGGGAGGGTGCGCCGCACCTCGATGGCGCGGGCTCCGCCGAGCGGCACGAGTCGCGCCTCGAGGATCTCGACGGGAGACGCGGCGACCGGCTCGGACGCGACCGCGTGCTCGTCCGGATGCTCCTCCAGATTGCTCATAGCGGAAGTCTATGTCTGTGCATAGAAATCGGTCCTCACGCCCAGGGCGAACAGGGGGTCCGACCGGGGGGAGCGCTGGCTACAGTCGAGCTATCGGAGCCCACCCCTGCGGGTTCTGTAGGGAGTGACAGCATGTTCGAGAGATTCACCGATCGCGCACGGCGCGTCGTCGTCCTGGCCCAAGAAGAGGCCAAGATGCTCAATCACAACTACATCGGGACCGAGCACATCCTGCTCGGCCTGATCCACGAGGGCGAGGGAGTGGCCGCCAAGGCGCTCGAATCCCTCGGCATCTCGCTCGACGCGGTGCGCGAGCAGGTCCAGGACATCATCGGCCAGGGGCAGCAGCAGCCCACCGGCCACATCCCCTTCACGCCGCGTGCGAAGAAGGTCCTCGAGCTGTCCCTGCGCGAAGCGCTGCAGCTCGGCCACAACTACATCGGGACCGAGCACATCCTGCTCGGCCTCATCCGCGAGGGCGAGGGCGTCGCCGCACAGGTGCTCGTCAAGCTGGGCGCCGACCTCAACCGGGTGCGCCAGCAGGTCATCCAGCTCCTCTCGGGCTACCAGGGCAAGGAGCAGGTCGCCGTGGGCGGTGAGCAGCAGCAGCCTCAGGGCGGCTCGCAGATCCTCGACCAGTTCGGACGCAACCTCACGCAGGCGGCGCGCGACAACAAGCTCGACCCGGTCATCGGGCGCGAGAAGGAGATCGAGCGGGTCATGCAGATCCTCTCCCGCCGCTCCAAGAACAACCCCGTCCTGATCGGCGAGCCCGGCGTCGGCAAGACCGCCGTCGTCGAGGGCCTCGCCCAGGCGATCGTGCGCGGCGACGTGCCCGAGACGCTCAAGGACAAGCAGCTCTACACGCTCGACCTCGGCTCGCTCATCGCCGGTTCCCGCTACCGCGGTGACTTCGAGGAGCGCCTCAAGAAGGTGACGAAGGAGATCCGCACCCGCGGCGACATCATCACCTTCATCGACGAGATCCACACCCTCGTCGGCGCAGGGGCCGCGGAGGGCGCGATCGACGCCGCCTCGATCCTCAAGCCGCTGCTCGCCCGCGGCGAGCTGCAGACCATCGGCGCGACCACGCTCGACGAGTACCGCAAGCACTTCGAGAAGGACGCCGCGCTCGAGCGCCGCTTCCAGCCGATCCAGGTCGCGGAGCCGTCGCTGCCCCACACCATCAACATCCTCAAGGGCCTGCGCGACCGCTACGAGGCGCACCACAAGGTGTCCATCACCGACGGTGCCATCGTCTCGGCCGCCAACCTCGCGGACCGCTACATCAGCGACCGCTTCCTCCCCGACAAGGCCATCGACCTGATCGACGAGGCCGGCGCCCGCCTGCGCCTCTCGATCCTCTCGGCCCCGCCGGAGCTGCGCGAGTTCGACGACAAGATCGCCGTCGTCCGCACCGCGAAGGAGGCCGCGATCGAGGATCAGGACTTCGAGAAGGCCGCGTCGCTCCGCGACGAGGAGAAGCAGCTGCTCGGTGAGCGCCTGCGCCTGGAGAAGAAGTGGAAGTCGGGCGACGTCAAGGCGACCGGCGTCGTCGACGAGGGCCTGATCGCCGAGGTCCTCGCGCAGGCGACCGGCATCCCGGTCTTCAAGCTGACCGAGGAGGAGTCCTCGCGGCTCGTCTTCATGGAGAAGGCGCTGCACCAGCGCGTCATCGGCCAGGAGGAGGCCATCGCGGCCCTCTCGCGGACCATCCGCCGCACCCGCGCCGGCCTCAAGGACCCGAAGCGCCCCTCGGGATCGTTCATCTTCGCCGGCCCCACGGGCGTCGGAAAGACCGAGCTCGCCAAGGCGCTCGCCGAGTTCCTCTTCGACGACGAGAACGCGATGATCTCGCTCGACATGTCGGAGTACGGCGAGAAGCACACCGTCTCGCGGCTGTTCGGCGCCCCTCCCGGGTTCGTCGGCTTCGAGGAGGGCGGCCAGCTCACCGAGAAGGTCCGCCGGAAGCCCTTCAGCGTGGTCCTCTTCGACGAGATCGAGAAGGCCCACCCCGACATCTTCAACTCGCTCCTCCAGATCCTCGAGGAGGGTCGTCTGACCGACGGCCAGGGGCGCGTCGTCGACTTCAAGAACACCGTCATCATCATGACCACCAACCTCGGTGCGCGTGACATCGCCGGTGGTCCCGTCGGGTTCCAGATCGAGGGCGAGAACGCCACCGGCTACGACCGCATGCGCGGCAAGGTCAACGAGGAGCTGAAGAAGCACTTCAAGCCCGAGTTCCTCAACCGCGTGGACGACGTCATCGTCTTCCCGCAGCTGTCGAAGCCCGAGCTGCTCCAGATCGTCGACCTGTTCATCGGCCGCCTCGGCGACCGCCTGCTCGACCGCGACATGACGGTGGAGCTGACGCAGTCGGCCAAGGAGCGGCTGATCGAGGTCGGGTTCGACCCGGCCCTCGGCGCCCGCCCGCTGCGCCGCGCGATCCAGCGCGAGATCGAGGACCAGCTGTCCGAGCAGATCCTGCACGGCCAGCTCGGTGCCGGAGACCACGTGCACGTGGACTTCGCGGAGGGCAAGTTCGTCTTCACGACGACGCCGCGCCTGATCTCGATCAGCGCCGGTGCGACGGCGGGAGCGGCGACCGCCGGCCCGGCGACGCCCGACCTGATGGCGTAGCACCCGCACAGCACGACAGCGAGCCCGTTCCTCCTCGCGGAGGGACGGGCTCGTCGTCGTTCGGCCGTACGCTTGTCGGATGGCCGATTGGAAGTACCCGGTGCGCCGCGCGCGCACGAGCGACGTCCCCTTCATCCAGGAGCTCAGCGAGCCGCTCGTCAACGAGCGCATCCTCCTCGGCAAGGACCGCGTGGTGCTCTACGGCGCCGTGCAGGAGTTCCGGATCGCGGAGTCCGGCGACGGCACCGCCATCGGCTGCGGCGCGCTGCACGTGATGTGGGACGACATCGCGGAGGTCCGCACGCTCGCCGTCGCGAAGGACTGGCTCGGCCGAGGCGTCGGCCACCACATCCTGGAGCGCCTGGAGAACGACGCGCGGGAGCTCGGGCTCAAGCGCCTGTTCTGCCTGACCTTCGAGGTCGGCTTCTTCGAGCGCCACGGCTACGCGCCGATCGGCGAGAAGGTCGTCGACCCCGAGGTGTACGCCGAGCTGCTGCGCTCTCCCGACGAGGGCGTCGCCGAGTTCCTCGACCTCGCCCGGGTGAAGCCGAACACGCTCGGCAACACCCGCATGCTCAAGACGCTCTGAGCGCTCGCGCGTCGTAGCCTGTGTCGGTGACTCCGCCTCCCCGCCGCCTGCCCTCCCGGGTCTACCGGCGGCGCAGGGCCGGCCTGATCCTCGCGCTCCTGGTGATCATCGCCGGGATCGCCGTGCTGGTCTCGCTGCAGCCGTGGGCGGGCGCGCGCGGAGCCGCTGAGAGCGCGAGCCCGACGGCCGCGTCGCTGCCGACGCTCTACCCCTCGACGGCGCCGGAGGGCTCGCCGCCCGCCGACGCCGCCGCCTGCACCGCCGACACCGTCGCGGTCACGGCCGTCACCGACGCGACGAGCTACGGGCCGGACGAGGCGCCGCAGCTCTCGCTGTCGCTCGCGAACATCTCGAGCACCGACTGCGTGATCGACGCCGGGACGAGCGGACAGGTCTTCACGATCACCAGCGGGTCCGACCCGGTCTGGACCTCGACCGACTGCCAGACGGGTGCGTCGTCCCTGGAGATCCTGCTCCCGGCCGGCACCTCGGTGACGGGCAGCTCGATCACCTGGGACCGCACCCGCTCCTCGCCGGACACCTGCTCCGGCGGGCGCGAGGCTGTCGAGGGGGGCGGCGCGGCGTACAACCTGTCGGTCTCGGTCGCGGGGATCCCGTCGGGGTCGACGACGCAGTTCCTGCTGCAGTAGTCCGTCCCGCCTGTCGCCCTTCAGGGGGAGGTGGCGCGGAACACGCGCGCGTACGCTCACGGACATGATGAGGACGCTCCGCCGGCTCCTGTCCGCGATCACGCCGAGGGGGCGGGGCTCCGGAGCGCGCGGACCCGGGCTGTCCGCGGGAGCGGCGGGGATGCTGCTCGCGGCCGCGCTGGCGGGGGCGCCCACGGCGGCGGCCGGGCCACTGCGGGCGGTCCACGTGGGTGAGCCGGTCGCCGCCGCTGCCGTCGGCGCCGCCGCCATCGGCGCCGCTGCCGTCGGCGGACCAGCACGCGGCGTCGACGACTTCCGCTTCTCCCGCTACGCCGTCGACTACGACCTCGGCCGCGACGCCGAGGGGCGCTCGACGCTGACGACGGTCGAGACGTTCGTCGCGGAGTTCCCCGAGGACCAGAACCGCGGGATGCAGCGGGCGATCCCGCTCGAGTACCAGGGCTACCCGACCGGCGTCGACCTGGTGTCGGTGACGGACGAGACGGGACGGGCTCGGCCCGTCGACACCGAGACCGAGGACGGGATCCTCCTCGTGACGAGTGCCGCGGACGGCTTCGTCAGCGGCAGCCAGACCTACGTCTTCACCTACACCCAGCACGACGTGACGCTGCCCGGCTCCGGCACGAGCAGCGGCGAGGACGAGTTCTACTGGGACGCGAACGGCACGCAGTGGCGGCAGCCCTTCGACCGCTACGACGTCCGGATCCGGCTCACCGGCGGCCTGGCCGAGGCGGCGACCGGGACCGCGTCCTGCTACCGCGGCTCGGCCGGCTCCACCGACGGTTGCTCGATCGGCCGCGACGGCGCCGTGGTGACCGCGAGCGGGACCGACCTGGCGGCGTACGAGAACGTGACGGTCGCGGTCGGCTTCGCGCCGGGGACCTTCACGCCGCGCGACGACGGCTACTTCGCCTCGGGCTGGGCCTGGGCGCAGCTGGCGTCGATGCTCGTGCTGCTCGGCGTGCTCGTCGCGGCGATCCGTCGGCGTGCGACCGTGCTGCGCGATGCTCCGGGGCGCCCGACGGTGATCGCCGAGTACGAGCCGCCCGCGCAGGGGCTCTTCCTCTCCGCGGCGCTGCGCGGGCGGTCGTCGCGCGCACCGGCCGCGGCGCTGCTCGACGCGGCGGTCCGCGGGCTGGTCCGGGTCGAGGAGAAGGACTCGGGGAGGAAGCCGGGCTTCCTGCTCCGCGTGCTCGATCCGGCGACGGCCGCGCCGCGACGGGCCGGCCGACCACGGGTCGTCCCTCCCGTCGACCGGGAGTTCTTCGACATCGCGTTCGGAGCGTCGCCCACGCCGGGGGCCGTCCGTGATCTGAGCGGGAAGGACAAGGAGTTCGGGAAGGCGGTGTCGTCCTTCCAGACGGTGATGTCCGCGCGGGTCGTGGAGGAGGGACTGCGGCGCTCCGGGACGGTGCGCGGCTCCGTGCTGCTGATCGTGCTCGCGGTGGTCGCCGTCGTCGGCGTCGTGCTGTCCGGGGCGCTCCTGCTCGGGGCGGCGCTCGGCGGGGCTCTGCCGATCGTGCTGCTCCTCTCGGCGCTGGTCGTGGGGGCGCTGGTCTGCGTCCTGCTCGCGAAGGTGCCGCTGACCGCGGCCGGCGCGGAGCTGCGCGACCACCTGAAGGGTCTCGAGCTGTACCTGCGGCTGGCGGAGGCGGACCGGTTCGCGATGCTGCAGTCGCCCCGCGGTGCCGACCGGCGCAGCGTCGGTCCGGTCGAGGTCGTCGAGGTGACCGAGCGGCTGCTGCCGTGGGCGGTGCTCCTCGGGCTGGAGAAGGAGTGGTCGGCGGCGCTCGCGACCGCCTACGAGCAGACGGGCGAGAGCCCGGTCTGGTACTCGGGGTCGACGGGATTCCACGCCGCGGCGTTCGCGGGGAGCATCTCCTCGTTCTCCTCGACCGCGTCGAGCTTCGTCGGCTCCTCGTCGAGCTCGTCGAGCGGCGGCGCCGGTGGTGGCGGCAGCTCCGGCGGTGGCGGGGGCGGCGGCGGAGGCGGCGGGGTCTAGCCCGTCCGGCCGCGAGCAGCCCGTCTCGATCTGCTCCCGGCGCGGAGCCGGCTCTTCGCGGCCGCGTAGTCGCGGGAGCTGCGGCTCGAGAGGGCGAGCAGCACGAGGATGTCGAAGGCGACGCTGCCGAGGTTGGTCTGCAGGCTGATCGCCGCGCCGCCCTGGAGCACCGCGGCGAAGGCGGTGATCGTGCTGAGCAGACTGGAGGAGAGGGCGAGCAGGCGGGCCGTCCCGGAGCCGCGGAGCACGAGCGCGCCGAGGAGCAGCCAGAGGAGCGTCGCCGCCCCGAGGAGGGCGGCGGCGATCGGCCGGGTCGAGGCCTCGTCGAGTGTGGAGCCGCCCGCGGTGGCGGTGCCGCCGTCGAGCCAGGTCAGGTCGTCGAGCGAGGCGGCGCCGGCGAGCAGCAGCACGGCCTGGAGCGCGTACGCGAGGCCTCGGGCGACGAGCATCAGGGCGCCGACGTGCGTGGTGACGGGCCGGCGGAGGACCGTCGCGGACGAGGTGCCGAGTGCACCGGCGAGCTCGGTGGCGGCGACGGGGGCGATCGCGTCGCGCCCGGCGGCCCCGGACGGCAGGGGGATCGCGCGGAGGTCGACGACCGGCAGGTCGCCGTCGGTGACGATGGAGTCGCCGCCGCCGTTGCGGGAGTGGTAGCCGGTGGAGAAGTCCTGGATGACGTCGACCGTCGCCTCGGGGTGGTGCTCGCGGAGGCTCGCCACGATGTGGTCGCGCTCCTGGTCGGTGTCGGGGGAGATCTTGTGCGTGACCTGGAGCGTGAAGAGCGACAGTCCGACGCTGCGGTCGAAGGTGCCGGCGGCGACCCACTCGACGGGAAATCCGCCGGGCAGGAACCAGTTCTCGGGGCAGCGCCAGAAGCGCACGTGGTGGCGCTTGCCCGGGTTGCCGGCGACCTCCTGCTGGAACGCGACGTCCTGCTGCCGCCCGAACACGAAGAGCGGCGAGACGGGGGCGCGGTGGTAGCTGCGGCGGGTGAGCGTGGCGGTGATGATCCGCCGGCTGCTGCGCACCGTGACCTCGTCGGCGCGGGTCCAGCCGGAGGAGGTCATCGCGTGGACCAGCTGCGCGTCGCTGCCCTGGAAGGCGAGGTTGACCGGGTCGCCGAGCAGGCCGTCGCTGGTGCGCGCGCGGCCGATGAAGTAGTCGGGCACGTAGAGCCGGGTGAGGATCCGGTGCAGCCGCGGCAGCACGAGGTACGCGACCAGGACCCAGACGGCGACGTAGAAGCCGATCTGGGCCCAGCCGGAGCGGACGCCGTCGGTGACGAGGACGACGGCCAGCAGCGTCGCCGCGACGCCGCCGAGGACGAAGAAGGCCTGGTCGAGCAGCGCGGGGATCGGGAAGCGGCGGCGGCGGACCGCCGGTGCGGAGGCGGGGGCGGAGTCTCCGTCCGTGGCGGGACGGTCCTGGTCGGTGCCGGCCCGCTCGGTGTCGCTGCTCACGGCGTCAGCCTAGGGCGGCGGTCCGGCGCGGGGGCCGTCAGCCGACGGGGATGCGGGTGGGCACCGGCACGAGGGCGTGGGTGATCGCGCTCGAGAGGGTGAAGGCGCTGGAATCCAGGTGGGAGGGGTGGCCGAGCCGGGTGGCCTCGTTGGCGCGCTGCTTCGCGCCGGATGCCGGACGGATGTCGCCGGAGAGGCTGATCTCGCCGAAGGCCGCGATGCCGGGGCGCAGCGGCGTGTAGGCGTGGGCCGAGGCGATCGCGACGGCGATGGCGAGGTCGGCGGCCGGCTCCATCAGCTTCACGCCGCCGACGGTCGAGACGTAGACGTCGCAGCGGCGGAGCGGGATGCCCGCCTGGCGCTCGAGCACCGCGAGGATCATCGCGACGCGGGAGGCGTCCACGCCGTTGGTCACCCGGCGCGGGTGGTCGCCGTCGTTCGCGATGACGAGGGCCTGGATCTCGACGGGCAGGGCGCGGCGCCCCTCCATCGCGACCGTGACGCAGATGCCCGGGGTGGGGAAGCGGGTGCGGCTGAGGAAGAGGCCGCTGGGGTCGGGGATCTCGGCGATGCCCTCGGCGGTCATCTCGAAGCAGCCGACCTCGTCGGTCGGGCCGAAGCGGTTCTTGAGCGAGCGGACGAAGCGCAGCGCCGTCTGGCGGTCGCCCTCGAAGTGGCAGACGACGTCGACGAGGTGCTCGAGCAGGCGCGGGCCGGCGATCGAGCCGTCCTTGGTGACGTGGCCGACGAGCACGAGGGGCAGCGCGCGCTCCTTGCAGACGCGGATCAGCGTCGCGGCGACCTCGCGGACCTGGCTCGGGCCGCCGGGGAGGCCGTCCACGGTGTCGCTCGCGACGGTCTGCACCGAGTCGACGATGAGGAGGTCCGGGCGGACCTCGTCGATCTGGCCGAGGACGGTGGCGAGGTCGGTCTCGGCGGCGAGGAAGAGGCTGTCGTGCATGGCGCCGGTGCGCTCGGCCCGCATCCGCACCTGGGCGGCGGACTCCTCCGCACTGACGTAGAGGACGCGCTGGCCCTCGGCGGCGGCGCGCGAGGCGACCTCGAGCAGCAGCGTCGACTTGCCGACGCCGGGCTCGCCGGAGAGGAGGACGACGGCGCCGTTGACGATGCCGCCGCCGAGCACCCGGTCGAGCTCGCCGACGCCCGTGGGGCGGTGCGCCGCGGAGGTGGTCTCGATCTGCGTGATCGGCTTGGCGAGCCGCGCCGCCGTGGGGGCGACGGCCGCGACCGCGCGGACGAGGCCGGTGCGCTCGGTGCTCTCGATCACGGAGCCCCACTGCTGGCACTCGCCGCAGCGGCCGACCCACTTCGCGGTCGTCCAGCCGCACTCGGAGCAGCGGTAGGCGGCGGTGCGCGTCTTCGAGGAGGCCATGGGGTCCTTCCGGGCCGGGGGAGTGCGGGGCAGAGGTAGAGCGAGGGAGCACCGGCGACGCTACGGCCGGCCTCCGACATCGGAGCGCTCCTTCGAACGTGTCTTCGACAATAGCGGGCACCGCCGACATGCGAACGCGCCGCGCCCGGTCGGTGGACAGCCGGGCGGACGTCCCGGTGGGGAGGAGTCCCGGCGGCACCAGAGCGGCGCACGGGCGGTGTCGGTCGTCTGCGGGAGACTGGGCCCATGACCTCGACGGTGCACACCCTCAAGTCCGGCCGCGCGCTCGGAGTCGTCTGGTCGGGCCCGGAGGACGCCGAGCACGTCGTCGTGCTCGCGCACCCCGCGCCCGGCGCCGCCGGACTGGATCCCGACCCCGCGGCCACCGCCCGCCACGGCGTGCGGCTGGTCTCGTTCGACCGCCCCGGCTACGGCGCCTCGGAGCTGCTGACCGACGTCGATCCCGCCGGCGCCGGCGCCGGGGCGAGCCCGGAGCAGGCCGCCGCCGACATCGCCGAGTACCTGGCCACCGCGGGCATCGCCTCCGTCACCGCGGCCGGCTGGTCGGCGGGCGGCCGCGTCGCCCTCGCCCTCTCGGCCAACTACCCGGGCCTGGTCGGGCGCGTCGCCGTCCTCGGCACTCCCGCGCCCGATGACGCCGTGCCGTGGGTCGGCGAGCAGAACCGGGCGATGCTCGAGCACCTGCGCGAGCTGCCGGTGGACGAGGCCGTCCGCTCCCTCGCCGCCGCGCTCGACACGGCGTTCGGTCCGTCACCCACCCCCGAGTCGCTGCTCGGCGTGCTCGGAGGGGACGCCGCTGACGAGGACGTGCTCGAGGCGCCGGGCGTCCGCGAGCGGCTCCTGGTGATGCTCGAGCGCGCCGTCACCCAGGGCAATCTCGGCCAGGCCGCGGACATCGTCGGCTACACCCTCCAGGAGTGGGGCTTCGCGGTCGAGACGGTCGACGCCCCGGCGCTCCTCCTCTACGGCGGCGAGGACGCGACCGTCGGCCGCCAGCACGGCGAGTGGTACGCCGCCCGCCTGCCCGACTCGCGCCTCGAGGTCGTGCCCGGCCGAGGCCATCTCCTCGCCGTCTCCGAGTGGGACCGGGTGCTCGCCTTCCTCCTGCCCGAGCCCGCCTGACGCCTCGGCGCCGGCCGCACGCCCGCGCTCGGCCGCGGTTCCCGCGCCGATTGGCGGGATTCCGGAGCCTCGCGTACACTCGTCCTCGGTACCGTGTCCGAGCGGCCGAAGGAGCATGTCTCGAAAACATGTGTGGGCTTGCGTCCACCGTGGGTTCAAATCCCACCGGTACCGCCACGAGAAGGCCCCCTACATCCCAGTCATACTGCGGAAGTAGGGGGCCTTTCGCTTTGCCGTGAGTAGCTCTTGCCCACTATTTGCCCACAACTGCGCGCGACCGGGCGTAATCCATTGCGACGGCCACGGCGTCCAGGTCGTCGTCGAACAGGTCAGCGTAGGTGTCGAGCGTCATCGCTGCCGATGCGTGCCCGAGCATCCGCTGCACAGCCTTCACGTTGGCCCCCGAAGAGATCGCCAGAGACGCGGCGGTGTGTCTGAGTCCGTGCAGCGTGATCGTGGGGAAGTGCGGATCAGCGGCCTGGATCTTGCGGAGCCCCGAAACGAACCAGCCGCGGCGCCCATCGGGCGTCCTGACATAGCTGACACCGTCCCCGAAGAGGATGCTCGTCGGGTCACGTCCCTCCGTCAGCGAGCGCATCGGCTCGTCTAGGAAAGGCGGGAACGGCACCGACCTGGCCTCGTGCGACTTTGGTGTGCCGACGATGATTCGCCCGCCAACACTCACCGCGTTCTCGCGCACCTGCACTCGTCGGCGCTTGCGGTCCACGTCGCCCACGCGAAGTCCAGTGGCCTCTCCCCAGCGCAGGCCGGTGTAGGCGAGGAACTCCACCAAGGTGCCGTTCTTGCCGGCCGCCTCAGCGAGGGTGTGCACCTGCTGGTGAGAGAGGTAGACGCGCCGCTTCCCGGTCTTCCGTGGCAGGTCGATACCTCGCGCTGGGTTAGAGAGGATGCGACGGTCTTTGACTGCCGCATCGAGGATCGCGGCAAGGACGCCGTAGGCGCGCAGAACGGTCGTTGCGCTCTTGGCCGTCGTGCCGGTCTTCTCGTCGCCAGTTGTCATCGCGGAAACCCAGCTCTGCACGTCTGAGTGCTGCACGGCATGGGCCGGCGTGCGCCCCCATCGCGGCTCCACATAGAGGCGCCACGCGATCTCGACTGGCCGTAGCGAAGAGGGCTTCAGGTGCGTCCGTGAGGCGAGCCACCCTCCTCCAAGCTCCCCGATCGTGATCCGGCTCATCGTCGGATCGACGTACTCTCCTCGAGCCTTCGACACTTCGACTGAGGCCAGGAAGAGTTCGGCGTCGCGCTTCGTTCTGAAGCCACGCTTGTCTGTCTGGGAGCGATCAGGCTTGCGGTAGCGAACTCGGTAGCGCTTCCCGCTAGCGGTGACGTAAGGCTCGATCGTGGCCATTAGAGCGCGTCGGGCACCTTCATGCCCAGCGCGACAGCCTCAGCCCTCGCTTTCTCGAAGGCGATGCGCGCTTCCTCGATGACGTCAGCTTCAGCGTTCTGGCTTGTGCGTCGTCGGAAGAACGCCTCCGAGAAGGCAAGCTCTTCTGCAGTGCGAAGTCTCGACCGCGCGATCACCGACGCCTGCGACGCTCCCCGGATGTCCGAGAACGCGTTCGACCCGTTGAACCACCAGATCGCCTGAATCGTGGGCACTTCGCTTTCCTCGTACCCAGGCATGCGCACCCAGCCGAGCGGATCGTCGAGGGGGAGGACGAGGGCGGCCGGCGGAATTCCGAGAGCCCAGGCAAGCGCAAGCATCTGGTCGACGGTGATGTCTGAGCGCCTTCCGCTCTCGATGTTCGCAATCACGGCCCGCGAGAGCTCTCCGTTCGTTCTGGACGCGAGCTGCGCTGCGGAGAGCCCATTCGCTCGTCGGTAGTGCGCAAGGCGCTCGCCTAGTCCCGTGGAAGCTCGTGATGTCATACAGACACAATATCGCTCCCGTTGACACATCGCCAGTCGCGGCGTAGGTTCTCCATCAGGACACAGAATGTGCCACCAAGACACAGACCACGGAGGTTGTTATGGAGAAGCTCATGTCGCCCGAGGAAGTGAGCGAGATCACGGGCCTGACGGTCAGCTCGCTCAAGAACCTGCGCTACCGAGGAACCGGGCCCGCATATCGGCGGATGTCGTCGCGCGTCATTCGATACGCGGAGTCCGACGTCGCTGCCTACATCGAGTCCGCGCGACGGACGCAGACAGGCCAGGCGGTGCCGGCATAGACAGCCGCCGCCTCGCTCCGCCTCAGGCCGACCTTCGGGCGCCTGACTTCAACCCCCTGACCTACCGGGACCCGACAGGTGATCGAGCTGTCCAAAACCTGACCCCGGGCAACTACAAGATCAGCGGTCCAACCGGAGACATCTACCTGATCGAGTCGGGGCTACTCGAAGCCGTACTCATCAACTGCGAATCGGTACCAACGCGCTCCGGGAAGTCGCGCCGCATCCAAGTCAAGAGCCGCAGGTCCAACACGTGACCCGCACGAAAAAGCCGGTCGAAGCCCTGGCAGGCCCGACCGGCAGTACTCCCACCGAAAAGTCTCACGAATCCGAAGGAACTAGTCCCATGACTCTACAGCCCACCACCGTCAAGCAGAAGCCGACCGCTCTGGCCGACTGGCGCCACCTCGTCATTGATCAGCGCGCCGACCTCCTCGCATCCGCCATCACGGTCACCGTCGATGAGGACACGGACGATCCCCGCAGCTGGCTCGAGCTTCCCTGCCCGAACTCCGCCCTCGAGATCAACGCTGTTCACGATTTGCCCTCCAACACCTGGCAGGTCGAAGCGAACCTCCAGGGCGCCTTGACCAGCGACCAGGCCCTCGCCGCCTCGGTCGCACTCGCCACAGCCTCTCGCCAGGCCGACACGCTGAACGCCCGCGAGATGTTCTCGATCCCCACCTCGCACGTGTCACGGGACGTCGTCGGCAGGATCGGCTCCATCGTTTCGCTCGTCGCCACCGAGTACGAGGCCGTCGTCGCGCTTCACATCGACCTCGACGCGCACGCCGACCAGTTCACGACTCCCGGCACCCGGTGGTCCTGGCAGGACGAAGACTCCGACAGCCAGATGCAGTTCCTCTACATCGGCGACTACCGCGTCGTTGGCCTCGACCAGCACGACGCTTTCTCGCCGCGCGTGATCCTCGCCAGCACGGAGGAGGCGTCGTCACGGACGGACGACTGATCGGGCATTCCGTCGACGCGCAACTAGAGGAGACGCTCTGGCGCCTCATCGCTGGCGAGATCGGGCTGCAGCAGCTCACGCCCGGTCTCGCGGGCTTCTGGACCCTCGCCTACGAGGAGGGCCGCGCCTCCCGCCAAGCCGAAGTCGACCACGCGAACGCCGACGCCGACCGCTACTACGGCGCCGCCTACGACTCCCGAGCGAACCAGCTGCGCCGCATCGACAGCGCCGCAGAGAAGTACTGGCAGGACGTCATGTCCGGCCACATCGACCTCACCGAACTCCCCTCCCGAAAGGAGGAAGCCGCATGACAGAAGCCGCCCGCACCCTCCACCTCACGCGCGCCTCACACATCAAATCGCTACGTCAGCCCTGGCTCATCCCCGGCCTGATCCCGCTATCGACCCTCACCGTCTGCGCCGGCAGGGGAGGCGCCGGTAAGTCCTCCTGGGTCCTCGCTCGGATCGCAGACCTCACCCACGGCCGGCTCACCGGCGACGTCCGAACGCCGACCGACGCCCTGATCGTCGGGCCAGAAGACGATTGGAGTGCCGTCATGGTTCCCCGGCTCATCGCAGCGGGCGCCGACCTCGAGCGAGTCCACCGCTTCGAGGTCCGAACAACCTATGAAGGCGGCGAGTCCTCCACGAGCTCGCCGGTCATGCCTCTCGATGTCGACCGACTGCGCGAAGCGATCGAGGTCACGAAGGCCGGACTAGTGATGCTCGACCCTGCCTCTTCAATCGTCTCCGGCGACCTCAACAAGCGCGAGGACGTTCGCGCGGCAATGGACCGCCTCGCGACCGTTGCGCAGGAGACGCGCACCGCCGTCGTGATCGTTAGCCACTTCAACAAGGGAGCCGGCTCGGTGAGCGACAAGCTGACGGGCTCCGCCGCCTTCCGAGACGCAGCACGCTCCGTGCTCGTGTTCGCCGAGGACGAGGAGACCGGTGATCGCATCGTCTCAGTGGACAAGTCGAACTACTCAGCCGCGGCGGGCGAGTCCCTCGCGTTCCGCCTCGAGTCGGTCGACGTCCCTACCGACGACGGCGAGCTGACTCAGGTAGCTCGTGTAATCGACCTCGGCGTCACCGACAGGACCGTGCACGACGTCATCAACAGGGGGAGCGAGGACGAGCAAGACGACCGAAACGCTGCACAGGCCTTCGTCCTCGACTACATCCGGAGCACCGAAGCGCAGGAGGCGAACGCGGCCGACGTCATCAAGGCCGGTCGAGGAGCTGGCTTCAACGAATCCGAGATGAAGAACGCCCGCAGACGCTGCAGGAACCCAAAGATCCAGAGCGTGAAGTCCGCGTTCGGGGCCGGCTGGGTCTGGCAACTCGACCACGAAGGTGTCACCGAAGGCGTCAAAGGTGTCACCACCCTGAGGCCCGACACCTTCGACACCTTGGCTGACGCCTTCGACGGACCGCCCGCGATCGTGAGCCTCTTCCCAACCCCTCGTCATCAGCAGGAGACGCCATGACGCTCTCACTCGCCGTAGCACTCGCGGAGATCTACGCGCACGGCGGCTACTTCGCCACAACCCCCGACGCCCTCCTCCTCGTCATGCCCGAAGGAGTGACCGTCTCTCCGGACGTTCATCGATGCATCGCGCTCCACCAGCCCGAGCTGTACGAACACCACCACAAGCACGAGCACGAGAGGGAAGAGGCCTAGCTTGCCGATCGAAGACGAAGACGAGATCCGTATGAGCCGTCTCATCCTCGCGATGATGGCGAACGACAGGGCGGCAGTCGTCGCGCTCCTCGCGCTCGACCAGACCTACTACGGCGACTGGGATGCGGGGCAGCGACTCGTGCTCCTACTCGCCGACAGAGTCGTGTCGCTGCTCGGCGAGAACAAGGAGCTGCGCACGAAGGTCACCGAGCTTGCCGAGGACTCGTGACTGACCTGTTAGAGGAGATGACGGCTGACCGTGATCGGTGGCGCACCCTCGCCCGCCGACATGAGGCGCGCCTCCAAGCCGAGAGATCCGCCCGCAGCGACATCCTCGGCGAGCTCGCAGAACACGTCGTCGCCGCACTCCGCGGCGCCGGCTACATCCAGATCGACCCGACTGGAACGCCAGTCGGCCCTGAACAGGAGCACGAATGAACCCCGCACCCGCCCAGACTCTCTCGCCCGTCGACGAGAAGAGCAGCGCCATCCGAGCAACCATGACCACCACCGTCGACAGCATCCGGGCGAACACCCGCATCAGCGCCATCGAGAAGCGCGACCAGATCGCCCGTGCCTGGCTCGACGCCAAGAAGCAGATCGAGACCCTCGCCGCCGACACCAACGCCACCCGCACCACCCAAAAGCAGGCACTCGAACGCAAGCTCTTCGGCATCCCCAACACCACGGACGCCAGCCACGCCATCAGCTACCGCGACGCTCTCGATCGGGCCAGCGCCATCGACCCCACCACCAGCGAGGGAGAGCGTCAGGCCGTCGAACTCATGCGCCGTGCGGAGATCTCCGGCGACACCACCCTCGTTCGTGCGCTCCTCGCTGTCGCCTACGAACGGCAGCAGGTGGACGTCATCAACACCTACGCCAACGCCCACGACAAGGACGACGCCGACCTCAACGAGCTCTGGAAGATCAGCACCGAGCCGATCGACTCGAGCGTGTTCGCCTTCGCTGAACCGCAGGCACCGCGTGAGGTCGACGGAGTAACCGGGCACACCGTTCAGGCATGGGCGGACGGCGAGTACTGACCCCAGTGACATGACGGGGTGGGTCTGCATTCGTGGCCTCGCACAAGCGCCGGAAGCACGAACAGGCCCACCCCCTACCCCCTCAGGCTGCCCGATCCGATGGACCACCGGGGCGGCAACCTTTCTCTCCCCACCAAGATCGCGTCATCCTCGAGGCGACCGAGAGAGCTGATCCCATGACCCACCTTCCCAAGAACCATCCCGTCCGTTTCCTGCTCGAGTCCGCCGCGAATGGATCACCCATCACCGCGACCGACTTGCAGATCCTCGGCAACGCGGACCTGCCGCCCTCGGAGTCGCTCGCCACCTACGCCGACGAGATCGAACAGGCCGGCCTCGTCATCGCGAAGATCGGCGCAACCGGCGCCCGCCAGCCGGCCCTCGAGCTCGCACAGGAGCAGTGGCGGACCCTCGCTACATCGATGACCGACAACCAGCGCGCGATCGACACGACGGAGAAGGCCAACCCACCCGAGACCGACATCGACTCGATGGTCGCCCGAATCTTCAACCACTAGCCCAGGAGGCGCACATGCTCACGATCACCACCCCCGTCCAGACCGCGCACGACGACCTGACCCGCCAGCTCGAGCAGCTCGACCGGCAGCGAATCAGCCTCGAGCAGTCCGCGCTCGCCGGCAACGTCGACGGAGCCTCCCTCGCCCGCTTCGACGACGAACGCGCACTCGTCGCCGCCAGGCTCAGCGCCGCACGTCGAGCACTGGAACAGGAGGACAGCGCACGCGGACCCGAAGCCGACATTCGCGCCGCCATCAGCGAGATGCTGGCCGACCCCGCGCTGAGCACCGAGCAGGCAGCAGCCTCGATCGCCGGGCTGAACACCGCGCTCGAGCAGGTACTCCTCGCCTTCGACGGACGCAACACCGCGGTGCGAGGGTGGGCCGCGCGCCTGCACAAGCTCGGTGTCCCGCGCGACGGGCTCGAGATCGACGGGGTTCCCATCACCGTCCGAGGTGGCGGCGCTGGCGAATGGGGCGACACCGAGATCGTGTACGGCGGCAACCGCATCTCCGCGATCCGCGGAGCCGCCTCGTACGTCAAGGCGGTCGTCGATCCCATCGTGAAAGGCGAGGACTTCACCACCGACGCGGACGGCCTCGCTCGCCACGATCGACGAGACCAGCCCCTCGAGCCCGAGGTACGCGTGCGACTGATGAAGGACAGCGGCGGGCACACGGCCGGCGACATCCTCACGAGCCACAAGCTCGCCGCGTCCTCGCTCCGACACCTCATCAGCGCAGGCAACGCCGTCGAGATCGACTCCGACGGCAACGACATCCCGACCCAGTAACGAAGGGGCGCGTCGCACAACCCAGGCCCGCGGAGCGCCCTATGGTCCGGGGCATGACAGAGAACATCTTGGTAGCAATCATCGCCGCAGCCGGGGTGATCCTGGCGGGCGTGATCCAGGCACCCCGCCTCCTGAGGAACACGCGAGCGGACATCCTGCGCGACATCGAGATCTACAACGCTCTGCCAGACACCCTGACAGCGCGGAAGGTACTTCTCGAACGCATCGGAAAGGACGTCACCACGCTGGCCACTGGAGGTGAGAAGCGACGTGACGCGACTTCAGTCGTGCTCGGGATCGTCTTCCTCGGTGTCTCGTGGTGGCTCACAGTGCAGCTACTCAACGCGCAGGAATGGTGGTGGTGGATTGCCAGCCCAGCACTACTGCTGGGCTGGTCGCTCGGCGCCTTTGGATTCGTGCAGGGTCTTCAGCGACACCACCGCACGTCGACCGGCTCTGTCATCAAAGGTGACGCTGTCTCAGCCGTAGCGCCAGCAGTTGATCCGAGCGCCGGCGGCTCAGAGGAGGAGGGTGGGGGTGACCGCTCTCTCGCAGCGAAGGAAACCGCCGGATAGCAACTTACGTCCTGCGTGCGCTTCGGGCCCGTTTTCTCGGGTCCGCGATCGAGCCGATTGGGGGAAATGACGATGACTGAGACGTTGCTTTGCGCGCGCTGCGGGGCCGCGTTCGCCCGGGCTCAGCAGGTGGGCCGACGGCCGTCGTGGTGCGGGCCGGGTTGCCGACGGCCTCGACTGGAGCTCGATCGTGCCGCGCGTTGTGCCATCGCCGCATCAGGCGGTCGCGCCCGATGGGAAGGGGTGCCGCCGGGGGAGCGCTCGCGGCTGGCACGCACCGCCTCTCTAAGCCGCTTTCCACCCGGGCATGAGCCACGAGCGCGGCCGACGCGGCTAGCTCGTCAGTGCCGCTTCTGTGGAAAGACGGCCCTGATGAAGGCGAGTCAGCAGTCGTGCGGTGCTAGCGAGTGCCGACTCGCTAGAGCCGCTGAACGTGTGATTGAGAACGCGTTCTCGCGCCGTCAGCAGGCGACTAGCGGCCGCCAGGCACCAGCTCACGAACCAACTGAATAGCACGAAGCAAGACAGGCCCCACCGGGTTCTCTGGTGGGGCCTTTTCGTACCCCTGTGGAGATTGAGAAAAGGATCTGATGGCTTCAAACAGAGTTGTAAGGGTGTCACTGCTCGCGGACGTGAGTGGCTTCATGGCGAACCTCTCCCGAGCTCGCGCGGCGACGACCGACTTCGCGCGCGGTATCGCTGCCGAGTCGCAGCAGAACAGGGCCGAGTTCGACGAGCTCGGCCGCGGAATATCCGCGGTGGGGCTTGCGGCGGGCGCTGGCATTGCCGTGGCGGTGACAAAGTTCGCCGAGTTCGACCAGCAGATGTCGTTCGTGCAGGCTGCTACGCACGAGACCGCGGGCAACATGGATCTTCTGCGGCAGGCCGCTGTGGACGCGGGCGCCTCGACCGTCTACTCGGCGACTGAGGCCGGCGGCGCGATCGAAGAGCTGGCGAAGGCCGGGATCTCGACGACCGACGTCCTGGCGGGTGGCCTGTCCGGTTCGCTGGATCTTGCGGCTGCGGGAGGTCTCGAGGTCGCGGACGCGGCGACGATCGCGGCGACGGCACTCACGCAGTTCGGCCTGGCCGGCTCCGATATCCCACACGTCGCCGACCTTCTGGCGGCAGGCGCTGGGAAGGCGCAGGGCTCCGTCGAGGATCTCGGCGCTGCGCTGAACCAGAGCGGTCTGGTAGCCGATCAGACCGGCCTGACCATCGAGGAGACCACCGGCACCCTGGCCGCTTTCGCTGCTGCTGGTCTGACGGGTTCCGACGCCGGTACGTCATTCAAGACCATGCTTCAGGCGCTTACCCCGACTTCGGGTGAGGCGAAAGAGAAGATGGACGAGCTCGGCATTTCTGCTTATGACGCTCAGGGCAACTTCATCGGAATGGAGAAGTTCGCTGGTGTCCTGGCGAACTCCCTTTCCGGCCTGTCTGTCGAGCAGCAGAACGCGGCGATGAAGACCATCTTC
The DNA here is from genome assembly GCF_004345345.1 of Rathayibacter sp. PhB179. Classification (NCBI taxonomy): domain Bacteria; kingdom Bacillati; phylum Actinomycetota; class Actinomycetes; order Micrococcales; family Microbacteriaceae; genus Rathayibacter; species Rathayibacter sp. PhB179. The sequence continues at coordinate 136,722 of NZ_SLVD01000010.1, read as the reverse complement.
GGAGCTGACGCTGTGCGTGCCGCGTCCGTCGTCTTCGAGAACGGTGCCGAGGGTATCGGCACGTGGATCGACGCGGTAGACGACTCCGGCTACGCCGCGGATACGGCGGCGCAGCGTCTCGACAACCTGATGGGTGATCTCGAGGGGCTCGGCGGCGCCTTCGATTCGGTGATGATCGGGATCGGTGAGTCTGCGGACGGCGGACTGCGGACCATCGTCCAGATGGCGACTGGGATTGTGCAGGCGTTCACGAACCTGAGCACCCCGAGCAAGGATCTCGCGCTGGGCATGGGTCTCCTCGTGACAGCGTTCGGCCTGACTGGCGGCGCCGCGCTCGTCGCGATCCCGAAGATCGTCGCGTTCCGAACGGCCCTCACGACGCTCGGCACGGAGGCTCCGAAGACGGCCGCCGCGGTCGGAATGGTCGGCAAGGCGTTCGGCGCGTTGGCCCTGGTCGCGGTCGCTGACTGGGCGGCTCGGAGCACCTCCGATCTCGTGCAGATGGGGCAGGAAGCGATCGGCGTGCGCGCGACGGTCGACGGGCTCGCGAAAAGCCTCAGCTCCGTCTCCGCCACGCCTGACACGATCCGGAAGCAGTTCGACATCCGCATCGCGGGTATCGAGTCCGGTGTGTCCGGCCTGTCACAGTTGACCAACCTCGGCGGGCTCTCCGACCTGACGCGCAACTTCAAGGACTTCGGCGCTGACCTGGCCGATCACTTGCCGGTTTTGAAGTTGTTCGGCAACGGCACCGCCGACACCACTCGCCGCGTGAAGGACATGGATGCGGCTTTGGCGCAGCTGGTTGCGGCCGGCAACACAAAGCAGGCCGCGGTGGCGTGGAAAGAGCTGCAGGCGCAGACGGACGGCTCGAAGGAGGCCCTGCAGAAGCTGCGAGACCTGTTCCCGCAGTACACCTCCTCGGCCCAGGGAGCCGCCAACGCGACGACGGGGCTCACGAGCGAGCAGGCAGATGCCGCAGTGGTGACGAAGGAGAACGAGGACGCCCTGAGCGCTCTCAGCGGCGCCGCGACGGACGCGCAAACCGACATCTCGGCACTGGCTGACGCGATCAGCAACTTCGGGTCGACCACCCTCAACGCGAACGCTGCCGCTCGAGAGTTCCAGGCCGCTATCGATGCTCAGGTGGAGACGCTGCAGAAGCAGCGCGATGCGTACGCGGAAGCGAACGGGACTCTCGACGGCTTCAACGCCTCGCTCGACATCGGCACTACCGAGGGCCGCGAGAATCAGGCAGCGCTCGACGCGATCGCTCAGTCGGCCTTCAACACCGCCTCTGCCACGCTGCAGCAGACGGGAAGCCAGGAGCAGGCAACGGAGGCCATCAAGCAGGGCAGGGCGGCTCTCATTGACGCCCTCGCTCAATTCGGAATCACCGGGCAGGCAGCCGAGAACTACGCCAACAACCTGCACCTGATCCCTGAGGACGTTGCCACGGCGGTCGAGCTCTCCGGCGTCGCCGCTGCCGAGGCGCAGATCGCCTACCTCACGCGGAATCGGAACATCGCGATCACGACGACCGTCAACTCGCCCAACGGCGCCGCATTCTCGGACGCACGTGCTTCGGCGGGCTCCGCTAATGGCAATATCTTCGCTTATGCGAACGGCGGGTTCCCGACTGGCATTTACGCCGGCCGGGCGGGTTCGATCCACAAGTTCGCCGAGCCGGAGACGCGCTGGGAAGCGTACATCTCCGGCAAGCCGGGGCAGGAGCGGCGCAACATCGGCATCTGGGCTGACGCCGGCAAGCGCCTCGGCGTGTTCGGCGGGAGCCGACCGTCCTACGTGGCAGCCGGCTACGGCGGCTCGAGCGGCGGGGCTGGCAGCACGAAGACGATCGCGCCGGTCGTGAACCAGAACGGCGTCTTCTACTCGTACGACCCGAGCCGCATGGCGAAAGAGATCACCCGTAAGCAGTCGCAGGCCCTCGCCCTGTACGACAACTAGCACGACCAGCCCCCGAGGTCTGGCCCGAAATGTTCGCGTCGGGTTTAGATCTCGGGGGTTCATTCTGCTTCAGGAGACAGATCCATTTCGTCTCTTATTAGCCTTCACTCTGTCCTCAGCGATCAAGCTCTGAATCCGAGCATACCTCTGTTTGGCGGGCATGGTAGAGTTTCGACGCAGTCGAAACCACACAAGGCAGTTTGCGCCCCCCGGGTGGGGGTCAAAACCCGACCAAAGCATGGAGTCTTCACGGGCGCGTCAGCCTGGTATGGGGATTTGACCGGCCCGGGACGCACTCCGCAGCTGGCCGTGAAACACTTGCTCATTGCGACCAAACCCGACCTCTGGCGTAACAAGGTCTTATCTGCAAGGAGTGCCCTCACATGGCTTCAACAGCCCTCGGTGGTGTCTACGTGCTCTCTGAATCTGGTGTCGACCAATTGATCGAGTTGGACCGTTCTTCGGCTAGTGCACCCCTGGCGTCTCCGGGCTTCGTTTCGAGGCGACCGGCGCGCCGTGAAGATCTCGATCGTACGCTCGTCTCCCTTCAGATGCGCGTGAGTGGGCGCTCAAGCCGAAAGGCGTGACCGTCCTCTACGACGTCGTAGCTCTCGCCGAGCTCGAAACTGACGTGTACGCAGATCTTAGGGATGCGGTCTACGAGAGGCTCAGTACTTTCGAGTGCAAACGCTCACCTCACTTGCAGGATTTTGCTCGCGGCAAAGTAGGCAGGTATGAGCAACACGGACATAGTCGAACGTATGTCTTTATCTGCCCGGTCGAAGACAGCGACATTGATGTTCCTGCATTCTTCACAGTTGGAATGACGGCTCTCGATCTTACAAAAGCTACTGGCAGTAAGAAGAAAAAGCTTTCGGGCGACATATCGATGGATATTACCGGTACGTATAGCATTGCGGAACTTGCTCGAAGCGACCGCTACACAAGTAGCCAGTTGCCAGGCGCAGTGATTCTGGATGAAGCGAAGCAAGTAATCGCGCAAGCTAAGTCGTTCGTTGGCGGTCGTTTCGCAGTCGTAGACGCTCGCAAGGCAGTCTTTGAAGCCCTGTATCAGCCAGCTGGCTTCAGCGAGATTCATATTGCTTCGGCGCCGCTTGGCATGGAAGAAGACGACTTCATCACCGCAGCGTGTCTCATTCGTGACTGGTGAGCCGGCGGGTCTCACTTCGATCGTCGAAGTAGCTCCGGGCTAGGGTTGCAGAATGCCCCGGGTCAAGCAGACGCTCACCGACGAGCAGACAACGCGCCTCAGAGCCGCACAACGCTCCCTCGAAGACGCCGAAGCCGAACTCCGCGAAGTCGTGCGTGACCTCCTCAACGAAGGCGCGTCCATCCGCGAACTCGCAGCCGCCGCCGAGATCTCCACCAACACTGTGCAGAGATGGAAGCGAGGGGAGTAGCTGTCGTCAGGGCGTGAAGCAGAAGCCGCTCGAGCGGATCGCGTCGAGGATCTCCGTCGCTTGCTCATCGGTCGGCGCGAAGGTTGCCGTCTCGAACCTCGACTTCGTACTCGAGATCAGCCCCTCCGGCGGAACACCTCCGAGGATCGACGAGCATTGGTCCCGTGAGTGATTCACCACCCCGTCGTCGCCGACGAGAGCCGGATCGATTTCGTTGAGGGAGGCGACGAGCATCGCCTCCTGGTCGGGGTTCGGGCTCGGAATCGAGTTGGCGGTGGCTGCGGTAGCGGGCGCGGAAGAAGTCTCAGCGGGCGCGGGCGCGACGGTCGTCGCTGACTCGGAAGTTGTAGGCATCGCGGACGCGGTGGCGGTCGGCATAGTGGTCAGGGCTGGCCCTGGCTCGTTCGCGGAACAGCCGGTCAGCACGAGGGCCAGGCTGAGGGCCAGCAGTAGACGCTTCACGGCGCGAGCTTATCCGCCGCCCATGTCTGATGTCGGGGTCACTGTCGCGGATGGGAACCCGCTACGACCCGAACCACCCGCATAGGCCGCAGGGCTACCTCGGCTCGGCCGTGGAGGCCTACCGAGCTCTCGGCGACGAAGCGCCGTGGCTGCTTGCCTGGCGCAACGCTGAGGTGATGATCAACTCCGAGACGGGGCGGTACATGTACGACTCCGAGGTGCGCGCTGACACAGATGCGCGCGGACATGAAGGCTTGCTCGTTGACGGCGCGTCATATGCGCGTCATAGTTGCTAGATGCTCCCTTTCGAGCCGTTCCTCTCGCAGGCCGCCGGTGATCCGAGTCCGGCCGTGCGCCTCTCGGTCAACCGCCGAGATCTGACCTTCAATGCTGCAGCGCTGCGATTGCTAGGTGAAGCAACACACGTGGCGCTGTACTTCGACGCCGATCGGCGGGTACTTGGAGTCCGGCCCGTAGAGCCGACGACCGAAGGCGCCCTTGCGCTCGTTCGCCAACCGAGCCAGGGCCGACTCAGCGCACGGCGCTTAGCTCGCGAGTTCGAGTTGCAACCCGGCGTCCTCTGGTTCCTCACGCAGGACGGCGATCTGCTTGCGGCCACGGTCGGTCCTCGATTCGACGCCGAGGTCAGCTAATGGCGAGCGTGACGCCGCGGCTCAACCCCGGCGGTTCGATGTCGTGGCGCGTGCAGTACCGCATCGACGGGCAGATGAAGCAGAGAACGTTCAAGGATGCGAGAGCGGCGGAGCAGTTCGGTCGCCGCGTCGACTCTGCAGGCCCGCGAGCGGCAGAAGAGCTTGAGTTCGCACGTCGACAACCGCGCAAGCAAACGGTCACCTTCGCTGAGTTCGCCTGCGAGTACTTAGACGCCAAGAGCGGCATGCTGACGGGCATCGAACCCGGCACGCGGGACGGCTACGAAAGCATCGTGCGTCGATCGTTTCTACCCGTGCTCGGTCAGCTGGTACTCGAGGACATCACGCGGCGGGACATCGGCCGATGGGTGGCGTGGCAAGAGTCGCAGCCATCTGGACGGACGCCCGGGGTACTGATTGCCCCCAAGACGGTCCGCAACTATCACGCACTGCTCTCTTCGATCTTGGGTTCGGCCGTGCAGCAGAAGCTGATCGAGGACAACCCGGCGTTCAAGGTGCGGTTGTCACGGGGACGGTCACGCGAAGGTGTGTTCCTGTCACGGCAGGAGTTCGCCACGCTGCTTCACTTCGTGCCCGAGTACTACAAGCCGCTCGTGAGCTTTCTCGCCGGCACCGGGGTGCGCTGGGGTGAAGCGACCGCGCTGACCTGGGGGGACGTCGAGCTGTCTGCCACTCCCCCGACCGTCCGCATCGACAAGGCGTGGAAGAAGGGCAACGTCATCGGCCCGCCGAAATCGGACCGATCTCGGCGCACAGTCAGCCTCGCCGCCGAGCTCGTAATGCAGCTGGGTAGCTCTCGTGCAGGTGACGTGCTCCTCTTTGCGGGGCAGGGCGGCGGACGGCTTTGGTACGGATCGTTCAAGACGCGCATCTGGGACCGTGCCGTAGCAGCCGCCAACGACCCCGAGCGGTGCGCTGAAGCTGGACTGCAGCCGATCGGCAAGCGACCCAACCCGCACGACTGCCGACACACTCACGCATCCTGGCTGATCGCTGCCAACGTTCCGATGCCGTACGTGCAGGCGCGGCTTGGCCACGAGAAGATCACGACCACCGTCGACATCTACGGCCATCTCATGCCTGCAGCCCACGCCGAGATGGCAGCCGTCATGGACGACGTCATGCGGTCGATCGGCGAGTTCGACACGCTTGTCGCTCGAGGGATCATCGAACGAGAGCCCCGAGCGATCACGCTTGGCTGACGCCCGATAGACGACCTGTGGCGAGCGAATCGCTCATTTGTGACGCTGTCAGTGGTCCCCGTCACCATCGGTGGATGTCACACCACTGGACCCCGCTGTCGATGGTCTCGCGGTCCGTCGTCGCGCACGAATGGCGCATGGCCGACAAGCGCGAGGATCTCGGCTGGATCAGGCTGGTGGAGTACCAGGGCCGGCCAACCTACGTCTGCGTCACGCGCAGCGAGTGGGTCGTCGGCGGCGGTGACACGCTCAGGGGAGCTGCGGAAGCTTTCGTCGCCTGGCGAGAAGGACAGCGGTGTCGCCGGGACTTCTAGCGGCGATGTCCCTTGGCGAATCGCCGGAGGGCGTCTAGCTTCGGCAGATCCATCCACAGTCGGATGCCTGCCTCGCCAGGAGCTGCCCCAGCGACTAGGTAAGCGGGGGCGCCCATGATGTCGAGAACAGGCGCCATCGATCCAGCGCGAGCAGAACTGACGTAGCCCACCCTGCGGCGTCCGTCGTGCACAGCGATTGCGTTCGGGTCGTGCTTGTTCGACGGTTCGCGGATGAGTGCGTAGGCAGTTCCACCTACTTCGAGACGTTGGTCGTCAGGAACCACGTAAGCGGTGCCCTTGATGCGCGTACGGAAGCTCTCGAGCTCGCGGAGATCGAGGGTCCCCTCCGGGAACGCAGGCGGCGCCTGCGGCAAGCGGGCGTCCGAACTCGGAGCATTCCTCGTCGGTGCGTCTCCTGAGCGCCTAGATGCGCCCTCAGCGGAGGCGGGTCCGGCTGAACCGGCCGCGGAGATCTGCTGCTTCTCTCGCCGCTCGCGAGCAACCTGATCGTGGAGAGCGAGGTACTTCTTGCCGGGAGGCAGCACCCACTTCGCGACTACGACCACGACAACGACAATCACAACGAGCAACACCCACTCCATGAGGTGAGTGTGTCGGGCCGACGTTGCGTGCACCAGGGCCAGTTTTGCCCCACCGTGGCGGCCACGATCCGAGCAGTTCAGGAGAAGTGCTGCGTTAGCTCCGGATGCGATCGGAACGGCCTTCGCCGAGGTCGATGTGGCTGGTCGATCGGTCGCTGAGTAGGCCCAGACCGATCGCGAACAGGATGCCGGCGCCGTAGCCATCCACGGGGTGCAGCGTGACGATCGACCGCACCAGGAACAGGATGGCTATCGAGACTACGAGGTCGCCGGCCGTGAGGGTCAGTGCCTCCATGCGCTCGCTTTTCCTGGTCACCCGACGATGGTAGTTCGACCACCGCCTCCGGCTGCTGGACACGTGCTTGGTGCGTAGCAAGCTGTCCACTTACCGCTGGTAAGTTTGCTCGTCCGGTCCGCAGCAAAGTCCGGATCGTCCATGCGGAGCAAGCTATAGACATACCCGGGGTAAGTCGGCCTGGTCCCCGATGACGGCGGTCATCGGGTTCGGTTGCACCTGGGCTCGAGCCGCCGCTGGCGCAGCGGGAGAACGTCAGGTTGGATCGTCTTGTGGAACGCGGCGAGATTTGGGCGTACAAGGAGACTCCGAAGAAGGCGCCGGTCGCCGTCAGGATCATGGGCTTGGGGACGAGCGCCACCACACCGAAGGCCAAGGTCGAGTTCGTCGACGACCGCTTCGAGGGCTTGCAGCGATGGGTCACCATGCGCAAGCTACCGGTGCTCTGGGACGACCTCGACGCGTGGATCGAGCGCGAACGAGCCATTGCTTCCGTGACGAGCTGCCGGCGACCAAGCCCCGTCGAGGAGCTCACGCTGATCGTCGCGATGAGCGACATGCCCGAGCACGTCGCCGAGTACGACTACAAGCTCGGCTACATCCGAGACGAGGAGGAGTTCGAGCGCATCGCAGGTGTGAGCGCCGACGAGATCAGCGCAGGGTTGCCGTGCTTCTACGACGAAGACGGCCTCAACGTTCCGATCGAGGGAGCAATCCGCATGGCAAAGGCCGTCGCTGCTGCGCGACCCACGAAGGTGCTCAAGTGGGTCAACGAGCGCGAGCTCGAGGAGGGGGAGTGGTGCCGGTACGGCCAAGACTTCGACGACGTGATCGATCCGAGCATCAAGCGTCACCGGTCCGCGGAGCAGTGTCGAGAGCGGTACCGAGATGAGACGGAGCCGATGCTGGCGCAGCTCCGCGATTGGTGCGGTTACGAACCGGACGGCTCGAAGCGTGAGACGCCCGAGGATGTGCTGCAGCGACACCTGGACGACTCGGTAGCCCTCGCCGAGCGAGCTATTGCGATCCTGCGCCACTACGGCCACAAGCACGACGCCGACGAGCTGTCCAAGCGTCTGCGCGACGCGCTCGGGCTCAAGCGCATCTCGAGCCGAGGCGGACGAGGTAAAGGCTGGTTTGAGCGCGACTGATCTCCACCCACATTCTGCCCACAACTTGCGGTGCGCTCCGTGACCCGCTGCGACCCGGTGTGACCCTCGATGCCTGAAATGACGAGCGAGAGGGGCGCCGTGCCGCGAACGCGCGGAGGGCAATCGGGTTCAAATCCCACCGGTACCGCCAGTCAGAACCCCCGAGTCAGCGAGAGCCGACCGGGGGTTCTGTCGTTCCCGGACCGCGCGACACCGTCGGCGGAGGCGGATGGTGACAGCTGTCGAGCTCTCGAGGAGGGGGCTGGTCACGTGGAGCGACAGAGGAAACGCGCCTCTCGTACCCCCGGTGTCTGAGCTGCCTAGGCTCTCGGTCGATGACATGGCGAGAGCTCCTTCTCGCCCGGCGGAGGACGTAGGTTTGCCAGATGACACCGACAGCTCGAGCAGCGATGAGGGGCCTGACCCATGGAGCATTCGTGGGAATGACGGGCGACAGACGGCGCCTGGGCGAGATGAAGAAGGCGCTTGGTCACCCGACGCCGACCGAGGTCTCATCGATCGAACGATCGACGCCGAAATCGAAGAAGAATCTGAACGCTCCGGCACGGTAGAGGCGATCGCTCGAAGCCGATCGTTTCGAGGTCCTCTCCCTCCGGTCGCGATGATCGAGGGATACGAGCGCGTCGTCCCGGGCAGTGCCGAGAAGATCGTCGATGCGCATGTCGCCAATGAACATGCTCGCGCAGGAGCGCTGACTCGGCTCACCAGGGCGGAATCCGTCGGTGTGATCGTCGGAGCGATCGGGTCGCAGCTCCTCGCCATCGGAGGTCTCGCAGCCGGTGTCGTGCTCATCGTGCAGGGCTTCCCAGCGGAGTCATTGCTCAGCTTCGTTCCTGCGGTGATCAGCTCTGGTGCGCTCGTCGTCTCAGCGGTGAGGGGCGGCAAGGTCGATGAGACCGGTGACCTGAGCCGGCATGCACCGCGGCGGGCCCGATCGGTACCGCCAGTCAGAACCCCCGAGTCAGCGAGAGCCGACCGGGGGTTCTGTCGTTCCCGGGTGCGTCGCTCCTGGTGCTCGGGGACGACGATCCTCCCGTGGACGTGAGTGACCCCCGTCCGAGGCTCCTGACCATCGTGGCGCGCATCGTACTGGCGATGGTTGCGCTGCCATGCTACGTTCACCGAAGCGATGTTGACGTGGACATCCGTGCGGCGGAGATGTTGATCAGGCGCCGCGGCACGAGCACCACAGGTACAAGGAGGTACCCATGAAGATGGACAGGAGAGGGCTTCTCGCCCTCGCAGGCACGGCAGCGCTCACGGGCGCGGTCACGGCGGTGGCCGGGCCGGGCGCCGCACCCGCGCACGCCGCCACCGGCACGGCGGTCGTCGACCCAGCGCAGCGCGGACCGGTGTGGGAGGGCTTCGGCACGGCGCTCTGCTGGTTCGCGCACCGCATCGGCGGCACGCAGGCGGTGCGCGACACCTACGCCGATCTGCTCTTCGACCGCGACAAGGGTCTCGGGCTGAACATCGTCCGCTACAACATCGGCGGCGGCGAGAACCCGGCCTACCCCGGGCACATGGATCTGCGCGCCCGCATCCCCGGCTACCTCGCGTCCGCCTCGGCGGCCTACGACTGGTCGGCGGATCCGAATCAGCGCTGGTTCCTGCAGGCAGCGAAGTCGCGGATCCCGGCCAGCGAGTTCCTCGCCGAGTCCTTCGCCAACTCGCCGCCGTGGTGGATGACGATCTCGGGCAGCGTCACCGGGGGGAGGAACGCCGCCGAGAACCTGCGCCCCGACAGCTACGAGGCCTTCGCCCGCTACCTCGTGACGGTGAACGAGCGCTTCCGCACGACCTGGGGCGTGCCCTTCCGCACGCTGTCGCCGGTGAACGAGCCGAGCGCCGCCTACTGGACCTTCGGCAACCGCCAGGAGGGCAACCGGATGCTCCCGGCGAACCAGGCGACCATGCTCAAGGCTCTGGCGGACGAGCTCGCGCGGCAGGGCTCGCCGACACGGATCGCGGCATCGGACGAGACGAGCATCGACGTCGGCCGCGACACGGTGGACAGCTGGTCCGCGCAGACCCGCGCGCTCGTCGGGCAGTACAACGTGCACAGCTACGAGGGCTCCGACCGGACCGGCTTCAAGACCGCCGCTCGCGGCACGCGGATCTGGGACTCCGAGCACGGCAACGGCGACGCCAGCGGCACGACCCTCTCGCAGAACATCCTCTGGGACGTGAAGTGGCTCGGTGCGAGCGCGTTCGCCTACTGGCAGGCGGTCGACTCCGGGGGCTGGGGGATGCTCGACACCGACCTCAACAACGCCTCCGCGGACCTGTCGAGCTACACCCGGAACAAGAAGTTCTGGGCGATGGCGCAGTGGAGCCGCTACATCCGCCGCGGCTACCGGGTGATCGGCGTGAGCGACAACGACACCGTCGCCTTCCACGACGAGGCCGGCAGGCGCGTCGTCCTCGTCACGGTGAACACCACTTCGACGCCGGCGACGGTCACCTACGACCTCAGCCGCTTCGCTCCCGCCACCGCGACCGCCTCGGGGGTGCGCACCAGCGGCTCCCAGGACCTCGCGGCGCTGCCCTCGGCCGCGCTCGCCGGCAACCGGTTCACGGCATCCGCTCCGGCGATGTCGACCACCACGTGGGTCGTCCCCTCGATGACCCTCAACTAGAAGGAGAGTTTCAATGACGAAACGACGAGGACGGATCAGGCTGGCGCTCATGGCGCTCGCCACGGCGGCGCTGGTCGCGGTCACGGGCCTGGCGCCCGCGACGGCGGCGCCGCAGACCGTCACCAACGGCACGCAGTTCCTCACCACCCAGGGCCAGCCGATCCACGGGCACGGCGCCGGGCTGCTCAAGGTGGGGCAGTACTACTACTGGGTCGGTCAGAGCACCGACGCGGACAATCGGTTCATTTCGGTGCCGCTCTACCGCTCCACCGACTTCAAGAACTGGGAGTTCCGCGGCGACATCCTCACCAAGAACTCGGCGCCGGAGCTGAACGTCTCCACGATCGAGCGGCCGAAGCTGGTCTACAACGCCGCGACCCAGAAGTACGTGCTCTGGATGCACTGGGAGAACGGGCAGAACTACTGGGAGGGCCGGGTCGCGGTCGCGACCTCGAGCACGATCGACGGCTCCTACGCCTACCAGGGCAGCTTCCGGCCGCAGGGCTACGAGTCGCGCGACATGACGGTGTACCAGGACGACGACGGCTCGGCGTACCTCTTCTCGTCGACGGCCATCCCCACGACGAACGCGTCGACGGCGATCTTCAAGCTCAACGCGTCGTACACGAACGTCGAGTCGTTCCAGGGGCTGCACTGGGAGAACCAGTCCCGTGAGGCGCCGACGATCTTCAAGCGCAACGGCGTCTACTTCGCGCTCTCGTCCGGGACCACCGGCTGGAGCCCGAACCAGAACAAGTACTCCACGGCCACGAAGATCACAGGGCCGTGGTCGACGCCGACCGACTTCGGCGGGCCGACCGGCAACCGCTCGCAGCCGACCTACGTCGCGACGATCAGCGGCAGCGCCGGCACGTCCTACCTCTACATGGGCGACCGCTGGGCGGGCGCCAACAACGGCGCGGTCAACGACTCCAGCTACGTCTGGCAGCCGCTGCAGTTCCCGTCGAACACCTCGGTCGCCATGCCCGAGGTGGACGGGGTCGTCATCGACACCGCGGCGGGAACGGTGAACGCCGCCCCGGCGCTGCCCCGGTCGACGATCAAGTCGGCCTCGAGCGGACTCTGCGTGAACGTCGCGGACGACTCGACCGCGACCGGCTCGAAAGTGGTCCAGTGGACCTGCGGCAACGGGTCGAACGCCGTGTTCGCCCGGGCGTCGGCCGGTGGCTACGTGCAGTTCCAGACGCAGCACAGCGGGCTCTGCCTCGCGCAGTCGGGGAGCTCGGGTTCCGGTGGCGCGCTGGTGCAGGCGCCCTGCACGTCCGGACAGACGTCGCAGTGGCAGCTGAGCGGTCAGACCATCGTCAACCGTGCGAGCGGCGCCTGCCTCGACGTGCCGGATGAGAGCACGACCGCGGGCCGGCAGCTGGGCACCTGGACCTGCAACGGCGGCAACCACCAGAAGTGGAGCTTCGTCGCCTAGCTGAGGCGTGAGGGTCGCGCGGTGGGGGGAAACCGCCGCGCGACTCCGCGCCTCGTGCGGGGGCGGGCGGGCCCATCGGGTCCGGCGCCCGCCGACCCCCGCCGTGGAGCCCCCGGTCAGCGCGAGCCGACCGGGGGTTCCGTCGTGCTCGGGTGAGGAAGCGAGGTTCCGACCCGCCGGGATCCGGATCGAACGGTGGAGCGAGCGGTCATTCGTCCGCAGCGATCTCGACCACGCGCCCCGCGTCCCCGGCGGGGCGCCAGACGTAGCTCTTGCTCCGTCGGGAGCGCACGAAAAGCCCCGCTTCCTCGAGGCCGAGGAGGTCGACTCGAGCGGTCTCTCCGGAGACGCGGTGAGTGGTGGCATGGCCGTGCACGGTGAACTCCGACTGCGGATCGCGGAGTGCCGACTCCAGTGCGGCGAGCTGCCGAGGATTGAGGTCGTTCGATCGGCGATCGAGCAGGGCTCTCATGTCCCGCAGTTCAGCGCTCTTGCGCTGGAGGTGTCTCTGCAGGTCGTCGAGCGCCCGCGTGTAGACGTCGACGTGGTGAGTGAGGAAGTACGTGAGATCACCGTCGTCGTCCTCGGTGAGCAGGTACGCGCCCGCATACCTGGCCGGAGCGTTCTTGAGGATCCGAGAGACGGTGAGGTACTCCGTCACCCAGTACCCCTGCCGGAGCATGCTCCAGTAGAAGAGGATCCGCGCGGTCCGGCCGTTGCCGTCGGCGAAGTAATGGTCGTAGCCGATCATGAAGTGCAGGACGATCGAGCGGAGCGGAGCGGGGAGATAGGCGGTGTCGCCGTCCTCGCCGTTCGCGAAACGGCAGAGTGCCTCGAGCCGATCGGCGAGCTCGGCGGCCGGCGGCGGCACGTGCAGGATCTGGTCGTCGTCTCCGAAGATGCGGACGCGCTCGTCGCTCTCCTGCTGGAGGCGTCCGGCGTCCTCGGGATCGTCGAGCGTGCCATCGGTCACGATGCGGTGCAGCTCGAGGACGAGCTCCGGGGTGAGCCGCTCCTCGGCCACCTCTCGGATGCGCTCCATCGCGCGGTAGTTGTTCAGGATCATGCGCTCGCTCCTCGTCACGGGGCGGCGACCGGAGACGAGCATCTCCTTGGCCACGCGGCGCGAGGTGGAGGCGCCCTCCAGCTGACTGGAGGTGATCGCCTCTTCGATGAGCGAGCTGACGACGTACCGGTCTCGGTCCCCCTGAGAGACGGCGAGCTCGGGCATCGAGATCGTGCCGCTCGCGCGGGCCGCGATCTCCTCGCACCTCCGGAGGAGGTGATCGGTGAGCGTGTACGAGAAGGCCTTGCCTTCCTTCGACAGGAGGGAGACCGTGCGCAGCCCGGACTGACGACGGAGCTTGAGGGCCGCCCAGAGTTCCTGGACGGTGAGGCCGGCGGGAGGAGTCCGGTAGCGGATCTTGTCCCAGGGCAGGTAGGCGCTGTCGTCGAGATCGGCGCCGACCATCGCCGAGACGATCCGATCTCGGCCTTCGCCGTGCAGGACCGCGGCCCAGTCGGGGGGCGGCATGGGGACCTTCACCGTCGCACCCGCCTCTCGTTGCTCCAGATTCTGTCACGATCTGGAGCAGATCTGGAGGTGGGTGACGTGCTCTGCACGCGCGTCGTCGGTCAGCGGGCGGCGGCGGTTCCGCTGTGCGTGCGCGAGGCGACCGCATGGGCCAGCAGGGTGGCGGCCACGCCGACGGCGACGCCGATGGCGGTCTCGAGGGCGCGGTCGCGCAGGAGGACGAACTCGTCGGTGTGGTGGGCGAGCTCGACCATCAGGATCGCGAGCGGGGTGATCAGGGCGAGGGTCAGGCCGTAGTTGCGGCCGACGACGAGCTCGGCGAGCATCTGCAGCAGCACGACGACGCCGATCGTGGCCAGCGGGGACAGCGGCAGGGCGAGCAGCGCGGCGGCGATCGCGACGCCGATGACGGTGCCGAGCATCCGGTGGCCGGCGCGGACGAGGCGGGCGGTCGCGTCGGCGCCCGAGACCGCCGCGACGGCGGAGACCATCGCCCAGTAGGGGTGGCCGAGGCCGGTCGCGGTGGGGATCGCGCCGGCGATCAGCACGACGGCGCCGAAGCGGAGCATCCCGGCGCGGGTCGTGGAGCGGACGGCAGCGGCGCGGAAGGAGGGGCGCCACGGCGTCGCGGGCAGCAGCCGGGCGCGCGGGGCGGCGATCCCGCTCACTCCGATGAGCAGCGAGAAGGCGGCGGAGGCGGCGGCGAGGGCGAACGCCTCCGGGATCCGCGTCGCCTCGACCGGCACCGAGGCGCAGGCGGTGACGGCGAACACCGGGAAGAGCGGGCCGGGCGGGTGCCAGTGCAGAGCGTCGCTGAGGTAGGCGGCGCCGACGGCGGCGAGGGTGACCACCGGGATGATCAGCCAGTCGCGCTGCGGCGACAGAGCGACGGCGGTGCCGATCGTCACCATCGCCACGAGGTAGGCGGCGGCCGAGGCCTGCATCATCAGGCGCGGGCGGTGGGTGTGCCGGCGTCCGTAGAGCGCGGTGAAGGCGCCGAAGGTGGCGTAGAGGGCGAGATCGGTGCGGCCGAAGACCCAGAGGAGGAGGAGCGGCACCGCCATCGAGATCCCGGCGCGCAGAGCGACGCGGTGGGCGCCGTCGTGCGGGCCGAAGGCGACCAGCTCGCGGGGGTGCGGCAGCGCGCTGCGGAGGGAGGGGGTGGCGGGCATCGGAGTCCTCGGGTCGGCGGGCGGGTCCGAGCGGCACCGGCCGGAGAGGTCGTTCACGGGTGAACCAGATATACTTTACTCGTGAATCATCTTCTGTCGAGCGACTCGTCGCGTCCGGACCCCGGCGCGGCTCCGGACGCCGTCGACGAGATCCGTGCAGGCTGGCGCCGGCTGCGGCCCGAGCTGGACACCTCGGCGGTGGACGTCGCGGGTCGCATGATCCGCGCCTCCGCCCTGCTGGTGCGCGCGACCGAGGAGCGGCTCGCCGCCTTCGAGCTGACCCGCGGCGAGTTCGACGTGCTGACGACGCTGCGCCGGCTCGCCGCGCCGCAGTCGCCGACGACGCTGCGGACGATCGGTCTCGCCTCCGCCCCGGCCGTGACGAAGCGGCTGCACGCGCTCGAGCGCCGCGGGCTGGTGCTGCGGACCGCGAACCCGGCGGACGGGCGCGGTGCACTGATCGCGCTGACCGCCGAGGGGACCACGCTGGTCGACGCCGCCTTCCCCGAGGTGCTCGACGTGGAGCGGGAACTGCTCGTCGCGGTGCCCGACGCGCTCCGCGACGACGCCGCCCGGGGGCTGCGCGCGGTGCTCGCGAGCATCGAGGCGGCGCCGGAGCGGTGACCGCGGCCGCACGCCGCGGCTACCGTGGAGCCATGCGCCTCACATCCAGCTTCACCGTGGACACGCGGCCGCCGGTGCTGCAGCTGGTCAAGACGGCGGCGGCGACCGTCGTCACCTGGATCATCGCCGCGCTGATCTTCCCCGGGACGCTGCCCGTCTTCGGCGCCATCGCGGCGCTGCTGGTGGTCGCGCCCAGCGTGAACCAGTCGTTCTCCAAGGCGCTCGAGCGCAGCGTCGGCGTGATCATCGGCGTCGTCGTCGGGTCGCTGATCGGCACGCTCTTCGGCGACGACAGCGCGATCGTCCTCGGCGCGATCGTCGCCGCGATCGCCGTGGGCTGGGCGGTCCGGCTGACGCCCGCCTCCGCGGTGCAGATCCCGATCAGCGCGATGCTCGTGCTCTCGGTCGGCTCGGTGACGCCGAACTACGCCGTGGACCGGATCCTCGAGACGCTGATCGGCGCGGCCGTCGGGATCGTCGTCAACGCACTGATCGTCCCGCCGATCACCCTCGCACCGGCGGAGCGGGCCGTCGGCGACCTCACCGCGCAGCTCGCCGCGGCGCTCGACGACCTGGCCGACGTGCTCGAGACGAGGGTCGGCCGGGAGCGCCTCAGCGAGCTGCTGATCAACGCGCGGCTGCTGCAGACCATGCAGACCAAGGCGGAGGAGGCGATCGCGACCGGTGAGGAGTCGCTGCGGCTCAACCCGCGCCGCTCCGCGCACCGCGACCGGCTGCTGGCGCTGGACTCCGTCACTCCGCGGCTCGCCCGCATCGTGACGCGCGTGCGCGGGATGACCCGCACGGTGCACGACCTCTACGACCAGGAGCTGGTGGGCGAGCCGACGATCGGGGACATCGCGGTGCAGCTGCACCGGGCGGCGCACGACCTGCGGCTGCTCGTGCAGTCCTCGGTCGCGGTGCCGGAGCCGGAGCCGATCACCGACGAGCTGCCGGCGCTCACCGCGCCGCTGGTGATCGTGACCCCGCACCCGGAGCACTGGATCCTGCTGGGGGCGCTCGCCGAGGACCTGCGGCGCATCCGCGAGGAGATCGTGGGCGAGGAGTCCTGAGCGGGCTCCGCGCTCAGCGTGCGGCGGGCGTGTCGAAGAGGCCGGGCCCGGAGTCGCCGTCTCCGGCATCGGTGTCGGACTCCTGCAGGGCGGACGGGTCGGTCGCCTCCGCGTGCTGGGTCTTGCCCTCGGCGATCAGCGAGTCGTCGTCGACGAGGATGCCGGCGAGCTCGGTCACCCGGCCGCGGATCGCGCCCAGCGGGTCCTCGATCGGGGCGTCCTCCTGCGAGCGGTCGATCTCGTCGTCCGGGAAGCGGCGCAGCGAGGACTCGCCGCGGTCGGGCTGCGGCGCGCGGGCGTGCTCGACGCAGAGCCGGGCGACCTCCTCCGCGTGGGCGTGCATCACGGAGTGCGAGGCGTCCGGGATCTCCCAGGCGCGCGCGTGCGGGATCGACTCGGCGACCTCCTCGGCCCACTCCCGCGGGACGAGGCGGTCGTACTCGCCGCGGATGACCAGCGCGGAGGCGCGGATCCGGGGCAGGACGTCCTCGATCCGGTACTGCATCATCTCGGGCAGCACCCGCGAGAACCAGCGCGGGCCGCAGAGCAGGTACGCGGCGGCGGCGAGGACGGCGACCTGGACCGGCTCGCGGACGCTCGACTGGAGGAACCGCCAGGCGGCGACGGGGATGCGGCGCTCGTGCGGGTTCATCACCGGGCCGAGCAGGACGATCGTGGTGAGCTCGGGCCGGCGCGCGGCGAGCTCGGCGACGACCTGCGTGCCCATCGAGTGGCCGAGGACGACGGGGTCGTCGAGGCCGAGGTCGTCGATGACCGCGCCGACGAGCTCGGCGTAGTCGCCGATGGTCATGTGCCGGGCGTTCGGCGGGTGCGGGACGCCGCCGAAGCCGGGCAGGTCGAGGGCGTGCACGGGGCCGAACTCGTTGAGCGCCGGGGCGAGCCGCTCGAAGTAGGTGGCGGCGACGCCGATGCCCGGGACGAGGACGAAGGTGCGCTCGCCGGTGTGGCCGACGGTGTTGACGCGGGCGTAGACGTCGCGGCGGTGGACGCGGAGGACGGAGACGTCGGTGTTCTTGTAGCGGCGGCGCGGGTCGCGCCGGCGGGAGCGCGTGGTGGAGAAGACGTCGCGCAGGCCGTGGCGGACGCTCGAGGCGAGGGTGCGCAGGGGGCGGCCGGGGTAGGGCACGGGCGCCTCCTCGGGTGTCGCGGCGCAGCGGCCTGGCGGGAACGGGTCGGGGGAGAGCCTAGGCGCTGGCCGATCCGCTCAGATCAGCATGTCCTCGGAGCGGTGGAGGATCAGACGGGCGGGCCCGATGTGGAGGACGCCGTTGGTGAGCGGAGCGCAGCGGACGCCGCCGCGGCGCCGCATCGCCTTGAAGGCGCCGGGCGCGAGCGAGACGTCCATCCAGGCGCAGGGGTTGGCCGGGCGGCCGCCCTGGAACTCGATCCGCTCGCCGCCCTGCTCCACCGCGAAGGTGCGGCCGGCGAGCGCGTCGATGTCGGCGCCGCGCACGATGATGTTGCGGCGGGTGTCGGCGGGGTCGAACGCGGCACGGCCGAGCTCCGCCGCGATGTGCTCGAGCGACTCGATCGCGAAGAGGGTGACCGCGGCGGTGCGATGCGCGCGCTGGGCGAAGTAGCGGTCGCCGACGATGCCGAGTCCCGCGCGGATCTCGATCCGCTCGGGCTGCTCGTTGCCCTCGGAGGGGATCGGGCCGTCCGCCGGCCGCCCCTCGAACCGGTGCAGCGGCGAGACGACGAAGCGCACGAGCTCGATCGCGGCGGCCTCCATGCCTGCCACGCTACGCGGGCCCGGGCGGGCGCCCGCTCGATTCGCGGAGGGGCTCCCCGATGTGTATAGTCGTACCTCGTTGCGTGCGCCCCCCAAGGCCACGCGATGGACTGCGCCCGTAGCTCAACGGATAGAGCATCTGACTACGGATCAGAAGGTTGGGGGTTCGAATCCCTCCGGGCGCACTCTGGTTGAGACAGAACAGGACGGCCCGCTTCGGCGGGCCGTTCTTGGTTTAACGACTCGGCGAGCCGCTCGCTCGCCACTGATGGCGGGCGAGGGCTCATGCATGACGCCGAAGCAGCGTCGGTGGGTGGATCAAGCGCGCTCCTGGAAGTAGCCGATGGGGCTGCCGGTAGGTTTTGGGTTCGACGCAGAGCGTTCAGAGGACCTACGCGATCGCGCATATATCTTGATGTACCTTGCGACTACTGAAGACTCTTCATCGAATCGGCACTGTGTCGGCGAGCCTGGACGCTTTATCGGCCTCGACAAGCCCGGACTAATTGACGGCTGAAAGCCCAGGCTGGTCCTGACCTTCGGCGCAGTAAGCTAGCCGAATACCTTGCTCTCGTCCTGCCAGGAACTTTCGGCAATGGCGACCATCATCTGGCTGCAATTCGGTGGAGCGCCGGAGTTGCCGAGTTCGGCCATGACATAAATTTTCGGTCTTCCAAGGAGTGCCAGAAGTACCCCGATAGCGTGTAGCAAGTGCGAGACACGGCGCCAGCAATACCCCTCCTCGATGCAAGACACGAGGACGAGATCGTCAAATGTAATCGGGCAGAGAGCGTGGACGTGCGCCCACGGGCGAAGCGGCAGGCGTAGCTAGCGATAGTCCGGCGGGGCCTCGTCCCTCGACCCCGGGAGCTTTGAGGTCACTACCAAATGCCCTAATGATCCAAGATTGCCGGTCTTCCTGTCATGCTGCTGACCCGTCGGCTTGCCGTCGGCGGCCTCGATGACCGCCTCCGCGTCGCCCGGTGCGTAAGCGACTCTGCCACCCCACTTCGCGTTGTTGCAGGCAGCCTTTTGATTCCTCGCCGTGAGGGTCTTCCTCCAGAATTCAGGTGGGAAGTTGAGCTCCACCTCGGCCGCAGGAACCGCGCGGCGACGGTGCTTTGCAGTGGGCCACGGGCTCGCTTGCTGTGGCGGGATCGCGGCTGCGAAATCTGGCACCCGTCGCAAGCACGCCCAAGGCACTAGGGTTGGAGAACCTGAGGGGGGGGTTGCGTGCCTGATGTGCCTTTGCCGTTCGAAGACGCTGACGTTCAAACTGCGTTTCCGAACTACCAGATTCACGTTCCGATGCTTGGCCGTGGGACATTCAAAGTGGCGTACCGCTTCAGTGGCGAGGCTCCCTCAGATTACGTTCTGAAGATCCTGACAGATCCGGTCGCGCTCGAAGTCGACGGCCAGGAGGTAGACGTCGGAACCCTACCTGAGCGTCTCGCCCGAGAACTGGCGGGCATGTCTCTCGTGTCCTCGCCCCACCTCGCCCAGATGGTGGCGGCGCCGGTCGTAACAGACATAAATGGCGGCAGATTCATCGTGTACGAGGAGCGGTATTACGGAGGCGGCACACTTGAAGATCGACTTGCGGGGGGCCCCTTAGACGCAGACCAGACCGAGGCGCTTGTAATTGCGTTACTTTTAGCAGTGCAAGCTCTTTGGCAAGAAGGTATAGTGCATCGTGATATAAAACCAGCGAATATCGTCTTCGATGACGCAAATACGCCAGTTCTCATAGATCTAGGGATTGCATTACACACGGGGCTCTCCGACCTGACTGAATCTTACGATGAATCTCCAAAAACGCCGATATACGCCGCGCCGGAACAGTTTGGCGCGCGGCGCTATGCGGAGATCGATGTACGCACCGACCAATTCCTGATTGGGATCGTCGGATATCAAGCATTGACTGGTGTGCACCCATTCCGCACTCCCGATATAACGCGGAGAGAGCAGTATATTCATAAGCTACTAACATTCGAAAATGTTGATTCATCATTGCTAAACTGCTCGCCAGAACTACAGGCCGTGCTCATCCGAATGCTGGCCCCGAAGCCGAACCGGCGGTTTCGTACTATCGAGGAACCACTGAGAGTCTTGGTGAAAGAATGAGCTTTTACTTACAGCATGGCTACGGTAAAGGTCAGAAACTGCAGAACTTGGCGCGCGGCGGGCGTCTCGCTGGCGTGATCTTAAGTGCGGCCGACGAGGACGCCCAAACTCTTGAAAATACCGTGCATGAGGCGAGGCGCTTTGGGATCGAAGTGCGGATCGATCCTCAGACCTACGTCTACTCGACCGCTCCGCGTGGGCTCGGACGCAAACATGAATCTCATGGCGTTCAATTTTCAGACCTGCACTGGTCCCAGGATGCCAAGACAGTCAGTAAGCAGGTTGAAGCTGTCGGTGAGCTGAACCGCCGGCTCAACCCTGAGGGGAGGTGGATCGCACCCTCAGTTGTCCAGTCCTCCTTTGCTGACGTCTGGACTCCTCTGGCTGTTCAGCTCGCGCGAACGGCAAGCGAAGCGTGGGGACCGCATAAGACGATAGCTACGTTAGCTATCGACGATGTGGCGCTGGATACTTGGCGAAACGTTGACGAGTGGTTGGATGTCGCTACGACGCTTGAAGTCGCTGGCTTTTATATTCTGGTCGGGCGATCTAACACGACTTACCCACCGGTTGCGTGGTCAGTCGATCGGCTCACGAACCTACTACGTCTGATCTATAACCTCTCAGAACTCAACGGGTACGAGGTCACCTGGGGTTACTCGGACAATGAAGGACTTCTCGGCATCGCAGCTGGTGCTGATCATATGGCGTCCGGGTGGAGCTATTCACTGAGGCAGTTCAATGCCTCGAAGTGGCAGCCGTCCGACGTCAAGGGCGGCAGAGCGGCCACGCCTCGACTGCATCTACAAAAGCTCTGGTCCCCACTTCGTGCAGTGTCGGAAGCGGACGAGATTTACAGGTCAGAGATTCGTGATGAGATTTTCACCGAGGAGCAAGTTGCGGAATTTCAGACGCGCGGCTTTGATTCAATTTCACGCCTCGAAGCTCAGGAGTCGCATTTGAACTTGCTCGCAAACCGGTCGTCGACCGTTTCGCAGTTGGGAGGCACTTCTGAACGTATCGATTTGGTTGAGAAGAGTCTCGAGGGTGCCATTGCTAGGTTTGCGCTTATAGCAGACGCTGGAATTCCACTCGAGACACGTTATCGTCCGAGAGTGGAAGCGCTGAAATCTGCTCTTGTGAAGTTTCGAAACTCGGAGAGTTTATAAGCTGATCCTGCTTCAAGTCCTCTCACAAGAATTTCTAAAAGCCATGCGCGGCCGGCGGTATTCAGCGCAAATTTCCCAGGAGTTGACTGCCACGTAACTTGATCCTCGGCCTCCGCAAGAACGCCGGTTCTAAAGAGCTCTAATGTGGGACGGGCGATGCGCTGGGCGGCACCAACCGGCATCAAGATTGCGGAACGATGAACCGTTACGCGGAACTTTCCGACTTGGCGTAATGCTCCGCGCCAGTCAGTCATTTTCGCTTCTATTGCGATGGAATCGAAGACGATGGAAGCAGCTCGAAGGTAAGTCTGCTTGTCCCATCCCGCGCCACTCAAGGACTTACGGAGCTCCCGCACGTATGCCCGTGACAGTCCGAGTGCGTCCTCCGGACCGTCCATCAGGACCTTTGCAGCAGACGGAGTGGCTAGTCTCAGTCCGGATGCTCTGTACCACGCGAGTGCTGCCGAGGAAGCTGTGATCACCACTGCGTCAGGGCGCCCAGCGCCAACTTGAGGCTCAAGGACGATCCACGCGGTACGTCCGACCCCTGGGTGGAAGAGGCTGCCAGCGCTCCGCGAAAGGCTCCGCATTAGCCGACGCTCATGAGTTGGCTCGCCGACGAAACGTTGACCGCTGCTGACCTGGTCTTCCCATGGATGATCAGCGGTTGGAGCCATCTTCAGATCGTACAGCTGGATCCGTGGCTGCAGTTGACCGCGCACCTGTCTGGCGCGCGAGAACTTTCGTGTTCGTTTCGAGGTTGGTCGTCGTTGAGCAGGCTCACTTGTGGCGGGTCCGGTCCGCGCTTCGGCTCGTGTGGGCGCATCTTCAAGTATCGAAAAGCTAACCCGTTTCGTCCTTTAAGCGGGAAGGTCGCCACTGCGCGTGCGCACGGGTATCATTGTTTCAGCGAATCTTTTTGGGCCAGTCGCCATTAATACGGAGTTATGTAGCCTGCAGGGTAAAGTACGGCGCTTGCATGAGGCGTTTCAGTGAGTAAATGTCGCCGTATAGTGAAGGCCGGGATTGCGTGAAGCGAAAATTGGCACGTAAGATCAACCTAAAGTCATTTCACATTGTTGAGGTGCTTGAAAGCTCTTCGTATGTCGCCGTCGACTGGTCCTGTTCGCTTACCAAATCGTCCAATTTGCGGCCTCTCAGATACGATGAATGTCTCGAACGATTGAGCTGGTTACGCTTGGAGCGGCGGCATCACTTCAACTCGGCTGGTGGCACACTGAACCTTAAAGCTTAGCCTCGGCAGCAAGGGGCTGGGCGGTTTTCATTCTTTAGGGGGTCACAGACCGAGTCAGACGGCGGCCTTAACGGCATCGCAAGCGCGGTCGAAGCTGTCCGTCTAAACCATGTCTAAGCCTGATGTTCACAGAGTGTCGCGGCATGGACTCCTGTGGGTATTGCGTCTCTTTCCCGGATCAGAAGCTTGGAGTCGAATGCCTCCGGGAGCACTCTGGTTGAGACAGAACAGGACGGCCCGCTTCGGCGGGCCGTTATTGGTTGATGGCGGTTCTCGATCGGCTTGCTGCGCTCCGGTTCGATTCGGAGCTCGGGTTCTTCAGCGGTCGTAGACGTCACGCCTGTGGCCCAGTGTCACCACGACGATCAAGAGCACTCCGTCGTCGATCGTGTACACGATCCGGTAGTCGCCGACGCGGACGCGGAGACCTGCCCGCCCCTGCAGCGCCTTCGCGCCCGGTGGTCGAGGGTCCTCGCCGAGCAGGGCGATGACGCCCTGTATCCGCTTCCGATCGTTCGGATCGATCTTCCGCAGCGCCTTCATGGCGGCAGGCCGCAGCTCGATCCTGTAGCGGCTCATTCCCAGCCGAGGTCCGCTTTGGCCTGCGCCCAGGGGATGTTGTCGCCTTCCTCCGCCATGGCCGCGTCGAAGGCATGCGCGTCTTCGACGTCCTCGAGGGCGTCCATCATCCGCTCGTACTGCTCCGGGCTGACGACGACGGCCTCCGGACGACCGTGACGCTCCACGAAGACCGCTTCGGTCTGCGAGCGTGTGATCAGTTCGGAGAAGTTGGCTCGCGCATCCGAGACGGTGATGGTCGACATGCACCGATTGTACAATTCGCTATTCGAAACGTACAGACCTTCGATCATCTCTGACGTCGGTGATTCGGGCGCGTGTGCTGCGGTTTCTTGCAGGCGCGGACGTCGCGCGCCAGCTCGGGTGAGGGGCGGCGGGGGCGCGAGGGGGAGGGCTAGCGTCGTGGGGGCAGAATCTTGCGCAACTCCCGACCGGCGTCTCGGGCGGCCGACGGTTGCGGCGAGGTGAGCCGCCCTGCATACTCAAAACCACACGACGCAAGGTTTTGGGCACGACCGCTCGATTCTGCACACTCGATGACGAGAGGGAACGATCATGACGACGTCCAGCGGATCCGCGGCGGGGATGCCCTCGGGCATGACCACCGCGACGGCGACGGTGCGGGGGCACCACGCGTTCTCCGAGCCGACCGAGCCGGCGACCAAGGGCTACGTCTTCTGGCTGCTCGCGGCGCAGCTGATCTTCTTCATCGCCCTGCTCGGGCCGGCGGTCGTCGGCATCGGCCTGAAGATCCAGTCGCTCGTCGAGTCGGGCGAGATCGCGCAGGACGGCGCGACCGGCGCCGCGGCGGTGCTCGGCGGCTTCGGCGCCCTCTTCGCCACGATCGCGAACGTCGTCGTCGGCCGGCTCTCCGACCGCACGACGAGCCGCTTCGGCCGCCGCCGGATCTGGATCGTGACCGGCACGGTGCTGATGACGGTCGCCTTCGCGATCATGGCGCTCGCCCCCACCCTGCTCGTCGCGACCGTCGGCTGGTCGCTCGCCCAGCTCGGCGCGAACATGACGCTCGCGCCCTTCACCGCGACGCTCGCCGACCAGGTGCCGAAGTTCCAGCGCGGCAAGATCACCGCGGCGCTCGGCATCGCGCAGAACGTCGGCATCCTCGGCGGCACCTACGTGGCCCAGGCGTTCGCCGGCCAGCTGGTCGTGATGTTCGTCGCCCCGTCGATCCTCGCGATCGCCGCCATGGTCGTCTTCGCGGTCGTGCTGCCCGACAAGCGCCTGCCGCAGGCGCCGCCGCGCGCGACGCTGCGCGACTGGGCCGAGACCTTCTGGGTCAGCCCGGTGAAGAACCCCGACTACGCGCTGGCCTGGTGGTCGCGCTTCCTGATCATCTTCGCGAGCTTCGGCTTCACCACCTTCCGCTTCTTCTACCTCCTCAACCACATCGGCGTGGAGGAGGGGAGCATCCCGGCCGTGATCACCACCAGCGTGCTGATCTACACGGTGACGCTGGTCGGCGCGAGCTACTTCGCCGGCTGGCTCTCGGACCGGATCGGGCGCCGCAAGGTCTTCGTCTGGAGTTCGACCGCGCTCTTCGCGGTGGGCACCTTCGCACTGATCTTCGTCCAGGACATCGGCGCCTTCTACGTGCTCGAGGCGGTCCTCGGACTCGCCTACGGCATCTACGTCGGCGTGGACCTGGCGCTCGTCGTCGACGTGCTGCCGAACCCCGACGACTCCGGCAAGGACCTCGGCGTCTTCAACATCGCCAACGCGCTGCCGCAGACGCTCGCGCCGCTGGTCGGCGGCATCCTCGTCTACGTCAGCGACCCGACCGGCAACAACTACGGGCTGTGGTTCACGGTCTGCGCACTGGCCGCAGTGGTCGGCGCACTCGTCATCCTCCCCATCAAGAAAGTCCGATAGGCCTTTCTCGGACGTCCATAGGACAGGCTGGTCGGAGACGACAGTCCTGCCCGCACCACCATCACCAGTGAAAGCGACATCGATCATGACTCTGCCCCTGGCCTCCATCCAGCTCTACACGCTGGCCAAGGAGTTCTCCGAGGACCCGAACGGCTCGCTCGAGAAGCTCGCGGCGATCGGACTGAAGAACGTCGAGGCGTTCGACTTCGTCCGCCGTCCCGCCGAGATCCGCGCCGCGCTCGACGCGAGCGGTCTCGCCTCGCCGACCGGCCACGCTCCGCTGCTCTCCGACGAGCTGTGGACGCCGGACGGCTCCATCCCCACCCCCGCCCCCGAGGTCGTCTTCGAGGCGGCCGCGCAGATCGGCATCCAGACCGTCATCGACCCGTTCGTCTCGGCCGAGCGCTGGCTGACCGAGGACGGCGTGGCGGACATCGCCGACCGCCTGAACAAGGCCGCCGAGGTCGCCGCGACCTTCGGCCTGAAGGTCGGCTACCACAACCACGCGCAGGAGTTCATCGCCTCCTTCGACGGCCAGACCGCCTACGAGCGCTTCGTGGCGACGACCGACGAGCGCGTCGAGATCGAGCTCGACCTGTTCTGGGCGCTGACCGGCGGCCAGGACGGCCCCGCGCTGGTGTCGAAGCTGGGCTCGCGCCTGGTCGCGGTGCACGTCAAGGACGGCATCGCGCCGGCCGAGAACCCGTTCGCCCCCGGCGCCGCGGCCTTCGGCTCGGACACCCTCGACCAGCGCCGTCCGGGCGAGGGCGACGTGCAGCTCGTCGAGGCGCTGAAGGCCGGCGAGGGCGCGATCAAGTACGCCGTCATCGAGTACGACAACGCCCCCGGCGACGTCTTCGCGGACATCCAGGCCAGCTACGACTTCCTCGTGAAGGGCGGGTACGCGGCATGAGCGGGCCCATCGGGATCGGCGTCATCGGCGTCGGCGTCATCAGCGACACCTACCTCGAGAACCTCGCGTCGTTCCCGGACGTCGAGGTGCTCATCGTCGGCGACCTGCTGCTCGACCGGGCGAAGAGCCAGGCCGAGAAGCACGGCGTCCCCGCCTGGGGCTCGGCGGAGGACGTCCTCGCGCACGCCGGCGTGCAGGTCGTCGTCAACCTGACCATCCCCGCCGCGCACGTCGAGGTCTCGGCCGCGGCGATCGCCGCGGGCAAGCACGTCTGGAGCGAGAAGCCGCTGGGCCTGGACCGCGCGGGCACCGCGCAGCTGCTGCAGGACGCCGCCGCCAAGGGGCTGCGCGTCGGCTCGGCGCCGGACACGCTGCTCGGCCCGGGCTTCCAGACCGCGAAGCGCGCGATCGCGGACGGCGTGATCGGCGAGCCGATGTTCGCGTCCACCGTCTTCCAGACGGTCGGACCGGACCTCTGGCACCCGAGCCCGGCGTTCCTCTTCGCGGAGGGCGCGGGCCCGCTGCTGGACATGGGTCCTTACTACTTCACCGGACTCGTCAGCCTGTTCGGACCGGTTCAGCGGGTCGCGGCCCTCGGCCGCAAGAAGCTCGAGGAGCGGGTCATCCGCTCCGGCCCCGACGCGGGGACGACGTTCCCGGTCGAGGTGCCCACCTCGCTGCAGGTGCTGACCTCGTTCGCGACCGGGCCGCAGGCGTCGAGCCTGCTCAGCTTCGACTCCGCGCTCGAGCGCCACGGCGTCTTCGAGATCCACGGCACGGAGGGGTCGATCGTGATCCCCGACCCGAACCAGTTCGAGGGGCGCACCGCGTACGTGAAGGCCCGCACCTCGATCGCCGACGGCCAGTGGGGCGAGCAGGAGTGGACCGAGATCGAGCAGAAGGGCACGGTCGTCGGCCGCGGACTCGGCCTGCTCGACATGGTCCGCGCGATCGCCGAGGACCGCCCGCACGTGGCCACCGGCGAGCTCGGCTTCCACGTGCTCGACGTCATGCTGTCGGCGCAGGAGTCGGCCGAGAGCGGCGAGTTCGTCGCGATCGACAGCACGCTGTCCGCGCCGGTGCCCGCGGTGCCGGTGGACTTCGACCCGTTCGCGCAGACGCTCTGACGCGCTGACGGTCTCGCAGTGGCCCCCGCTCTCCACTTTCGGAGGGCGGGGGCTTCGGCGTGTGTGGTCTCGATACGCCGCTGCGCGGGTGCTCGACCAGCATGCAAGGGTGCTGCGCGGGTGCTCGAGCAGCAGGGGTGGGGCCGTTGCGCGGCCGCGGCGGCAGAACATCGGCTGGAGGCGCGTGTCATCGCTGATGGGCGATGAGACGGGCTCCTGGCTGATGTTCTGCGTCCGCGTCGGGCGATGACGACGTCGGAGGGGACGCTGCAGGGCCGCCGTGCTGAGGATGTGGGTCTCGATACGCCGCTGCGCGGCTACTCGACCAGCATGCAGGGGCCGCTGCGCGGGTGCTCGGCCAGCATGGAGGGCCGCTGTGCGGGTGATTGACCAGCATGGAGGGGCGCTGCGCGGGTGCTCGACCCGCATGCAGGGGCGCTGCGCGGGTGCTCGACCGGCGTGCAGTGCGGGTCAGGGGGACGGGGGCGTCAGCTCGCGGCGGAGGCGGGCGAGGGTGTCGCGGAGGCGGGTCTTGACGGTGCCGATCGGCAGGCCGAGCTCGGTGGCGATCTCGGCGTGGGTCAGGCCGCGGACGTAGGCGAGGAAGAGCAGGTCGCGGTGCTTCGGGGCGAGGCGGCGGATCTCGGCCGCGGCACGGCGGAACTCGCCGGCGATCTCGCCGTGCGACTCCGCCTCGTCGATCTCGCGGAGGTAGCTGTGGATCGCGTAGCGGTGGTCGCGCTCGCGGGAGGACTGCGCGGCGCGGACCCGGTCGATGGCGCGGCGGCGGGCGATGACGGCGACGAGGTGCTGCTGCTCCTCGAGGACCGCGTGCCGGCCGGCGGAGCGCCAGAGCTCGAAGTAGGTCTCCTGCGCGACCTCCTCGGCCTGCGCGTGGTCCTGCAGGATGCCGACGGTGATCGAGCGGACGCGGCGGACGGTGCGCTCGTAGAGCCGGCGGAACGCGGCGTGGTCGCCGTCGGCGAGCGTCGGGACGAGGTCGTCCTGCGCGGACGGGGCGCCGTCCGTCACGGTGCGCCCGGGTGCGGAGGCGTCAACCGAGCCGCGCCTCGGGAGTGTGGCCGACGTCCTGGGCCAGGCGCTCGAACGCGGCGACGGCCTCGTCGTTGCTGACCCGCCCGGCGTCGACGCCGTCCGCGATCCGGAGGATCTCGAGCTTGCGGTCGGCGCGAGCGGCCGTGTCCAGCGTCGACGTGCTGAGTGCTGCGGTGGCCTGGACCCGCGCCACGATGGTGCGGACCTGCCAGCGGCGGCTGTTGAACGACATCCCGCACTACCTCCTCGATCGGCCCCGTGCATCATTCGGAGCCGCGGCTCTGTCCGATGGGTGTCGGGGAGGAGGGGAGGGGTCAGGACAGCTGGTCCTCGAGGTGGAAGACCTCGGTCAGCTGCAGGAAGCCGGTGTCGGGAGCGCCGTCGAGCTCGACGAAGAACTCGGCCATCTCGGTCTGCCAGCGGGCGTTGACCTCGGTGGCGGCCATCCCGGCGCGGGCGGCCTCGAGCGACGGGGTCTCGAAGTAGCCGATCAGCAGACCGTCGGGGCGGAGGAAGAGGGAGTAGTTGTTCCAGCCGGTGGCCTTCAGGGCGGCGGCCATGTCGGGCCAGATCGCGGCGTGCCGGCGGGTGTACTCGGGGATGCGCTCGGGTCGCACCTGGAGCTGGAAGCAGACGCGCTGCATGGGGTGGGGCCTCTCGGTGGGGGATCTCGATACGCGCCCTGCGGGCGCTACTCGATCAGCATGAACGGGGTCGCCCTGCAGGCGGCTGATTCAGAAGCATGCCGCGCAGGCGCCGTTCGATCGGCGTGACTTCATGCTGGTCGAGTAGCCGCGGAGCGGCGTATCGAGACCCACCGTTTCATGGACGGTGGATCTCGATACGCGCCCTGCGGGCGCTACTCGATCGGCATGGACGGCGTCGCCCTGCGGGCGCTACTCGATCAGCATGGACGGCGTCGCACTGTGGGCGCTACTCGATCAGCAGGGCTGCGGAACGGGTCAGAAGTCGAAGTCGGCGATGTTGTCGGCGGTGAAGGTGAAGGGGTCGCCGAGCAGGACGGTGCCGTCGGCGTCGACCGTGAAGGAGCCGAGGTCGCCGGCCTCGAAGGTGTCGCCCTCGGCGCCGGTGATGTCGCCGTCGATCAGGGCCTTCGAGGCGTAGGCGGCGAGGTAGCCGAGGTCTCCCGGGTTCCACAGCGCGAACGCGGTGACGGTGCCGTCCTCGACGAACTCGCGCATCTGGTTCGGCGTGCCGAGACCGGTCAGCGCGACCTTGCCCTTGAAGTCCGAGGTGGAGAGGTAGCGGGCGGCGGCGGCGATGCCGACCGTCGTGGGCGAGATGATGCCCTTGAGGTCGGGGTGGGTCTGCAGGAGGGCCGCGGTCTTGTCGAACGAGGTCTGGTCGTCGTCGTCGCCGTAGACGGTGTCGACGAGCGTGACGTCCGGGTGGTTCGCGGTGAGCTCCTCCTCCATCAGCTCGATCCAGGCGTTCTGGTTCGTGGCGTTCGCGGAGGCGGAGAGGATCGCGACCTCGCCGCTGTCGCCGATCTGCTCGGTGATCAGGTCGACCTGCGCCTTGGCGATGCCCTCGGCGGTGGCCTGGTTGATGTAGAGGTCGCGGCAGTCGGCGTTGGTGTCGGAGTCGAAGGTGACGACCTTGGTGCCGTTGTCGCGCGCCTCGTTCAGCGCGTCGCAGATCGCTTTCGGGTCGTTCGCCGAGACGACGATCGCTCCGGCGCCCTGCTGGGTGAGCGTGTTGATGTAGGAGACCTGCGCGTCGGGGGAGGCCTCGGCGGGCCCGACCTCGGCGTAGGTGCCGCCGAACTCCTCGATGGCCTTCTCGCCGCCGGCGTCGGAGGTGTCGAAGTACGCGTTGCCGAGGTTCTTCGGCAGGAAGGTGATCGAGTAGTCGCCGGAGCCGGCGTCGCTGCCGGCGTCCGAGCCGGCGTCGCCGTCGGAGGCGGAGCAGCCGGTCGCGACGAGCGCGACCGAGACGGCCAGTGCGGTGAGGGTGCCGAAGCGGCGCCCACGGGAGGAGAACATCATCGTCTGCCTTTCGTCGAGGTGCTGTGGGGGTGGTGCGGGGTGGTGCGGGTGCTGTGCCGGTGATGCGGGATCAGGGGCGTCTCCTGCCCGAGCGCCGCAGTCGCGACAGCCAGGCCAGGAAGCTGGTGGACACCACCGAGAGCACGAGCAGCACTCCGGTGATGATGTTGATGACGTCGGAGGTGACGTTCGCGAGGCGCAGGGCCGAGGCGATCACGCCGATCAGGATCACGCCGGCGATCACGCCGTGCAGGGCGCCGCGGCCGCCGAAGATCGAGACGCCGCCCAGCAGGACGGCCGCGATCACCTGCAGCTCGAGC
This sequence comes from Rathayibacter sp. PhB179, assembly GCF_004345345.1. Classification (NCBI taxonomy): domain Bacteria; kingdom Bacillati; phylum Actinomycetota; class Actinomycetes; order Micrococcales; family Microbacteriaceae; genus Rathayibacter; species Rathayibacter sp. PhB179. The sequence goes on along the minus strand of NZ_SLVD01000010.1, from coordinate 105,931 downwards.
CCGGTCGCGTTGTCGCCGCGGGCGGAGCCGTAGCGGAGCGTGTAGTAGATGCCGGCCAGCGCGGAGACGGCGCCGGAGACCACGAAGAGGATGAACTTGGTGCGGTTCACGTTCACGCCGGAGAAGATCGCCGCCTCGTCGTTCAGGCCGATGGCGAAGACGCCGCGGCCGAAGCGGGTGGAGTGCAGCACCACCGCGAAGACGATCGCCAGGATCGCGAACGGCAGCACCACCAGCGGCACCGGGCCGACCAGCTTCGCCTTGGCGAGGTCGGTCCAGAACTCGGGGAAGTCGGTGACGGCGGTGGTGCCGAGCAGTCCGACCGCGAGCCCGCGGTAGAGCGCGAGCGTGCCGATCGTGACGGCGAGCGAGGGCAGCCCGACCACCGTGACGAGGAAGCCGTTCAGCGCTCCGCCGACCGCGCCAGCGACGATCGCGATCAGCGCGGCGACCTCGAACGGCACTCCGGCCTGGTGCAGCGTGCCGGTGAGCACGCTCGCCAGCCCGACGGTGGAGGCGACCGACAGGTCGATCTCGCCGGTGATGATGATCAGCGTCATCGGCAGCGCGATCAGCAGCGTCGGCGCGATGTCGAGGAACAGGTAGGTGATGGTGATCGGCTTGTCGAAGCTCTTCACCGAGGCGGAGGCGACGACGATCACGAGGATCAGCAGCACGACGATCGCCGTCTCGCGGCTGAACAGGACGCGCTGCCAGGCCGGCCGGGCGTAGTCGCGGTACTCGCGCGCGGTGCGCACGGCGGTGGTGTCGGTGACGAGGCTCATCAGGAGTCGTCCCTCTCTTCGAGGAGCTTGCGGGACTGTCGGAGGGAGAGCACGCGGTCGAGCACGATCGCGCCGATGATCAGCACGCCGACGACCGCGCGCTGCCAGAAGTCGGGCACGCCCAGGATCGGCAGGGCCCGGTTGATGGTGAGCAGCAGCACCGCGCCGATCGCCGCGCCCCAGACCGTGCCGGAGCCGCCGAAGATCGCGACGCCGCCGATCACCGCGGCGCCGACCGCGTCGAGCTCGTAGCCGGAGCCGGCCTGCGAGTTGACGGTGCCGTAGCGCGCGGCGTAGAGCACGCCGGCCAGGCCGGTCAGCGCGCCGGAGACGACGAAGGCGACGAGGATGCGCCGGGTGACGGGCAGGCCGTAGAGCCGCGCCGCGTCCGGGTCGGAGCCGATCGCGTAGAACTCGCGGCCGGCGCGCTGGTTGCGCAGGTACCAGCCCGCGGCGACCAGCACGACGAGCGCGATGATCGTGAGGTAGGGGATGGTGAGGAACTGCCCGGTGCCCAGGGCGAGGAAGTCCTTGGGCATGTCGGACGCGTTGATCCGGTCGCTGCCCGTCCAGGCGACGTTGATGCCGCGGTAGGCGTAGAGCGTGCCGAGGGTGATCACCAGTGCCGGGACCTTCGCGAACGCGACGAGCGCGCCGTTGATCAGCCCGAGCAGTCCGCCGAAGACGATGCCGGCGGCGAAGACCGCGAGGATCGGGATCCCCGGCACGTCGAGGAACAGCCGGCCGGTGAGGTAGGCGGTCAGCCCCAGGATCGAGCCGACCGAGAGGTCGACCGAGCGGGTGATGATCACGATGGCCTGGCCGACCGCGATCAGGATCAGGATCGACGGCGTCAGCAGCAGGTCGCGCCAGCCGTCGGGGGAGAAGAGGAAGGTCGGGTTCTTCGCGGTCGTCGCGATGACGACGAGGACCAGCGCGAGCAGGATGCCCGTCTCGCGGGCCCGGATGAAGGAGCCGAAGCCGGAGGAGAAGGCGTTGGGCTTCGCGGCCGGCACGCGCTTCTGCGTCGGCGCCTGGGCGGTGCTCATGCGGCTGCTCCTCGGGTGGCGGCGAGCATCACGGTCTCGCTGGTGGCGTCGGCCCGGTCGAGCTCGGCGGTGATCCGACCCTCGCGCATCACCAGGACGCGGTCGGCCATGCCGAGCACCTCGGGCAGCTCGGACGAGATCATCAGGATCCCCATTCCCTCCCCGGCGAGCTGCGAGAGCAGCCGGTGCACCTCGGACTTGGTGCCGACGTCGATGCCGCGGGTCGGCTCGTCGATGATCAGGACCCTCGGATTCGTGGCGAGCCACTTGCCCAGCACGACCTTCTGCTGGTTGCCGCCCGAGAGGGTGCCGGCGACGGTGTCGAGCGCGTCGGTCTTCACCTCGAGGCGCGCGGCCCAGTCGCGGGCGGCGGTGTTCTCGGCGCGGCCGGTGATCAGGCCGCCCTTCGACAGCGACTTCTGGATCGCCATCGTGATGTTGCGCGAGACGGAGGAGTCGAGCACGAGGCCCTGCTTGCGGCGGTCCTCGGGGACGAGCGCGAGTCCGGCGCGCATCGCGGCCGAGGGGCTGCCCGCCGGGATCCGGCCGCCGACGAGGGTGACCGAGCCGGAGTCGTAGGGGTCGACGCCGAAGACGGCGCGGGCCACCTCGCTGCGCCCGGCGCCGACGAGGCCGGCCAGGCCGACGATCTCGCCGGCGCGGACGGTGAAGGAGATGTCGTGGAAGACGCCGGCCGAGGTGAGGCCGCTCACCTCGAGCAGGACGTCGGTGATCTCGGTCGCCTGCTTGGGGAAGAGCTCGGTGATGTCGCGGCCGACCATCTCGCGGACGATGCCGTCGACGGTGGCGTTCTCGGTGGCGGTGGTGGAGATGTAGGCGCCGTCGCGCATCACGGTGATGGTGTCGCAGAGCGAGAAGACCTCGTCGAAGCGGTGCGAGATGAAGATCAGCGCGCGGCCCTCGTCGCGGAGCGAGCGGGCGACGGTGAAGAGGCGCTCGACCTCGACGCCGGAGAGCGCGGCGGTCGGCTCGTCCATCACGAGGACCTTCGCGTCGAGCGAGATGGCCTTGGCGATCTCGATGATCTGCTGGTCGGCGATGGAGAGGCCCTCGGCGGGGCGGTCGGGGTCGATCCGGACGCCGAGGCGCTCGAAGAGGCCGACGACCTCGGTGCGCATCGCCTTCCGGTCGATGCGGCCGAGGCGACCGCGGGGCTGCCGGCCCATGAAGATGTTCTCGGTGACGCTGAGATCGGGGAAGAGCGTCGGCTCCTGGTAGATCACGGCGATGCCCGCGGCCTTCGACTGCGCGGTCGAGGAGAAGTCGACCGGCTCGCCGTCGAGGAGGAACTCGCCCGCGTCGCGCTGGTGCACTCCGGCGATGATCTTGACGAGCGTCGACTTGCCGGCGCCGTTCTCGCCGACCAGCGCGTGGATCGACCCGCGGTGCACGGCGATGGTGCCCGAGCGCAGCGCGACGACGGCGCCGAACGCCTTGACCACGCGGGCGAGCTCGAGTGCGGGTGGCGGATCTGATGCCACGGGTGGTACCTCCTCATCGAGGGGAATCGCGGTCAGGTCCCGGCTTCGGATGAAGAGGACCTGAATCGATTCATCCAGCTTCATCGCTACTATAGGGACGCTGAGCCGGAGCGGTCAACGCGAGATGCGGCTCGGCGTCCCAGGGGAGGCGATGTGGCGCGAGTGAGCATCCGCGACGTCGCCCTGCGCGCCGGCGTCTCGGTCGGCACGGTCTCCAACGTGCTCAACCGGCCGGACGAGGTCTCCGACGACTCGCTCGCCCGGGTGAACGCCGCCGTCGAGTCGCTCGGCTACGTGCGCAACGACGCGGCCCGGAAGCTCCGCAACGGCGTGAGCTCGACCGTCGGCTTCGTAGTGCTCGACGGGCAGAACCCGTTCTTCAACGACGTTGTCCGCGGCGCGGAGGACGAGGCGTCGCGCCACCAGATCGCCGTGCTCTACGGCAACACCGACGAGGACCCGTCGCGCGAGCGGCAGTACCTCGACCTGTTCGAGGAGCAGCAGGTGCGCGGTGTGCTGATCGCGCCGTACGGCGACATCTCGCAGCGGCTGGAGAAGCTGCGCGGGCGCGGGGTGCCGGTCGTGCTGGTCGACCGCTTCAGCGGGGACGGCCGCTACAGCTCGGTCTCGGTCGACAGCGTGGCCGGCGGGCGGATGGCGGCCGAGCACCTGATCGCGACCGGGCGGCGCCGGCTCGCCTTCGTGGGCGGGCCGTTCGAGATCCGCCAGGTCACCGACCGGCTGGCGGGCGCTCGGGTCGCGGTGGAGAACAGCGATGCGTCGGTCGATCTCGAGGTGGTGGCGACCACGGCGCTGACCGTCGCGCAGGGGGTCGCCGCCGGGATGCGGATCCTGGCCCGGCCGCGGCGCGACCGCCCCGACGCGCTCTTCGCGGCCAACGACCTGGTCGCGCTCGGGCTGCTGCAGGCGCTCGCCGTGGACGGGCGGATGCTGGTGCCGGACGAGATCGCGCTGATCGGCTTCGACGACATCTCCTTCGCCGCGGCCGCCGCCGTGCCGCTGTCCTCGATGCGGCAGCCGAGCTCCGTGATCGGGCGGACGGCGCTGCGCGTGCTGCTCGAGGAGGCGGCGGACCCGGAGCTGATCCCGCGGCAGACGGTGTTCCTGCCGGAGCTGGTCGCGCGCGCGTCGACGCGGGCGCGGCGCTGAGGCGGCGGGTGTGGATCGGCCTCCCGCTAGCGTGGACGGGATCGTCGACCGGATCCGAAGGAGCATCTCGATGACCGCAGCACGCCAGGACACCGTCAGCGCCGCCACCGTGCGGCACCTCCCGTGGGCCGCGCCCGCGCGGGAGCCCGCGATGAGCACCGCGGTCGACCGCCACGACCGCTGGCGGCTGACCAGCCGCTCGGTGCTGCGCGACGGCCGGCCCTTCATCCCGGTCTCCGGTGAGCTGCACTACAGCCGGGTGCCGCGCGAGCGCTGGGAGGAGCGCCTGCGGCTGATGCGGGCGAGCGGCGTGAGCGTCGTGGCGTTCTACACGATCTGGATCCACCACGAGGAGGTGCGCGGGGAGCGCCGCTTCGACGGGGACCTCGACGTCGGCGCGTTCGTGGACCTGTGCGCGGAGATCGGCCTGGACGTCGTGCTGCGGGTGGGGCCGTGGTGCCACGGCGAGGTCCGCAACGGCGGGTTCCCGGACTGGGTGCAGGCCGCCGAGGTGGAGCACCGGACCGACGACCCGGGGTATCTCGCGCTCGTCCGGGACTGGTTCGGCGCGCTGGGCGGCGAGCTGGCGTCGCGGTGCGGACCGGGCAGCAACGTGGTCGCGATCCAGATCGAGAACGAGATCTACGACCAGCCCGGGCACATCCGGACCCTCAAGGGCCTGGCCCGGGAGGCGGGGCTGACGGCGCCGATCTGGACGTCGACGGGCTGGGGTGGCGCCGACCTGCCGCTGGACGAGGTGCTGCCGCTGTTCGGCGGCTACGCGGACGGCTTCTGGGTCGAGTCGGACTCGCCGTGGGACTCGACGTTCCGCGACCACTTCTTCTTCAGTCACCAGTGGGACGACCCGGGGATCGGCGCCGACGTCCGCGGCGCGACGACGGACGCGGTGACGCCCCGCGCCCCCTCGCTCGACTACCCGCCGGCGACCTGCGAGCTCGGCGGCGGCATGGCCACCGCCTACCATCGGCGCCCGGCCGTGCAGCCGCTCGACATCGCGGCGGTCGCGCACACCAAGATCGGCAACGGCTCGGCCTGGCAGGGCTACTACATGTACGCCGGCGGGACGAACCCGCGCGGCGCCGTCGCCGACGGGCTGCAGGAGTCGCAGGCGACCGGCTACCCGAACGACCTGCCGCGGTTCGACTACGACTTCCGCGCGCCGATCGGGGCGAGCGGCCGGCCGTCGCCGACCCTCGCGCTGCTGCGGCGCCAGCACGCCTTCCTCGAGGCCTTCGGCGAGAGGCTCGCGCAGATGCCGTCGACGCTGCCGGACGAGCTGCCGTCGAGCCAGCAGGACACCGAGACGCTCCGCTGGGCGCTGCGGAGCGACGGGGCGAGCGGCTTCGTCTTCGTCACCTGGCACCAGCCGCACGAGCCGCTGCCGGAGCACCCGGGCGTGGTGCTCGAGATGGGTCTCGACGACGAGGTCGTGCGGTTCCCCTCGGTGAGCACGCCGGTGCCGGCCGGGACGCTGGCGGTCTGGCCGGTGCGCCTGACGGTCGGCGGGGTCCGGCTGGACTGGGCGACCGCGACGCCGCTGACGCTCCTCGACGGGGCGGAGCCGACGCTGGTCCTGGTGGCGGCCGCGGGCGTCGTCGCCGAGCTGGCCTTCGCCGAGGGCACGCGGCTGGCGGTGGACGGGGAGCGGCAGGACGGCGCGCTCCTCCGCCTCGACGTCGACGAGCCGGTGCTGGTGCGGGCGCAGGCCGACGGCGGCGCGTGCTCGGTGCTGGTCCTGTCCGCGGAGGCGGGTGAGGAGGCGTCGGTGCTCGTCGATGCCGGCTCGGGGGAGCGCCGCCTCGTGCTGTCGGAGGACCCGGTCTGGCTCGACGGAGCGGGGCGGATCGCGGGGGACGTCCGGGCGGGGAGTCGCCTGCCGCGCGCCTACGACCAGGAAGGGCAGCGCTTCGTCCCGGTCGCCGGATCGGCGGCGTCGATGCGGCCGGAGACGGAGGCGGTCGAGGCGCCCCTGCTCCGCGCGAGCGACGCCGTGCCGGTGTCCTACGGCGAGTCCGCGGGGCGCGCCTCCGCACCCCGGGACGCCGACTTCGCCGCCGCGGCCGCGCACCGGCTCGAGCTGCCGGAGACCGATCCGGCGGCGCAGCGGCGCGAGCTCGAGATCCACTGGGCCGGCGACGTCGCCCGGATCCTCGTCGGCGGCGAGGCCGTCGCCGATCAGTTCTGGGACGGCGGACCGTGGGTGCTCGACCTGGACGCGCTGAACGCGGGCTCCGGGGACGTCCTCCTGGAGATCCTGCCGATGTCGCCGGAGGCCCGGATCGGCCTGACCGGGAGCGCCGAGGAGCGCCGGCGACGGGACGCTTCTCCTCTTCTCGAGCTCGGCCCGGTCGTCCTGGCGCACTGGTACCGCTGGACCGAGGACTGACCGGCGTCCAGGTGGCGTGCACGCCCGGAATCTAGGGTGGGCGGATGACCTCCTGGAGCGCCGCAGACATCCCCGACCAGACCGGCAGGACGTTCGTCGTCACCGGCGCGAACAGCGGACTGGGGGAGGCGACCGCGCGGGCGCTCGCCGAGCACGGCGCCCGCGTGGTCCTCGCCTGCCGGACCGTCGAGAAGGGCGAGCGAGCCGCGGAGCGGATGGGCGGCGACGTCGTCGTCCGGCGCCTCGACCTCGCCGACCTCGCCTCGGTGCGCGAGTTCGCCGAGGCGACCGGGCCGATCGACGTGCTGGTCAACAACGCCGGCATCATGGCGGTCCCGGAGGGGCGCACCGCGGACGGCTTCGAGCTGCAGTCCGGCACGAACTTCCTCGGGCCCTTCGCACTGACCGGGCTGCTGCTGCCGCGGATCGCCGACCGCGTGGTGTCGCTCTCGAGCCTCGCCCACCGCTTCGGCACGCTCGACTTCGACGACCTGAACTGGGAGCGCCGCCGCTACAGCCCGTGGCCGGCCTACGGACAGTCCAAGCTGGCCGACCTGGTCTTCGCGTTCGAGCTGCACCGGCGCCTCCGCCGGGCCGGCTCGAGCGTCGGCTCGATGGCCGCGCACCCGGGGATGTCGGTGACGGAGCTGCACACGCACACCGGCGACGGGCAGGGCGCGATCATGGGCGCCCTGATGCGCACGGTCGGGCAGAGCGGTGACGACGGCGCGCTGCCGACGCTGCTCGCGGCGACCTCGCCCGACGCGCGCTCCGGCGCCTACTACGGACCGGGCGGCCTCGGCGAGGTCCGCGGGGCGCCGCGCCAGGTGAACCCGAACCGCGCTGCCCGCGACCGGGACGCCGCGCGCCGGCTCTGGGACCGCGCCGTCGAGCTGACCGGGGTGTCTCCGCTCGACGCGAGCTGAGCGCGACCGCCCGTCGAGGACACCCGCTCCCGCCCGATCCCGGCTCCTCCGTACACTGGCGAGCGCGCGGGAAGCCGCCGCCGGACCCCGAGGAGCACCGTGGCAGCACGACGAACGACCGCCGCCGCGACGCTGCACGACGTCGCCCGGGCGGCGGGGGTGTCCCTGGCCACCGCCTCGCGGGTGCTCAACGGCAGCGCGCGCAAGGTGCAGGGCGAGTACCGCGAGCGGGTCGAGGCGGCCGCGGCCGAGCTGGGCTACTCCGCGAATCCGGCGGCGCAGGCCGTCGCGCGCGGGACCACCTCGACGATCGCGCTGCTCGTCAGCGACATCACCGACCCGTACTTCTCGGGCATCGCCTCCGGAGTGATCGGCGCGGCGGACGCGTCGCGGCTGGACGTGCGGATCGCCGTCACCGACCGCGACCCGGACAAGGAGCTCGGCCTGGTCCGCTCACTGCGCGGTGGGCGGCCGCGGGCGATCGTCCTGGCCGGCAGCCGCTTCGCCGCCGACCGGCACCGCGACGCGCTGATCGCCGAGCTGCAGGCCTACGAGGCGTCCGGCGGGCGGGTCGCCATGATCAGCCAGGGCGGGCTGCCGTTCCCCTCGGTGCAGGTGGACAACCGCGCCGGAGCCCGCGCGCTCGCGGCGGCGCTCGCCGAGGCCGGCTACCGGCGCTGCGCGATCGTGCGCGGTCCGGAGGCGGTGCTGACGTCGTCCGACCGGGTCGCGGGGTTCCTCGAGGGGCTGTCCGCGGCGGGGGTGAGCGTCGATCCGGATCTGATCGTCGAGGCGCCGCTCACCCGGGACGGCGCGTTCGACGCGGCGGCCGCGCTGCTGGCCGGGCGCTCCACCGACATCGATCTCGTCTTCGCGGTGACCGACCTGATGGCGGTCGGCGTCGCCTCCGCGATGCGCGCGGCGGGAGTCGAGCCCGGCACGGGCATGGGCGTCGCGGGTTTCGACGACGCGCCCATCGCGGAGGACGTGCACCCGGGGCTGACCACGGTCGCGGTGCCGCTCGCGGCGCTCGGTGAGCGCGCCGTCGCCGCGGCCCTCGGCGACGAGGCCGACGGCGCCTCCGTCGAGCTGCCCACCCGCGTCGTCCTGCGCGCGAGCACCCCGCCGCGGGCCGCGCCGCCCGCGTAGCGTGCGTCGTGCTGGTCGAGTAGCCCTGCAGGGGCGTATCGAGACCCGCCGTCCCCCGAAGGGCAGGTCTGCAGACGCCTGTTCTGACGGGGGTGGATCTCGATACGCCCGCTGCGCGGGCTACTCGATCAGCATGGAGTGCGCGGGGAACGCGTCGACGTGGGCCATCCCTTGCTGGTCGAGTAGCCCGAAGGGCGTATCGAGACCCGGCCACCACCGTTCCTCCGCTGGATGGGAAAGCGCTTGCCCGCGGGACCGGTCCGCGGCTAGCATCAGGAAAACGCTTCCCACTCCTCGAAAGGCCCACCGTGTCAGAGTCGACCACCCCCACCCTCGGGATCATCCTGAACGGCGCCTCCGGCCGGATGGGCTACCGCCAGCACCTCGTCCGCTCGATCCTGGCGATCCGCGAGCAGGGCGGCGTGCTGCTCTCCGACGGCACCCGCGTGCAGGTCGAGCCGCTGCTGGTCGGGCGCTCCGAGGCGAAGCTCGCCGAGCTCGCCGGCAAGCACGGCCTGACGAACTGGACCACCGACCTCGACGCCGCGCTCGCCGACCCGAAGTGGCAGGTCTACGCCGACTTCCTCGTGACGAAGGCGCGCGTCCCCGCGATCAAGAAGGCGATCGCCGCCGGCAAGCACATCTACACCGAGAAGCCCACGGCGGAGTCGTACGCCGAGGCGCTCGAGATCGCCGAGCTGGCCAAGGAGGCCGGGATCAAGAACGGCGTCGTGCACGACAAGCTCTACCTGCCGGGCCTCCAGAAGCTCAAGCGCCTGATCGACTCCGGCTTCTTCGGCCGCATCCTCAGCGTCCGCGGCGAGTTCGGCTACTGGGTCTTCGAGGGCGACTGGCAGGCCGCCCAGCGCCCGAGCTGGAACTACCGCAGCGAGGACGGCGGCGGCATCATCGTCGACATGTTCCCGCACTGGAACTACGTGCTCGAGAACCTCTTCGGACCGATCGAGGGCGTCTACGCCAAGGCGACCACCCACATCGAGACCCGGGTCGACGAGAACGGCGCGCCCTACACCGCGACGGCCGACGACGCGGCCTACGCGATCTTCGATCTCGCCGGCGGCATCACCGCGCAGCTCAACTCCTCCTGGGCCGTGCGCGTGGACCGCAAGGAGCTCGTCGAGTTCCAGGTCGACGGCACCCTCGGCTCGGCCGTGGTCGGCCTGTTCGGCGCCAAGATCCAGCCGCGGGTCGCGACCCCCAAGCCCACCTGGAACCCCGACCTGCCCGAGACGCACGACTACGCCGAGGACTGGCAGGAGCTGCCCGTCAACGACGTGTTCGAGAACGGCTTCAAGACCCAGTGGGAGCAGTTCATCCGCCACGTGGTCGAGGACGCTCCGCACGAGTACGACTTCTTCGCCGGAGCGCGTGGCGTGCGCCTGGCCGAGCTGGGCCTGGAGTCCTCGCGCGAGGGCCGCCGGATCGATGTCGCCGCGCTCGACGCCGCCGCCGACGCCGAGGTGCTCGTGCAGGCGGGCGCCGTCCAGTGAGCGGGCTGACCCTCCTCGGCGCCGACGGCGCGACCCGCTCCATCGAGCTGCTCCCGGCGCCCGCGCACACGAGGCCCACCGCCCCGCTGCGCTCGCGCACCGCCTACGCGGCCGCGCACGTCGTGCCGCTGGTGCACGGCGAGAACCGGCCCGGCCACCCGGCCCAGATCGACTGGGACGCGACGCTCGGCTTCCGCCACCACGTCTGGTCCTGGGGCCTGGGCGTCGCCGACGCGATGGACACCGCGCAGCGCAACATGGGACTGGACTGGAGCGCGACGCAGGAGCTGATCCGCCGCAGCGCCGCCGAGGCCGCCTCGGTCGGCGGGGCGCTCGTGGTCGGGATCAACACCGACCAGCTCACCGAGGACGTCGTCCCGCTGGACACCGTCATCGACGCGTACATCGAGCAGCTCGCCTTCGCCGAGGACGCGGGGGCGGAGGTCGTGCTGATGGCCAGCCGGCACCTCGCCCGCGCCGCGGAGACCGCCGCCGACTACGAGCGCGTCTACGCCGCCGTGCTCGCCCGCGCCACGAAGCCGGTCGTCCTGCACTGGCTGGGCACCGCCTTCGACGGCGTGCTCGAGGGCTACTTCGGCGCGGCCGACCCGGTCGACGCCTTCCCGGTCGTGCAGCGGATCATCGAGGACAACCTCGACTCGGTGCGCGGCATCAAGATGTCGCTGCTGGACGCGGACGCCGAGATCGCGCTGCGCTCGCGGCTGCCCGAGGGCGCGACCCTCTTCACCGGCGACGACTTCAACTACGTCGGCCTGATCGAGGGCGCCCCCGACGCCGACGGCACGCCGCGCTGGTCGGACGCGCTGCTCGGCGCCTTCGCCGCGCTGGCGCCGAGCGCCTCCGCTGCGATCCAGGCGCTGGACGCGGGCGACACCGCCGAGTACCGCCGCGTGCTGGGCCCGACCGAGGCGCTCTCGCGCCAGGTCTTCGCCGCGCCGACGCAGTACTACAAGACCGGCGTCGCGTTCCTCTCCTGGCTGAACGGTCACCAGCCGGCCTTCTCGATGGTGGGCGGGCTGCACTCCGCGCGCTCGCTGCCGCACCTGTCCGAGATCGTCCGGCTCGCGAACGCCTCCGGCGCGCTGGAACGGCCGGAGCTCGCGGCCGACCGCTGGACCGGACTGCTCGCGCTGAACGGGGTCGACGTGACCCGCTCCGTCGAGGGGCTGCACCTGGTCGAGGCGGTGCCCGCGTGAGCGCCGACCCGCGCCTGTCGCTGAATCAGGCCACGATCAAGCACGCGTCGCTCGCCGAGGCGCTCGACACCACGGCCGCGGCAGGGATGTCCGCGATCGGCCTCTGGCGCGAGCCGGTCGCCGAGGTCGGGCTGGCGGAGGCCGTGCGCCTCGTCGCCGACTCCGGCCTGCGCGTCTCCTCCCTTTGCCGCGGCGGCTTCTTCACCGCGCCCGAGGGGCCGGAGCGGCGCGCGGCGATCGACGAGAACCGCCGCGCGATCGAGGAGACCGCCGCGCTCGGCGCCCCCGCGCTCGTGCTCGTCGCCGGCGGACTGCCGGCCGGCTCGCGCGATGTGGTCGGCGCCCGGGCCCGCGTGCAGGACGCGCTGGCAGAGCTGGCCGACGACGCCGCGGCGGCGAAAGTGCAGCTCGCGATCGAGCCGCTGCACCCGATGTACGCCTCCGACCGCGCCGTCGTCTCGACGCTCGGCCAGGCCCTCGACCTCGCCGCGCCGTTCGACGCGGCCGCGGTCGGCGTGGTCGTCGACACCTTCCACATCTGGTGGGACCCGCAGGTCCTCGCGCAGATCGCCCGCGCCGGAGCGGAGGGCCGGATCGCGAGCTACCAGGTCTGCGACTGGGCGACCCCGCTGCCGGCCGACGTGCTGCTCGCCCGCCGCTACCCGGGCGAGGGCGTCATCGACTTCGAATCGCTCACCCGCGCGGTCGTCGAGGCGGGCTACGCCGGCGACGTCGAGGTCGAGATCTTCCACCAGGAGGTCTGGGACACGGCGTACCCCGAGGTCGCGGAGCGCGTCGTCGCGTCCTTCGCCGAGACGGTGTCGCCGCACCTCTGAGCGGCGCACCCCTGAACTCCCGGTCCGCCGTCGCTGGAGGGTGAGCGGCGGACCGGGCTCCTTCTTCTCGAGGACCAATGAGCTCTCTAGAGGCCTAGCGAGCTCAGCTCCACGGCAGATCCAGCGCGTCGAACGTCGTCTCGCGGCGCAGCGCCTCCTGCAGTGCGTGCTCGACGCCGTCGACCACGCGGTGGCGCCCCTCGACGTCCTGCACCTCGCGCCAGGCGTCCGCGGGCAGCGCGCGCGGCGACGGAGCCGCCATCACCGCCTCGAGCAGGCGGAGGAAGCCGCCGGTGCGCTCGATCCCGGCGTGCAGCGGCGTGCCCAGCTCTCGGGCGGCGAGCAGCCCCTCGAACGGCGTGATCCGGTCGTACTGCAGCGTGCGCGGCGGCAGGTCCTCGCGCACGAGCTGCACCACGTCGAGCGTGTAGTAGAACCGCAGCGTCCCGCGGGTGCCGACGATCTCGACGGAGGGCTCCTCCGGCCGCTCGGCGCAGAGGGTGACCGCGGTCGTGACCCGCAGGCCGTCGGCCAGTGTCAGCACGGCGACCGACGTGTCGTCCGCCTCGATGTCGTTCGCGCGGCGCAGGTCCAGCCGCACGTCGACGACGTCCTCGAGCCGGTCGGCGCCGGCGATCGCGAGGGCGGTGGCGGTCGCGTGCGAGAAGGGGTTGGTCAGGACGCCGTCGGCGACGACCGCGCCGTCGAGCGTGCGGCGGCCGGCCCAGGGGGAGCGCGACCAGTAGCGGTCGTCGCGGACCCAGACTCCCGAGGCGCCGTAGCGCACGACGTCGCCGATCTCACCGTCGGCCAGGGCTGCGCGGATCGCCGGGATCGCGGAGGAGCCGAGGCTCTGGAAGCCGACCTGCACGAGTGAGCCGGTCGCCGCGGCGCGCTCCGTGATGACGGTGAACTCGGCGAGCGAGGCGGCGGGCGGCTTCTCCAGCAGGACGTCGTTGCCGTGGTCCATCGCCGCGAGGGCGATCGCCGCGTGGGTGTGGATCGGGGTGCTGATGATGACGACGTCGGTGCCGCCGGCGGCGAAGAGGCCGGTCGCGTCGGGGTGGTGCGCGACGCCGTCGGGGAGCAGCCCCTCGACCGGCGGTCGGGGGTCGGCGACGCCGACGAGCCGGACGCGGCCGTCGCGGTGCGCCGTGAGGACGGCGCCGAGGTGCGAGGCGCCGTAGCCGCCGATGCCGACGAGCCCGATCCGCGGGATCACGGTCGGACTCCGGAGAGCGGGCGGCTGCGGTCGTCTCGTCTGCGCTGCATGATCCGGCCAGCGTATCGGAAAGCGATTACCGGCGACCAGTGGGGTCGATGATCGTCATGCCCGCGGGGTTCGAGCGGTCGAAGACGGGGAGCAGCTCGGCCGCCTCCTCGAGTCCGATGGTGCGCTCGATCAGGCGCTGCGGGGCGAGGACGCCCTGCTCGATGAGCCGGAGCATCCCCGGGTAGTCGCGCGCCGCCATCCCGTGGCTGCCGAGGACGTCGAGCTCCCAGGCGATCACGCGCGCCATCGGCACGCGCGGGTGGCCCTCGACCGGCGGCAGCAGGCCGATCTGCACGTGCCGGCCGCGGCGGCGCAGGCTGAGGAGGGCGTCGGCGCAGGTCTGCTCGCTGCCGACGGCGTCGACGGCGACGTGACTCCCGCCGCCGGTGAGCGCGTGCACGGCGGCCGGCAGATCGCGGCCGTCGGCGAGGAGGACGTGCTCGGCGCCGACGCTCGCCGCGACCTCGAGGGCGGCGGTGTTCCGGTCGACCGCGATGACGCGGGCGCCGAGCGCGTGCGCGACCATGACGGCGCTGAGGCCGACGCCGCCCGCTCCGATCACCGTCACCCACTCGCCGGGCTGCACCCGGGCCCGCCCGACGAGCGCGCGGTAGGCGGTGGCGAAGCGGCAGCCGAGGCTCGCGGCGGTCGCGAAGTCGACGCCCTCCGGGATCGCGACGAGATTGGTGTCGGCCGCGTGCAGCGCGACGGACTCGGCGAACGAGCCCCAATGGGTGAAGCCGGGCTGCTCCTGGTCCGGGCAGACCTGGGCGTCGCCCTGCAGGCACCACTCGCAGCGGCCGCAGCCGCAGACGAACGGCACGGTCACCCGGTCGCCGACCGCCCAGTTCCGGACCTCGGGCCCGACCTCGGCGATCACGCCGGCGAGCTCGTGCCCCGGGACGTGGGGGAAGGCGATGTCGTCGTGCCCGGCCCAGGCGTGCCAGTCGCTCCGGCACAGCCCGGTGGCCAGCACCCGCACGACGACGCCGTCGGCCGGGGCGACCGGCGTCGGGACGTCGCGGACCTCCGGCTCGCCGCGGACGGAGTCGAGGACGAGAGCGCGCATGCCCTCATCCTGGCAGCGCTCGGGGAGAACCCGAATCGCCGAGGAGGGAGACCCTGGTGATGCTCCGCGCGTCGTCGTCGCAGTCCCACACCTTGCTGCGCCTCATCGTCACTGCGCCCAGCTGACGTGCGAAGTAGCGGTCCGCCCACTCGTACTCCGACCACTCCGTGTCGAGGAGGTAGGCGCTCATCCGGCCGAGGAGCGCGCAGATCCAGTCCGCGGCCTGAACGGTCTGGTAGAGGTGGCTCTCGACCTGCATCGGCGGCTCGATGAGGTGGCGACCGCGTGCGTCGCTGTAGATGAAGCCGCTCGCGGAGGCGAACGCCTCGATACGGGACTTGTCGTCGACCTCGTCGAGCACCATCATCAAGCCCGTGGCCGGGTCGAGAGCCTGTCCTGTTCGGATGATCGTCTGGATGAGGGCGTGGTCGTAGCGGCTCCGCGTCGTCTCGAGAACGACGGAGGGGTCTCCGAGCGGCTTCAGCTGACCGTAGAAGAACACCTGGCCGCCGTCCTTCTCGAGGCGGGCGAGAATGCGGTTGATCGCCCGGCGCACCTCCGGATACCGCTCGATGTTCGTCGTCGTGAGGAGGGCGCTGCCCTTCTTCTCCCAGCGACTGGGGTGGACGTCCGACTGCTGCAGCTCCCAGGCCAGGAGACGGTTCTTCATCTGAAAGAAGAAGGAGCCGAAGCTCCGCACGCGATCAGCGGGCAGCACGATCCCACCGAATCCGAAGACCGGATGGGTCTTGTACCTCGGGTCGACGCGGGAGACGTAGGGTCCGATGTGACCGAACTCGTCGAGGTAGGCGATGTGCATCGCCCCATGAAACACGCCCGTGGAGCACACCGGCCTTTTCACGCCGAAAGCCCACGCTCTCGCGTGGGCCTCGGAAGTGGAGCGTCGCAAGCAACGCGTCCGGGACGACTTTAGCAGTCGTCGGCGCCGAAGCGGAGGTCGGTGAGCGACACGAAGTGCCAGCCCTGGCGGCCGTCGTGCTGGGTGTAGGTGAGGGTGCTGCCCGAGGGGAAGACGCCGAAGCGGAAGGTGTCGGAGCGGGTGACGCCGTCCGTCGTGTACTCGTTCCCGGTCGCGCGGCGGAAGGGGTCGGCGAGGGTGCCGGCGCCGGTGCCGGGGAGCGAGCCGGACGTGGCGATCGAGGTCGGCTCGGTGCTGAAGCCGACGGCGTCCCAGTAGGTCGGCACCCACGAGTTCGCGTCGGTGTTCGAGGTGATGTCGAAGACCGTCAGCTGGAAGTCGACGGGGTCGAAGAGCGCGCCGTCGGCGTCGCGGAACTCGAAGGTCAGGGTCTGCGCGTCGGATCCGGGGGTGGGCAGGACGGCGAGGTCGCCCTCGCGACGCTGATTGAGCACGAGCGCTCCCGCCGGACCGAAGCCGGCGAAGGAGTACTCGGAGGGGACGCCGCCGGGAGCGTTCCCGGCCCAGCCCGAGCCGTTCTGGCTCATGTTGTAGCGCGTGCCGCCGGAGAGGTCGGTCGTGCCGGCGGCGAGGGTCGAGGTGATGCGGATCGTCGAGGTGCGGCCGGACGCGGAGGTCGCGCCGAGGACGGCGGGGTTGCCGCTCGCGTTCGTCGCGGCGAACTGCGTGACGCTCGTGCAGGGGGTGGTCGACGCGGCGGCGAGGGGTGCGCCCGTGGCGACGGCGACGACGGGGACGGTCCAGAGGGCGGTGGTGGTGAGTGAGCGGCGCGAGAGTCCGGGCGCGGGGGTGCTGGTCATGGCGGGGTCCGTTCGGGTGCGGAGGGGAGCGGGCGAGGCGGTGCAGGGCGGAGCGGTGCGGCTGCAGAGCAGGGACTCAGCGACCGGCGTTGTAGTGGTTCTGGATCTGGGTCGCGGTGAGCGCGGTCGAGTAGACGGCGGCGTAGCGCAGGCTGCCGGAGAAGGAGGCGGGGCCGACGTTCGTCCAGGAGCCGCCGAGGGTGTCGTAGCCGATCTTCCAGTAGCCGGTGGTGTTCTCCGCGCTGCGGAAGGCGGTGTTGCCGGCGACCTTCACGCCGTCGAGCCAGAGGCTCGTCCCGGCGGTCGGCGAGAGGGTGGAGACGACGTGGTGCCAGGCTCCGTCGTTGACCGGGTTCGGGCTGGTGATCGACTGGACGCCGTTGTTGTAGATGCCGAAGACGAGGCGGCCGTCCGCGCCGATGTAGGTGTGCCGGTCGTACTGGCTGCCGGCGGTGTCGCGGCTGCTGTTGAAGCTGAAGAGCTTGCCGCCCGCGACGGTGGTCTTGAACCAGATCTCCGTGCTGAAGGTGGTCGGGTTGGCCAGCTGCAGCGGCGTGCTGAGGTAGCCGTTCGTCCCGTTCAGCAGCCAGGAGCCGCCGGCGTCGCGCGGGCAGGCCTTCGGGGTGGTCGCGGAGCTGGTCATCGCCGGACGGTAGGTGCCGGGGTAGGCGCCGGAGTCGGTGTCGACGGCGGTCGTCGCTCCGGTGGCCTGCGCGAGCGTGTAGGAGAACAGCGCGTCGCCCCTGTCGGCGGCGAGCGCCGAGTCGCAGGTGAAGAAGGCCGCCGCGCTGCCAACGGTGTTGTTCGAGTTGCGGATGGAGGCGACGTAGGCGCCGGAGGTGGCGGGGGCGAGGAACAGCACGGCCGAGAGGGCGGCGACGAGCAGCGCGGCGAGGGTGGTGCGCGGGGTCCGCGGCGCCGCGGAGCGGAGGCGGGCCAGGAGGCCGGAGCGGGTGCGGCGGTGGCGGCTCATCGGGTGGCCGACTCGGTCTCGGCGGTCTCGGCGGCGCGGGCCCGGCGGCCGTGCTCGCCGCGCGGCTCGGCCTCGGAGGGGAGTCCGACCAGCATCGTCCAGAGCACGGGGGTGGCGCAGACCGCGCCGAAGAGGATCCAGCCCCAGAGCGGCAGGTGCAGCGCCGAGGACACGTTGTAGAAGTCCTCGCCGTTGGCCGGCACCTGGATGCTGCCGACCTGGCCGGAGACGAGGTCGGCGTGGGTGCCGCCGACGGCCGTCACGCGGATCGGCAGCATGCCGACCGAGACGAGCGAGGCGTCCGTCTGCCCGTTCTCCACGGTCGCCTCGAGGACGACGATGCCGACGAACGGGCGGAGGACGAACACGGTGAAGGAGGCGACGAGCGAGATCCCCAGCACCCGCATCGCGGCGCGGTGGGTGGGGGAGGAGAGCAGGCGGGTGAGCAGCAGGACGAGGACGGAGCCGGCGAGGAGCATCGGCAGGCCCTTCGCGAGCCAGCCGGCGCCGGGGAGCGCGACGACGACCTTGCCGATCAGCTGCTCGGCGCCGGTCGCCCACGGGTCGGTCGCGCCGTTGATGTCGCCGCGGGTGACCAGGGTGCCGTCGTCGGCGAGGTCGACCACGCGGTGCGTGTAGGTCTCGTCGGGGGTGGTGGTGGGGTGGAAGCTGACGACGTCGCCGACCCGGATGTCCTCGAGGGGCGTCGGGGCGGTGAGGACCAGGGTGCCGACGGGAGCGGCGGTGCCCATCGACGGCGTCTGGACGATGAACCAGCGTCCGCCGGAGGCGTGGAAGAGGAAGGCGGTGACGACCAGGGCGGCGACGAGGGCGCTGACGGTCCAGGTCGCGACGGTGCGCAGGCGGGAGCGGGGGGAGCGGGGCTCGGGGGTGGAGACGGGGGTGGCGGGGGTGAGGGGGGAGGCGGTGCCGGTGGGGACGGCGGTGGATCCGGGGAGCGCGGGGGCGGGGCGGGTCTGCAGCGTGGTCACGGGTCCACCTCCTCGGCGGGGTGGGGGCCGCCTGGGCGGCGGCCCCCGGGGTGCGGGTGTCGGGTGTTGCGGGGGCGTTTCTCGGGGTGGGGCGGGTGCTTCGGGGGAAGCGGTCTTCGGTGGTGGATCTCGATACGCCCGCTCTGCGGGCTACTCGATCAGCATGAGCTGATCAGGTGACGATCGAGGGTTCCTCGATCGGCGTGAGCCGGGGAGGCTCGATCAGCTGGCGAAGGTCCAGGTGAGGGGGAGCGAGGCGGACAGGCCCTGGTAGGTGTTGCCGGCCGAGGAGTCGAGCGTGACGGCGATGGTGAAGGGGGTGCTGGTGCCGGCGGTGACGGGGGCGGCGGAGAGCGACTTGGCGGCGGTGCCGGCGAGCGCGGCGGCGGTGCCGCTGTAGACGGTGGTGCTGCCGGAGGTGATGACGACGTTCAGCTTGGAGCAGAAGTCGGTCGCGGTGCCCGAGGAGCCGGCGGCGGTGTTGACCGACTGGGCGCAGGTGGCGCCCGGGGTCAGCGTGAAGGTGTTGGCCGAGACGGTGCCGGCGTTCTTGATGGTGATCGCGGTGCTGACGGTCTGGCCGGGGACCATGGTGGTCGAGCCGCCGAACTTGTTGATGGTCGAGCAGGTCGCGGTGTTAGTGCTGACCGAGCCGCCGTCGGTGCTGAGGCAGGTGACGGGCGTGGTGCCGGTCGACTTCTCCTCCATGACGAGCGAGCCGGAGGCGGCGGTGTTGTTGGTGTTGGTGATGCTGGCGACGAAGCCGGAGAGGGTTCCGGACATCGAGACCGACAGCAGCGCGGCGGCGGCGACGCTGGTGGCGAGGACGAGGGGGGCGAAGCGGACGCGCTTGCGCTTTGCGGTGTGGTTCGACATGACAGGACTCCTGATCGGGTAGAAGGTGAACTGCCGTGCAGTTCGCTGTGGGGTGTTTTCTGGCTTGTCGAGTAAGTTACTTGATGGCAAAGATACTTTGCAATCGTTCCATTACCCCCTGTTGTGGGGACAGTCAGCTCGACGGCGACATCGCCGCTCCGATACCCGCTCCCACCCCCGCTCCGACACCCGAGAAGGCCGCATGGATCCCGAGAACACACCCCCCGCCGACAGCGGCGAGCAGCCCGCCGGCGCGGCCCTCCGGCAGGCGCTGCGGCAGCTCGAGACGGCGCAGCGCCACCTGCGCGCCGCGGTCGCCCTCGACGCCGGGATCGGGATCTCGGAGCTGAGCGCGCTGGAGGCGCTCGCCGAGTCGCCCGGGCTGACGCCCAAGTGGCTGGGACTCGAGCTGTCGCTGACGACCGGAGCGGTGACCGCGCTGCTCGACCGGCTGGCCAAGGCCGGCCACCTCGACCGCGTCTCGAACCCGCAGGACCGGCGCAGCGTCCTGCTCCGGCTGACCGACTCCGGCACCGCGCTGCTCGCGGCGGTCGACGAGCGCTACGGCGCGGTCAGCGTCGAGGTGCTGCGGGCGTCCCCGCACCTGGGCGCGGAGGAGGTCGTCGAGGACCTCGCGCGCGCCGCGGCGGTCATCACGGCGCACACGATCGGCTGAGCGCGAGCGACCCCGCGCGTCAGGCCTGCAGGGCGCGGTCCTTGCGGATCGACCAGAGGTTGCGGCTCGCCGTGCGCTCGTAGTCGAAGGCGGTCACCAGCGCCTGGATGAGGGCGATCCCGCGACCCGACTCGGCGAACGCGTCCGGCATCTCCCGCGGGCCGGTGTCGACGCCGGGCGGGTCGGCGGTGTCGACCAGCTCGGCCCGGAGCGCCTCGTCGTCGACGGAGACGACGAGGCGGCAGAGGACCGCGGTGGTCGAGACGGCGTGCTGGATCACGTTGGAGACGAGCTCGACGAGCGCCGTCTCGAACTCCATCCGGTCGCGGGCGCCGACATCGGCGCACTCGCCGAAGAGCGAGTCGAGCAGGTCGTGCACGAGCTCGATGTCGTCGGGCGGCGTCCGGAAGGCGAGGGTGCGTTCAGTCACGGTACGCGTCGCCGGCCGAGGCGTAGCCGACGAGCACGCGGTCGAGGTTGGAGAGCTCGAGCACCATCGTGACCTGCTCGCTCGGGGCGGCGATCCGGAGGTCGCCCCCGGCCTGGCGGGCGCTCTTGAGGCAGGCGACGAGCGCGCCGAGCCCGGACGAGTCCATGAAGGTGACCTCGCTCAGCTCGACGACGATGCGGCTGCTGCCCTCGTCGAGAGCGCTGCGCACCTCCGTCCGCAGATCCCGCGCCGCGGCGAGATTGAGCCGGCCCGCCGCCGTGATCACGGCGACGCCGGGAGCGATCGTCTCGGTGCTGAAGGTCATGCCTGCTCCTGGTCGGTGTCCGCGGCGGGGCGCGGGGTGTCGTGGGTCCGCGTCACGAGGAGCGCGGTGATGTCGTCGAGCGCGCGGCCGGAGCCGGCGAGCGCGGTCAGGGCGGTGAGGAAGCCGATGGCGCCCTCGGAGGTGCGGACCAGGTCGGCCGCGAGGACGAGCGACTGCAGGGTCCCGTCGAAGAGGTCGAGCACCCCGTCGGTGAAGGAGACCAGGGAGTCGCCGACGGCCAGATCGACGGTCTGAGTGACCCAGCCGCCGTCCTCCGCGATGCCGAGGGGGAGGCCGAGCGCGGCGAGGCGGTGGAAGGTCCCGTCGGCGCGGAGCAGGACGGTGAGCCCGTGGCCCGCGTCCACGAAGTCGACCCGGCCGGTCGCGGTGTCGAGCCGGCCGTGGAAGAGCGTCGCGAAGGTCTCGGTGGCGGAGAAGTCCGGCTGCAGCTGCTCGCTGACCGCGGTGACCACCGCGTCCGGAGCGCCGCCGGCCCGGGCGCGGAACGCCGCGCGGATGCCGGCGGCGAGGATCGCGGCGCCGGTGCCCTTGCCCATCACGTCGACGAGGGTCAGGTCGACGACCGCCTCGGTCGCGGTCCAGGTGTAGAAGTCGCCGCAGATCTGCCACTTGGGCAGCGAGGCACCGGCCAGGTCGTAGCCGGCGGGGTGGCGGAACGCGGTGGGGGAGAGGCGGGCCTGCACGTCGGCGGCACGGTCCCACTCCGCGGTGTCGCGCAGCTCGCGCTCGACCCACTGGCCGAACTCCTCGAAGAGCAGCTCCTCCTCCGGGCTGAGCGCGCGGGGGACGAAGTCGAGCAGGCAGAGCGTCCCGAGCTGCAGGCCGTCGTCCACCGTGAGCGGGCGGCCGGCGTAGAACTGCACGTGCGGCGGTCCGGAGACGTGCACGTGCTGCGCCCAGGCTCCGTCGGCGCCGAGGTCGGGGACGACGAGCGTGCTCCGCTGGGCGAGCGTCGCGTCGCAGAACGTCCCCGCGCGCGGGTAGGACACCGGCCCCTCGGGCTGCGGCGACTTCGTGAAGAGCGTCGTCTCGTCGAGGATGTGGATCTCCGCCACCGGCACCTGGAAGAGCTCCTGCGCCATCCGGGTGATCCGGTCGAAGCGCTCCTCGGGGCCGGAGCCCATCAGGCCCAGCGCCTCGATCACGGCGGCGCGGCGGTCCCGGTCGTCGGCCGCCCCGAGCGGTGCGTCGGCGCCGATCGCCGGGTCCTGGCTGGTCTGCTGCGACATCGTCCCCCCGAGTCTGCGTGCGGAGACGGTGTCTCGCCTCCGCGATGACGGTATCGAACGGTGCGCCCCCGGTCGCCGCTGAGGGCCGTTAGTCACCCGGACGGGGGTCACGGCTGCGCGACACTCGTAGCATTGCACCCTGACCCCGATGGTGCAATGATGCACAGTATGCAAGCAGATGCGACCGCAACCCGGCGCGACCAGCGCGCGGCCGAGCGGCGCGGCGAGCTGGCCCGCACCGCCCGCGAGCTGACCATCCGCCACGGCTTCTCGGGCTTCACCGTCGAGGAGCTCTGCGAGGAGGTCGGCATCTCGCGCCGCACGTTCTTCAACTACTTCCCGAGCAAGGAGTACGCGATCGTCGGCCGGCCCGAGGAGGGCCTCGACGACGACAGCGTCGCGGACTTCCTGACCCGCCGCCCGGGCGTCTCGCTGCTCGAGGCCCTCGTCGCCCTCGGCGCGGTGCACTTCGCCGCGATCGGCCTGAACGCCGACAGCGTCCGCGAGTTCGTCGCCGTCGCCGACCGCGAGCCGAAGCTCCTGCAGGCCCTGCTCGACGTCGGCACGCAGCGCGACCTGCTCGTCGCCGACCTCGTCGCGCGGCGCGAGGGCCTCGACCCCGCCGAGCCGTCCGTGCTGCTGGCCGTGCAGACGGCCGGCACCGTGATCCGCAGCGCCGTCGGCGCCTACCTCGACTCCGACGGCTCCGTGCCGCTCGAGCGCCTCGCGCAGGACCGCATCGCGGCCGTGACGCGCCTGCTCCTGGGCTGACCCGGCCCCCGCCGCGCCGACCAGCCCGCCCCCGCTCCCTCTCGCCCCACCCGACCCCGAGGACACCATGACCGCCCCCGCCACCGCCTCTCCGCTCCTGCTCACGCAGCGCCGGATCTGGATCATCTTCTCCGCGCTGATCGCCGGCATGCTCCTCTCCAGCCTCGACCAGACCATCGTCTCGACCGCGATGCCGACCATCGTCGGCCAGCTCGGCGGCGTCGAGCACCAGGCCTGGATCACCACCGCCTACCTGCTCGCGACCACGATCGTGATGCCGATCTACGGCAAGTTCGGCGACGTCCTCGGCCGCCGCACGCTCTTCCTGATCGCCATCGCGCTGTTCACCCTCGCCTCCGTCGGCTGCGCGCTGGCCGGCGACTTCTGGTCGTTCGTCGTCTTCCGCGCGCTGCAGGGCCTCGGCGGCGGCGGGCTGATGATCCTGTCGCAGGCGATCATCGCCGACATCGTGCCCGCCAACGAGCGCGGCAAGTACATGGGCCCGCTCGGCGCCGTCTTCGGCCTCTCCGCCGTCGCCGGCCCGCTGCTCGGCGGCCTCTTCGTCGACCACCTCACCTGGCAGTGGGCGTTCTACATCAACATCCCGGTCGGCATCGCGGCCTTCGCCATCGCCTGGTTCGCGCTGACACTGCCGAGCAAGCGCGCGACCAAGCGGATCGACGTCCCCGGCGTGCTGCTGCTCTCGATCGCCACCACCTGCCTGATCTTCTTCACCGACTTCGGCGGCGACGCCGCGCACGGCTGGGGCGCCCTCGAGACCTGGGCGTTCGGCGCCGGGCTGATCGCCGCGGTCGCCGGCTTCATCTGGGTGGAGTCGCGCGCCGAGGACCCGATCATCCCGCTCAGCCTCTTCCGCAACCCGATCTTCGTGAACGCGACGGCGATCGGCCTCACGCTCGGCCTCGGCATGTTCTCCGCCATCGCCTTCGTGCCGACCTTCCTGCAGATGGCGTCCGGCACCTCCGCCGCCGCCTCGGGCCTGCTGATGCTGCCGATGATGGCGGGCCTGATGGGCACGTCGATCTACTCGGGCATCGCGATCTCGCGCACCGGCCGCTACAAGGCGTTCCCGATCGTCGGCGCCCTGCTCACCGGCCTCGCGATGGCGGCGATGACGACGCTGACCGCCGAGACCCCGATCCCGCTGATCTGCGTCTACCTCTTCTTCTTCGGCGCGGGGCTCGGCCTGATCATGCAGGTCATCGTCCTCGTCGTGCAGAACGCCGTCGCCCCCGAGATGATCGGCACGGCGACCAGCACGAACAACTACTTCCGCGAGGTGGGCGCCTCGCTCGGAGTGGCCGTGTTCGGCACGATCTTCACCAACTCCCTCGCCGAGAAGCTGACCGGCGTCTTCACCGACGCGGGCGTCGCCGACGTCGGCGCGGCCACCGCGACCCTCGACCCGCAGGCGCTGAACGCCCTGCCGGACGAGGTCCGCGACGGCGTCGTTCGCGCCTATGCGGAGTCGCTGGCGCCGGTGTTCTGGTACCTGCTGCCCTTCATCGCGATCGCCTTCGTGCTCGCGCTGCTGCTCAAGCAGATCCCGCTGTCGGACCAGTCCGGCATGGTCGCCCGCGGCGAGGCCGTCGGCGGCGAGGAGGCGGAGCGCCTGCACCGCGAGAGCCTCGCAGCCCCGGCCGCCGAGGTGCGGTCGGAGGCTCCGGAGGACGCGCGCGCGGACCGCTGACGCGGGCCGCGGGCCGCACCGGAGGCAGGGGTACCGTGTGTGCCTCAGCCCCCGGCGCAGCGCACCGACGTGTGACGGCCGGGGTTCTCACGTCGGGATGCAACTCCTCACCGCTCCTCGAGTGATGCAGGCGCCGCTCTTGTCGGATCGGCGGTCGGCCGCGACACTGGGGGCGTCCCTGTCGCGCTGTCCCCGCCGCAGGTCCGGTCAGGAGGACACGTGTCCGGCTCCGACGATGAGCAGGCCGTCGCCTTCGAGGCGGAGCGCGGCCGGCTCACCCGGCTCGCCTCGCGGCTGCTCGACGACCACCACGAGGCCGAGGACGCGGTGCAGTCGGCGTGGCTGCGACTGCACGGCACGACGGCCGCGATCGACAACCTGCCGGCCTGGCTGACGACGGTCACGACCCGGCTCTGCCTCGACCGGCTGCGCGCGCGCATCCCGGAGCCCGCCGAGCTCGTCGAGACCGGCACGGGCGTGGAAGGCGTGGGCACGGGGAGTGCCGGCCTCGAGCGCGCCGAGGCCGTCGGCCAGGCCCTGCACGTCGTCGTCGAGACCCTGACGCCCAACGAGCGCGTCGCGTTCGTGCTGGCGGACAGCTTCGGCGTCGACTTCGCGACCATCGGCGAGATCCTCGGGCGCAGCGCGGTCTCGGCCCGCAAGCTCGCCTCGCGGGCGCGCGCCAAGACCACGGCCGGACCCGCGGACGGGCCGGTCGCCGACTGGCAGGTGGTCGACGCCTTCATGGCGGCGGCGCGCGGCGGCGACCTCGCGCGCCTGCTGCTGCTGCTGGCGCCAGGGGCGAGCATCCGCGCGGATGCGGACGCGCTCGCCGCGGGGACCCCCGAGCGGATCGACGGCCGTGAGGCCGTGGCCGCCTTCTTCGACGGCAGCGCTCACGCGGCGCTCGCCGCGGTCGTCGACGGACGGCCGGGCGCCGCCTGGTTCCACCGGGGTGCCCCGCAGGTCGCGTTCGACTTCACGGTCGAGGACGGGCGGGTCACCGCCGTCGTCTTCCGGGCGGATCCGGCCGTGCTGGCGTCGATCCGCCGGCGCGAGGGCGCCGTGGTCGACGCGGGCTGACCTCGCCCCGGCGTGTCGTGTCACATCGGCGGCCGCCCGGCCGTCGACCAGGAGAGAGGCCCACCCGGGGCCCGACACAAGGAGCACCCGATGAAGACCATGACCTGCCGCCAGCTCGGCGGACCCTGCGATCTCGAGCACCGCGGCGACACGGCCGACGTCGTCATCACACTGCAGGACCGGCACCTGCGCGACGCGGTGAAGGCCGGCGATGCGACGCACGACGAGGCGCGCAACGAGATGAAGAACCGCTGGCGCCACCCCGTGCAGTCGATGGGCTGGTACAACGGCGCCAAGCGCACGTTCGCGGAGCTGCCGGAGGGCTGACCGGGGCGCCGGGGCGGGGCCGGCGTCAGGCCGGCAGCAGGCCGATGATCACGGCCATCACGAGGATCGTGACGAGCTCGTGCGTGATGTTCAGGATCGTCAGCTTGGCCGGGCGGCCCTCGAAGGCGTCGTGGGTGATCATCCGCGCGGCGGTGAAGCCGACGAAGAGGAACAGCCCGGTGATCACCGAGTTCGCGAACCAGCTGCCGCCGTAGAAGGCGTGCGCGATGTCGACGCAGCCGGCCAGGACGAGCGCGGTGACGAGGCTGACCACGACGGTGACGAGGATCGGGACGACCGCGCTGCGGCTGCTCATCTGCTCCCGGCTGATGCCGGCCAGGCGCATCCAGAGCGTGCCGAAGACCTTCGGGGTGTACCAGATCGAGCCGACGAGCATCGTCGACAGGGTGGCGAGTCCGACCGCCCACGGGTTGATGTCGGGGACCACGGCGGCCGCCTCTCGGTGTCCCGGTCGCGCGGGGATCGCAGCGGCGGCGGGTGCGCTCACCCTAGCGGCGGGCCGGTTCCCGGGGGCGGCTCCGCGACCGGACGCGGAACGGGCCCTGACACCCACGCGGGGCCCGTTTCCCGTCCAGTCGCAGTCGGAGCCGCGAGCGAGTGGACGGTAATCGGGCTCCGCTCCGGGCACAGGGCCCGGTTCGGGTCCGTTCGCGTGAGATGTTCCTGCTCAGCGGCGGCTCGTGGGATCTGCTCCGGCTCGTGGAGTCAGCTCCGGCTCGTGGAATCGACTCGATCCGGCGAGCC
The DNA here is from genome assembly GCF_004345345.1 of Rathayibacter sp. PhB179. NCBI lineage: Bacteria > Bacillati > Actinomycetota > Actinomycetes > Micrococcales > Microbacteriaceae > Rathayibacter > Rathayibacter sp. PhB179. The sequence goes on along the minus strand of NZ_SLVD01000010.1, from coordinate 79,118 downwards.
GAGCCTCGTTCCACGTGCCGGAGGTCCACCCGCATCGGCCTCGGCTCGCAGGAACAGCCTCGGCTCGTGAGAACCGGCCGATCCCACGAGCCGGACCCGGATCCACGTGCCGAACGTCACGAGCGCCACCGCCGACGCCCAGCTCCGGCTCGCGGAATCACCTTCGGCTCGTGGAATCCTCCCGACTCAGCGAGCCGGACTGCGTTTCGCCAACCCGAGGTCCGTCGCCGACTCGCGCCGCGTCACAGCGCAGGCGCGCGGACCGAGGCGTCAGGAGCCCTGTCCCGATGCTCCACTCGCGGTACGCAGTCGCCGTCGGGCGAGAAGCCAGCCCGCGCAGAACGCCAGCACGAGCAGCCCGAGCACGATCAGCGCGGCGGCGGTCGCGAGGCCGGGAGTGACGACCATCGTCCCGGGCGAGAACATCGTCTCCGAGAGCGGGGCGTACGCGAACCAGCCGAACGACACCTCGCGCGGAGTGGTCGCCGCCACGACGATCCCGCTCACGACGAGCAGCGCGCCCGCGACCACGGGCAGGAGCCGGCGCCTCGTCCTCATGCCTCCACGGTAGAGGGCGGGCGCCGACCCGGCGGCATCGGCTACGGCGAGACCATCCCGCCGTTGACGTTCAGCGTCTCGCCGACCACGTAGCTCGACTCCGCCGACGCGAGGAAGACGTAGGCGGGCGCCTGCTCGGCCGGCTGCGCCGCGCGGCCCATCGGCGCCTCGCTCGAGCCGAACTCGGGAAGGCTCTCGGGGTCGACACCCGCGGTCACCTGCAGTACCGACCAGGTCGGACCGGGTGCGACGACGTTCACCCGGATGCCCTTCGACGCGAGCTGCTGGGCGAGCCCCTTCGACAGGTTGTTGATCGCGCCCTTGGTCATGGCGTAGTCGAGGCGGTCGGGCGCGGGCGTGTGCGCCTCCGCGGAGGCCGTGTTGATGATCGTCGAGCCCGCGGGGAGGTGCGGGAGCGCCGCCTTGATGATGCGGAACGGCGCGAAGACGTTGATCGCGAACGTCGTCTCGAACTGCTCGTCGCTGAGCTCGAGGACGTCGTCCTGCCAGACCTGCTTGCCGGCGACGTTGACGACCGTGTCGAGGCCGCCGAGCCCCTCGACGGCCTTCGCGACCAGGTCGCGGCAGTACTGCGCGTCGGTCAGGTCGCCCGGGATCGTCACGGCGGTGCGTCCGGCCGCGCGGATCAGCTCGACGACGTGCTGCGCGTCCTCCTCCTCGTCGGGGAGGTAGGCGAGCGCGATGTCCGCGCCCTCGCGGGCGAAGGCGATCGCGACCGCCGCGCCGATGCCGGAGTCGGCGCCGGTGATCAGCGCGCGGCGGCCGGTCAGGCGGCCGGTGCCGCGGTAGCTGTCCTCGCCGAGGTCCGGGACGGGCGTCATCCGCGACTGGAGGCCCGGCTCGGGCTGCTGCTGCACCGGCGGCGTGACGTTCGGGTACTGCGTGGCGGGATTCGTGAAGGTGTACTGGTCGGGCATGGGGTCCTCCGGGGTCGTCGAGCGGGCGGGGCGCCGTCGTTCCGCGGCACCGGCCCTCCTCGACGCTAGCCGCGGCCCGCGTGCCGGCGGAGGAGGTTGACGGGCGCCCCGATCGTCCTGCGGCGCCTGCCGTCCACCCCCGGGCGATACCGTCGTAGTCATGCCGTCCCGCCCCGTCTCCGCCGCGAAGCGCCGCCTGGCCATCTCGGCCTTCATGCTCGTCTTCGGCATCGGAATGGCCTCCTGGGTCGTGCGGACCCCGGCGGTCCGCGACCTGCTCGCCGCCTCGACCGCGGAGATGGGCCTCGTCCTGCTGGGCCTCTCGGTCGGCTCGATGAGCGGAGTCCTGTCCTCCGCCGCCGTCGTCCGCCGGCAGGGGGTGCGCTTCACCGTCGTGATCGGCGGCGCCTCCTTCGTCACCGGCATCGCGCTGACCGGCCTCTTCGCCGAGCTCTCCACGCCGTTCGGTGTCGCGGCGGGCCTCGCCCTCGTCGGCTTCGGGATCGGCATCTCCGAGATCGCGCTCAACGTGGAGGGAGCGGCGCTCGAGACGCTCACCGGCCGCTCGGTGCTGCCCGCGCTGCACGGCTTCTACAGTCTCGGCACCGTCACCGGCGCGGTCGCGGGCATCGGCCTGACGGCGATCGACTTCCCCGTGGTCTGGCAGCTCGTCGGAGTCGCGGTCGTCGCGCTCGCGCTGCTGCTCACCGTCATCCGCTCCATCCCGGTCGAGACCGGTCGGGTCGAGCGCGCCGTCGCCGGCGCTCCCCGCGAGAAGGTCCGCTCGACGCCGGTCTGGCAGCAGCCGCGCGTGCTGATGCTCGGCCTGATCGTGCTCGCCCTGGCGCTGGCCGAGGGCTCGGCGACCGACTGGCTGCCGCTGCTCATGGTCGACGGCCACGGCGTCTCCGCCACCGTCGGCACCGTGGTGTTCACCGCCTTCGCCGCGGCGATGACCGTCGGCCGCTTCCTCGGCACCCCCCTGCTGGCCCGCTTCGGCAAGGCGACCGTGCTGCTGGCGAGCACCCTCGTCTCGGCGGTCGGGATCGGCATCGTCGTCTTCGCCGACAACGCCGTCGTGGCCGGCGCAGCCGTCGTCCTCTGGGGCCTGGGCGCGGCCCTCGGCTTCCCGGTCACCCTCTCCGCCGCGGGCGAGAGCGAGGACCCGACCTCCGCCGTCGCCGCGGTCGCGACCGCCGGCTACATCGCCTTCCTCGTCGGCCCGCCCCTGCTCGGCTTCCTCGGCGAGCACTTCGGCCTCCGCGGCGCGATGGCCGTCGTCCTGGTGCTGGTCGCCCTCGCCTCGCTCCTCACCTCGGCCGCGAAGCCCCGCGTCCCGCGCGAGCCCGTCCCGGCCTGACCGACGCGCCCTCGGCCGCCGATCGCGCAGCGAACCCTGCCGATCGAGCAGCCAGCGGACCGGGCCCGCGCATGCGGACCGAGGAGCCCGCGCAGCGGGCCCGCCCATAGTGATCGACCAGTCCGCCGAGCGGCCCTGCCCATGCTGATCGAGTAGCCCGCGGAGCGGGCGTATCGAGATCCACCACCGTCAGCACCTGAGTCTGCAGACCCGCCCTGCCGGTGACGGCGGGTCTCGATACGCCCCTGCGGGGCTACTCGACCAGCAAAGGCTGCGGGCAGCTCTTCCAAGCGGATCCGCCCGCGGGAACGTGCCTCAGGCCGTTGCGTCCGCGACCACCCAGGGGAACGCCTCGGCCTTCGAGCGGGCGCCCTGGCGGGCCTTCGAGCGGTTCGGCTCCTCGACGTCGGCGAGCAGCCGCTCGGACTGGCGCACCAGCTCGGCGAAGCGCTCGGTGTCGAGCCAGTCGGGGCGCATCGCGAAGACGAGGTCCTCGGTGGCGGTGTTGCCGCTCGCACCGGGCGCGAACGGGCAGCCGCCCAGACCGCCGAGCGCTCCGTCGACGACGGTCGCGCCGGCGCGGACGGCGCTCAGCGCGTTGACGACGCCGGCTCCCCAGGTGTCGTGACCGTGGAAGACGATCTCGCGCGGCGGCGTCTCGGCGGCGACCCGGGAGACGAGTGAGAACACCTGCTCGGGGTGGGCCTGGCCGAGGGTGTCGCAGATCACGACGTCCTCGGCGCCCGCCGCACGCGGGTCGTTCGCGATCGCGAGCACCCGCTCCTCGGGCACCGGGCCCTCGAAGGGGCAGGTGAAGGACGTGGCGATGCAGAGCTGGATGCGCCCGCCCACCGCGTGCGCGAGGGCGACGGCGTCGGGCATCGCCTCGAGGCTGGCCTCGGTGCTGCGACCGATGTTCGCCCGGTTGTGGGAGTCGGACGCCGAGAGGCAGTACTGGAAGTTTCGCGCGCCGGCCGCCGCCGCTCGCTCGATGTGGCGCGGGGTCGCCACCCAGACCCAGCAGTGCTCGAGCTCCTCGGCGGTCAGCGCCGCGACGACCTCGAGGGTGTTGGCCATCGGCGGCACGAGATCGCCCCGCGCGAGCGAGCCGATCTCCAGCTCGGGGACGCCCGCCGCGAGGAGCGCCCGGACCAGCTCGACCTTGCGCTCGGTCGAGAGGAGCTTGCCGGTCAGCTGCAGTCCGTCGCGGAGGGTGACGTCGCGCAGCCGGACGGTGCGGTCAGCGGCGGTCATCGGGTCTCCTCCGCCGCTGCGTCGTCGATCGGCTTCCGTCCGAGCATCGCCAGGACCTCCTCGGTGTCGTGGCCCAGCGCGGGCGCGAGCGTGCGGATGGGGAGCGAGCGGTCGCCGAGCACCGGGACGATGCCGGGGAAGCCGACGCCCTCGATGATCCCGGCGCCCGTGTCGACGTCGAACTTCTGGATCATGCCGCGGGCCGCGTACTGCTCGTTCGTGCTGATGTCCGCGGCGGTGAGGATCGGGCCCGAGGGCACGCCGCGCTCGTCGAGGATCGCGAGCGCCGCGTCCGAGGTCGTCGTGGCGGTCCAGGCGCCGATCGCGGCGTCGAGCTCGTCGCGGCGGCGCCAGCGGCCGTCGTTGGTGAGCAGGTCCGGGTCCTCGGCCAGGTCGGCGCGGCCGATGATCGCCATCAGGCGCTGGAAGATCGCGTCGCCGTTGGCCGCGACGACGATGCTGGAGCCGTCGCCGCAGACGTAGGCGTTCGTCGGCGCGATGCCCTCCATCCGGCCGCCGACGCGCTCCCGGACGATGCCGTGCGCCTGGTAGTCGGGGATGAGCGACTCCATCATCGAGAACATCGCCTCGTTGAGCGCGACGTCGATCACCCGCTCGACCAGCGGTGCCGGGCCGAGTCCGGCGGCGCGGCGGGTCTCGCGCTGGAAGAGCGCCATCATCACCCCGTATCCGGCGTAGAGGCCGGCGATGGAGTCGCCGATCGAGACGCCGACGCGGACGGGCGGGCGGTCCGGATCGCCGACCAGCTCGCGGAAGCCGCCCATCGCCTCGGCGACCGCCGCGAAGCCCGGACGGCTGGAGAGCGGCCCGGTCTGGCCGAACGCCGAGATGCGGCCGATGACCAGCTCGGGGTTCGCCTCGTTCAGCACGTCCGGTCCGATGCCCCAGCGCTCGAGGGTGCCCGGGCGGAAGTTCTCGAGGACGACGTCGCACTCGGCGGCGAGCCCGCGGACGGCGTCGCGGCCCTCCTCCGTGCGGAGGTCCAGCGCGACCGAGCGCTTGCTGCGGTTGAGGGTGTGGAAGAGCATCGACGTCGTCGATCCGGGGTGCAGCCGCCACTTGCGCAGCTCGTCGCCCGTGCCGGGGCGCTCGACCTTGATCACGTCGGCGCCGAAGTCGGCGAGCAGGCGGCCCGCGGTGGGGGCGGCGATGAAGTTGCCCAGCTCGAGCACGCGGACGCCGGCGAGCGGAGCGGGAGAGGGAGTCGGAGCGGAGGGAGGTGCGGTGGTCATCACGGCCTTTCGGTCTCCACGAGCGTGCCACGGATCCCGCGCGCCGTCGCCGTCCGGCGCCGGAGACGCTACTCCTCCCCATCGTCCGAGCCGCGGAGTTGTCCACCGATCACCGCAGAGGCGCTCAGCCACATCGAGGTGAGCATTACTCTCCTTCCCACGGGGCTGAACGACCGCCGCCGGCGCAGCGAGCGCGGGCGGCCGAGGAGAGGGACGAGCGGATGAGTCGAACGGAACGGACGGGGCACCCCGGCCGGCGCAGGGGGAGAGCCGTCCGGCAGCTCGCGGGAGCGGGGTTGTGCACCGCCCTCGTCGGCGGGCTGCTCGGAGTGACGGCGAGCAGCCCGCCCGCGGGTGCCGCGCCACCGGCACCGCGCAGGACGATCGAGAACACCCTGCTGCACGGCGGATCCACCAACGCGGGGGCGACCACGGTCTCGGCCTGGCTGCAGAAGGGCGAGCGGCTGAGCGCCGAGCTGCACCCGCTGAAGGGCGGGTCGGGCACGGGGGAGGGCGAGACCGGAGGCGGCACCGCCTCGATCCTCGCGCCGGACGGCGCCGTGCTCGACGCGCAGGTCTTCCCGCGGGGCGCTCCGCCGTCGGTCGCGGCCGGGGGCGACTTCGTCGCCTCGGAGACCGGCGTCTTCCGCGTGATCGTGACCGACGCCGACGTCACGGCGCCCGTCGACCTGGTCTGGAGCATCGGGGTCGCCACGGCGGCGGGCGCGCCGCTCGCAGGCCGGGTCTGGTCCACCTCCTTCGGGATCCAGTCGGGTGCGAGGACGAGCTACGCGACACCCGCCGAGCGCCGCGCGACGTTCACGCTGCACGCGATCACCGAGACCGGGGCGCGCTACGACCTGACGCTCCGCGACTACGACGGCGTCGCCTCGACGCTCCAGGCGACGAACAAGGGCAACGTCCGGGTCGGGTCCTCCGATCCGTCGTACCTGTCCGTGCCGATGCCGGAGTCGACCGAGGCGCAGGGGGTCGGCGCGCAGTACGTCCAGGCGTCCGGGCGCTCCGGCATCGACGGCCTGCAGACCTACAAGCTCTTCCTGGACCCGCCCGCGGCCGATCTCCCGGCCGCGATCGCGCCCGCCTACGCCGCCCCGACGATCGAGGGGCTCGCCTATCGACGCTCCGGCTCCGGCTCGAACGCGGGCACCCTCGTCGGCACGCTCGGCACCCAGCCGGGCACGGTCGCGGCCGACATCGACGCCGACGGGGACGGGGCCTACGACGGCCCGCGCGACGTCCACCTCTCCCGCATCGTCGCGGAGCCCGGCCCGTTCGACATCGCCTGGGACGGCCTCGACGCGCGCGGCGACGCGGTCGACACCACCGACTCCGACGTCCGCTTCCGCGCCTCGATCGGGCGGACGAACGAGTTCCACGTCACCCGTGTCGATGCGGAGACGTCGGGCGGCGGCCTGTCCGTCGTGCGCTCCACCGGCGGCGATGCGGCGCCGTCCGCCCTGCACTGGGACGACCACCTGCTCGCCGACTCGAACGGCGAGCGCTACTCGGTCACCTCCGCCGTCACCTCGCCGGCCGCTGGCGCGGACTCGAGCGCTGGTGTCCACGGCTGGGAGGCGGACGACTCGGGCCGAAATCGCGTGCCGAACGCGAACGACTCCGTCCACGGCTCCTACGGCGATCTGCGCGCGATCGACGACTGGGCCGCCGGCTCCGATGGCGCGACGGCGGTCGCCGGGCTCGGCGCTCTCACCCCTCACGTCACCCTGGCGAAGAGCTCGTCGATGCCGTCCGACGTCCCGCTGCGGCCGGGCGCGCGGGTGCCGTACCGGCTGACCCTCACCTCCGACGGCTCGGGGGACGCCCGCGATGCGGCCGTCGTCGACCACCTCGACCGGGGAGTCCTCGACGACGCCGACCTCGACACCGCCTCGATCCGGACCTCGCACGGCACGGCCACGGTCGATCCGGCGACGGGCCGGCTGGTCTGGGCGGCGGGGACCCTGCCGGTCGGCACCGTCGCCGAGCTCTCCTTCGAGGTCGTCGTGCGCACGGACCGGCCGGGGGACCGCACCCTCACCAACACGGCCTGCCTCGCGGGGACCGCCTTCGCGCCCTCGGCCTCGGGAGTCTCGACCGATCAGAACCCGTGCGCGACCGTCCCCCACACGATCGGCCGAGGGGCGCTGTGGATCGACAAGACTGCCTCCCGGCCGTCGGCCGAGCACGGCGGGCAGGCCGGCTTCGACGTGGTCGTGGGCAACTCGGGCTCGCTCGACGCCGCCGACGTGACCGTCACCGACGTCCCGGTGCTCGAGCACCTCCTCGACGCCGTGATCGAGAACGGCGCCGGAGGCGTCCAGCCCGCGACGGAGCCTGTGACCGGGCTCGCGATTCCGGCCGGCGGGCAGATCGCCCTGCACGTCAGCGGCCGGGTGGCCGACGGCCGGGACGCCCTCACCGTGCCGAACCGGGCGACGATCTCGCAGCAGCCGGGCGGCTTCGAGCCTCCCGCGGTCCGGCACCCGTGCCCGGACGACGCCGCGTTCTCCTGCGCCGAGATCCCCGTGCCCGAGGTGCCCGTGCCCGAGGTCCCGGTGCCCGATGTTCCGGTGCCCGAGGTGCCGGTACCCGAGGTCCCTGCGCCAGGGGCCGACGGCCGTCTCGCGATCGCGAAGACCGCACTGGAGCCGACGGTCGCGCACGGCGGCCGCGCCGGCTTCCGCATCGTCGTCGCGAACATCGGCGCCCGTCCCGCGGAGGGGTTCACCCTCACCGACGTCCCGACCCTCGAGCACCTGTCCGACGTGACGATCTCGCGGGACGGCGGGCCCGCCTCCGCCGATCTCGAGGTCGAGGGCCTGGCCCTGGCGCCCGGCGCCTCGACGGTCTTCACCGTGACGGGGCGGGTCGCCGACGGCGTCGACGCCTGGACGATCGCGAATCGCGCGCGGATCGAGCGGCTGCCGCCGGGCTTCCCGCCGACCTCGGTCCAGCACCCCTGCGACGACGAGCCGACAGCCAGCTGCGCGGCGGTGTCCGTGCCCCCGGTCGGCCCCGTGCCGACGGCGCTCGCCGTCAGCGGGACGGCGGTGAGCCCGGTCGCGCTGGCAGGCGGACTGCTCCTGCTCTCGGGCGGCGGCCTCCTCGCCGCGAGGCGTCTGCGCCGACGGCGCACCGCGACTCCCGTCGAGCGCTGATCCTCCTCCTCTTTTCTCCACCGGAAGGCACGAACGATGACCCACCCCCACGACGAGCTCCCGCTGCGGATCACCGAGCGCTTCGCCCTGCCCGACGGCCGCGTCGGCGTCAGCGCCTGGTCGGCCCGCGATCCGGAGCAGCTCGAGCAGCAGCTCCGTACCCGGGCCGGCCGCGCCGATCCGGAGCGCGAGCCCGGCCGCCGCCTGCACCTCGTCCGCCCGCCGCTCGTGCGCATCGAGGAGCGGATCGACGGCGTCCTCCAGCCGATCGACCCGCTCCAGCGCGCCATGGTCGACGTCCGCTGGCGCACGGCCCTGACCCGCTCGCGCCGACCGGCCCGGCTGCGCCGACTCGTCGGCCCCCGGGACCTCCCCACGACCGAGCCCCCGTCGGACATCGCCCGCTGGACCGAGCGGCGCCCGCCGGGGGAGCACCCGGCCGAAGGAGAGGCGGCTCCGCTCAGCCCTTGACCGCTCCGGACGTCATGCCGGCGACGATCTGGCGGTTGAAGAAGATGTACATCACCAGCGGCGGGATGGTGATGAGCAGCACGTCCATGAAGAGCAGGTTCCAGGAGGACACCGACTGCGAGGAGAAGTTGTAGAGGGTCAGCTGCACGGTCGCGTTGTCGTCGCCGGGCAGGAAGTACAGCGCGTAGGTGAAGTCGTTGAAGACCGTCACGGCCTGCACGACGATCACCGTCACGATCACCGGCTTCAGCAGCGGCAGCACCACGGTGAAGAAGAGGCGGAAGGGACCGGCGCCGTCGATGGTCGCCGCCTCGTCCAGCTCGCGGGGGATCGTCGAGACGAAGGCGCGGAACAGGAGGATGCAGAAGGAGAGGCCGAACGCGACGTGCACCGCGATCAGGCCGGGCAGCGTCTTGAAGAGCTCGAGGCCCTGCAGGACCCAGATCGTCGGGACGACGGCGGGCGGGATGATCAGGCCGGCCAGGACGAAGCCGTTGACGAGCGGGTTCCACTTCGAGCGGCGGCGCTGGAGGACGTAGCCGACCATCGCGGCCAGGACCACCATCACCGTCACGGAGACGATCGTCAGGATCGCGCTGTTCGCGAAGGCCCGCAGCAGCACGAAGTTCCGCGCCGAGACCACCTCTTGCAGGTTCTCGAGGAACACCCACTGGGTCGGCAGGGTGAAGCCGAGCAGCGACGACTCCTGCTGCGTCTTCGCGGCGGTGAGCACGATGAAGAGGAAGGGGACGATGAAGACGAGGACGGCGAGGACGATCGCGAGGATCCCGCCGCCGTAGCGCCAGGTCCGGGAGCCGCGGCCGACGCCGCGCTGGCGCACCTTGGCGCGCAGCGGGTCGTCCTGGAGCGGGGTCGGCGAGAGCGGGGCGGGCGTGAGCGGCGTGGTGGTCACAGCTCCTTGTCCTTCCGGTTGAGCCAGGCCGACAGCGGGAAGATCAGCGCTGCGACGACGAGGAAGAGGATGACGTTGCCGGCGGTCGAGAGTCCGTAGAAGCCGGCCTGGTACTGCTTGTAGATGACCGAGGCGACCACGTCGCTGGTGAAGCCCGGCCCGCCCTTGGTCATCGCCCAGATCAGATCGAAGGAGCGCAGCCCGCCGATCAGCGAGAGGAGGATCACCGTCACGGTGGCGGGGCGCAGCAGCGGCAGCGTGATGTGCCGGAAGTTGTGCCAGGCGCCGGCGCCGTCGACGCGGGCGGCCTCGAAGTAGTCCTGCGGGATCGCGACGATGCCGGCGATGTAGATGAGCGTCGCGAGTCCGACGCCCTTCCAGACGTCGACGAGCGCGACCGAGAACAGCGCCCACTGCGGGTCGGTGAGCCAGCCCGGCCCGGCGAGGCCGATCGTCGCGAGGCCCTGGTTGATCAGGCCGTCGAAGGGGTCGAGAAGCACCTTGAAGGTGATGCCGATGCCGATCGTGGACACCAGCACGGGGAAGAACACCACGCTGCGGAGGAAGCCGCGGCCGATGATCTGCGAGCTCAGCAGCACGCCGAGCGCCATGCCGAGCACGATCTTCAGGCCCGAGGTGATCGCCGCGTAGATGAAGGTGTTGACGAAGCCGGTCGTCAGCGCCGGGTCCTGGAAGAACTCGACGAAGTTCTCGAAGCCGATGAAGGTCGAGTCGAAGAGCGTCCAGCGGGTGAGGGAGAAGTAGAGGGAGGCGACCGTCGGGACGAGGAACAGGACCACGTAGAAGACGCCGGCCGGGAGGTAGAACCACGTCGGGTACGGGCTCTTCATGGCCTTGCGCCGCTTCGGCGGCTCGGGGGAGCGGGAGGGTTCGGAGCGCCGGGCCGGGCGCTTCTCCATCGTTGCGGTCATCAGATCTCCGTCGATCGGCCGGGGGAGGGGTGGGAGGGCGGTGCGCCCGGGGGAAGGGGCCGGGAGCGGAGGGGCTGCCTCCGCTCCCGGCCCCCGCGGCTCACCAGCCGTCGAGGCCGAGCTGCTTGGCCTGCTTCGTGACGTCGTCGTCGTACTGCTGAGCACCCTCCGCGGCGGGCGTGATGCCCGAGCCGACGGCGACGGTGATCTGCTCGAGCGCCGGTCCCTTGATCGGCGAGAGGAACTCGAGCGCGAGGCCCGTGTCACCACTGTCGAAGTAGGGCTGCATGTCCGACACGAGGGCGGGCACGTCGTCGGGCAGCGTGCAGCCGTCGATCACGAACGGACCCTGGGGCGCGGCGATCTCGCTCTGGATGTCGCAGCTCTCGGGGGTGACGAGGAAGGCCATCAGCTTCTTGGCGCTCTCGAGCTTCGCGCCCTCGGTCGACTTCGGCACGTAGACCGCGTTGGGCTGCCAGACGGTCAGCGGGTTGGAGTCGGCCGACTCGCCGGGCAGCGGGAAGAGGCCGACCTTGTCGAGCGAGTCCGGGTAGTTCTGGATCAGCGGGCCGGCCGCGAAGGTCAGCATCGGGTACTGCGCGCCCTCGCCGGTCGCGACCATGCGGACGCCGTCGTCGTAGGTGGCCGAGGCGTAGTCCTCGTTCACCAGCCCCGACTCGGCGACCTGCTGCAGGTGCTCGAAGCCGGCCAGCGCGGGCTCGTCGACGTACTTGGCCTCGTTGGCCGTGTACTGGGTCGCCCACTCCGGGTCCTGCTCCAGCACGTTGGCGAAGTCGCCGAGCACGAAGAGCTGCGAGGTCCAGGTGTCGCCGTAGGTCTGGATGATCGGCGCGACGTCGCCGGCGGCCTTGATCTTCTCGCTATTCGCGATGAACTCGTCCCAGGTCTTCGGCACGGTCAGTCCGAGGCTGCTGTAGACGTCCTTGTTGTAGAGGACCGCGCCGCCCATCGCCTGGCCGAGCGGGATGCCGTAGAGGTCCGAGTCGGTCGAGACCACGGTGCGGAAGCCCTCGTCGAGCGAGTCGACCCACGCCTCGTCCGAGAGCGGCGCGAGGTTCTGGTCGGGGTTCAGCGCCTGGAAGAGCGAGCCCGAGTTGTAGGCGAAGACGTCGTTCATCTCGCCGGTGGCGAGGCGCGTCTTGATCAGGTTGTCGCCCTCGCTGCCCTGCGGCCGGGTCTCGATGTCGAGGGTGATGCCGTCGTTCTCCTCCTCGAACTTCGTCTTCAGCGCGTCCCAGAGCTCGACGGTCGCCGTCTGGTTGTCGATGAGCACGCTCAGCGTGGAGCCATCGGCGGAATCGCCTCCTCCTCCGGTGCTGCAGCCGGTGAGCGCGAGAGCGAGAGCCGCTCCTCCTGCGCCGAGGGCGAGCACTGCTCGCCGGTTCTGTCGGGTCGACATCACTACCTCCATGTAGGGACAACTTCTTCGTTGCGGGGGTGCCCGGGGGCTGTCGTCCTGCTCGCCGGACCGTTCGGAAGGCCGGGCCGCGGGGCGACGCAGGGAGAACCTACGTCCGCGCCGTGAAACGTGTCAACGAAAACGGGCAAATTCGTGGATCGATCTACACGATCGAGAATGAACCGTTACAGTGGCGTTCGCGGAGGCCCCGATCGGGGCGCGTCCGCCACGGCACGCACAGCACGACAGGCAGCGCGAGGAGGCGATGATGAGCTCGATCGAGACCGGCCACACCGGCCCCGCGACCATCCAGGACGTCGCGCTGCACGCCGGCGTCTCGCGGGCCGCGGTCTCCAAGGTCATCCGCAACGCCTACGGCGTCAGCGCCTCGATGCGGGAGCGGGTCACCGCCGCGATCGAGGAGCTCGACTACCGGCCGAGCGTTGCGGCTCGCGCCATGCGCGGGGCCAGCTTCACCATCGGCGTCGAGGTGCCCTCGCTCGGCAACTCCTTCTTCAACCGCATCGTCACCGGCGCCTCCGCCGCGCTCGAGGGCAGCCGCTACCAGCTGATCGTCGCTCCCGCGCAGAGCGACTCCGGCGAGGGCTTCCGCGCGATCGAGGCGCTCTTCGACCGCCAGGTCGACGGGATGATCGCCGTCTCGCCGATGGTCGAGCCCGCCTGGCTCGAGCGGCTGGCCGCCCGCACGCCGATCGTGATGCTCGGCCGGCACGACGACTCCACCGGCTACGACACCGTCACCAACGACGACGTCGCGGGGACCGACCTCGTCCTCGATCATCTGCTGGAGCTCGGGCACCGCCGCATCGCGCACCTCACCATCAGCGACGACATCACCAGCCGGGTGGCCGCAGCGCCGCACTCGGTGCGTCTCGTCCGGTACCGCGAGCGGATGGTGTCGGCGGGTCTCGCGGACGAGCTGCAGGTCGTCCATCTCGGCACGGAGCGCCTCGACGCCTACGAGCGCTCGCTCGAGCTCCTCCGCTCGCCCGACCGGCCGACCGCCGTCTTCGCGGGCAACGACGCGCTCGCGCTCGACGCGCTCTGGGCGCGCGACGAGCTCGGGCTCACCGCGGCCGACGTCGCGATCGTCGGCTACGACGACATCGAGGTCGCCGGCCACCCCGGGATCTCGCTGACGACCGTCGACCAGTCGGGCGAGGAGCTCGGCGACCGCGCCGTGCGCCTCCTGCTCGAGCGCCTCGAGGGCCGGACCGAGCCGGTGCACTTCCAGCTCACCCCCGTGCTGCGCATCCGCTCCTCCTCCGCGCCGGGCGCCCCGCGCCACCGGCCGACCGCCCACGGCAACCCCTGACACCCCGACCATCCCGACCACTCCGACCACTCCGACCACCCCGACCACTCCTGACAGAAGGACGATGATGACCGACTGGACCGCCCGCTTCACGGCGCCCGCCGCCGCCCTGGACGCCGCCCCGCTGCTCCGCCGCGAGACCGCCCTCGAGACCGGGCACGGCGACGTCGTCTCCGCGACCCTCCGCCTCTCGGCGCTGGGCGTCGTCGAGGCCTGGATCGACGGCGAGCCCGTCTCCGACGAGCTCTTCACTCCCGGCTGGACGAGCTACGAGTGGCGCCTGCGCTACTCCGAGCACGACGTCACGAGCCTGATCTCCGGCGACTCCGTGGTGCTCGCGCTCGCGCTCGGCGACGGCTGGTACCGCGGCCGCCTGACCTGGGGCGAGGGCGCCGAGCCCTACGGCACCGAGATCGCCGGCTTCGCCGAGCTGCGGATCACCTTCGCGGACGGCGCCGAGCAGGTCGTCGCGACCGACGACTCCTGGCGCGCCGCGACCGGATCGACGACCGCCGACAGCATCTACGACGGCCAGGACATCGACGCCCGCCTCGAGCCGCAGGGCTGGAAGAGCGCCGGCTTCGACGACTCCGCCTGGACCGCGACCCGCGAGCTCGACGTCGACCTCTCGACGCTCGAGCCCTACATCGCGCCGCCGGTGCGCCGACTGCGCGAGGTCGCGCCGCTGAAGATCTGGACGAGCCCGTCCGGCCGCACCCTCGTCGACTTCGGCGAGAACCTCGTCGGCTGGCTGCGCGTCGAGGTCACCGGCCCGGAGGGGAGCGTCGTCACGCTGCGCCACGCCGAGGTCCTCGAGGACGACGAGCTGGGCGTCCGCCCGCTGCGCGAGGCGAAGGCCACCGACCGCTTCACCCTCTCGGGCGGCGCGGACGTCTTCGAGCCGACCCTCACCTTCCACGGCTTCCGCTACGCCGAGGTCGAGGGCTGGCCCGAGGAGTCGATCGCCGACGGCGCCCTCACCGCGGTCGTCGTCTCCAGCGACCTGCGCCGGATCGGCACCTTCCGCAGCTCCGACGACCTCGTCAACCAGCTGCACGACAACGTCTACCGCGGCATGGTCGGCAACTTCCTCGACGTGCCGACCGACTGCCCGCAGCGCGACGAGCGCCTCGGCTGGACCGGCGACATCGCCGCCTTCGCCTCGACCGCCGTCTACCTCGCCGACGCCGAGGACTTCCTCCGCGACTGGCTCCGCGACCTCGCCCTCGAGCAGGCGCACCACGACGGCGCCGTCCCGTTCGTCGTGCCGGACGTGCTGAAGCGCCGCGCGGCCGAGACCAGCTTCCCGCCCATGGACTCCACCGCGCTGTGGAGCGACGCCGCGGCCTGGGTGCCGTGGGCGGTCTGGGAGGCCTACGGCGACCCGGTCGTGCTCGAGGAGTCGTTCGCGTCGATGGCCTCGCACGCCCGCCGGGTGCGCTCGAAGCTCTCCGACTCGGGGGTCTGGGACACCGGCTTCCAGTTCGGCGACTGGCTCGACCCCGACGCCGCGCCCGACAAGCCCGCCGACGCGAAGGCCGACACCGGCGTCGTCGCCACGGCCTGCGCCTACCGCACGGCCCGCATCGTCGCCCAGAGCGCCGCCGTGCTCGGACGCACCGAGGACGCGCAGGAGTTCACCGCGATGGCGGCCGAGCTGCGCGAGGCCTTCCGCGCGAAGTACGTCGCGGACCAGCGCGTCTTCAGCGACTGCACCACCGTCTACTCCCTCGCGATCGTCTTCGGCCTGCTCGACGACGACGAGCTCGGCTGGGCGGGCGACCGCCTCGCCGAGCTGGTCGCTGAGAGCGGCTACACGATCTCGACCGGCTTCGCGGGCACGCCCTTCATCACCGACGCGCTCTCCTCGACCGGGCACATCGACGCCGCGTACCGCCTGCTGCTGCAGCGCGAGTGCCCGTCGTGGCTGTACCCGGTGACGATGGGCGCGACGACCGTCTGGGAGCGCTGGGACTCGATGCTGCCCGACGGCACCATCAACCCGGGCGAGATGACGAGCTTCAACCACTACGCGCTCGGAGCGGTCGCCGACTGGCTGCACCGCGTCGTCGGCGGTCTCGCGCCGCTGGAGCCCGGCTACTCCCGCCTCCTGGTCGCCCCGCAGCCCGGCACCGACCTCGACTGGGCGGAGTCCACGCTGGAGACCCCGCACGGCCTCGCCTCCGTCCGCTGGGACCGCCGCGGCGACGCGATCGAGCTGGCCGTCACCGTCCCGGAGGGCGCGACCGCCGTCGTCCGCACGGCCGGCACCGAGGACCGCGAGCTCGCCTCGGGCGCGCACACGCTGACGCTCTGAGTGCGGAGGGCCCGACGCTTCCGAGCGTCGGGCCCTCCTCCCTCAGACCTCCGCGATGTGGTCCCGGACGAGAACGCGAGGTGCGTCTGGTCGAGCAGGACCGCCGTCACGTTGAGTTCGAGCGTTCCGTGCAGTGCCAGATCCAGACCGGGCGCACTGTCGAATCCCCGGCCGCCGTGCTCGGTGCTCTCGAACCTTCCCGTCAGGGACGGCACCAGGACATCGATCACCCGTGCACCCGAGGTGTAGTGGTTGCCTGCCGCCGGCGTGTATCCGAGCCCGATCAGCACGTCGTGCAGCGTCCCCTGGGCGGCGATGAGCGGGGACACCGCGGCATCCGCGTCGGCGGTCCGGCGCACGATCGATCCCGGACTCGGGTACGCACCGGAGAGAAGTGCCACCATCTGCCCGCCGACGATGCAGGCGTCTTCCATGTCGGCGATCGCGAGCGACGCGTCCTTCAGGGCGTGGAGCGCGGCGTCATCGGCTCCGGACGTCGAGGGAAGGACGACGGACCTCATCTGAACCATGCCAGCTCCTTGTCGAGGAGGTGATCAACGGCCTCGTCCACGTCGGAACCGCCGGTCCGCTTCAGATCCCAGGCGGCGATGAGCGGGTCGACCGTCCTCCCGGTCGGATACCACGCGGTCGCCGTCGCCCAGAGAGTCCGGTCCGCCGGAACGACGACCCGCAGCGTGGCCTCAGGGGAATCCGTCTCCGCGAAGCCCGACGACTCCAGCGGGAGGCTGCTCTCCGCGTAGAGGACGGCGGACGTCGGGATCCTCCAGGGGGCGATCGCGTCGGCGGCGCTGTCGCCGGAGAGCAGTGCCCTCGGGCCCGACTTCCAAGCGCGTTCAGCCTGTTCGATCACCGGCCGGCTCGAGTACCAGAGCTGCGAGAGGCCGCCTGCGCCCGGATAGTCCGTGAGGAACCGGTCGAGGAGTGAGCGGGGGTCGCGCGCGATCCATCCACGGGTGGTCTTCTCCGCCAGGCCCGAGTCGGCTGCGAGCAGATTCGAGACGGTCACCTGCGAGACCCCGCACTCGCGCGCCAGCTCCGACTGGAACCGAGGTTCAGGTGTCCTCGTCAGGACTCGCTGGAGCGCGAAGAGCGCGGAGGACACACGCCGGTGCCCGCTGTTCGGCTGCCGATCGTCCGCTGCCGGGGTGAGTTCTTCTCCGCGAAGGATGACGACTCCATCGGTGGTGCCGAAGAGCGCCACTCGAGGATCGGCGAGCGCGACACGTCGGCTGATGCTGTTGATCCGGGGGGTCACGAATCCGATTGTCGTTCCTGCAGCCGCCGCCCCCACCTGCTGGCGCATTTCGCGCGCGGTGGGAGGACGGGACAGGAAGACGAGGCGCACATCGATCCGCGCTCCGGAGGGAGGGGTGATCTGCACGTCGCGCGGGCTGAGGATGCGCGCTGCTGCTCCTGCGTCCGAGAGCAGCTCCTGGAGCGGTATCGCAGCGTCGACTCGGGTCATGAAGGCAGGATATAACCGTTTGAACGATTCTGTTCAGAAGGTTATATCTGACTATTTGCTGGGTGGTCCTCAACGCGTCGCGCGTCACGCCGCGACGGCGTCCTCCAGCGGGTCGGTGGGCTCGTCCGGCTCGAAGGAGTCGGGCTCGGCGAGGACCGCGACCGACGCGAGAGGAGCCCGACCCTCGGAGTCCACGTCGTCCTCCGCCGGTGCCGCGACCTCCGCCAGGCGCGCCCGCTCGACGGCGGCGATCAGCACGGCGAAGGCGACCTCGAGGGTGTCGGTGTCGCGCAGCAGGACGCGCTCGCCGGTCGCGGCGTCCAGGCGGAGGGTGCGGAAGACGGGCTGCGGCAGGTCGTCGGCGAAGGTGATCAGGCCGTGGACGACGCCGGTGCGGCGGGCGCGGGCGATCCAGCGGTTGGAGTGGGTGCGGAGAAGGATCATGACCGGGACCGTCCTGGCTGCTGATGGTGCGCGGTGAGGGGGGAAGTGGATCCTCTCCGAGCATCCTGCACAGGAGCCCCGTGTGCCTGTGCTTGACAGAAGAGTCCTCGCGCGTCAGCGCATCCGGACGCGCGCTCGGGCCGCCGCGCGCAGGGCCTCGACGAACTCCGGCACCACCGGATTCCCGGTGTCGCGGACGAGCACGCCGATCTCGCGGACGGCCCGCGGGTCGTCGATCGGGATCTCGCGCACGCCGTCCTCGATCGAGGACGGGCTCGGCGGCAGGATCGTCAGACCGAGGCCCGCCGCGGCCAGTCCGCGCGCCGCCCGGTAGTCGCCGACCTCGAAGGCCGGCTCGGGATCGCGCCCCTCGAAGGACAGCAGTCGCCGGGCCGACTCGTGCAGGCCGTAGCCGGGCGAGAGCATGATCAGGTCGAGGCCGCGCAGCTCCTCGACCGTCACGGAGCGGCGGGAGGCGAGCGGGTGCCGGTCGTCGACGACGGCGAGCAGCGGCTCCGTGTAGAGCGTGGTCGTGGTGGTGCCCGGCAGCTCCGGCGGGTCGGCGACGATCGCCAGCTCCGACTCGCCGTCGGCGACCGCCCGGAGGCACAGCGCGCGCGAGCCGTGGCGGAGGCCGAAGCCGACGCGCGGCCAGCGGCGGCGGAAGCGCCGGATCACGTCGGGAACGAAGGTCTCGCCGAGCAGGGTCTGGAAGGCGATCGCGATGCGGCCGTCCTCGAGGTCGCGGGCCTGCTGCACCTCGGTCAGGCCCGCGCGGATCAGCGCGAGGCCGTCCTGCGCGACGTCCGCGAGCCGCCGGCCGGCCTCGGTCAGCACGACGCCTCGGCCCTCGCGGCGGACCAGGGGAGCGCCGACCAGCTCCGACAGGCGCGCGAGCGAGCGGCTGGCGGTGGGCTGCGGCACGCCGAGCTCGGCGGCCGCGGCGGTGACGCTCCCGGTCTGTGCGACGGCGACGAGCGTCGGCAGCAGCCGGAGGATCGCGGGCTCATCCATGCCTCCAGCGTATAGGTCGGCACGCGACAGGCATTGGTCATGCGTTCGCCGCGGTTCTAGCCTCGGAGGATGAGCACCAGCGTTCGCCTCGCCGTCGACGCTCCTCCCGTCTCGCAGCGCCGGCTGACGATCGCCCTCCTCGCCGCCGGGCTCGCGACCTTCGCCGAGCTCTACGCCGTGCAGGGCGTGCTCCCGCAGTTCTCGCGCGAGTGGGGGATCTCCGCCTCGGACGCCGCGCTGACCGTCTCGGCGGCGACCGTCGGACTCGCGCTGATGGTGCTGCCCTGGGCGTCGATCGCCGAGCGGATCGGGCGGCTGGAGTCGATGCGGATCGCGGTGCTCTCCTCCGTGGTGCTCGCCCTGCTCGCCTGCGTCGCACCGTCCTTCGAGGTGCTGCTCGTGCTGCGGTTCCTCAGCGGCGCGGCGCTCGGCGCGGTGCCGGCGCTCGCCGTGGCGGCGATCCACGACCGGGTCGGCGGGGCGGGCGCGACCGCCGCCGCGGCGGCCTACGTCTCCGGGACGACGCTGGGCGGAGCCGCCGGACGGCTCCTCGCCGGTCCGCTCGCGAGCGCGGTTGGCTGGCGGGGCGCGCTGTTCGCCGTCACGATCGTCTGCGCGCTCGCGGCCGTCGCGTTCGTCCTGCTCGCTCCCCGCGGCGGTGTCGCGCGGGCGCCGCGGGGCGAGGGCGGCTGGCGCGGCAAGATCGCGCAGGTGCTCCGCGACCCGGTCCTGCTCGCGGTCGCCGCGCAGACGTTCTTCGTCGTCGGCGTGTTCGTCGCGGTGTACAACTACCTGGCGTTCCGGCTCGAGGCCGCGCCTTTCGCGCTGCCGCCGGCGCTCGTCTCGCTGCTGTTCCTCACCTATCTCGCCGGGACCGCGACCTCCCGGCTCGCCGGTGTCTGGGCGCCGCGCCTGGGCCCGCGAGTCGTGATGCGGATCGGCGTCGCCGCGATGATCGTCGGGCTGCTCGTGATGCTCTCCGAGCTGATCGTGGTCGTCGTCATCGGGCTCGTCCTCTTCTCCGCCGGCTTCTTCGCCGTGCACGCCACCGGCGCGGCCTGGACCGGCGCGCGAGCGGCCCCCGCCCTCCGCGGCCACGCCGGCGCCGTCTACACGATCGCCTTCTACGTGGGCTCGGGCGTCGGCGGCTGGCTGCTCGGCTTCGTCGTCGAGGCGGGCGGCTGGGGCGCGCTGACCGCGGTGATGATCGCCCTGCTGCTCGTCGGCGCCGGCTGCGTGAGCCTGCCGAGCCGCGCGAGCGTCGCCTCCGCGCGCTGATCGCCGCGCTCGCCGTTCGTCGCGGGTCTGCGACAGGATGGGGGCTCGCGCACGGAGTGGGGGACTTCATGACCGACAGCACCCGGACGGATCCGCGGTTCCATCCCGCCTATCAGCGGGGGTATCAGGGGCAGGGGGCGCCGAGCGCCTCCGTGGCGCCGGCGGAGGAGCGGTTCCGCCGGCCGCGTGGAGGCGACGCGGCGCAGGGGCGGCGCCGCTCGACGACTCCCGAGGCGGTCGTGCCGAGTCGGGTGCGGCGACCGGCATCTGCGCGGTCGTCGGAGCCCTCGTCTCCGCCGACCCCTCCTTCACTTCACAGCGGTTCCGCCGTCGTGGAGCCGGACGGTGAGCAGGCACCGGTCGACGAGATCGAGAAGCAGTCCGGGCCGGCCGTGCCCCGCCGGCCGTCCGCGCTGGATCGCCGGATCCCGCTCGCGCTCGCCGTGCTGGGAGTGCTCTTCCTGGTCTCCGGAGTGGGTCTGATCTGGTCCGCCACGTCGTCGATCTACGGGAGCATCGGAGTCCAGCCGAACGAGTTCGATCAGTTCGTCGGCGCGATCACCAACTACCTGGCCGGCCCTGCCATCACCATTGGGCTGCTCTCGATCGGCGCGGCGATCGCGCTGCGGGCGGCACGCTCATGAGCGGCCGCGGTGGCTGGTGGCCCCTGCTCCTGGGCTACACCGCCCTGCTCTGGGCACTGGCGGTCGGGGCCTGCTGGGTCTCGGCCGTGCAGCCCGACAACTGGAGCTACACCGAGGGCGACCAGGTTCCGCTGGCCGCGATCGTGTCCACTCTGCTCTGGCCCGGTGCGCCGGCACTCGGCACAGCGGCCTTCGCCATGACGGCGACGGCCCTCGCGATCGGGCTCCTGCGCGCCGGGCGGGGTGCCACCGCCGAGGATGTCGACGGTGACGCGGAGGAGGACGTCGAGCTCGGCGAGGGTGTGCTCGTCGAGCTGCTGCCCGCGGGAGGCGGTCGCGGACCCTCCTGACGATGCGGTCCCCTCCACAGGCGGCCGTGCGACAGGATGGGACTCCGAGTGCACGAGGCGGGGGCGGTCATGGTCGACAGCAGCAGAACGGATCCGCGGTTCCACGCCGCCTATCAGCGCGGGTACCAGGGGCCGGCGCCCGAGGTGCGCCGCCGCGAGGAGGACGCGTACCGGCGTCCGCGGCGTGCGGGCCTACGAGTGCCGCACGTGGATCCGAGCCCGCGCGTGGAGGCGGCCGAGCCGGAGTCGCCGCTCGCGGCCCTCTCCTCCGTACCGGAGCCCGCCGCTGTCGAGGCCGCCGAGGATCAGGACGTCGCGGAGACGCCGCAGCCCGAGGCGCCGACGGCCGTGCGTCCTCTGGGCCGCCGGGTCCCGCTGACGCTCGCGATCGCCGGCGTCGTGCTCATCCCGCTCGGGCTGGCCGCGCTGTGGTGGTCGACGCTCGCCATCTACACGACGAGCACCGTCTACGAGCGGCTGGAGTACGAGCAGTACGTCCGGCTGCTGCTGCAGTTCAGCGCCACACCGCTGCTGACCGTGGGCTTCAGCTCCCTCGCCGCCGCCGTCGTCGTGCAGGCCGTCTGGCGGTCGCGCGCATGACGCCGGGTCGCGCCTGGTGGATCGGGGCGGTCGTCCTCGACCTGGTCCTCTGGGCCGCGCTGCTCGCGATCCCGGCGGTCATCCTCGTGCTGCCGAACCAGTGGCAGGGCGACTCGCTGACCGCCCCGATCGAGATCGTCTGGCGGTCGGCGCTGTCCCAGGCGGCAGGGCCGGTGATGACCGCGGCGCTCGGGCTGCTCGTGGTGCTCGCGGTCGCGGCGGCGCAGCATCGCCGGAGGCGGCCCGCAGCGCCCGACGGCCAGGACGCCCCCGACGGCTGGTCCGAGGCCGAGCTCGTCGACCGCTGACGGCGCGGGGTCTCGAGACGCCGCTGCGCGGCTACTCGACCAGCAGGGAAGGGCCGCTGCGCGGCTGCTGGGCCAGCAGGGGGAGGCCGGAGCCGTCGTCCGCAGTGGCATTCATGCTGATCGAGTAGCCCGCGGAGCGGGCGTATCGAGATCCACGAGCGTCAGCAGGACGAGTCTGCAGACCCTCCCTGCTGATGACGGCGGGTCTCGATACGCCCCTGCAGGGCTACTCGACCAGCATGTCGCGGCGCAGCCGCGTCCTTTCGCTCACCACTGAGACGCGAAGCGGCTTCCCCGCTACTTCGCGAGGGCTCCGAAGCGGAAGAGGTAGGTCGCGTCGAGGGTGTCCTCGATGCCGGTGACGCCCGAGGCGGCGACGACGGTCTCGCGGCCCTGGAGCAGCGGGACGATCGGCGCGTCCGCGGCGGTCTGGGCCTGGATGGCCTCGATCGCGGTGGCGCGCGCGGCGGGGTCGGTCGCGGTCGCCTCGGTGTCGATCAGCGCGTCGACGGCCGGGTTCGAGTAGCCGTTGGCGACGGAGGCGCCGGTGGTCGAGTAGGCCGAGCGGAGGAAGTTGTCGGGGTCCGGGTAGTCCGGGAAGAAGCCGAGCTGGTAGGCCGGGTAGCCGGCGTCCGGCGAGAGCTGCTTCACGTAGCTGGTCCACTCGGTCGACTGCAGGTCGACGGTGAACAGGCCCGACGACTCCAGCTGCGACTTGATCAGCGCGTACTCCTGGTCGGAGTCGGGGCCGTAGTGGTCGGAGGTGTACTGCAGCGGCAGGGTCACCGGGGTCGAGACGCCGGCGGCGCTGAGGATCGCGGCGGCGGCGTCCGCGTCGGGGGTCGTGCCGTACGCGTCGGCGAAGGCCTGCGTCGCGCCGGTCTGCCCGTCGAGCACGACGGAGTAGGCGGGCGTGTAGGTGCCGCGGTAGACCTGCTCCGACAGCTCGTCGCGGTCGACCAGCGAGGCGACGGCCTGGCGGATCGCGAGCTTCTGCTCGGGAGTGCCGCCGGGCTGGGTGTTCACGTTGAAGGTGAGGAAGCGCACCGAGCCGCCGGGGCCGTCGACGACCTGCAGGTCCGCGTTGCCGCGGAGGTCCTCGACGTCGGTCGCGGTGAGCGAGCGGTAGGCCACGTCCACGGCGCCGTTCTCCACGTCGAGACGCAGGTTCGTCGACGAGGTGTACGGCCGCAGCACGACGTCGGCGGTCTTCGGCGCGGGGCTCGAGGTGGACTCGTTCGCCGCGAGCTGCAGCAGTCCGCCGGCCTCGTAGTTCTGCACGGAGTAGGGCCCCGAGCCGATCACGTCGGCGTCGTCGAGCAGCGCGTCGGCGGGGAAGACCTCCTCGTCCACGATCGGCCCGGCCATGCTCGAGAGCACGTACGGCCAGGTCTGGTCGTTCGGCACCGCGAGGGTGAAGACGACGTCGTCGCCGTCCTGCGCGACCGACTCCATGTTCGCGAGCAGCGGCGAGGGGCCGTTGTCCGCGGCGATGTCGACGACGCGCTGGAACGAGAAGACGACGTCCGACGCGGTCAGCTCGTCACCGTTCGAGAAGGTCAGGCCGGGCGCGATCGAGCAGCGGTAGGTCGTCGCGTCGTCGAAGCCGCACTCCTCGGCGGCCTCGGGGACGGGCGTGGTCGAGCCGTCCGCGTAGCTCAGGAGGTGCTGGTAGATCTGGTTCTGCGGTGTGAAGCTGCCGCGGTCCCAGGCGCCGGCCGGGTCGAGCGAGACGATCGAGTCGGTCGTGCCGATGACGAGGCGCTCGCCCGAGGCGGAGTCGCTCGAGCTGCCGGGGGCGGTGCAGCCGGCGAGGGCGACGGCGGTGCCGAGGGCGGCGAGGGCGCCGAGGGCGCGGAGTGTCTGCATGCTGCTGCTTTCGTCCGTGGTGCGGGGGAGTGGTGGAGATCTAGAGGGTCGCGAGCCGGAAGCGGTCGAGCGCGTCGGCGCCGTCGACCAGGTCGGCCAGCAGCTCGCCGAGCACGGGCCCGAACTTGAAGCCGTGGCCGGAGAAGCCGGTCGCGAGGGTGACGCGGCCGACGCGGTCGAGCACGAAGTCCTCGGTCGGCGTGATGTCGTAGAGGCAGGAGATCGGGTCGGCGCTCGCCGCGTCGACGCCCGGCAGCCAGTCGGCGACGTACTCGACGAGCCGGGCGAGCCGCTCGGGCTCGGCGCGGAAGTCGCGGTGGTCCGGATCGACGACGCGGCCGGTGCCGTGCTCGCCGACCTTCACGCCGACGCCCGGGGTCGCCAGGCCGTAGATCGTCGGCTCGTCGCCGCGGTGGTGCACGAAGCTCGGCCAGGCGTCGAGCGGCAGGTCCGTCGTGAAGTGCGCCGGCTGCTCCTGCGTGATCCGCAGCGGAGGGAGGGAGCGGCCGGCCGCGGCGACCAGCCCGCCGAGGAGTCCCGGCGTCCAGGAGCCGCCGGCGACGACGACCGCGTCGGCGAGCAGCGGACCCTCGTCGGTGACGACGCGGACGCCGCCGGCGCGCTCCTCGATCGCCCGGACGCCGGTGCTCGCCCGGACGACGGCCCCGTGCGACTCCGCGGAGCCGAGCAGCGCCTCGATCGCGGCGGCGGCATCGAGCCGGCCGCCCTCCGGATGCAGCAGCACGTCGGTCTCGAAGCGCAGGCCGGGCCAGCGTGCGGCGGCCTCGGCGGCGTCGAGGCGCTCGCAGGGGATGCCGTCGCGGGCGAAGGCCTCCTCGATCGCGAGCAGGGCGGAGGCGTCGCCGTGGTCGATCGCGCCGGTCGCGGTGAAGAGGCTCCGGCCCGACTCCCGCTCGAGCCGCGCCCACTCGGCGGCCGCCCGTCCGGTCATCGCTCGGTAGTCGTCCTCCGCGTAGCCGCGGCGGAAGATGCGGGTCTCGCCGTGCGAGGAGCCGCGGTCGTGGCCGCGCTCGAAGCGCTCGAACAGCAGGACGCGGTCGCCGCGCTCGGCGAGGGAGCGCGCGGCGGCGGCGCCGACGAGGCCCGCGCCGACGACGGCGACGTCCCGGTCGGTCATCGGGCGGTCACCGCGTCGACCAGGCGCCGGGCCGGCATCGCCGCGCGCACGGCGGCCTCGTCGGGGAACTGCTGAGCGGCGAAGCGAGCCGGGGCGTAGCGCTCGGCGTCGCCGAGTGTCGTGGTGCCGTGGAGGACCAGTTCGGCGACGAGACGGCCGAGACCGGGCCCGTGGGTCACTCCGGACTCGTTGTCGCCCGCGGCGACGAACAGCCCGGGCAGCTCGGGGACGGGGCCGGCCAGGAAGCGGCGGTCGGCGGTGTAGGAGACGACGCCCTGCGTCCACTCGGTCTCGCGCAGCGCGTCGGCGGAGGCGGGGATCAGGCGGGCGATCAGCGGAGCGAGGTGCGCGTCCATCGCCTCGACCAGGTCGCTGCGCTGCGGGCGGCGGTCCGCGGCGGACTCGCCGAGCGGCTCGTAGCCGACGCCGTTGCCGTAGGTGAGGCCGCCGAGGTGCTCGCGGACCCAGAGGCCGCCGAGCTCGGGCAGCATCAGCGTCGGCAGATGCGGGAGGCCGAAGGGCGCGGTGGTGAGGCGGCTCGCGACGACGCGGGCCAGCGGGAGGCGGCGGCCGAGCGGGGCGAGCAGCTCGTTCGTCCAGGAGCCCGCGGCGAGCACGACGCTGTCGCCGGAGAAGGTGCGGCCGTCGGCGGTGCGGACGCCGCTCGCGCGGCCGTCGGTCGCGAGGACCTCGGTGACGGGCGCGTGCTCGACGATCTCGACTCCGGCCGCGCGGGCCGCGGCGACCAGGGCGAGCCCGGCGTCGGGGGCGCTGATCTGGATGCCGTCGGGCTGGAGGAAGCCGCCGGTGAGCGCGTTCGCGTCGAGGCCGGGGACGAGCTCGGCGGCCTGCTGCGGCGAGAGCTCGCGCGCGCCCTGCGGTCGCAGCGGGTGCTGGATGAGCGGGCCGAGGTGGTCGCGGACGCCCTCCTCGGTGACGGCGAGCCAGGCGCTGCCGGTCTCGCGGAGGAGGATGTCGACGGCGCCGCGGTCGGGATCGACGGCGAGGGCGCGGTAGAAGTCGAGGCCGTACTGCTCGAGGTCGCGCTCCGACTCGTTCCAGTACCAGGCGTAGCCCGCGGCCCACAGGCCGACGAAGCCGGCGCCGGCCGCCGTGGTGCCGCGCGCTGCGTCCCCCGACTCGACCAGCGTGACTCGGGCGCCCCCGCGTGCGAGGTGCAGCGCGGTGGCGGCCCCGAAGAGACCGGCCCCGACGACGACGACATGCCTACTCATACTCGGTATCCAACCAGCGGGTCCCCTGCCGGTCGAATCGATATGACGCCCCGAGTCCTCCCTCCCCCTCCGCGAGATGCCACTTGTGCACGCTTCTTACGGCGTGTCGCGTGCACAAGTGGCATCTCGCGACGCGCGACGGGGCGCGCGCCAGGTCAGGGGGCGGGGAGGAAACTGTTTCGGTAGGGTCGGGGCACCGTTGAGAGGAGGGCCTGTGGCCCGCACGCCGGACACGCGCGTCACGCTGGACGTCGTCGCGGCGCACGCCGGCGTCTCGAAGGCGACCGCGTCGAAGGTGCTCAACGGGCGACCCGGCGCGTCGGCGGCGACGCGCGCGCGGGTCGAGCAGTCCCTCCGCGAGCTCGGCTACAGCCCGAGCACCCGGGCGCCCCGGGTCGGCGGCGGCGTCACCGTCGTCTTCGACACCCTGCTCAGCGTCTACTCGCTGCGCGTGCTCGAGGGCGTCGTCGGAGGCGCGCAGAGCGAGCGCGTCGACGTCACGACCGGCGTCCTCGCGCCGAGCGGCTCCGCCGACGAGACGCTGCGCTTCGACGCCGCGTTCGTCCGCTCGGTCGCGGCGAAGGGGCACCTGGGGATCCTCGCTGTGACCACCGCCATCGACGCCGAGATCGTGGCCGCTGCCGCGGAGGCCTCGCTCCCGCTCGTCGCTGTCGACGCGCCGAACCCGCTCGACCCGTCCGTGGTCAGCGTCGGCTCGAACCACTGGGTGGGTGGGCAGCAGTCCACCGAGCACCTCGTCTCGCTCGGGCACCGGAAGATCGCCTTCGTCGGCGGTGACGCCGGCAACCCCGGCCTCCGCGCCCGCTACGGCGGCTACCGAGAGGCGCTCGCCGCGGCGGGCTTGCCGGAGGACCCGGCCCTCGTCTCCGAGCGGGGGATGGGATCCGCCGAGCACGTGGTGCCGGAGCTCCTGGCACTGAACGCTCCGCCGACCGCCGTCGTCGCCACGAACGACATCGACGGCCTGCAGACGATCCGCGCCGCGATCGCGGCCGGCCTGCGCGTCCCCGAGGACCTGAGCGTGATGGGCTACGACGACACCTTCGCCGCGCTGCCGACCGCCGTGCTCCTCTCGACCGTGCACACGCCCATGCACGACCTCGGCCGCCTCGGCCTCGAGACCCTCGTCCGGATGCACGACGGCATCCCACCCCTCTCGCACCGCATCGAGCTGGCCACCAGCCTCGTCGTCCGCGAGTCGACCGCTCCGCCGCGCGCCTGACCGCCGCGCGCCTGACCGGCGCACCCGTTCAGCGCTTCGAGTCGTCCGGAACGTCGCCGATGTAGTCGGCGATGACCTCCGCCATGTTCTCGAGCGCCTCCCGATGGGACTCGATGTACTCCTGGTCGTACGCGGACTGCACCGCGAGCTCGATCCCGACGAGGTTCGTCTCGGCCTTGCAGTCCATGTCCGCGGTGGCGGTCGCGATCTGCTCGGCGCCGACGTTCGAGGCGCCGACGCCCCACCGCGGATCGAACTCCGCGCTCACGGGATCCGGGTAGTCGAAGCCCCGCTTCGTCATGCAGGCGCTCCAGGCCCCGACCACCGCCTCGACGCGGCTGTCTCCGGAGGGGACCGGCGGTCCGCCGTCGGGGAGGGCGGACGGGTACCGGGCCGAGAACGCCCCGCCCCCGTCGCCGAGGGGGAAGGACCCGTGCACGGACATCGAGCACGCGGCGAACTCGTCTGGCGTGACCCCCGGCGGCACACCACTCGGCAGAGCGCCAAGGTCTCCGCCCGCGCGTGCATAGCCGAAGCGACTCGCGTTCTTCGGATCGAAGAACCCCCAGAGCTTCGACCGGATGTCCTCGACCTGGCCGTCGCCGAGGAAGGCGAGGACCGCCTCCTCGTCGAGGGGCCACTCGATCATCCGCTCGTCGTCGCCGTCGCGCAGGCAGGCGATCTGCTTCGCGCGCTCGGCGCGCACGAGCCGGAGGACCAGCTGCGTATCGGGGATGTACTGATCGATCGGCCGGACGATCTGCGACGGATCCGTCGGGGTGCTGATGGGGCCGAGCGGTGGCTCGGGACGGGCGGGCTCCCCGCTCTCGTCCCCTGACGGCACTCCCGGCGCGCACCCGCTGAGAACACCGGCGACAGCGAGAGCAGACAGCAGGAGGACCACCGTCGCCCTCAGCGTTCGAGTCTTCACCGCGTTCCTCCGGCGGTCAGTCGATGTGCTCGACGATCACCGTCTGCGGCGTCGCGTAGCTGGTGCCCCATCCCGGCTCGAAGGGGACGTCACCACCGCCGGACAGGGTGAAGAATCCGCCGTTGTTGCCCGCACCCACTGTCTGCTGCGAGGTCAGCCGATCCGCGGCGGTGCCGCTGTTCGCGTAGCAGTGGTTCCCGGTGTGGAACTTGAGGAAGTCGGTGCGGGTGCCGCAATCGGACCGGGTGATCGCGTGGGCGGGGACGGACGCGGTGATCGCGAGGGCGGCTCCGATGCCGACAGCGGCGATGGCCTTGGTCAGTGACTGCTTCTTCATGATGAATGATCCGTTCTCATCGTCTTCGGGTTCGAGTGGAGATGCGCAGTGGAAGGCGGCGATGAAATGCGGATCGACGCGCGAGAAGCCGACCGAAGGTCGGAATTCTTTCTCCATGAGAAGGTGATGCGGGAAACGGTAGGGCGGCCGTGGTGGCCACGGCCAGAGGCGGCGCGTTATCGCGGGTCCGCTGCTTCGATCGGGCACTCGGTTCCCCGAGAACACGCGGGATGAGGGGCGGGCGGCAGGCGACGATCCGCGCCGACCGTTCCGTCCGGTGATCGGCGTCGGTAATCTCGCAGGGGTCCGCAGAATCGTCGAGACGGACGGTATCTGCGCTCTATCGGACGATTCTCCAGGTGGCCTTCTCCCGGAGAATCTCTGCGCCTTCTTTCGATGGATCACTGTGCCTTCTTCCTATGGATCAGTGTGCCTCTGGAGAAGGCGAGGAGAGAGTCGTGGTCGAGAGGAATCAGCACGATCGATGAGCGAGAGGGGGAGTGCACCGTGACGGATTCGCGCGCTCCCCGACGGACCCCGGTGGAGCGGCGGCAGCGGCTGCTGCTCTGGGCGGCGATCGCGGCGGCGGTCCTCTCGACCGCCGGGCTGCTGCTCTCGCTCTCGATCCGCTCGCCCGCGCAGCAGGCGGCCGACCAGGCCGCCCCTCCGCCGACGACGCTCACGGAGCCGGTGGCGCGCCGCGTCCTCACCGGGACGGTCACGGTGCGCGGGACCGTCGCGGCGGCGAGCACGATCAGGGTGCTGCCGGCGGTCTCCACCGCGGGCGGAGCGGCGATCGTCACGGCGCTGCCCAAGGCGGTCGGCGCCGCCGTCCAGGCGGGGGACGTCCTCGCGCAGGTCTCGGGTCGCCCGGTCCTCGCGCTGCCGGGGGCGACCCCCGCCTACCGCGACCTGAAGCCCGGGGCGGAGGGAGCAGACGTCGAGCAGCTGCAGAACGCGCTGGTCGTGCTCGGCCATCTGGCGGCCGACGACGTCGACGGGCACTTCGGCGGCGCGACGAAGGACGCGGTCGCCGCCCTCTACTCCGATTGCGGCTTCGACGCGCTGACGACCGCCGACGTGAACGAGGGCGAGGCGGCCGAGCTGAGCGGCGCGCAGCAGGCCGTCGTCGCCGCCCAGCAGCAGCGCGCCACCGCCGCGCTCGAGTTCGCTCAGGCCGTCGACGACGTCGCGCAGGCCCAGGCGCGGCTCGCGGTCGAGTTCGCGACCCGCGCCGAGGCCGACGCTGAGGACGCCCTCGCGGCGCTCCGAGCGCGCACGGGGGTCGAGATGCCGCTCGCGGAGACCGTCTTCGTCCCCTCCTTCCCCGTCACCGTGGGCAGCCTCGATCTCCCCGTCGGAGCGCCGCTGGCGGGCGCGACCGGAGCGCTGCTCACCCTCGACGTCGGCGATCCGATCGTCTCCGCGATCGTTCCGGCCGGGCGCGAGCAGCAGCTCGCCGCCGGCCAGAAGGTGGCCGTCGTGGACGACGTCGACCGCCGAGAGGCCGAGGGGACCGTCACCGCGCTCGGCGCCTACAGCGGGGGAGGCGCCGCCGAGGGTGCGTCGGAGGGCACGGAGTCCGCGCCCGGCTTCCCCCTCACGGTCACGCCGTCGCCGGCTCTTCCCGCCGACTGGCGCGGACGGAACGTCCGCGTGACGGTCACCGTCGGCGAGACTCCGGCGCCCGTCCTCGTCGTGCCGGTCGTGGCCGTGCAGTCGGCGGACGACGGCACGACCTTCGTCACCGTGCTGCAGTCGGAGGGGGGCCAGCGGGTGACCGTCGCGGTCTCGACGGGGCTCATCGCCGAGGGCGAGGTCGAGGTCACTCCGGCCGAGGGCGCGGTGCTCGAGGAGGGCGACCGTGTCGTCGTCGGCTGAGTCGAGGGCTGAGGCAGATGCCGGCACTCCCGTGATCGCGCTCGTCGACGTCCGCCGCAGCTTCCCCGGCCCGCCCGAGACGACCGTGCTCCTCGGGATCGACCTCACCGTCGCGCGCGGCGACTACCTGGCGCTCGTCGGGCCGTCCGGCTCGGGCAAGACGACCCTCCTGCACCTCCTCGGGCTCCTCGACACCCCGAGCGGTGGCGAGTACCGCTTCGACGGCATCGAGGTGACCCGGCTGACCGAGGTGCAGCGCACCTCCCTGCGGGGGCTGCGCATCGGCTTCGTCTTCCAGGACTTCCACCTGCTCAGCCATCGCACCGCGACCGAGAACGTGGCGCTCGGTCTCCTCTACGCCCGGGTCCACGCGGCGGAGCGCACGGCGCGAGCTCGGGAGGCGCTGGAGCGCGTCGGCCTGGGCCACCGCCTCGATGCGCTGCCCCGGACGCTGTCCGGTGGCGAGCGGCAACGGGTGGCGATCGCGCGTGCGCTCGTGATCCGGCCGAGCCTCCTGCTCTGCGACGAGCCGACCGGCAACCTCGACTCCGGCTCCGCGGAGCGCGTGCTCGACCTCTTCGACGAGCTGCACGCCGACGGGGTCTCGGTCGTCGTCGTCACCCACGACCCGACGACCGCCGCCCGCGCCGGCCGAACGGTGCGGATGCGCGACGGGCGCCTGCGCTGATGGCGCCGTCGCTCCCGACCAGCGGTCTGCGAGCCGCCGACCTCCTGCGCGAGGCGCTGGCCGGCCTGGTCCAGCGCCCGACCCGGACGGTGCTCACCCTGCTCGGGCCGCTGCTCGGCGTCGGCGCGTTCGTCGTCGTCCTCGGGCTCACGGCGACGGCGTCCGGGCAGATCTCCCAGGAGTTCTCGCTGCTGGAGGCGACGCAGGTGACCGTCACCGACGCGGGCGGGAGCGACGCCTCCGACACCGTGGACGGCTTCCCGTCCGACGCCGAGAGTCGGGCGGACGGGCTGACCGGAGTCGTCGCCTCCGGAGTGAGCTGGACGCTGCCGAGCGGGTCCACGCCCGTCTCCTCCCGTCCGGACGGGCTCGGCTCCGCCGTTCCGATGACCGTCGCCGCGGCCACGCCGGGCTGGTTCACGGCCGCCGATGCGTCGTTCCGCTCGGGCCGCGCGATCCAGGCGTGGGAGGAGGAGCGGCGAGTCCCGGTCGCCGTGGTCGGCGCGGGAGCGGCGCGGCAGCTCGGCCTGCCGCCGGTGGCGGGCGAGGCGAGCGTGTTCCTCGGCGGGGTCGGCTACACGGTGGTCGGGATCCTCGGCGAGGCCGGGCGCGACCCGCTCGCGGCCTCGACGATCTACCTGCCCGCCTCGGTCGCCCGGCAGGTCTACGGGCCGCCGAGCACGAGCGCGCCGGCCGTGCTGCTCGTGGAGACGGAGGTCGGTGCCGCCGGTGTCGTCGCGCAGCAGCTCCCGCTCGCGCTGCGGCCGGATGCTCCCGCGACGATGAAGACCTCCGCGCCGCCGGACCGGTTCGCGCTGGCGGAGAGCGTGACCGCCTCGCTCGCCGACCTCTTCCTGGCGCTCGCCGCGGTGATCCTCCTGATCGGGGCGGTCGGCATCGCGAACACGACGCTGGTGGCGGTGCTCGAGCGCACCCCCGAGATCGGACTGAGGCGCGCGATCGGCGCCCGGCCGCGCCACGTCTTCCTGCAGATCCTGCTCGAGACCGGGATCACCGGGACCCTCGGCGGTCTGCTCGGCACGGCCGCCGGCATCGCGGTCGTCGTCGCGAACGCCGCCCTGCAGCAGTGGACCGCGATCCTCGATCCGCTGGTCACGGCGAGTGCGCCGCTGCTCGGCACGCTCGTCGGGGTGCTCGCAGGGCTCTCGCCGGCGATCCGGGCCGCGCGGATCGAGCCGATCGAGGCGCTCCGGCGGTGACAGGGCTCCCTGCGGCGGTCAGGCCGTCGCGCCCCGCGAGGCGCGTCGCACGCCGAGCAGCACGACCAGGCGGAGGAAGCCGACGAGGCCCGTGCCCAGCAGCGCGGCGAGGAGCAGCAGCACGGCGACTCCCGCGACCCAGGTGGTGTCGCCGCTGACGTCCTCGACCAGGAACTCGAGGCAGAACAGCGCGAGGCCGGCGTAGGCGAGGACGAGCACGATGATCGTGCCGGGGCGGCGCAGGCGCTGCCGCGGGGTGCGCCAGAGGGCCGGCGGCTCGAGCCAGCGGCGGAGCAGGCGGATGACGAGGGTGCCGACGAGGCCGGTCAGGCCGGCGCCGATCAGCACGACGCCGGAGGAGCCGAGGGGCGTCGAGTTCAGGCCGGCCAGCGAGAGTGCGATCCCGACGCCGATGAAGACGGCGCCGAGCCCTCCCGCCGACATCGCCGACCACATGCCGAAGCCGCCGCGGAGCACGCTCTCGCGCTCGGGGCGCGGCTCGAGGGGGGCGTCGACGAGGCGCTGCGGAGCGGGCGGGGCGGAGGAGTCGGGAGAGGGTGTGGCGGCGGCGGGCGCCGGCTCGCCCCAGGCGTGCGCCGCTCCCGTCGTCTCGACCACGTTCTCGCGGACCGGGATGTAGCGCAGCGGCGCGTCGATGCGGACCTCCGGGCGACCGCGGACGACGGCCGTCGCGCTCACGGGGACGCCGCGGGAGAGGAGGAGCGGCGCGAGCAGAAGGGAGCCGGACGGGTCGATCGACCACTCGGGGGTCTGCGGCGGGCCGCCGTACCACTCGGCGGAGGAGGAGCCGGCGAGGACAAAGGAGATCGGGCGATCGGCGACGAAGGTCGTCGGCGGCAGGTCGGTGCGGCCGAGGTTGCGGACCGTCGCGGTGACCCGCCACCAGTCGTCGCCCGCGTGCGACAGGCGCACGTCGATGTCGACCAGCGAGGCCGGCTTCGCGCGGCGCCGGCCGATGACGACGGCGACCACGGCGGCGGCCGCGACGATGAGGCCGCCGAGCAGGCCGACGACTCCGAGAACGATCTCCATGGGGCCAGTCAACCATCCGGGCGGGGGCGTGCGGCCGGGGGTGCGGGCGGGGTGGATCTCGATACGCGCGCTCCGCGCGCTACTCGATCAGCATGCTCGAGACCCGAAGCCCCAGTGCGGGGTTTGGCGGCTCGTGGCGGGGTCCGCATACTGGAGGACCGCCCCCAACAGGGAGCGTTCAGCTGCGACAGCGGAGGGTGGAGCGGTGTCGACCGTGCGTGACCGAGCCCCCGCGGCCCGACGAACCGCCAGCATCCTGCCTCTCGCAGTGGGTGCCGCGGGACTCGTCGTGAGCCTCGTGCTGGCCGTCGTGGCCGCCTCCGTCGCCTCGGCGCCCGTCCGCGTGCTCGGGCTGCCGCTCCCGCTGGTGCGCGGCAGCGCCGTCTGGCTGAGCGTCGCCGGCTACGTGCTGACGCCGCTGCTCGTCTTCCTCGCGACCGGCTGGGACCTCTCCTCCCAGCGCGCGCACTCCCTCCGCGACGCCCGCCGCTTCGTGCCCGACGCCCGCTTCACCCGCGCCCTCTACTGGCTGTCGGCCGCGGCGCTCGTGCTCGGCGCCTGGCACGTCCTCAACATCAGCGTCCCGATCTCCGAGTGGCTGGGCACGTGATCCGCCGCGCCCTCGCGATCGCGGTCACCGCGCTCCTGCTCGTCCTCGGACTCGGGGCGGCGGCGCAGCCGGCGAGCGCGGCGACCACGGGCACCGCCGCCAGCACCGCCTCGCTCACCGACATCGGCCGCGGCGCGATCGAGGACCTGCGCACCTGCCTCTCCTCCTCCGACGTCCTCAACGTCTACTACCTCGTCGACAGCTCCGGCTCGCTGAACACCGGCGGCGACGACGGCCGCGGCTCCGACCCCGACGTCGCTCGCGCCGGCATCCTCGCGGGCAGCCTGCAGGAGCTCGGCGGCCTGCGCGACTCGCTCACCGTCAACTGGGGCGCCGCCTTCTTCAGCCGCGCCTTCGAGCCGGCGGTCGACTGGCGGCCGTGGTCGCGGGAGAGCCCGGAGGCGCTCGCCGGCGTGATCCGCGACAAGACCCCCGGCGGCGGCACCAACTGGCTCGCCGGACTCCAGGGCGTGCAGACCGCGCTGCAGAACCAGCCGAGCGCCGGCTCCGCCTGCCAGCTGGTGATCTGGCTGACCGACGGCGAGATCGATCTCGGCTCCGCGCAGGCCACCGCCGACGCGACCAACGCGCTCTGCGGCGTCCGGATCGACCCCGACGGCGATGAGCCCGAGGGCAACGGCCTGCTCGCGGCGCTCCGCCAGGCCGGCGTCGTCGTGCTCGGCACGCTCCTGGCCGACGGCGAGCAGCGCGAGGAGGCCCGCGTGATGTGGCCGCTCGTCGAGGGCAGCGGCGCCTACGGCGGCGGCACCGCGACCTGCGGACCGGCCGTCGCGCCCGAGGGCTCCGTCCGCGGCGCCGTCGTCGACGCCTCCGACCCCGACGCGCTCGCCTCCGTCTTCCTCCAGCTCGGCGCGCGCATCGCCGGCGGCGCGTCCGAGGCGCTCGACGCGAACGGCTCCTTCTGGGTCGACCCGGGCGTCGCGCGGATCCAGGCCGTGGTCAAGGACGGCTGGACGCTGCAGGCGCCCGCCTCCTCCGGACTCGGCACCCTCTCCGCCTCCGCCACCGCCCCCGAGGTCACGGTCACGCAGTCCTCCGGCGTCTCGCGGCTCGAGATCACCGTCGACCGGCCGGAGCTGCAGGGGCAGTGGACGCTGACCTCGCCGGGCACCACCGAGGTCTTCGCGTTCAGCGACCTGCGGATCGTCTTCGACGACGCCAACCAGGTGCAGCGCGGCGAGGACGGCACGCTCTCCGCGACCCTCACCGCCCGCGTCCAGGACCCGGACGGCCAGCCGGTCGACCTCTCCGTCTTCGGGCAGGCGGACTTCGCAGCGACCAGCACCGCCGACGGCGCGACCGCCGACCTGCCTGGCGCCGCGATCGACGCGGCCTCCGGCGTCATCACGATCCCGCTGCCCTCCGACGTCACCGCCTCCGAGCTGCTCGTCACCGCCTCGCTCGACCCGCTGACCACCGCGGAGCACGCGATCGAGCTCGCCCCGGTCACCACGCAGCAGCGGATCACGACCGTGCTGCCCGCCGCCTTCCCGAGCGTCGCCTCGCCGCTCGTGCTCAGCGAGCTGACCGGCGCCGACGGCCGCGCGGAGGGCACTCTCGCGATCCAGGGGCCGACCGCCGGCGGCGACGGCCAGGTCTGCCTCTCCGCCGCGCCGACCGTCACCAGCGACAACGCCGACCGCGCCGACGCCTGGCAGTGGAGCTTCACCGACGAGTCGGGCACCGCCCTCGCGCCGGGCTCCTGCCTCGACGTCGCGCAGGGCGCCGCGCGCACCGTGACCGTCTCGGCCGAGAACCCGGTCGCCGCCGACTCGTCGGTCGCCGCGACCCTCCCGCTCGACGTGCGCACCGCGGGCGGCAGCAGCGCCCCGCAGACCGTCGCGCTGTCCTTCCCGTCGACCTTCCCGGTGAACGCCGCGGCGATCGGCCTGGTCGCGCTCGTCCTCCTGCTGCTCGGCGTGCTCCTGCCGCTGCTCGGCCTGTACCTCTTCAACCGGGCGAAGGCGAAGATCGCGATGAACGGCTCGTTCCAGCGCGGCACGATCCCCGTCGAGATCACGCCGGAGGGCGTCCGCTCGGCGCTGACCCACGGCCGCCTCGACGAGCGCTTCCGCTACCTCCGCAGCGAGACGGGCGTGCGCGAGCTGCCCGACCCCGAGCTCGGCCGGCTCCGCGCGCACGTGCCGTGGTGGCCGCTCAAGGCGCCGAGCTACCGCGTCGGGCCGCCCGCCGGCGGCGAGATCGTCGCCTCCCGCACCGGCACCCGCGGCACCTCCGCGGGGCGGCCGCTCGGCAACGGCGGCGTCGAGTTCTCCGCCCTCCCGCTCGACGTCTTCTGGGCGATCGTGGTCTCGGAGCAGGAGCTCGAGCGTCCCCGCGGCGACGAGCCCGTGCGCGCCACGGCCGTGCTCTACCACCGCGTCGACCGCGACGACGAGGGCCAGTACGAGCGACGCCTCGAGGATCTGCTCCGCGACTCCGGCGAGCCCGCGTGGAAGACGGTCGACGTGCTCCGCCGCGAGCGAGCGGCGAAGCGCCCCGAGCGCCGGGAGCCGCAGCAGCCCGTGCCCGCCGCCCAGCCCGCGGCCGCCGAGGCCCGCTCCTCCGTCCCGCCGCGGAGCGCCCAGAGCGGCACTCCGACCGCGACCCCGCCCCGCCCCTCCTCGCCCCCGCGCCCCGGGGGCCCGCCGCCTCGGACGCAGGGCGCCCCCGGCCGCCCCGGCGGACCGCCGCCCCCGCGGCCCGGCGGCTCCACCCCGCCACCCCCGCCGCCCGGCCGGGCCGGCCCCCGCACCCCTCCGCCCCGCAGTCGCTGACGGCGCTCCGCCTCCCGGCACCGCCCGCACGACGACACACGACACACCGCGCTACCGCAGGAACACCGCGCGACCAGACGAAAGCAGGACCTCATGCTCAGACCCTTCCTCCTGATCGGAGTCGGCGGCTCCGGCGGCAAGACCCTCCGCGGCATCAAGTACCAGCTCGAGCTCAAGCTCCAGCAGCTCGGCTGGGAGGGCGGCATTCCCGCCGCCTGGCGCTTCCTGCACTTCGACACCCCCACCGTCCAGGACGGCATGGAGTACCAGGCGCCGTTCCTGCCCCGGCAGGACTACCGCGGCCTGGTCAGCACCGCGGCGACCTTCGACATCGTGCACGGCTCGATCACGAGCGCCCACGCGACCAACAACGCGATGCGCCACGACATCGAGCGCCAGCTGCCCGACCCGCGCCTGGTCAAGGTCGACGTGACCAAGGGCGCCGGCCAGTACCGCGCCGTCGGCCGCG
The DNA here is from genome assembly GCF_004345345.1 of Rathayibacter sp. PhB179. Lineage (NCBI taxonomy): Bacteria > Bacillati > Actinomycetota > Actinomycetes > Micrococcales > Microbacteriaceae > Rathayibacter > Rathayibacter sp. PhB179. Next base: position 41,591 of record NZ_SLVD01000010.1, on the reverse strand, counting down.
CCGTCGCGCTCGCCGCCACCAAGGAGATCGCCCAGGCCGCGCGCCTCGCGATCGGGAAGATGAACGACGCCGAGTCGCTCGCCGAGCTGCAGACCCTCGGCCAGCGCCTGCGCGCCCGCGACGACGGCGGAGACGGCAGCCCGATCGTCATCGTGATCTCGTCGGTCGCCGGAGGCTCGGGAGCCGGCCAGTTCCTCGACATCATCGAGATCATCAAGTCGACCGCGAAGCAGTACCCGTGGTCGAACCAGTTCTTCAGCATGCTCTACGCGCCCGACGTCTTCGATCAGCTCTCGGTCACCGCCGGCATGCCCGGCAACGCGCTCGCCGCGATCTCCGAGACGATGAACGGCTTCTGGACCGACACGCCCTCCGCAGCGACCCTCGAGCTGCTGCGCACCAAGGGCGTCGCGCCCTCCTACGGCGCCGCGATGGACCGCGTCGGCGCCGCGTACCCCTTCATCGTCGGCCGCAGCAACAGCAAGGTCACCTTCGAGGACCAGAACGCCGTCTACGACGCCGTCGCCACCAGCCTCACCGCGTGGATGATCGACGAGCGCGTGCAGGACGACATGATCGCCTACTCGTCCGGCAACTGGCAGGCCCGCTCGGCCGCCAACGTGCTGCCCGACAACTCCGGGCTGATGAGCCCCGCGCACCACTCGCCGCCGTTCTCCTCGATCGGCTTCGGCCGGGTCACCCTCGGCCGCGAGCGCTTCCTGGAGTACTCCGCCGAGCGCTTCGCCCGCTCCGCGATCGACCGGATGCTCTTCGCGCACGCCGAGGAGGACCCGCAGTTCGAGCGGATGACCGAGCGCGAGTACATCGAGAAGTCGGCCGACAGCGAGTACCAGCGCTTCCTCCGCGAGCTGCGCCTGAACGAGGAGACCGCCGAGCACAACGACGTCACCGACGCGCTGCGCGACCAGAGCACCCTCGACCTGATCAAGGCCGAGCTGCAGCGCGGCGCCGACGACGAGCTCTCCCGCCCCGAGTCGCTCGACCGCCAGGGCGGCACCGACATCACCACCTGGACCGACCGGCTCGTCAACGAGTTCACCCGGCACAGCCCGCGCCTGCTCCAGCGCGACCGCGAGGCCCGCCAGCGCCGCCTCGACGAGTGGACGCGCACCATGCCCGGCCACATCCTCGAGACGGTCTCGCGCTACGTCGCCCAGGACGGCCTGCCCGTCGTCACCGCGATGCTCCGCCGCCTCGAGCGCGGCCTCAAGGGCACCGTCGACGCGCTGCGCGTCGAGGCCCGCCAGCACGAGGAGTGGGTGGGCACCCTCAGCTCGCTCGTCTCGGACGAGCTGCGCACCTCGGCCAATCAGCAGTCGATCCGCCCGGACCAGGAGGCGGTGCAGTTCGCCATCCAGCGCCTCGGCCAGGCGCTCGAGTGGTCCTCCGAGGCGGCCCTCCGCGACTCCGCCTGGGCGCTGCTCGCCGAGCTGCGCGAGACCTTCCTCGGCCCGCTCGCCGACTACCTCGACGGCTCCCGCACCGCGCTGCTCCAGCGCGTGCACTCGCGGAAGACCAGCGACGACCGCGAGAACGCCTACGAGTTCTGGCCCCGCCGCGTCGACGAGACCGTGCCGCGCAAGTACTGGCCCGCGCCCAACGAGCGGATGCTCGTCGAGCCGGAGAAGTACCCGGCCGAGTTCCAGAAGCTGGTGCGCGCCTCCGTCGACGGCGACGCCAAGTACCAGGACGCCGTCCTGCGCGTCCTCGCCGACCAGCTCGTCGGCGTCAGCCCGGACAGCGAGTCGGACGCGGGCTCCTGGTCGCTCGTCGGCAACCCGCGCACCTGGAAGCCGACCGTCACCGCGGACCCGGCCGTCGCCAACCCGGCCCAGCGTGCCTCCTTCGAACTCGCGACCGACCCGGAGGTCTACGTCGGCCGCGCCCGCGCGTGGATGAAGCGCGACGGCACGCCGTTCGCCGCCTACATCGGCGAGGACCTGCTCGGCTTCTTCGACTCCGAGGTGCTGCCGCCCGACGTCTTCGCCGCCCGCCGCGACCGCTACCGCGAGCAGCTCCAGGCCGCCCTCGGTGCCAGCGAGCCGCTGGTCAAGCTCAACCCGGCGCTGCTGCGCGCCGTGCACGGCAAGGCGATCAACGAGGACACCTCGCTGGTCTTCAGCTCGATCCCGTTCCGCGCCGGCACCGAGATGTACGAGGTGACCAAGGGCGTGCTCGGCCAGATGGGCGTCTGGGACGACGCGACCAGCGAGTCGTGGTTCCAGGACCAGAAGGTCGACGGCATCGAGGTCTTCGCGATGTCCGGCTTCCCCTACGAGCCCATCGTGATGGACTCCGTGATGGAGCCGATCGCCCGCGGCTGGCTCGCGCAGTCGAACACCCAGGACAGCCGCGAGGCGTTCTGGAAGTTCAAGCGCGCCCGCCTGCTCGGCGAGAGCATCCCCGCGGACCCGCGCGCGATCGAGTCGATGATCCGCGGCTGGTACGTCGCCAAGGCCCTCGGCCGCCTCGCCGTCGACGCCTCGCAGGGCGAGAAGGGCCCCAAGCTCTCGGTCTGGGACCCGGCGACCCGCGCGCTGGCGGACTTCCCGCACCCGCTGCTGAGCGAGCGCAATGCCCGGCCCGCCGACTTCCCGGGCGTCGTGCTGCAGTCGCTCGCCATCGCGATGGCGCTCTGCAACGTCGACGGGACGCTGGCGCCACTCGCCGCCTACCGCGTGCTGATCTCGCTCGGCGGCAGCCGCGGCGAGGAGACCGAGCTGGCCGAGTGGCTGCAGACCGGCGCGCTGCCGACCGGTGCTCCGGTGCCGGAGTCGTCCCGCGCCGGCAGTGCGGACGGCGACCTCGCGTCGCGCCGCTCCGCCGTGCAGGCCTACCTGACCGCCGAGCTCGCCCGCTTCGACAGCGACATCGTGCAGCAGGACGACATGGTCTCGGTCTACGACTACCCGGTCACCTGGGAGATGCGCGAGCAGTTCCGCGAGGCGCTGCTGGGGCTGGTGTCGTCGGTCGTCTCGACCGGTCCGCGCGACTCCGGAGTCTGAGCGTGCCCCCGGAGATCCGCCCGGACGGCTACGGGCCCGCCGGCTTCTGGCCCGACGGCAAGGCGGCGATCGTCCTGCTGCCCAGCGGCGCGCAGGGCGAGACCCTGCTCGAGCTGGCGGCGCAGTGGACGAAGACCGGCCTGCTCGGCCAGGCCCTCTGGGTGCTGCCCGAGCACGTCAAGACCTCGCCCTACGCGCCGCCGCAGATCGAGGCCGTGGTGCTCGGCGTGGGCGCCGACCTCGAGTCGGTCGCGATCGCGGTCGACCTGTTCGAGGCGCTGGCGGAGGAGCCGCTCGCCCTCGTCCGCCTGGTCACCCTCCGCTCGGCCCTGCCCGAGCGCGAGACCGACGAGGCGCAGGACGCGGTCGCCGACCTCGTCAGCCGCTGGGTGCGCACGTCGATGCCGCTGCCGAATCCGTCGGCGACCCTCGCCGACCAGACCACGGAGCTCCGCCGGGTCACGCTGATCTGCGCGCCGACCGCGTTCCAGCTGCGCGAGCGGGTGGAGGCGCACGAGCACGGCTTCGTCGTCATCGCCTCGCCCGAGGACCGCTCGAGCCCGTGGTCCGGTGACGCCTTCGTCCGCGACGACGAGCGCTTCACCGGCTTCACGCTCACCCACCTGGCGAGCGTCGCCGGGCTGTGGAACGGCGTCACCGACGGCAGCGTCGAGCTGATGAGCCGCGAGTCCGACGGCGGCGACTCCGTCTGGATCTCCCGGGTGTTCCTCAACGCGGTGCTGACCGAGTCGCTCGGCCGCCGCGTCGCCGCGGGGGTGCTCGAGAACGCCGCCCGCCCCGACTCGCTGCTGATCGACCCCAGCGTCAGCCCACCGCCGCCCGGCACCGCCTACATCGACGACGGCCAGATCGCCGGCTACGTCGACAGCATGGTCGCCGGCGCGCTGCGCCTGGACGGCGGGGCGCTCACCTACGACTCCGCCGGCTCGCTCGACGTGCCGGAGCCCGAGCGGATCGGCTTCTGGGCGCAGATCGGCCGCTTCTTCGCCTTCTCGGCCGGCAAGCTCGTGCAGATCCCGCGCTGGGCCGTGCTCTGGATCACCTCGAGCGCGAACCGCTCGGTGACCCGCGCCCTGCACACCTCGCAGGGCTCGGCCGTGGTCGGGGCCGACTACGACGAGGTGCTGGACGTCCGCGACCGGCTCCTGGTCGCCGACCTCGAGCACCTCCGCGACGACGAGGGCCGCGCCCGCGCCGAGGCCGACGCGCCCGCCGCGATGGCGCACGTCCGCACCACGCCGCAGCTCTGGGCCGGCCTGCGCGAGCTGGTCTTCGGCGCGCTCGACGGCAGCGCCGACCTCCGCGACGCGGGCTTCGCGCCCGTCGAGGGGGCCGTGCCGGTGTTCGGCCGCGTGGGCGACGTGCTCGCGCTGCCGGACGACCCGTGGGTGTCGTCGGGATACGACGTGCCGCCGGGGTTCCCGGAGCGGGTGGACTGGTACGCGCTGGCGCTCGCGGATCCGCGAGAGCGGCTGCAGAACTGGGTGTCGGCGTCCGAGGCGGCGGCTGCTGCGGCTGCCGCGCAGGTGCCGGTCGAGGCCGCTCCCGACGCCGTTCAGGCGCCCGCAGCGGAGGAGTCCGGGGCCGGGTCCTCCGACTCCGCCGCGTTCGCGCCGCCCGCGCAGGAGACGCTCGTCGAGGGCGAGGCCGCCGAGCCGCGGACCGTCGTGCAGATCGAGGTCCCCTTGGAGGAGGCTCCCGAGCCCGTCGAGCCGCCCGTGTCGGCCTACGACGCCGAGGCGCGCCGCTCCGGCCGCCTGCAGGCGCTCGGCGAGTACGACCTGTGGGCCGGCCGGCAGAGCTCCTCGTTCGTCTGGCGCTTCCTCGACCGGATCGGCGCCGAGCGCCGCCGCGCCGAGGACGAGGTCGCGTACCTCAAGGGCGAGATCGACGCGATCCGCCCGCAGCGCCCCGGCGAGCTGCTGGGCCTGCGCCGCGAGTTCCACCGCACGCTGCTCGTCGGCTGGGTCACCGTGCTGGCGCTCGCGATCGTGGTCGGCGTCGGCATCTGGTTCGTCAACGACTACGCCTCGCGGCAGCCCGCGGGCAGCTTCGATCCCGGGCTGATCACCTCTGTGCTCTTGTGGGTGCTGGTCGGCCTCGCCGGTGCTGGGGTGCTGATCACGCTGGTGTCGCTCGTCCGGTACCACGCCGGCTGGTCGCGCTTCGAGCGGCGGATCCAGCTCGAGCGCACCCGCCTCGCGCACTACGGCCGCAGCGCCCGCCGCGCCCGCGAGGAGGCAGCGCGCCTGCGCTCCGTGCACCGCCAGGCCGTCGAGTGGCTGGTGCTGCTGTCCAAGGCCGTGCACCGGCCGTGGCACGTGCCGCCCGTCTGGCTGCAGCACGAGACCTTCGATGTGGAGCGCGGCGCCATGCCGTTCGCGGTGCGCCTCGCGACCGTCAGCGGCGAGGAGACGGCGGCGGTGGCCCGCATGCGCGCCGCGATGACGTCCAAGCTCGTCCGCCGCGGCTGGCGGCACGAGGCCTTCGAGTCGCTCGTGCAGGAGATGGCCGCGGACTACGGAGCCGGCCAGGGCTTCGGCCTGTCGGCGCTGGACGAGGACCTCCCGCACTCGTCGAACCACACCCGGCGGATGCTGCTGCGCGCCCTCGACGACGAGTCGCTGCTCACCCGGATCGCCGCCCCGCGCCTGGCCGACATCGTCGCCTCCGTGCAGCGCGACGAGGAGGCGATCGCCCGCCCGCGGGTCCGCCCGATGGGCACGAATCCGCTCAACGCGCTGCGCCGCCCCGAGGACTTCGAGGGCGTCGAGCTCGACGTCCCGTGGGACGACTTCCTGCTCGACTCGCTGACCCGCGCCGACCCGATGACCCCGGTGAGCGCCACGGTGCTGACCGAGCTGCAGGTGGGCGAGCGCTACCACGAGCGCGTGACGAGCTTCCTCGTCGCGCCGTCGCGGCTGCAGGAGCGGCTGCGCTTCGACCCGTCGGCGCCGATCCACGTCGTGCCGTTCGAGGCGTCGACCGGGTCGCCGGTGGATCTGGTGTGGCGGGTGGACGTCGTCGGGCCGGTGCCGCGCGCGGCGATCCGGCTGTGGGACGGGGCGGTGCGGGCCTCGGCGCCCGTCGTCCCGGCTGACGGCGACTCGGGGGTGTAGTCGGTGGTCGGGAGGCCGCCGCCGCCGCGGCCCGGTGGGGTGCGGCGCGTGGGGGCTCCGGGGCTCTCGCGGGGTGCTGGGCGGCCGGGGGCTCCGGCCCGGTATCGGCGGGTGCGGCGGGCGCCGTGGTGGGCGTGGATCGTCGCGGCCGTCGGTGTCGCTGCGGTCGCGTTCGCGGTGGTGGGAGTGGGGGAGACGGTCGGGGCGCCGGGGGCGGGGTCTGCGTCGTCCGGTGTCGCTGCTGGGCCCGCTTCGGTCGCTCCTGCTTCGGCCGCTCCCGCGACGGCCATCCCGTCCGCCGCTGCCGCGACGACCGCGCCGACCGCGTCCGCGTCCGTCCCTGCGTCGCCGACGGCGGACCCTGCCGACCCTGCCGCGCTCGCGCTGGCGACCCTCGCCGCGCTGCCCGTCGATGACGGCCGCGCCGACGTCCCCTACGACCGCGACCTGTTCGGCGAGTCCTGGAAGGACGTCGACCGCAACGGCTGCGACACCCGCAACGACATCCTGGGCCGGGACCTGCTCGACCCGGTCTTCAAGCCCGGCACCCGCGACTGCAAGGTCCTCTCCGGCACCCTGGTCGACCCGTACGACGGCACCGCGGTGTCGTTCGTCTCCGGGAGCGACACGTCGCGCCTCGTGCAGATCGACCACGTCGTCGCCCTCGGCTGGGCCTGGCACCACGGCGCGTGGGCGTGGACGGACGAGCAGCGCCTGCTGTTCGCGAACGACCCGTCGAACCTCGTCGCCGCCACGGACGACACGAACCAGTCCAAGAGCGACGCCGGCCCGGGGGAATGGCTGCCGCCGGCCCCGGAGCTGCGCTGCGGGTACGTGGAGCAGTTCGTGGGGGTGCTGGGGGCCTACGAGCTGGCGATCGGGGCGGAGGCCCGGGAGGCGGCGGAGGCGGTGCTGGTCGGGTGCTGATGCGCGTCGGTCCGCGCGACCACCGGTATCTATCCGCCTTACCCCGCTACCCTGAGCGGCACGATGGCCTTCGACGCTGACCCGGACTGGGACGACACGGCGGAGCCGTTCAGCCTTCGCGTGTCTCGCAAGCGCCGCGCCCGCCGCCTCTCCGCAGGCGAGGACCGCGTCACCGCGATCCTGCTCCTCGTCTTGCTCCTGGTGTTCGGCGCGATCCTGTTCTTCCTTGTCCTGATCGAGGACATGGCGGTCGACGCCTGCGGCGGAGCACCGGGCGTCTGCGACTACGAACTCCTCGCCTTCGCGACCTGGCTCGTCCCTGGCGCCGTCTCGCTGACGGCCCTCCTGACGATCGTCGCGCTCCTGCGCCGCGACAGGTCGCGTCGCATCTGGTGGATTCCCGTGATCGGCGCTGCTGTCGCCGTCTTCGCATTCCTGATCGCGTCGCTCCTGGTCTTCCTTGCCGTGCACTGAGTGCTAGATGATTGGCGCATCTTCCGACGAGTCGACAACAATCGCCAGCCTTGGTCGGCGGCGGCTTTGACGAGTCCCGTTAATTCGGCGAGTTCGAAAAACCTTAATGATAGGAGAGGCGCTTCTCGTTGGCGTCAACGGAGTAGGGCGCACTCATCGTCTTCGAATGTCGATTATTTGGGTCATCGTTCTCGGTCGATGGCCGTGAGGAGGTGTCGCCCGAGTGCGGCACCAAGCGGAATCGGTACCGCATTGCCGATCTGCTTGGCGATGGCCGATTTTGAACCGACAAAATTGTAGTCGTCTGGGAAGCCCTGAATCCGAGCAGCTTCGAAGTGCGTGATAGCACGATGCTCAGTGGGATGAAGATAGCGCCCCTTCTCGGGCTTGAAGAACTCGGTCCGAATGGTAACGGAAGGTTTGGTCCACGTGAGGCGTCCCATGACGTCACCTGATCCGCTTGTATGCTTTCGCCAACACGGTGCCTTTAGTTCCTCAGGGAGATCGAAGCGGTTTCCTCCCTCGGGGATAGCCGCGAACCGAAGTAGTGAAGTCGAGCTGTAAGTTCTGGCGAGATGTAACTCATCGCTTCGAAACGGTCCAGGGAGCATTTTCTTCTCGTGTCGCACCACGTAGTCCGGTAGCTCCGATTGGGTCAGCTCGGCGGGAACACCCGTCCAAACCTTGGAGAGAGGGACGTAGTCGGTTGCGTGGGTCTCCGAAGGGGCGCCTACAGGTGGTAACCCGCGGCGGCGGCCGATGACGACTACCCGCTTTCGAATTTGAGCCGCGCCGTAATGTGCGCTGTTCAAGACGAAGGCCTCAACCTCGTACTCGTCGAGCATCCCGCCGTCGAGGAGTGCTTCTGAGAACACGTCGAACTGCGGTGACCTGAGAAACGCGGGCACGTTCTCGAGTAAGAAGTAGGTGGGGCGCGCACGGCGGACCGTCTCTGCGTACTTCTCCCACAGAAAGTTCCTGTGGTCATCCTCCGCGCGTTTGCCCAGCGGGGAGAAGCCCTGGCAGGGCGGGCCCCCGACGACGAGGTCGACCTGAGGCACGTCCTCCTCGTCGAGCCAGTTCTCGATCCCGCCCGTGTACACCACGTCCCCGAAGTTCGCGCGGTAGCTGGCTGCGGCTGCAACGTCCAACTCGACTGCTCGGACTGTGACGAAGCGGTCGCTCGCGCTGTGGAGACCTGCAGAGAAGCCCCCCGCGCCTGCGAAGAGATCGAGGGTCCGGATCGTGTCGCTCTTCATCGGAGCGCGCTCGTCCGCGGGTGACAATGCTGGCGTGGACACATCTCCGGACGATAGTCGAAAAGGATCGGCGCCGCCTCCGCTGACGGCAGCAGGGGCGGGAGCCGCGTCATCGCCTGCGGTGTCGGCGAGGATGTCTCGACAGAAGCAACGAGACACTGCTCCGGAGCTGTCACTCCGCCGCGCGATGCACGCGCTCGGTCTCCGTTACCGCATAGAGGCTCCGCTGCCGGGCATGCCTAGGAGGCGGGCGGACGCTCTGTTCTTGAAGGTCAGGGTCGCTGTCTTCGTCGACGGCTGTTTCTGGCACTCGTGTCCGCAGCATGCAAGCGCGCCCGCCGCGAACGCAACATGGTGGGAGACGAAACTCGCGGGCAACGTTGCCAGGGACCGCGACACCGATTCGCGGCTCGCAGAGCAGGGCTGGCTCTCGGTGCGCGTGTGGGAGCACGAGGACATGTTGGTCGCGGCGGTCGCAATCAGATCGATCATCCAAGCGCGGGGTTCAGTAGCTGAGCCCGTCATTGGAGAATCCCCTTCGCCCGAAGGACTCTGATCGCGGATGGCTCCGCGGCGGACACGCTCATCCAGTGAAGTCCTAGCCGTCGCGTCGTGGCGTTCGTCACTGCGAGCAGGCGGCGCCGAACTGGCGCTTCAGTGACGTCCTCCTCGAGTCGTTCCAGACCCGTCACGACGATGTCGTCGAACTCGAGCCCCTCGAGCTGGCCCGCTTGCAGAACGTAAATGCCGTGCGCGCCCACGTCCCAGGAGCGAATCGCCGAGAAGGGTACATCGCTGCTAAACAGACGGCTCCGACCGAGGCCGAGGCGGAGGAGCAGATCCGCGATCCGACCGACATGCTCAGGATGCATCGGGACGATCGCAAGGCGAAGGCTGCGGTCCTGACGGTAACGTGCCAGCGCTGCTTCAATTGCCAGTCGACCGCTCTTTGGCGCGATATCGATGATGCCCTCAATATGGCTGCCCTCGCGGTCGGAAGCAAGGGCGTCGCCGCCCCAGGCGGCGGCGACGGCCAGCACGCCCCTCGGCTGCCGCCTCCGGCGGTCGAGACTTGTGCCGGGGTCGATCCCGGTCGCAGCCGAGACTGACCGAGCGGCGATTCCGTCGGTTGTGACGAAAAGGTCCTCAGTCATCAGGCGCAGGGTCATCAGCTGGTCGTCCTGGAGGTGATGCGCGTCATCGACTACCACGGAGCGGACGCGTGGAGCGCCTGTGGCAGCGACCGCCAGCCCGAGTCGAATCCAATCGACCTCCGACGGCGCGGGAGCGCGCTCGCCGGTAAGTGTCTCAAACCGCCTGACCGTCCACTCCGTAACAGTCATCAAGTCGACGTCCTCCGCAAGAGGACCCAAAAGATGGCGCATTCGACGGGCCCTCAAGACGGAGGTGCTCAATATGACGGGTCGCGGTCTACTCACAGGGGGTCCCGCTTGGAGGAGTGTCGCTGCTCGGAACGCCGCGACTGTGCTGCGTCCCGAGCCGGAGCGCCCAACGACCAGCTGAGGCGACCCGAAAGGGAGGGCGATCGCGGCATGTTGGTACTCAGAGAGTCGATCGAAGTGCACGTTCCAGCGGTGGGAGCGATCGATGCTCATGGCACTTGCGAAAGAGCAGCGGCCTCCAGGACGGGCGCAAAGAAGCCGGGGACGTCGTCCGAACCGACGACGAGCGTCCGATCGAGAAGGAAGTTTCCGTTCTCGCAGCTGGTTTCAGAAACCAGCGTGCAGGCATGGCACGAAGCGAGATTCAGCCCGTCAAGCGAGACCGTGTGCTGCTCGCTGCAGAGCGGGTCGGCAGAGCACCACGCCGCGTCGTCGAGTGCGCCGAGCAACGCCGGAGTTAGTCGTCCGGGCTCGCCCTGACGAACGAGTCCGCCGAGCGTCCCTTCGGCATCTCCCGCGGCGGTGTAGATAAGGAGTCCACCGAATACGACCTCCCCCGCTGCGGTCGTGCGCGCGAAGATACGTTCGCGCAGAGATGACGCTCCGTAGCCGCTTTCGAACGACAGCCGCCGGATGAGCAGGTGCGCGAGCGTGTGGAGCATGACGTACCGAGCCGAGATGCTCGGGCCCGTTCGCCTCTGCAGGCGGCTCCACATGAAAGAACGAGCGGCCTTCTCGCCGAGGCCCGCCACGCGGTCTGCAACCCGAGGGTCGGACTCCCATGACGATAGTGCTGACTCGTCGAACGACAGGAAGATACCCTCACCCCGGATCTCAATGGCCGGGAGCCATGTGGGACGCGGTGTCTCATGGAAGCCGCGTCCGTCGGCTCGCACGAAGTCCGACTCCGTCCCTGGCGTGACACGTCGGAACCCGCTGAATGCCCGGACCTCCCGGAGAGCGTCAGCGAGTGTCACCCGCGTGACGAGAGCGGCGAGCGCTCCCGTTGCTGCACCGTTCAGTATTGGCTGGAGAGAGGTGATGCGAGTGCGAAAGTCATCCGTGGCGAAAGGCTCCGCATTGGTGAAGGCGGCCCATTCTGATTCCGCAATTTCGTCGACTGTTCCTGGGGTGTCTATGGCGAAATCGCTGCCGTTCGTCCCGGACTCGGCAGTCGCGAGGGCAAGAATTTCATGCGCGGAGCGAGAGAGCATCGGTGCGAGACCTGCTGCAAGGGTGAGGGCCAAGGCCTCATTACCCTCAATGACGGCGTCGATGACCCCCTTGAGGAACGGGTGGTTGACGACCGCCCGATCGGCGGGTGACAAGTCAGGAGTGGCGAAGGGCACCTCGATAGCCGAGTGCGCCTCGGGATAGTAGACGTTGCTCGCTCTTCGTTGAACCACACGAGGTTCTCGTGTGCACGAGGAGATTGCGCCCTTTTCCCATCGGTCCCAGGGATGGCGCCCGACGCACTTCAGCCCGAGCCGCGTCGCCAACTGCGGGTCACTGATATCCGCGAGCGATCGGCCGGAAGCGCAGTAGTCGCATCTCACCTCGACCGAGGCCAGGCCGGCACCGGTTCCACCACTCGATCGGAACCTGAGCCCGTCCCGCTTCTCGCAGGATGCACGCGTCGAAGAGTGCGCGAACCACCTCCAGTCGACGTCGCTCAGGTGACCACTTTCACAGATCTGGACCCAGCGCATGGGGACGAGTCGAAAGCTTTTCTTCTTCGTGATTTTGCAAGCCATGCAAACAGCGCTCGGGTTCAGGTCCTCCATGGCTGAACTCCACCGCACCATCAAGCGGCACGCGCCGCAGAACAGCCAAGAAGGGAATCGCGTGACCGGAAGGCGCTGTCCACTCGACGATCCGAACCGGAAGTCGGGGTTGTCGGCCGGAGGTGCGAAGAACTTCGAGACCCGGAGTGCTGAGGACAGACGAGGAGAGTGTACCTCGATTTTCACCGACTGCTGGTGGAACCAAGTCGCAGTGGATTCGACGACGAAAGATTGACCAGATACGTCGAAGATCGCCCCTACTCCATTGGGCGCGATCACCTGAGACTGTCGAAGTTGGTCCTCACTCACTTCTTTCCTGCTTTCTTGTAAGTTCTGCCCCGAACGTAGAGTGAGGTCTGGGCGTCGACGTTTCTCATTGAGCGGAGTGTCGCATTACCCTCACCGCTCTGCCCGAATCCTTTGAGCAGGCGTGAGTCAAGACCGCTGGGGTCGTTGTAGACCAGCTTCGTCTCAACTGCTTTCTCCTCCCAGTGCTCGATGAATATCTCTAGTGTGGCTCGGGCGGAGTTCACCTCGGATGGGTCGACCCGTGCGACAACGGCAAGTAGACGTTCGGCGTAATCTCGAATGACGCTTTCTCCGTGTGGGAATGCTCGGCCCGCATCGCCGTTATTTCGAAAGCCCGCACCGAACCGAGCGAGGATCACGAGTGCAGCGTGGAGACTCCTCCGCTGCGACGGCGGAGAGTACGGGGTGACACTAGTCGGTTCCACGTGTCGATAGAGGGCGCTGTGGTAGGCGCTGAACGTCTCGAAGTGCGATCGGTCCCTAGGCCTTGCAGAGCGGAAAACGCTGACGACGAGTCCCGGTCCGGCTCGTCCGACTCGGCTCGTGGCCTGGATGTACTCGGAGGTCCCCTTCGGTTGACCGTTGACTAGCATCAGTCCGAGTCGGGGCACGTCGACGCCGACCGAGAACATGTTGGTAGCAGCGAGGACAGAGACTGCGTCGTCCGTCTGGGCGGTGAGCCCTAGACGCTCGAGCAGACGCGGTTGCTCGGCCCTCGGGACGTTTGCTGTCAGTTCCTCGACGTCATCAGCGAGCAGCTGTCGGGCGTTCTCTCCAAAACGCGCCGCCAAGCGTAGAGGCACGTCGTCGCGCGCGATTGTCATCGTTCGTCCGAGCTCCTGGAGGGAGCTGTGGTAGGCGACGACGGTCCAGAACAAATCGCGTTCCCTCCCCTCGAGCGCCATGGCTGCAGGTCCCTGCAAGAGGGCGGCGAGGGTGTGCACGATCGCGGTGTCGGAGGTATGACCCTGCGGCATCAGCCCGAGGTAGAGGCGGCCCGGACCCGTCTCGTCCCTCCGCGCGAAGAAGGAATCTGCCTCGTCGATACCAGGTGGGGGGAAGACGGCGACATCTCGACCGAAAAGCCCTTTCACCTGCTCGCTCGCTCGCCGGACGGTCGCGGTACTGGCGACCACCTTCGGCGGCCGGCCCTCGCGCTCGCACGCCAGCTCGATCGCGTGCTCGTAAACCCCGACAGTAGTACCGAGAGGGCCGGTGAGCAGATGCAACTCGTCCTGGATGATCAGAGATGGCGGTGCGAAGGCGCCTGAGTTGCCGAGAAAAGCACCTCCCCGTTCGTGCCACGCGAGATCGGCGAACTTGTCTACAGTTCCGAGCACGAAGGTCGGGATCTCTTCGTAGAGCTCATCGTCGACGACATGTACGGGAAGCCTGTCGTGGAAGGGGCAGTCGGGACGAGGGCAGTGAAGGGCGAAGTGCGTGCTGCTGGCCCTGACCCCATAGGCGGCGTCGTCCTCCGAGAAGCGGCGCGGCATCACCTCGGTTCCGCACCACCCGCATCGATCGACAATGAAAACATCGCTTGGTTCCGAGTCTTCGCGTGTGGAAACGAACACTTTGCGAGCGTCAGCGAACCTGTTCTTCGTGGTCGCTTCTCCGACCCATAGCCCGATCGAGATCGGCGAAGAGCCCAAGTCTTCTTGCTCGCGGCGGATCATCTCGCAGGCGAGGATCGTTCCGGCAGCTCGCTGGAACTGCTGAGCAGTCAACAGACTCATCGTATAGCGGCTGAGAACAGCCGTTCCTGCGCCGTACTCGCCATCCACAAGCCGCCGTCGGAAGATTTCGAAAGCGGCGACGAGGAGGTACGCCTCGGTCTTTCCGCCTCCGGTGGGGAACCAGATCAGGTCGACTAGCTCCCGGTCCGGGTGCGACGCATCGACGAGACCCGGCAGGATGTCGAGGAAGAAGCCGATCTGGAAGGGGCGCCACGGACGTCCCTGCGGCGACCGCATCGCCTCTGGATCGAGATCAGCCGGTTCAGTAAGGGATCGTCTCACACCGGCGTATGCCTTCGTGCCTCGCTGGTATTGCAGGACCATCGCGCGGTTGGCCAGCTGAAACGCACGCCAAGCAACGTCGTCGGTGCGGAGGATCTCCACACCCGCACCCATCCTGGTCTCCGTGCTTCCCACCCGACCAATGATGCGATCAGCGGCGGACGACGTCATATCGAGGCCGCGCCGCCACTGGCCGTATGCGGTGACCAGCGAATCCAGTGCTGAGCAGATCGCCATGCGGCTCGTCTTAGGGTCCGCCATCGCGGTCGAGTCGAATGCCAGCGTATCGACCTGCCAGTGGTCCGACAGCTCCGTGAGGGTCCCGTGAACGAGGGAGAGGGGAACGGTCTTCGCTCGAATTCGGTCAGACGTGCCGTCTCTGGACCACTCTGGTGCTGCGCCGTGTCCCACGGCATAGTTCGTGTGCTCGCGGTATTGGAGCCGGAGCTCAAGCTCTTCTTCGTCGAAGGTCTCACTCGCCACTGCCGGATACTCAAGAAGGGTGCCTGGCGGCAACTCGACCGAGAGCTCAACCTGCGTCAGGAGGTCGTCCCACATCTGCTCGGGTTTCCGGGTCGAGGCGCGAGCGGAGTTGCTGAGAGTCACTGTGACCAGATGCCCACCCGTACGGTCGCGCCACCGGACATCTATTAGTCCACGTCCGTCCTCCAAGACCGGCCTGTCCCGCACCGCGCCCGACACCGCGAGCTGCTCCTGCATCGTCGGCTGGCGGTCCCACGTCCGCTCGCCGCGCTTCGCGCCCTCGGGCGGCGGAGCCTCAACGGTGGTGTACCGCCCTGCTGAAAATTTGACAGCGATCGAGTCCGCCGTGGTGAAGAAAGAGATCCCGAGCGACGACGGCAGGAAACGGGTACTCGCCTCGACCGGTGCATCTGTCGGTTGCATGTCGCTCTCGGCGACGCCGTCGTAGGCCACGGGGTCACTCTCGTCGTCGAGGTCCGACTGCTCCCGGCGCGGATCGTCCGCGCTCGCGATCAATTCCTCGTTCGGGCGCGGGTAGAGCGTGCCGGCGAGGTAGCGCCGATGCGGGGGATCGGTGAGCGTCTCTGTCTCGCCGTCCGTCGGTCCGATCAGCTCCGTCTCGAGAAATCGGACGAATCGGTCGCGGACGTCGCCGGGGGTCGCTTTGTCGGTATCCACTCGCTCGCCTTTGTCGCGCCGTCAATGATGTCGGATTCTCCAGCGACTGAAGCGTTGTCGAACCCTTCTGTCAACATAGGCCATCGGATGGCCCTCGATCTGCGGGCTAGAACGGGGGTACCGGTGGTTCCAACATACGTAGATGTATCACTGGCGGCACTTGTGCGCGCTCTGGCCGAGGCGTACCCGGTCTCGCTCGACAACGTGCGTGCGCTGTCGACCGCGTTCGCGACGACCGCCGATGTTTCGCTAGCGGTCGAAGTGCTGCGGGAGAAGGAGGTGGCGTCTCGGCTACCAGTTCCCACCGAGACAGTCGAGCGAGACCTCCTCGATGGGAGCACCGCCACCGAGGAGGCCACCTCCGGCACATCGACGAGCGCTGACCTCGATGGTCCGCCATCGGATGACGACGAGGAGGACCGCGGGCCGGTATCTGAGCACGACGATGTGGACATCGATTCGGTCGCCACGCTGCTCGATCCCAGCTTCCTCGACACGCCAAGAATGCGCATCGCGGTGAGGCTCGCCGCCTCCGATGGTAAGGCTTACCTGACAGATGACGCCTTCCATGACCACCTGCGCAAGATTTCTCGCGGGTACCTTCTCAGGGCCGAAGACGAGGTGCGGCTCGCGACGATATCTGATGTCGGGGTGCTCGCGCTCGAACGCCTCAGGAATACGGAGGAGCTCTCTCGTGCCGATAGACGCCTCTACGGAAATCTAGTCGACCGGGGCAATGCAGCGTTTGATGCGATGGTCTTTGCTAACCTTCGTCTTGTCGTAAGTATCGCGAAACGATACAGCGGACGAGGCCTCGAGATGCTCGACTTAGTACAGGAGGGTTCGATCGGCCTGCTTACCGCGGTCAAGAAATTTGATCCGAGCAAAGGCTTCAAGTTCTCCACCTATGCCACCTGGTGGGTGCGGCAGAGTATTTCCCGCGCCCTTGCCGACAAGGGGCGAGCTATACGTATTCCTGTTCATGCGCATGAGCAGCTGGGGAAGCTTCGAAGGGCGCAGGCGGAGCTCGAGGGGCGCGGGCTAGAAGCAACGGCTGAAAGTCTTGCCCGCCTCGCGGACCTGTCGGTAGCGAAGGTGAAGGAGCTCACTGGGGCGTCGTTCGGAGTGCTTTCTTACGACGTCGAGCTTGGGGAAGAGGGCGAGGCGACACTGCTCGAAGTGTTGACGCGCGAGCAGCACACAACGCCCGACTACGTCTGGGACATCGGCTTCAGGGGGATCACCAAAGATCTTCTCGGCGCCGCGCTCGGACTGCTGAATGAAAAAGAGCTCCTCGCCATCGTCTTGCGCTATGGGATCGACGGGGCCGAGGCTCGCACGCTCGACGAGGTCGGCGTGCTGATGGGAGTGTCCAGGGAACGCATCCGTCAGCTTGAGAAGAAGGCTTATGCCACGATGAAGGCCGCGCTCGAGTCTGCTTCCTTATCGCCGCTGAGTCGCGAGCTTCAGATCGTGCTCCCAACCGCTATTCAACCTTAGTGTCTTTGCAGCATCGAAGTCCGAAGTGGTGATCACCGCCCGTGATCGTCGGGGGCGATTGGCGGAAGATTGAGCAGGTACCTTGATGAGTGGCATGCGTGCCGCAAGTGTCGGGAATAATATGGACGGATTTACTTCTTGGTTGATGACGACGGCCGAATTATCTCCAGGTTAGGGTTGGGAGCGAATGCAATTTGTGCGATGGAGAGCCCGTGGCGATGAGCAATATCAACTCTCGTGTTCTACGATTTCACGTTGACGGGGTGGATTCGCCGGTTTTTTCATGCCCCGCTGCTGTCCGTCTCGGGTCGGCGGCGGCAGGCCAGGATGCGGCCGTCGCTCTCGATGACGGCAGCAACAACCTCGAGGACATCCACGACTCCATCATGGGGCACCCTCGCAACGAAGGTTGAGGGGCGCTATCCGCCCACTTGTGCTGCCTTCCG
This sequence comes from Rathayibacter sp. PhB179, assembly GCF_004345345.1. Lineage (NCBI taxonomy): Bacteria > Bacillati > Actinomycetota > Actinomycetes > Micrococcales > Microbacteriaceae > Rathayibacter > Rathayibacter sp. PhB179. The sequence continues at coordinate 24,141 of NZ_SLVD01000010.1, read as the reverse complement.
AGCGCTCAGCCTTAATTTCGAGGCCGAGCCGCCCGGCATGCTGCGCCTCCGCCCGCGTCTTTGACGCCCCCGCCACCCCCGTGTTACGTTCGCTCTCGGACATGTGACTGGTCGTGCAGGCAGGATCCGACGAAACGCGTACGAAGCGTCGTCGGGTCCTTTTTTTGTGCCCGGACGCCTCCTGACGCGCCGATGACGGGGCGGGGACAGCGACGGACGGCAGGACAACACGCAGCACAGCGCAGGGAAGCGCGCGTCCCCCACACACCCGAAGGAGTACCGATGAGTACCCAGGACAGCGCGAAGGCGATCCTCGAGCACGTCGGCGGCGCCGGCAACGTCTCGAAGCTGCAGCACTGCTCGACCCGCCTGCGCTTCGCGCTCGCGGACGACCAGAAGGCCGATGTCGACGCCCTCAAGGCGGTGCCCGGCGTGATCGGCGTCGTCATGGGGCCGCAGACGCAGGTCATCGTCGGCAACGGCGTCGCCGAGATGTACGCGGCGGTCGAGAAGCTGCGCGGCGGCACCGAGGCGACCACCCCCAAGACCAAGCAGCCGCGGTCGCTCAAGCGGCTCGGCGCGACGATCATGGACTTCGTCGTCAGCGTCTTCACGCCGATCATCCCGGCCATCGCCGGCGCCGGCATCTTCAAGTCGTTCCTCGTCCTCGCCTCCGCGGTGGGCTGGCTCGACCCCGCCAGTGACAACTTCAAGCTGCTGTCCGCCATCCCGGACGCGGTGTTCGGCTTCCTGCCGCTGCTCGTCGCGTACACGAGCGCCAAGAAGCTCGACGTCAACCGGCCGCTCGCCCTCGGACTCGTCGGAGTCCTGGTCTTCCCGGCATTCACCACGCTGCTCAACCAGGAGGGCGGCGTCGCCCTCTTCGGCATCCCGGTCCCGGTGATCGCCTACAACGCGCAGGTGTTCCCGGCGATCCTCGCGGTCCTCCTGCTCTCGGTCGTCGAGCGCTTCTTCACGAAGCACTCCTGGGGCCCGATCCGCACGTTCTACGTGCCGCTGATGTGTCTCGTCATCGTCGCGCCTGCCACGATCTTCCTGCTCGGCCCGCTCGGCTACTGGCTCGGCTCGATGCTCACCGGCGCCCTGATCGGCCTCTACGGCGCGCTCGGCTGGGTGGCCGTCGCGCTCCTCGCCGGCGTCCTGCCGCTGATCATCTCGGTCGGCATGCACAAGGCCTTCATCCCGCCGACCATCGCGACGATGGCCAGCGCGGGCAAGGACACCTTCTACCTCGCCTCCTCGCTCGCGCACAACGCGGCGGAGGCCGGCTCCAGCCTCGCGATCGCCCTGCGCACCAAGAGTGCGGCGCTGCGGGCGACCGCCTTCTCCGGCGGACTCTCCGCCCTCTTCGGCATCACCGAGCCCGCCCTCTACGGCGTCACCCTGCAGAACAAGCGCGCGCTGATCTCCGTGATCTCGGGCAGCGTCGTCGGCGGCGCCTACATCGGCGCCACCCAGGTCGCCGCGTTCGCGCTGGTCAGCCCGGGCGTCGCGAGCATCTCGATGTTCATCGACGGGCTCAACCCGTGGAACCTGCTCAACGCGGTCATCGGCCTGCTGATCTCCGTCGCCGTCTCGTTCGTCGTCTCCTTCATCATCTGGCGCGACGACGCCTCCGCCAGCGTCCAGGCCCTCGGCGACGTGGTCGCGAAGGACGCCGACGACGCGACCGCCCTCACCGCCCCGCTCAGCGGCGACGTCATCCCGCTCAGCGAGGTGAACGACCCCGTCTTCTCGGCCGGCGTCCTCGGCGAGGGCATCGCCATCCGCCCGACCGACGGCGTCGTCCGCTCGCCGTTCGCCGGCACGGTCATCGCCGTCCTCAGCTCCAAGCACGCCATCGGCCTGCGCCGCGACGACGGGGTCGAGGCCCTCATCCACGTCGGCCTCGACACGGTCCAGCTCGACGGCGCGCCCTTCGACGTGCACGTCGCCGTCGACGAGCGCGTCGAGGCCGGGCAGCTGCTGCTCACCGCCGACCTCGCGGCCATCACCGCCGCCGGCTACGACACCACCACCCCGGTGCTGATCACCAACTCGGCCGAGTACACCGTGCTCATCGAGCCCGCCGACCGCGTGTCGGCGGGCGATGCGATCATCACCGTCACCCAGAAAGAGAAGGAGCTCGCCGATGGCGCTGCCTGAGGGATTCCGTTGGGGCGGCGCACTCGCCGCCAACCAGGTCGAGGGCGCGTGGCGCGAGGGCGGGCGCGGGCCGGCCGTCAGTGACGTCGCCTCCTACAAGCCGAAGGCCGACCCCAAGGAGTACGCGATCCACCATCAGAACACGGTGGCGAGCATCACCGCGGCGATGGCGGACGACGACACCGAGTACTACCCCAAGCGCCGCGGCATCGACTTCTACCACCGCTACCCCGGCGACCTGGCGCTCTTCGCGGAGATGGGCTTCACGACCCTCCGCGTCTCGATCGCCTGGACCCGGCTCTACCCGACGGGGGAGGAGGCGGAGCCGCTCGAGGAGGGCATCGCCTACTACCTCGCGCTCTTCACCGAGATGCGGCGCCTGGGCATCGAGCCGCTTGTCACCCTCTCGCACTACGACCCGCCGCTCGCCCTCGCCCTCAAGCACAACGCCTGGGTCGAGCGCCGGACGATCGAGCTGTTTGAGCGCTTCGCCCGCACCTGCTTCGAGCGCTTCGGCCACCTCGTCGACATGTGGCTGTCGTTCAACGAGATCGACGGGATCATCCGCCACCCGTTCACCTCGGGCGGCATCATCGAGGAGACCGTCGAGGGGAGTGTGGAGCAGGCCTGCTACACGGCGCTGCACCACCAGTTCGTCGCGTCGGCGTCGGTCACCCGCATCCTGCACGAGCTCTGGCCCGAGGCGCGGATGGGCTGCATGCTCACGATGCTGACGACGTACCCGAACACCTGCCACCCCGACGACGTCGCGGCCACCCAGGCCAAGGAGCGGATGCTCTACCTCTGCACCGACGTCCAGGCCGGCGGCGCCTACCCGCGCCTCGCCCTCCGCGCGCTCGCTGCACGCGGCGTCGAGATCCCGTTCGCGGAGGGGGACGCCGAGCTGCTGCGCGAGCACCCGGTCGACTTCATCTCGTTCAGCTACTACATGTCGATGACGGAGTCGGTGCGCCCGGACGCCGAGCGCACCCCCGGCAACACGGTGCTCGGCGTGAAGAACCCGTTCCTCGAGTCGAGCGAGTGGGGCTGGCAGATCGACCCGGTCGGCCTGCGCATCTCGCTGATCGACCTCTACGACCGCTACGGCAAGCCGCTGTTCATCGTGGAGAACGGGCTCGGGATGCGGGACGAGCTCGTCGCATCGGACAATGAGGGGGAGGATCCCCGCATCCACGACCCCTATCGGATCGACTACTTCCGCGCGCACTTCGAGCAGATGATCCAGGCGGTGGACGAGGGTGCGGAGCTCCTCGGCTACGTGAGCTGGGCGCCGATCGACCTGATCAGCGCCTCCAGCTCGCAGATCTCGAAGCGCTACGGGTTCGTCTACGTCGACATGGACGACCTCGGCCATGGCAGCACGAACCGGTACCGGAAGGACTCCTTCTTCTGGTACCAGCGGGTCATCGCGTCCAACGGCGCCGACCTGGGATGACCCTCCTCGCTCCACCCGCTTGCCGGGCCGCGCAGACGCCGTCGACGGAGACACGCATGCAGACCATCAAGAAGGTGCTCAACTCGAGCGTCGTGCTCGTCGTCGACGAGCGCGGCGCCGAGCGGGTGCTGCTCGGCAAGGGGATCGGCTTCGGCGCCAAGGCGGGCGAGGTGATCGAGGCGTCCGCGGTGGACCAGGTGTTCGTCGCGCTCGACGACGCCGACCAGCGGAACCTCGTCGAGCTGCTGGCGCAGATCCCGCCGGAGTTCGTCGAGCTGACGCGGGCCGTCGTCGCCGACGCGGAGGAGCAGGGGCTGAAGCTCGACCCGCACGTGTACCTCGCGCTGACCGACCACCTGCACTTCGCGGTGGAGCGGCAGCGGCGCGGGCTCGCGGTCGCGAACCGGCTGGCCTGGGAGATGCGCTCGGTCTACCCCGTGCAGTACGCGGTGGGGGAGCGGGCGGTCGCGGCGATGCGCTCGCGGCTCGGAGTGGACGTGCCGGACGACGAGGCGGCGAACGTGGCCTTCCACCTCGCCAACGCGGAGCTGGGCAAGGTCGGCATCGACTCGCTGCGGATCGTCCAGCTGATCCGCTCCGTGACCGCGATCATCCAGCACACGAGCGGGGCGGCGCTGGACCGCGAGGACCTGCGCTCGGCGCGCTTCGTGGCGCACCTGCAGTACTTCGCCGAGCGGTTCTTCTCGGGCGGGCTGCTGGTCAGCTCGGACGACTTCCTCTTCACCAGCCTCAGCACGCGGTATCCGCGGGCGGTGGCGACGGCGGAGCGGGTGCGCGCGTTCGTGCGGGCGGAGTACGGTGCGGAGCTGCCGAACGAGGAGGTGGCGTTCCTGGCGCTGCACATCGCGCGGGCGGCGCCGGAGTAGGGCGCGTTCCCGTCCTGTCCATCACTACGGAGAGAGCACCATGACCCGCGGCACCGTCCACTTCGTCCGGCACGCCCAGACGCTGTTCAACGTCAACGGCCAGCTGCAAGGGTGGTGCGACTCGCCGCTGACCTCGCGGGGCGAGCGGCAGATCGCGGCCCTCGGGGAGCGGATGCGCGGGGTGCCGCTGGTCGCGGCGTTCATGAGCGACCTGACCCGGACGCGGACCACGGCCGCGGCGGCGCTCGCGGGGCATCCGTCGATCGAGCCGGTGCCGACGACGACGCTGCGGGAGTGGCACTTCGGCGGCTTCGAGGGGCAGCCGAACACGTCGCTCTGGGAACCGGTCTTCGCGGACCACGGCTACACCTACGTGCCGGCCTCGGCGGACTGGCCGCGGATGACCGACGCGGGCCTGGACAGCGTCATCGACGCGATCCACCGGCACGACCCCTCCGGCCGAGCGGACACGGCCGCCTCGGTCCGGGAGCGGGTGGAGGCGGCGCTCGCGCTGATCCTGCCGGCCGCCGAGCACGGCGACGTGCTGGTCGTCACCCACGGCACGGTGCTCGGCAGCCTCCTGCGCGCCATCGACCCCGCGCACCGGCCGCGCGCGGGCTTCCCGAACTGCGGCATCGTCCCGGTGACCGGCGGCGTGATCGGCCCGATCGACGCGAGCTGCGCGGTCGACTGACGGCGGGATCTACCTGGATGACGCCCTCGAACATGCTGGTCGAGTAGCCCCGGAGGGGCGTATCGAGACCCGCCCACCGCAAGGACGTCGGTCTCCTTGCCGCCCTGCGCTGGCTTCGACGGCGCTCCACTCGCTACGCCGCCTGCGGCGGCTGCTCGACCAGCGCGCTGGGGCCGGCAATCGGACGCCTGCGGCGGCCGTTCTTACGGGGCGGGTCTCGATACGCCGCGTCCCGCGGCTACTCGACCAGCATGGAGGGCCGCGGTCGGACGCCTGCGGCGGCTGTTCTTACGGGGTGGATCTCGATACGCCGCGTCCCGCGGCTACTCGACCAGCATGCACAGGGCCGCGGTCGGACGCCTAGGGCGGCTGTTCTCACGGGGTGGGTCTCGATACGCCGCGTCCCGCGGCTACTCGACCAGCATGGTGCCGTACGCACGTCACGTGGCGGGTTACGCCTCCGTCGTGCGGACTCGCCTGCTTGCCCGCGTCCCCGTGCTGATGCCCCCTCCATGCTGATCGAGTAGCGCGCGCAGCGCGCGTATCGAGATCCGCCCACCGCAGGCACGTAGGCCGCCGAGGCGTCCTGCTCCCGTCGAGGCGTCCCGCTGTACAGGGACGTCTCGACGGTTCGGGGACGCCTCGGCAGCGAGGCCCGGCTCACCCCTTCAGCGGGTCGTTGCCCCAGTTCATCAGCGAGTACCGCCACTTCGTCTCGGTGACGTCGCCGGAGGGCCGCTGCTTCGAGTGGCGGGCGACGTAGCCGGTGACCTTCTTCATGTGCGCGTAGTCGTCCTCGCTCAGGTCGGCCTGCTTGGTGCCGAGGATGTCGATGATCCGGCGCCCGCTGTGGTGGCCGACGGACTCGCCGCCGCTCGCCGGCTTCTGGCCGACCTCCTTCGACTCGTCCTTCTCGAGCCACCCCTCGATCTCCTTCGCCGTCATGTTCACGGCGTCGTGGAAGTCGTCGCGGATCCCGCGCTTCTCGTCGTCGGTCGTGTCGTCGCTCATCGTGCTCGCTCCTCGGGTCGGTACCGCTCCACTCGAGCGCGCCACGGCCGAGAGGTCAAGCCCCGTTCGTTTCGCGGGCACGCGCGTACCGTCAGGAGCCAGCCACCCTCAGACGACCCGCACAGGAAGAGGCCTCCATGCCCTCACGCAACACGCTCGTCCGCAGCCTCCACGACCTCGGCGCCGCCGCCTGGTTCGGCGGTTCCCTGATGGGCGCCGTCGGCCTGAACGGCGCCGCGTCCACCTCCTCCGACCCGTCGGAGCGCCTGCGCCTCGCCGCGAACGGCTGGGCCCGCTGGACCCCCGTGCAGCTCGCCGCGATCGCGGCCCACGGCGTCGGCGGCATCGGCCTGATCCTCTCCAACAAGACCCGCCTGGCGAACCAGCAGGAGAGCCGCACCAACACGGTCGTGAAGACGATCGTCACCGGTCTCGCGGGCGCCGCCTCCGTCACCGCCGCGATCGCCGGCGCGACCCAGGCCAAGCACGCCGACGAGGGCGCGAAGGGCGTCACCGAGGCGTCGTCGAGCAACTCCGACGAGCTGACGACCGCACTCCGCGTCCAGAAGGTCACCCAGTGGGCGATCCCGGTGCTGACCGCGGTCATCATCGTCCTCGGCGCCCAGCAGGGCGAGCAGCAGCGCCCGGTCGCCGGCCTCTTCGAGACGACCGCCCGGATGTTCCGCAAGTAGCCGGCCGCGTCGGCGCGGGGTCAGTCCAGGCGGCTCGCCTCCGCGCCGACGTGCCAGCCCTCGTCCTTCACCCAGCTGAACCCGAGCGCGCACTGGTGCGGGGCGACTCCCGGCTGCGGCACCGTGTGCAGGGAGACGCTGAACGGTGTCGGCACGATCGCGTCGTAGATCGTCACGACCGGATCGTTCCCGACCAGGTCTGAGCAGAACCGCGTGATCGTCGCCCGCTGCTCCGCGGTGTCGGCGGGGACGAGTTCGGCGATCGCCGCGTCGTCGTCGAGCACGGGCAGCAGCCGGGCGACCAGCACCCGGCCGTCGCCCTCCGGCGGCACCGTGCCGGCCGTCGGGTCGCCCCAGTCGCTGAGCGCGAGCGCCACGAGCCCGACGGGGATCGCGACCAGCACGGCGACTACGCCGCCGATCACGAGGGCGCGGCGCCGGGGGCGTCTCGATGTCCCGGTCCTGGTCGCCGCTTCGGGCCGTTCGTTCACGTTCGGAGGCTAGGCCCTCGCCTGCCCGCGAGCGTGCAGTTCACGGCGTCACACGGCGAAACGCCCCGTCATCGGGGGTAGTGGGCTTCGCTCGCGAGCGTCCGGGCAGCACCCTGGATGCACGCGGGATCCGGTGCGTGAACACCGGCTCCCGCCGCCATCGCGGCGTGCCCGAGAGGCCAGGGAGCGGTCTGCAACACCGCTGACGCGGGTTCGAATCCCGCCGTCGCGTCGATGGTGAATCCGGTGGGGCCTATGCCCTCGGGCGCGCCGCCTCGAACGCCGCGATCACGTCCTTCGGAAGCCGCCCGCGAACGCCGACGTCGTGGCCGTTCGCCAGCGCCCAGCTGCGGATCTCGGAGGGGGACGCCGTCGAGCGTGCCTCGGACGGCAGAGCGACGACCACTTCGGAAGGTCGGGAGCGCGGCGCGGCAGGCGTCGCGCGCGTCTCCGGCTCGGCGGACGAGCGTGCCGGCTGGAGGTGCTCGAGGAGGATCTCGAAGGTGTCCGGATGGACGATCCGAGTTCCGTACTCGAGGGCGCGCTCGTGCTTGCCGCCCGAGAAGGAGCCGTCTGCGACGAGGACCGCGGTCAGGCGGGAGACGTTGCCCAGCACCCGGACCCCGAGCTGCTCGGCGCGTCGTTCCAGCTTCTCGCGCTGACTCTCGTCGCAACCGGTGAAGGCGACGCGGTCGCCGACATGGAGGGGAGCGCCGTGCGCCCAGATCCGGGGCAGCGGCCCGAGCCCGGCACTCAGCCGGGTGATCCGCGCGGCGTCCGCGCGCTCGATGAGGGTCTTGACCGAGTTCGCCGGGACGGACAGCAGGGCGGCGAGGGCCAGGAGCTGCTGCCGTTCCGACTGCGACACCCGGCCGTCGTCGAGGGCCCGGTGCGCGAGCGCCTGCAGGAACGCCGTGTGGGCGGAGGCGACATCCGCCGCGGAGAGGCCGAACGTCCGGGTCAGCTCATCGAGGGCGGACGCCTCCGACACCGAGAGGTCGCCGTCGGTGAGGCAGTCGAGCAGCAGCTCGAGGTAGGCGATCGTTCCGACCGGCGCGCCCTCGTCGATGAGCTCGAGAAGGCCGACGTTCGTCAGCTGCTGCACGAGGGGCTGCTGCTCTCGGCGCTTCGGCGTGAGGCGGACGGGAGCGCTCCGCCGTGCTCCGGCGTCGCGGCGCCGCGAGACAGCGGCTCGAGACGGCGCGCTCGGCCAGAGCGGTGTGCGCGGAAGTGCGGCCAGCGTCGGATGCGGGCGACGACGATCGGCGGTGAGGTAGCTGCGGAGCAGTGCTGCCGTGGCGCGTGCGTCACCGAGTGCGGAGTGGGCGTCGACCAGCTCGACGCCGGCACCCCAGCAGCAGTCGGCGAGACGTCGGCGCTGAAGGTCCGGGAGGTAGTGGTGACTTCCGTCCATGGTGCAGAAGGTCGACAGTCTGGGAACCGCCCATCCCGCCGCCTGGAACTCCTCGTGGAGGAAGGCCGTGTCGAACTTCGCGTTGTGGGCGACGATCGTGACTCCGCCGAGTGCGGCGGCGATGGTCGGGGCGAGGTCGCGGAACAGCGGGGCGCCGGCGACGTCCGACGCCCGGATGCCGTGGATGTGGGTGGCGCCGACCGGGCCTTCAGGATCGAAGCGGGACACCCACTCGTCGACCACGACTCCCGCCGCATCGGTGCGGACGATCGCCAGTTCGAGAATGCGGTCCTGCCGAGGGGAGAGGCCTGTCGTCTCGACGTCGATGACGGCGAAGGCGGGGACCCTTGCGCCGGTCGTACCCGCCGGCTTCTCGGGCGTCGGCACTGTCTCCAGCAGGCTCAGAAGCCACTTCACGATCCCCACAGATGTCCCCCTCGTCGAGTGCAGGTCTTCATGCTGGCAGACAGCGCCGCCCGTCCTGGAGAAGGACGAGTACTTTCATTAGGAGCGACCTTAGGGCCGGTCCTTCAGATCTACTTTGCTGTTCGGATGTACTTGGATGCGCGGTAGTCGGCGACCGCCGCTTTGCTCGAGCGGTACCGTCCGTCGCTACCGATGATCGCCTCCAGCCTCCCTCGAGCGGCGGCCTGCCGCAGCGCGAGGAGGCTGAACTCCTCGTCCGCGAGCGCTTCCAGTGGAACGTACTTCGCCGGTCCTGCGATATTGGGAATCAGGCGGTGCAGATTGTCGATGACGGATCGGCTGATGACTTCCGCGAGGGGACCGTCGTCTCCCTCGTCGGAGCGCTGCAAGGCCCGGAGGTACTTCACCCTTTGTTCCTTCAGGATGATGGCCGGCGGCCAGCCCAGCCGGATCAACAGCAGGTTCAACAAGAGACGTCCGCTTCTGCCGTTTCCATCGATGAAGGGGTGGATCGCCTCGAATTCACGATGCAGCTTGGCGAGCTCTTCCGGAACCTGACCGACGGAGAGCTCGCCTGCGTCGAGACGGCGGCGCATCGAGTTGGCGCGGTCCACCCATGCGCTGACCTCTGCAGGAACGAGCATGAAGGTTGGTGGCTTCATCCCGCCGGCGAAGGAGTGGATCTCGTGTCGACGCCAGTTCCCCGGCGCTTCAGAGTCCTGGGCGTCCGGGTGAGGAGCAACGTCCCAGGCCTTCGCCATCATGACGGCGTGAATACGGCGGACCTCGGTGACGACGACGAGGCTGTCGTGTCCCCAAGATGTCGGTTCCATCGCCTGCTGGTACACCCAGCGCGCTGCCTCCGCGTAGCCCAGCACCTCCATGTAATCCTTGAGCTCTTTCGAGCCCACCGCGCGGCCCTGCTCGAGCAGCTGCTCCACTTCCCGCAGAACAAGAGTGTTGCCCTCGATGGCGGTCGAGTGGTGCGCTTCGAGATGCCAGAGGTCATCCCACAGCTTCTTCGCCTCATGAGGCTTGGGCAGTCCTCCATAGTTGGCGAGTTCGTCGATCGCTGTAGCGAAGCGCCGGAAGACGTCGTCCCGGCTGGGACGCCCGCGCCCAGGACGGGCGACTGCTGAATTTGTCACAGCTCGACCTCGCTTAAAAATCAACGACAAATTAGCAGTCGCCGCCGCTGATGGTGGCGTATGTCGCGTTACGTCCTACCGCGGGGTCGCGATGCAGACGGCCGAGCCGAAGGCGCCGGTACCGGTCTCCTCGGCGAGGACCTCGCCGTCGAGGGTGATGCGGCAGGTGATGTCGCCCTCGTCGTCGGCGCCGTTCGTCGCGGTGACGGAGAACGCCTGGAAGGCGGTGCTGTCGACCTGCAGCTCCTTCGTGAAGGGGAGGGGCTGGGCGGCGGCCTGCTCGACGCCGGAGTTCGCGCCGTCGAGGGTGGAGTAGACGATCGACGTGCTCGTGCCCGCTCCGGTGACCTCGTAGACGAGGGTCTGGGGAGTGCCGGACGTCGCCGACGCCTGCGCGGTCGCGATGGCGTTCGAGATGCCGCTCGCGAAGCCGGCGGTGTAGACGATCGCCAGGATGATCGCGAGCACGATCGCCAGGGCGTTGAGGATCACGCCGGCGATCGCCGTTCCCTTCTTCCTGCCCTTGAGGAACAGCGCGATGACGCCGAGCACCAGGCCGACGAAGGCGACGAAGCCGGAGACGTAGTTGACGATCGGGATCACGGCGCCGACGAGCGCGACGATGCCGATGATCAGCGAGGCGAGCCCGAGGCCGTTGCCGGTCTTCGGGGGCTGCGGGCCGGTGCCGGGGGTGGGCTCGGGATACACGGCGGGGTTGTACGCGGTCATGCCGCGAGTATCGCAGCAGCGCGGTTGACCGTTCTATCTCTACATAGGTAGCCTCGGCGCATGACTCCGCTCAGCCGCATGACCGCCGCGACCGCGGACGTGCTCCGCGCGCTCCTCGACGCCTCCGGGCCGACCTGGGGGATGCTCGTCATCAAGGGAACCGGGCGTCCGGCAGGCAGTGTGTACCCGATCCTGGAGCGGCTCGAGGGGGCCGGCTGGGTGTCGTCGGCGTGGGAGACGGACACGGAGCGCAGCGGTCCGCGGCGCCGGCTCTACGAGCTGACGAGCGAGGGGGCGCAGGCGGCGGCGACCGCGGTCGCGCGGTTCGAGGCCGCCGCCGCCCGGCCGGTCCGGCTGTCCGGAGTGGAGGCCCGCGCGTGATCGACCTGCTGCTGCGACTCCTGGCCCTTCTGCTCCCGCCGCTCGCCCGCGAGCGCTACCTCGAGGAGTGGCGGGCCGACGTCGCCGGTGCCGGCGAGGCGGGGCTGCAGCGCCGCGACGTGGTGCTCGGCGCGCTCGTGCTCAGCGCGACCCTCGACCGCGGGCTGCCGGTGCACTCGGGGGAGCCGCGGTTCCTGCGGCCGCGGCGGCTGGCGCGGCGCGGGCTCGGGCTGCTGACGGCGGCCGCGGTGATCCTGATCGGCGGGTACCTGACCGGCGGAGGAGTCGTGCCGGAGGGGGTCTCCGCGGGGGTGCTCACGGTGATGCAGGCGACGGGTCGGGTCCTCATCGGGCTGGCGCTCGTCGTCGGGTTGGTCGGCGCCGCGCACATGGCGGGGGCCGCGCGCGCCGCCGAGACGAGGACGGCGCGGGTGTCGCTGCTCGCGGCGATCGCGGGGCCGGCGATGGTGGCGGGCGGGGTGCTGATGCCGGGGGCGCCGTGGTGGCTGCCGCTCCTGGGCTTCCTGGTGTCGAGCGCGGGGCTGGCGACCGGTGTCGCGGTGATCGGCGGGACGCGGCCGATCGTGTGGGAGCATCGGACCGCGTCGCGGGCGCAGCGGGTGCCGATCGCACTGGGCGGGGCGGCGCTGGTGGTCGCCGTGGTCGTGGTCGGCGGGGTCGACCTGCTGGTCTGGAATCCGCTCACCAAGGTGCCGGGCACCGATCTCGCCACGATCTACCGGCTGCTGGCCGAGCGCGACGGCTTCTCGATCACGGGCACGCTCGTCGCGACCGCGATCTGGGCGGCCTTCTGGACGGTGCCCGCGCTGTTCGTGGCGGCGCTCGCCGTGCACCGCGCGGGCGACGCCCTCACTCCGCGGCGGCTCGTGATCGTGATGCTGTCGCTGGTCGGCGCGGCGATCTTCTTCCGCTTCTTCACGGGCTTCGGCATCGGGATGTCCATCGCCGACTCGTTCGCGACCAGCGGTGGCGATGCGTCGGTCGTGTCCGCGGTGCTGCCGTGGGTCGGGCAGCTCTCGCTCGCCGTCGCGGCGATCGCCGTCGGCTGGGCGCCGCGGGCGCGGAGCGAGCCGGTCGCGGTGGCCGCCTGAGGGTGCGGGGTCTGCTGGCTCGACTTCCGGCGGTGGTGGATCTCGATACGCCCGCTGCGCGGGCTACTCGATCAGCATGGGCGGCGCCGGCCGAGCCGCGGAAGCTCTCCGCAACATCAGCTGAGAGTGGGCCTCGTCGCTCATCGGCGATGAGACGCGCTCTCAGCTGATGTTGCGCGGCCGAGACGCGGAAGCGGGGCCGGCGGAACTCCGCCGACCCCGCCTGCCGTGCGGTGGTTACTTCTGGGCGGTGCGCCTGCGCGTCGCGGTCAGCGCGAGCGCACCTGCGCCGCCGGCGATGAGGGCGAAGGCCAGCGCGGCCAGCCCCGTCGTGCCCTCGGCGCCGGTGTGCGCGAGCGACGCGGCGGGCTTCGCCGTGGGCTTCGGCGTCGCGGTCGGCGCCGGCGCGACGGGCCCGGCCGTCGCGGTCGGCGCGACGGTGGGCGCCACGGTCGGCTCGCCCGTCGGCGCCACGGTGGGCTCCGCCGTCGGCTCGACCGGCGGCGCGGTGGGCGAGGCCGTCGGCTCCGGGGTCGGCGCGGCGGCCAGCTCCGGGGTCGATGCCGGGGCGACGCGGTTCAGTGTCGCCTGCTCGTAGTCGTACGACATCGCGAGCAGCGCCGCGTCCTGGCTGCGCGGGGCGGCCAGCTCGAGGCCGGCGGCGGTCCCGGTCGAGGTGAAGCCCGCGGGCAGCGAGACCGTCGGGACTCCGGTGTTCGCGCCGACGTCGCAGAACGTCGTGCCCGCCCAGTCGGGGGTCGCCGCCGTCGCGCTGGTCGGCATCGCCAGGGCATCGAGGTCGTTGTCGATGAAGAACTGGTCCATCGCCAGCTTGCCCGCGTCCTGGGCCGCGATCGCCGCGTCGTACGCGGGGTTCGGGATGTCCGCGTTGCTGTTGAAGAACGCGACGTCGTCGGGCAGCAGCGAGGTCTTCCCGTCCGCCATGACGTCCGAGAAGGTCAGCGCGTCGACCGGCTCCGTGAGACCCGCGAGGCCCTCGGGCCAGGTGGCCTCGGTGTCCGCGAAGAACGCGTCGATGCCGGGGCGCAGGTCGAGGTAGCCGCCGCTGACGAGCGTGTTCGCCACGAACTCGCGGGTGAAGGTCGGCACCGGCACGATCTCGGCGCCCTGCGCGGCGAGGTCGAGGACCGCCTGGTCGACGAGCCCGGTGGTCTCGGCGAGGCCCGGGCGGGCCGGGTCCTCCTCGTAGTCCCAGCGCACGTAGCCGATGCGCTTGCCCTCGAGCGCGGTGTCGCTGAGCCCCTCGACGTAGGTGGAGCTGTCCTGCTGGTCCGCGATGACGGTCAGCGGGTCGGTCGGGTCGTAGCCGGCCAGCACCTCCATCAGGAGGGCCGCGTCGGTGACGGTCGTCGTCATCGGTCCCGAGACGTCCTGGCGCGGCGACAGCGGGACGATGCCCGTGACGCTGGTCAGGCCCATGGTCGGCCGGTAGCCGACGAGGCTCTGGTGCGCGCTCGGTCCGACGATCGAGCCGCAGGTATCGGTGCCGAGGCCCGCGGGGGCGTAGCCGGCGGCGACGGCCGCGCCGGTGCCTCCGCTCGAGCCGCTGGCGCTGTTCGCCTGGTTGTAGGGGTTGTTCGTCCGGCCGCGCTCGGAGCTGAGCGTGTAGGTGCCGTGCCAGGCGAACTCCGCCATGTTGGTCTTCGCGAGGATGATCGCGCCGGCGTCGCGCAGGCGCTGCACGGCCGTCGAGTCGAGCTTCGTCTGGTACGTGTGCAGCGAGGCGCTGCCCGCGGTGGTGGGCATGTCGAACGTGGCGTAGTTGTCCTTCACCAGGATCGGGATGCCGTGCAGCGGGCCGCGGATCGAGCCGGCCGCGCGCTCGGCGTCGAGCTCGGCCGCGGTGGCGAGCGCGTCCGGGTTGGCCAGGATGACCGCGGCGAGACCGGGCTGGTCGCCGTAGGGGTCGTCGTAGGCCGCGATGCGGTCGAGGTAGCGCTGGGTCAGGGCGACGGACGTCGTCGCGCCGGACTGCAGGAGCGCCAGGGCGTCGGTGATGCTGAGGTCGACGACTGCGGGGGCGGCCGCGTCGACGGGGGGAGTGGTCGCGCCGAGCGCCGCGGGGGCGGCGAGGGCGGTGCCGAGTGCGAGTCCGGTGCACAGGGCGGTGGCGGCGGAGAGTCGGACGACCCTCCGGAACGAGGGGGTGGTGGACAAGCGACAACCTTCGGATCGAGTGGGAGGGGGCTTGGAGCCTCCCCAGTCTCGGAGCCGGATGTTGCACGCCTGTTTCGGCGCGGAGACGATCGAGCGCGCCCGATGTCCCCCTTCGCGGGGTGTGGAGGGAGCGCTCTCAGCGGGAGCAGTCGAGCAGGCCGTCGCCCTCGAGCCACACGGGCTGGATCCGCTTCATCCCGAGCCGCAGCTGCGCCACGTCCCCGCTCCAGTGAAGCTCGTAGTCGTCCGCGCTGAACGGCGCGTGGCCGTCGTCCGCGGAGTAGTCCTCCTGCCACTCGACGACCGCCGACCCCGTACGGAGCACGCCGATCGCGCCATCGGCCAGGAGGAGGAACGCGGACTCCCGCACGACGAGGCGGCAGCCCGAGTCGCTCGCGCCGGGGAGCACCTGGTAGGCGCTGAAAGCGAAGACGAGCGAGAAGAAGACGGAGCACACGACGCAGATCGCCAGGGCCAGACCGGCCACGCCCGAGACGACGCTCCGGGTCGTCGACGGAGTCCGCTGCGTCCACGGCAGGCAGACGCCGACGAGGACGGTGAGGCAGCCGCTCGCGAGCAGGACCAGCTCGATCCCGAGGACCGTCGGCACGACGTCGCCGAGGACGATCGTGCCCCACCACAGCGCTTCCCCCCGGTCGGCGCCGAGCAGTCCGTAGGTCGGCGCGATCGGCCCGAGGACGGCGAGGACGACGACGACCATCAGCTGCACGACTCCCGCCGCCAGGACCCGCTCGCCCTGCGGGAGTCTCCGATCAGCCGTCCGCACCGCTTCCGACGAGTTCGGCATCGCTCCCCTCCTCATCCGGCACGCGGCTCAGGATGTCGCCGGGCTGGCAGTCGAGGACCGCGCAGATCGCGTCGAGGGTGGAGAAGCGAACGGCCTTGGCGCGGCCGTTCTTGAGGATCGAGATGTTCGCGGTGGTGATGCCGACCGCGGCGGCCAGGTCGGTCACCGACATCTTGCGCTTGGCGAGCTCGACGTCGAGGTGCAGGACGATCGCCATCAGACGACCTCGGCGAGCTCGCTGCGCTGCGCCACCGCGAGGTGCAGGAGGCGCCGCATCACCACGACGATCAGCGCGGTCGTCGCGCTCGCCACGGCGACCAGCCCGAAGGCGAGGGCCGGCAGGGGCGCGGGTGCCGCGGCGAGCGAGGCGACGGCGCCGACGACGGCCAGCACCGCGCCGGCGACGAACGCGCCGATCGCGAGGTCGACCCAGAGGTCGGAGCGGTGGTCGCCCGCGAAGAGCGTGTCGTCGCGGACCAGGCTGAGCAGCCGCCAGACCGCGATCAGCACGGCCTCGACGCAGAGCAGCCCGGCAACCACGACGGCGACGAGCACCGCGTCGACCGGCCCGCCGTCGAGCGCCTCGCGGGCGACCGGGCCGACGGCGAGCTGCACGAGCACGCAGCCGAGCAGCAGCACCAGCAGGAGGGTGCGGAGCGCGTGGAGGACGGGTCGGGGCATGCGGGGCTCCTGGGTCGGAAGGGGTGCGTGTCGAGAGGCCAGCATATCGAAAGACATGCGATTCCTATCGAAAATCGATACTCTCGCCTTCGATACACGGCAGCAAGCGAAGACGGGGGAACGGCGTGGGACGACGGGGACGAGCGCTCACGGGCGCGGCGGTACTTCTGACGATCGCGGTCGTCGCGACCGGCACGGGGCCTGCGGAGGGACTCGAGCTGGCGCTGTCGGCGGACGACTGCGTCGAGAGCGCGAGGGCGGACTGGCGGCCGGCGCCGCTCCTCGTGCGCGGTGAGCAGGCGGTCTTCGACGTCGAGGTCACCGCCCGGGAAAACTGTCCGGCGGAGCGCCTCGTCGCCGTCGCGGCCACGGCGTCCGAGGCGATCGACGCGGCGCTCGGCGCGGCTCCGGCGGGGCGGCGCTCGAGCGAGCTGGTGCTGCGGGTCGGCGACGACGTCCTGTCGATCGCGGACCCGCGGGAGCGCACGGCACCGGTCGACGCCTGGGACGCCCTGCGCCGCGGCATCGACGGGAGCCTCTCTGTGCGGACGGTCGAGAGCTACCCCGTCCTCGCGATCGTCCTCGCCCCGACCAGTGCGGCGACCGCACTCGACGCGCTCGATCTCCTCCTCGAGCAGCGCTCCGCCCTCACGGAGGGCGACCTCGACTGGACGATCGAGCAGCCCGCGACCGAGTCGCGCGGCGCCGCCTCGATCCGCGTGCAGGAGGAGCGCCCGGCCGACGAGATCGTGCGCCTCGCCCGCGAGATCGACGGCTCCTTCTCGGGGGTCCGGCAGTCGACGGTGCACCTGAACGGCGCGGTGCTGAACGTCGCGCTGACGGGGTCGCCGGGGGGGTCCACCCCGCGCTCGCTCCGCGACTCCGTCGTCTGGCCGCGCGTGCTCGGCACGATGACGGCGATGACCGACCGGGGGAGCGGCTACGCGATCGGCGCCGAGATCGCGGCGGAGGCGGCCGACGGCTCCGGGCCCGTCGTCGACTCCTTCGCCTCGTCGTCGCTGCAGTGCGCGGCGACGCCCGGAGCGGGCGCGACGACGCAGGCCGCCTTCGAGCACCTGCGCGCGTCGATCCGGCCCGCCCATCCCGGCGAGAGCTTCGCCTTCAACGGCCTGACCGCGCCGGCCTGCCGGTGAGCGCTGCACAACATCAGCTGAGAAGGGGGTCCCTCCCCCCCACAGAGGAGGCCCACCCTTCTCAGCTGATGTTGTGCGCGGCCCCGGTCAGTCCAGGTGCCGGAGGTACCGCTGCGGGTCGCCGAGGAAGCCGCGCCAGGTGCGCACGAGGTCCAGATCGTCGTACTCCGAGCGGCGGAGGCCCCACTCGCCGAGCTCGTAGAGGTCCGCGCCCGGCAGCGCCGCCAGCACCGGCGAGTGCGTCGAGAGGATCACCTGCGAGCCGCCCGCCACCAGCGACCGCAGCTGCCCGATCAGCGCGAGGCAGCCCGAGACCGAGAGCGCCGACTCCGGCTCGTCGAGCAGCCAGAGCCCGCGGATCCGGGAGCGGTTCACGACGATGTCGAGGAACGACTCGCCGTGGGAGCGCTCGTGGTAATCCGCATCGCCGAGGCCGATGTCCTCGAGGTAGGTGAAGAAGCCGTGCATCGTCTCCGCGCGGAGGAAGAAGCCGCGCTTCGAGGCGCCCGCCCCGCGCACGAGCTGCAGCTGCTGGGAGAGGTCCGACTCCGAGACGCGGGTCGAGTGCATCGCGCCGGTCGAGCCGCCCTCGGCGTTCAGCCCGTAGGCGAGCGCGATCGCCTCGAGCAGCGTCGACTTGCCGGAGCCGTTCTCACCGGTGATCACCGAGACGGGGCCGAGGTCCCAGCCCTCGTCGAGCACCTGGCGCACCGGCGGCAGGGTCGCGGGCCAGACGACGGACTCGAGCGCGGAGGGGTGCTTCTGCACTCGGCGCACGGGGAGGGAGGAGAACACCTGCACCCCCTCCGGTCGCGACGACCCGGCCAGTCAAGCACGGGGCCGTGGGAGCCGGCGGCTCAGACCGCCCAGCCCGCCTCCGCCAGAGCGAGCGCCGCATCGGCGCGCGGCGAGTACGGCAGGTCCTGATCCAGCACCACGCGGTAGTCGGTGGCGCCCGGGCCGACCCAGAGGATCGAGTCGTCCGCCCCGGCCCGGCCGACGGCGGCGCGCACGGCCTGCGCGGGCTCGGCGATCTCCTGCACCTCGCAGCGGCCGTCGCGGGCGCCGTCGAGCAGCGCCCGGCGGATCCGCGCCGGGTCCTCGAAGCGCGGGTGGTGGTCGGTGACGATCAGCAGGTCGGCCCGCTCGGCGGCGGCGCGGCCCATCGGCGCGCGCTTGCTCGGGTCGCGGTCGCCGTCCGCGCCGAGGATCACCAGCACCCGGCCCGGCGTGACCTCGCGGAGGGCGTCGACGGTCCGGGCGACGGAGTCGGGGGTGTGCGAGAAGTCGACGTAGAGCCGCGGCCCGGCCTCGCCGGAGACGAGCAGGGTGCGGCCGGGGACGGCGACGTCGATGCCGTCGGCGACGGCGCGGGCGAGCGCGTCGCGGTCGTGGCCCGCCTGGATCAGCATCACCAGGGCCAGCGCCGCGTTCGAGGCCATGTGCCGGCCGATCAGCGGGACGGAGGTGGTCACGCCCCAGCCGTCGGGCGCGGTCAGGCGGAACCGGGTCGCGTCGGCGCTCAGCGCGAGGACGTCCACGCGCCAGTCCGCCTCGGCGGTGGAGCCGACGGTGACGACCGGCACCTCCGCCTCCGCGGCGACCGTCCGCCCCTCCGGAGTGTCGACGACGACGACGCCGCGCCGGCTGCGGTCGGGGCGGAAGAGCCGCTGCTTCGCTCGGAGGTAGGCGCCGAGGTCGCCGAAGTCGTCCAGGTGGTCGTGGCTGAGGTTGGTGAAGCCGGCGACGTCGAAGACGAGGCCGTCGACCCGCGAGCGGATGAGCGCCTGCGCGCTGACCTCGATCGCGGCGGACTCGACGCCGTCCTCGCGCATCCGGGCGAGGAGCGCGTGCAGCTCGGGCGCCTCGGGCGAGGTCAGGCGGCTGGCGACGACGGTGTCGCGGCTGCGGCGGTCCGCGGTCGAGCTGAGGCCGGAGGGCACGCCGAGCCGGCGCAGCACCGCGTCGAGCAGGTGCGCGGTGCTGGTCTTGCCGTTGGTGCCGGTGACGCCGAGCAGCTGGGGACGGTCGCGGTCGGTGCCGTAGACGCGGGCGGCGATCGCGCCGAGGGCGGCCCGGGGATCCGCGGACACCAGCACCGGCAGGCCGCTCGCCCGCGCGGCCGCGAGCCCGGCCTCGTCGGTGAGGACGGCGACCGCTCCGGCCGCGGCGGCCTCGTCGGCGAAGTCCGCCCCGTGCCGGCGCCGGCCGGGCAGTGCGGCGAAGAGCGCGCCGGGGGAGATCTCGCGGTGCGCGAGGGTGACGCTGCGGATCAGGACGTCGCCGTCGCCGATCAGCGCGGACGCGTCGCCGAGCTCGTGCAGAGGGACACCCGCCGGGCGGCGGGGTTCGAGGAGCCGGAACGTCGGCATGGGCCTGTCTCCTGGGAACGGACCGGTCCCGCGCGGAAGCGACCGCGCGGGACCGGAGGGGTCGTGCTACTTCGCGGTGGGGCCGTAGAACGAGGTGATCTCGTCCAGCTCCATCTCGGCCGTGGTCTGGATGAGCTTGAGCAGCTCGGGGTCCAGCCCGGGCGAGAACTCCTCGAAGCGCTCCGGCGCGATCGTCGACGGCACGCCCTCGGGGGCCTGCTCGTTCGCCGAGAGTTCGGTGCGGAAGTTCATCGCCTGGAAGAGGTACTGCATCATCGTGCGCATCTCGCCGAACTGCCCGCCGAGGCCCTCCTGCAGCGCGTTCGCGGCGGCCGGATCCGGCTCGTCCTGCTCGATGTCGGTGATGAGTCGTTGAACGTGGAAGTACACCATTGTCTCCAGAAGGATCGTCGGTGTTCCCACCCTCCGCCGCGCTCCTGGCGTTTGCAGAGCCCCTTGCCACCGAGGGGGTGCGCGTGCGACCGGGCGGGTGGCTCACCCCGGTCCGCCGCCCTGTGCCAGGCTCGGAGCATGACCGAGCAGACCCGCACGACTCCGCGACCGGTCGACTCCCGCGCGCTCGCGAGCGCGGGCGTCGCGGTGCTCGGCGCGCTGCTGGTCGGCGTCCCGCTGCTCGCGTCGGCGCTCGCCGTCGTCGCGATCGTGCTGGCGCTCGGCGCCCGGAACCGGCTGCGCGCGGACGAGACGCTCCGCGGCGCGCGCGTGAGCCTCGTCGGCTTCGTGCTGGGGCTCGGGGTGCTCGCCGTGGCGTTCGGCCCGCTGGTGCTCGGGTGGGTGCTCGGGCTGTTCGCCTGAGGCCGGCGACTACCGCTGCGCGAACGCCTCCCGGTACACGCTCGTCAGCTCGGGGGAGTCGGCCGCGCTCAGCCCGCAGGTGAGGATCGTGTCGCCGTCGGCGGCGATCAGGTAGTCGATGCCGCGCTCGAAGACGATCGGGGCCCCGTCGACGGCCGACTCCGCCGCCTGGGTCACCGTCACCGCGTCACCGACGTCGCCGGCGAACCGGTCGATCACGCGCAGGGTGACGGTGCCGTCGTCGATCGAGGCGACCTCGGCGCGGAAGGCGAGCTGCGACGGCGCGAGCGCCTCGGCGGTGACCGGGGCGCACTGGTCCATCGGCCCGCCGGTCGCGGGCAGCCGCAGCGCGGAGGCGGAGCCGCCGGTGGTGACGCCGAGGGCGAAGGGGAGCAGGAGCGACGCGGCGGCGCCCACGGCGAGCGCACCGACCCCGACGATCAGCCAGGGGGAGCGGCGGCGGCGGACGGCGGCGGGGTCGGAGTCGTGGGGGTCGGTGCCCTGCCCGCCCACAGCCTGGCCGCCCATCGCCCGCTCCCGGTGCTCGGCGAGCTGCGCGCGGGTGAGCGGGGCGAGCCCCTCCGCCGGGTCGGTCGAGCGCACCAGGCGGCGCAGCTCCGAGTCCTCGATCGCGGTCATCGTGCTCCTCCTTCTGAGGTCGTCGGGTCCTGGGCGGCGCGGCTCTCGTAGAGCTCCGCGAAGCGCTGGCGGGCGCGGTGCAGCCGGATCGACGCGGCGTTCGGCGTGATCCCGAGGACCTCGCCGATCCCGCGGGCGTCCAGCTCCTCCCACGACCAGAGCCGCAGCAGCTCGGCGTCGGACTCGCGCAGCCGCGAGAGCACGAAGCGCACGGCGTCGTCGGTGGCGGACGGCCCGTCCGGGTCGCGCACCTCCTGCGGCGGGTCGACGACGGCGATCCGGTGGGTGAGCAGGACCTGGCGCCGCTGCATCCGGCGCGCGTTCTGCAGCTGCAGCCGGGCGACGCCGATCGACCAGGCGATCGGGTCGTCCTCCGGCACGTCGGCGACGCGGCGCCAGAGCACGGCGAGGGTGGCGGCGAGCACGTCGTCGGCCGTGGCCTCGTCGGTGCGGCGCCAGAGGTAGCGGCGGACGGGGTCGGCGACCACGCCGGCGAGCGCGGCGAAGCGGTCGGGACCCGCGAGGGGAGCTGGCATGTGCCTCATGCTCCCTCCTGTCCGGCACGCCCGCCGTTCTTTCACCGGCGCGCCGATCCGGCTCCCGGCTGCGTCACGGGGAGCGCCGGCGCCGCCTGCTCGGAGCACCTCCGGCACGCGATTCCGGCTCCGGCACGTCGTTCTGCCGGATCCCGGCGTGCCGGAGCGGTTTCCGCGTGCCGGGGGTGCGCCTCCGCCCGCGCCGAGATCCTCCGGCTCGCGGTTCCGGCTTCGGCTCGCGGTTCTGCTGGCTTCCCGCGTGCCGGAGCGGTTTCCGCGTGCCGGAGGTGCGCCTCCGCCCGCCCCGCCCACCTTCGGCTCGCGGTTTCGGTTCCGGCTCGCGGTTCTGCTGGCTTCCCGCGTGCCGGAGCCGATTCCGCGTGCCGGAGCTGCGCCACCGGTCGCCCCGCGTACCTCTGGCTCGTGATTCGAGCTCCGGCTCGTGGTTCCGGCGGCTTCCCGCGTGCCGGAGCCGATTCCGCGTGCCGGAGGTCCGCCGGACCGCCGCCGTCGCCCGCCCGCCGCCTCGCTACTCTGAAGCGCCCCCATCCCCCCTTCCCGCCGAGGAGCCCCATGCCCATCTGGTCCCTGCACGGCGACGGCCGCACCGTCGCGCCCGGAGCCGTCGTCGGCCCCGCCGAGCGGCTCAACTGGCCCGCGACCGTCGCGATCGGCATCCAGCACGTCGTCGCGATGTTCGGCGCGACCTTCCTCGTGCCCGTGCTCACCGGCTTCCCCGTCGCCACGACCCTGCTCTTCTCGGGCGTCGGCACGCTGCTGTTCCTCCTGATCACCCGCAACAAGCTGCCCAGCTACCTCGGCTCGAGCTTCGCGTTCATCGCCCCGGTCACCGCGGCGACGGCGGTCGGCGGGACGGGATCGGCGCTCGCCGGAGTCGTCGCCGTCGGCGTGCTGCTCGCGCTCGTCGGCTTCGTCGTGCAGTTCGCCGGCCTCGGCTGGATCGACCGCCTGATGCCCCCGGTCGTCTCCGGCGCGATCGTGGCGCTGATCGGCTTCAACCTCGCCCCGACCGCCTGGTCGAGCTTCCAGCAGGCGCCGGTCACCGCGACGGTCACGCTCGCCGCGATCATCCTCGGCAGCGTCTTCTTCCGCGGCTTCCTCGGCCGCGTCTCGATCTTCGTCGGCGTCGTCATCGGCTACGTCGTCGCGCTGATCCGCCAGGAGATCGACTACTCCGCCGTCGCCGACGCCGCCTGGGTCGGCCTGCCGCCGTTCAGCTTCCCCGACTTCGCGTCCGGATCCACGTGGTCCGGCATCGCGATGTTCCTGCCCGTCGTGCTCGTGCTCATCGCCGAGAACGTCGGACACGTCCGCGGCGTCGCCACGATGACCGACTCCTCGGTCAACCAGCACACCGGCCGCGCCCTGATCGCGGACGGCATCGCGACCACCGTCTCCGGCGCGTTCGGCGGCTCGGGCACCACCACCTACGGCGAGAACATCGGCGTGATGGCCGCGACCCGCGTCTACTCCACCGCCGCCTACTGGGTGGCCGGCGTCACCGCCGTGCTGCTCAGCCTCTCGCCCAAGGTCGGCGCGGTGTTCAACTCGATCCCGGCCGGCGTCCTCGGCGGCGCGACCACCGCGCTCTACGGCCTCATCGGCGTGATCGGCATCAAGATCTGGATCGACAACCGCGTCGACTTCTCCCGCCCGGTCAACCAGTACACGGCCGCCGTCTCCCTCGTGATCGCGATCGCCGGCTTCTCCTTCAGCTCCGGCGGCTTCGAGCTCGGCGGCATCGTGCTCGGCGCAGCCGCGGCCCTCGTGATCTACCACCTCGGCAACGCCGTCGCCCGCTGGCGCCGCACCGGCGCCGACGACGGCGGCCCCCTGCCCCCCATCGGCCAGCTCGGCGGCGACCCGCAGCACTGACCCGCGCTGCCCCCGCCGATCCGTCACGAACGGTCGTCCTCCGCGCCGGCGGACGACCGTTCGTGCCGGATCACGGGCGCCGCTCGTCCCGATTCGACACTTTCTGCTGGTCCCTCCGGCTCAGAACCGCAGAAAGTGGCGAACCGCGCGCCGGATCCAGCCCGAGACGCGTGGCCGGTGCTCGGACGCGTCGGTCTCGATACGCCGCTGCGCGGCTACTCGACCAGCATGGGGGCGGTGCTGCGCGGCTCTTCCATGAGCACGGGGGCGCCGCTGCGCGGCACTTCGACCAGCATGCTCTGGTAGCTCTGCCGTCTGCGCGTGGGCGCTTCATGTTGATCGAGTAGCCCTCGGAGAGGGCGTATCGAGCGGAGGGGGCGCCTTCGGCGCCAGTGCAGGGCGGGGAAAGGATCTTGTGGCTGGCTCGTTGTGGTTGGACGATGGAGGGGTCGCG
>NZ_SLVD01000009.1:0-214605 GCF_004345345.1 Rathayibacter sp. PhB179 | reverse complement strand
CCGCGACCCCTCCATCGTCCAACCACAACGAGCCAGCCACAAGATCCTTTCCCCGCCCTGCACTGGCGCCGAAGGCGCCCCCTCCGCTCGATACGCGCGCTGCGCGCGCTACTCGATCAGCATGAGTGGACGGCGGCGGCGGCTCTAGGCTCGCTGGATGAGCACCTCCGCCGCCGTCGCCGTCCTCCTCGAGCCGAGCGGGCTGCCGCACGGGCTGCCCGACTTCGCGGCGGTCGAGCCGGAGGCGTACCGCCCGGCCTTCGAGGAGGCGCTGCGCCGGCACCGGGCCGAGATCGAGGACATCGCCTCCTCCCCCGACGAACCGACGGTCGAGAACACGCTGGTGGCGCTCGAGCGCTCCGGGCGGGAGCTGCGCCGGGTCAGCGCGGTCTTCTTCACGGTGGGCGCCTCCGATCGCACGCCGCTGACCGACGCCGTCGAGGAGGAGCTCGCTCCCCTGCTCTCCGCGCACGACGACGCGATCACCCTCGACCCGCGCCTCTACGCGCGCGTCCGGTCCCTCGCAGACCGGGCAGCGACGCTCGACCTCGACGACGAGACCGCGTACCTGCTGGAGCGCGTCCTCCTGCGCTTCGAGC
Source organism: Rathayibacter sp. PhB179 (assembly GCF_004345345.1). Lineage (NCBI taxonomy): Bacteria > Bacillati > Actinomycetota > Actinomycetes > Micrococcales > Microbacteriaceae > Rathayibacter > Rathayibacter sp. PhB179. The sequence continues at coordinate 214,006 of NZ_SLVD01000009.1, read as the reverse complement.
GCGCGGGCGCCCTCCTCGACGACGCCGGCAAGACCCGGCTCAGCGCGCTGAACGAGCGGCTGTCGAGCCTCACCACCCGATTCGACAAGAACCTGCTCGCCGATACCAACGAGCGGGCCGTGCTGCTGGAGCGCGCCGAGCAGCTGGACGGACTCGACGCCTCCGAGATCTCCGCCGCCGCCCGTGCCGCCGCGGACCGCGGCGCCGACGGCCACCTCGTGACGCTTCCCCTCTACTCCGGGCACCCGTGGCTCGCCCGCCTGCGCGATCGCTCCGTCCGCGAGCGGATCGTGCGCGCCTCCCTCGGCCGCGCCGGGGAGGGCGGACTGCACGACAATCGGGAAGTCCTGCTCGACATCGTCGCCCTGCGCGCCGAGCGCGCCGCGCTGCTGGGCCACTCCTCGCACGCAGCGTTCGTGATCTCGGGCCAGACGGCCGGCACACCCGAGCGCGTCCGCGCCCTCCTCGAGGAGCTCGCGATCCCCGCCGCCTGGAACGCCCGCGCCGAGCTCGAGCAGATGCAGCAGCAGGCCGACGCCGAGCAGGACGCCGCGGGGCAGCCGCGCTTCACGCTCGAGGCCTGGGACCGGGCCTACTACGAGGAGCGCGTGCGCACCGCCCGCTACGCCGTCGACTCCAGCGCGCTCCGGCCGTACTTCGAGCTCGAGCGCGTCCTGCGCGAGGGCGTCTTCGCCGCCGCGACCGGGCTCTACGGCGTCCGGTTCGCGGAGCGGCCCGACCTGGTCGGGCACAGCGCGCACGTCCGTGTCTTCGAGGTCGCGGAGGAGGACGGCGTCCCGCTCGGTCTGTTCCTCTTCGACCCGTTCACGCGCGACTCGAAGCGCGGCGGCGCCTGGATGAACTCGCTCCGGACCCGGACGACGCTGCTCGGCGACTCCGCCGTCGTCGTGAACACGCTGAACATCTCGGCGCCCGGCGACGGGGAGCCGGCGCTGCTCAGCCTCGACGAGGTCGAGACCCTCTTCCACGAGTTCGGGCACGCGCTGCACGGCCTCTTCGCGACCACGCGCTACCCGCGGTTCGGCGGCACGAGCGTCTTCCGCGACTTCGTCGAGTTCCCGAGCCAGGTCAACGAGATGTGGATCCGGCACCCGGAGCTGCTGCCCGTCTACGCGCGGCACGTCGAGACCGGCGAGCCACTGCCGGCCGCCGTCGTCGAGCAGCTCGAGGCGGCGGCGCTCTGGGGCGAGGGCTTCGCGACCACGGAGTACCTGGCCGCCGCTCTGCTCGACCTCGCCTGGCACGAGACGTCGGCCTCCGCCGACCGTGCCGACGTCGTGGAGTTCGAGACGCGCGCGCTGGAGGCCGCCGGGCTGCTGGTCCCTGCGATCCCGCCGCGCTACCGCAGCACGTACTTCAAGCACGTCTTCTCGGGCGGCTACTCCGCGGGCTACTACTCCTACATCTGGAGCGAGATCCTCGACGCCGACACCGTCGAGTGGTTCGAGGAGAACGGCGGACTCGACCGCGCGGCCGGCGAGCGGTTCCGGCGGCGGATCCTCGAGATCGGCGGCTCGCGCGACCCGCTCGTCGCCTATCGGGAGTTCCGCGGGCGCGACGCGCGCACCGAGCCCCTGCTGCGGCGCCGCGGACTCGCCTGATCCGAGGGCTCGTCCCGGGGGTCAGGAGTGGCGGGCCACCCGACGCGGGTGCAGCCAGGCCAGCACGACCAGCCCCACGACGAGGCCCCAGAACGCGGAGCCGATCCCCGCGACCGCGATGCCGGACGCGGTGACGAGCAGGGTCGAGGCGGCCGGGAGGCGCAGTCGCGCGTCCTCGACCGCGGCCTGCACCGACGAGACGAACACGCCGAGCAGCGCCAGCCCGGCGACCGCCTCGATCAGCAGCGGACTGGCGGAGGAGACGAGCGCTGCGGCCGCTCCCGCGACCGCGCCGAGCACCAGATAGGACGCTCCCGCCGAGACCGAGGCGATCCACCGCTTCTCCGGCTGCGGCGAGGCCTCCGGACCCGCGGTCAGAGCAGCACTCAGCGCCGCGTAGTTGACCGGCACTCCCCCGAACACCGCGGAGACGCCGGAGGCGAGGCCGCTGGACACGATCGCCGGACGGGAGTGCGCCTCGAAGCCGAAGCTCGACAGCACCGCGATGCCGGGGATGTTCTGCCCCGCCATCGTGACGACGTAGAGCGGCAGCCCGATGCCGACCATCGCGCCGATCTCGAAGACCGGCACGACGAACTCGGGGACCGGCAGCAGCGGCGCGCCGGCGAGGGCGGCGCCGTCCGTGATGAGCAGCAGCACGATCGCGAGCGCGATCGCCGCCGGCACCGCCCAGCGCGGCAGCAGGCGGAGCAGGATCAGCCAGAGCGCGATGACCGGCAGCGCGAGCAGCGGGATCTCGACCGCGGCCCGCACGGGCGCCAGCACGAGCGGGAACAGGATGCCGGCGAGCATCGCGTTGGCGAGCGGCCGCGGGATGCGCGCCACGAGCCTCCCGAGTGCCGGCCAGAGCCCGGTCACCACGATCAGCGCGGAGGCGACGAGGAACGCGCCGACCGCGCAGTCGAAGCCCCCGGGCAGGGTCGCGGTGGCGGCGAGCAGCGCGGCGCCCGGGGTGCTCCAGGCGAAGGTCATCGGCACCCGGTAGCGCACACTCAGCGCGATGCAGAGCACGCCCTGCAGCACGCAGACCGCGAGCAGACCCGACGCGGCCTGAGCATCGGTGGCGCCGACGGCGACGACGCCCGCGAGGACGATCGCGAAGGAGCTGGAGAAGCCGGTGAGCGCGGCGACGATCCCGGCGAGGAGCGGCTGGACGATGACGGTGCCTCCGGTCGCTGACCCGGCCGAGCGCTGGGCCGGCGGACGCATCGGCGATGCGCTCCGCCAGAGTAGGGAACCGCGTCGCGCCCGGGCGCACGAACGCCGGGCCAATCAGCGCGAACTGGTCACGCGACGGCCCGGCGGAGGCGACTCAGGCGCTCTTCTCCTGGCGGCGGGGAGCGTGCGGCACGATGGTCGGCGCGGCGTTGTCGAGCACCGCGGCGCGGGTGACGACCACGCGGGCGACCTCGTCGGAGGACGGCACCTCGAACATGATCGGGCCGAGCACCTCCTCGAGGATGGCGCGGAGGCCGCGGGCGCCGGTCTGGCGCAGCACGGCGAGATCGGCGATCGCCTCGAGGGCGCCGCGGTCGAACTCGAGCTCGACCCCGTCGATCTCGAACATCCGCTGGTACTGCTTGACCAGCGCGTTGCGCGGCTCGGTCAGGATCTGCATCAGCGCGACCTGGTCGAGCTGCGTGACGGTGGTGACCACCGGGAGGCGGCCGATGAACTCGGGGATGAGCCCGAACTTGTGCAGGTCCTCCGGGAGCACCTCGCTGAAGATGTTGATCTCGTCCTGCTTGTTGTGCAGCGGGGCGCCGAAGCCGATGCCGCGCTTGCCCGCGCGCGAGGAGATGATGTCCTCCAGCCCGGCGAAGGCACCGGCCACGATGAACAGCACGTTCGTCGTGTCGATCTGGATGAACTCCTGGTGCGGGTGCTTCCGGCCGCCCTGCGGCGGCACGGAGGCGACGGTGCCCTCGAGGATCTTCAGCAGCGCCTGCTGCACGCCCTCGCCCGAGACGTCGCGCGTGATCGACGGGTTCTCGGTCTTGCGGGCGATCTTGTCGACCTCGTCGATGTAGATGATGCCGGTCTCGGCCCGCTTGACGTCGTAGTCCGCGGCCTGGATCAGCTTGAGCAGGATGTTCTCGACGTCCTCGCCGACGTAGCCCGCCTCGGTCAGCGCCGTCGCGTCGGCCACGGCGAACGGGACGTTCAACCGCTTCGCCAGCGTCTGCGCGAGATAGGTCTTGCCGCAGCCGGTGGGGCCGATCAGCAGGATGTTGCTCTTGGCGATCTCGATCTCGTCGTGGATCGCGTCCGCGGCGGTGATGGTGTTGCGCACCCGCACGCGCTTGTAGTGGTTGTAGACCGCGACGGCGAGGGCGCGCTTGGCCTGCTCCTGGCCGATCACGTACTCCTCGAGGAAGCCGTAGATCTCCTTCGGCTTCGGGAGGTCGAACTCGTGGCTCGTCTCCTCGCTCGACTCGGAGAGGCGCTCCTCGATGATCTCGTTGCACAGCTCGACGCACTCGTCGCAGATGTAGACGCCGGGACCGGCGATGAGCTGCTGGACCTGCTTCTGGCTCTTGCCGCAGAACGAGCACTTCAGCAGGTCGGCGCTTTCGCCAATACGTGCCACGGGGATGCCCCACTTCCTTGTCGTGCGTCGGTGCTCTCGGGCGGCGGTGCCGTCGAGCGTCTCGCAGAGGGCGGTCATGCGGAACCGCCGAACTCAGGACCGAGCCTAGCCGCTGAGCCGAGGGGGCTCGGCAGGCGGGCCGGATCGGCGGACCATTGCCCCGTCCGTGTCGGTTTGCTACGGTCCGGCGGCGCAGATCCGCCCGCCGGCACGCGGAAGGGCCGGGCGGCGGATCGCTCCGCCTCCCGGCCCTTCGACGATCGGTCGGGCTCCCGAGGTCAGACCGTGAGGGCGGGAACGCCCTTGCGGCTGGTCAGGATCTGGTCGATCAGTCCGTACTCGAGCGCGTCGTCGGCGCCGAGGATCTTGTCGCGGTCGATGTCCTTCTTGACCTGCTCCGGGGAGCGGTTGGAGTGGAAGGACAGCGTCTTCTCGAGCCACTCGCGCATGCGCATGATCTCCGCGGCCTGGATCTCGATGTCCGAGGCCTGGCCACCGCCCTGCTGCACGGCCGGCTGGTGGATCAGGATGCGCGCGTTCGGCAGCGCCAGGCGCTTGCCGGGCGTGCCCGCCGCGGTGAGCACCGCTGCGGCCGACGCGGCCTGACCGAGGACGACGGTCTGGATGTGCGGGCGGATGTACTGCATCGTGTCGTAGATCGCCGTCATCGCGGTGAAGGAGCCACCGGGCGAGTTGATGTACATCACGATGTCGCGGTCCGGGTCCTGGCTCTCGAGCACGAGGAGCTGGGCCATGATGTCGTCCGCGGACGCGTCGTCGACCTGCACGCCGAGGAAGATGATGCGGTCCTCGAAGAGCTTCGCGTAGGGGTCCTGGCGCTTGTAGCCGTAGGCCGTGCGCTCCTCGAACGTGGGGAGGATGTAGCGGGAGGAGGGCGCGGCTCCGGAGCCGAAGGCCGTCCCGCCGAAGGTGGGTGTGTTCATTGTCTCTTCCTGATCTCTCGGCGCGTCGGGGTGCTCAGCTGTCGGTGGCGGTTCCGCCGCCGCCGGCGACGTCGGTCGCCGAGGAGCGGATGTGGTCGACGAAGCCGTAGGCCAGGGCCTCCTCGGCGCTGAACCAGCGGTCGCGGTCGCCGTCCTCGTTGACCTGCTCGACGGTCTTGCCGGTCGCCTTCGCGGTGATCTCGGCGAGGCGCTTCTTCATGTCGAGGATCAGCTGCGCCTGGGTCTGGATGTCGGACGCGGTGCCGCCGAACCCGCCGTGCGGCTGGTGCAGCAGGACGCGGGCGTTCGGCGTGATGTAGCGCTTGCCCTGGGTTCCCGCGGTGAGCAGGAGCTGCCCCATGGACGCCGCCATGCCGATGCCGACCGTCACGATGTCGTTCGGCACGAACTGCATCGTGTCGTAGATCGCCATTCCCGCGGTGATCGAGCCGCCGGGCGAGTTGATGTACAGGAAGATGTCCTTCTCGGCGTCCTCGGCCGCGAGGAGCAGGAGCTTCGCTGCGATCTCGTTCGCATTCTCGTCGCGCACCTCAGAACCGAGCCAGATGATCCGGTCCTTGAGAAGGCGGTCGAAAACACTGTTGGGCATCGCCATATCGGCCATGTGTCGCTCCGTTTCAGTTGTCGCTTCGGAGGCGAATCTATCGGACGGCACCCGGGCGACCCGGCCGTGTTCGCCGGGGGCGGAGCCGGAGCGGCCGGTGTTCGCCCGGGGCGGACTGCGGGCGGGACCCGGGCCGGGACTCGACCCCGGACTCGGGCCGGGACGACGAGAGCCGCCCCCGGTGATCCGGGAGCGGCTCCTGTCGTTCTGCGTCGAGGACTACTCGGCGGCCGGGGTCTCCTTGGCGGCCGGAGCCTTCTTCTTCGCGGGGGCGCGCTTCTTCTTGGGGGCCGGAGCGGCCTCCTCCTCGGCGGCGGGCGCCTCGGCGGCGGCGGGGGCCTCCTCGACGACGGCCTCCTCGACGACCTCGGCGGCGGGCGCGTCGACCTCGTCGGTCGCGGCGTCGGCGTCCGTCTCGTCCGCGTCGTCCCCGGGGACGGCGGTGAACGCGGTCAGGTCGACGGCGTTGCCCTCGGTGTCGGTGACCTTCGCCTTGCCCAGGACGATCGCGAGCGCCTTGTTGCGGGCGACCTCGCCGACCATCTGGCCGATCTGGTTGTTCTCGGAGAGGATCTTGATGAACTCGTTCGGCTCCATGCCGTACTGCGCCGCACCCTGGATCAGGTACTGCGTGAGCTCGTCCTGGCTGACCTGGACCTTCTCCTGCTCGACGACGTGGTCGAGGAGGATCTGGGTCTTGAAGGTCTTCTCGCTCGCCTCGGTGACCTCGGCGCGGTGCTCGGCGTCCTCGAGGCGGTTCTCGCCCTCGAGGTGGCGGTGCACCTCGTCCTCGACGAGCGCGGCGGGGACGGGGACCTCGACGAGGCCGAGGAGGGCCTCGACGAGCTTCTCGCGCGCCTGGCCGCCCTGACCGAAGGTCTTCTGCTGGGCGGCCTGCTCCTTGAGCGAGTCGCGCAGCTCGGCGATGGTGTCGAACTCGCTGGCGATCTGCGCGAAGTCGTCGTCGGCGTCGGGGAGCTCGCGCTCCTTGACGGCGGTGAGCGTGACGGCGATCTCGGCCTGCTGGCCGGCGTGGTCGCCACCGAGCAGCGGAGCGGTGAACGTGGTGCTCTCCCCCGCGGTGAGCGAGTCGAGCGCCTCGTCGATGCCCTCGATCAGCTCGCCCGAGCCGAGCTCGTAGGAGATGGCGTTGGCCGTGTCGACCTCGACGCCGTCGATGGTCGCGATGAGGTCGATCTGCGCGAAGTCGCCGGTCGTCGCGGGGCGATCGACGGTGACGAGCGTGCCGAAGCGGCTGCGGAGCTTGTCGAGCTCGGCGTCGACGTCGGCGTCGGTCACCTCGGCCGCGTCGACCGTCAGCTCGAGGCCGTCGTAGGCCGGGACGGTGATCTCGGGGCGGACGTCGACCTCGATGGCGAGCTCGAGGTCGCCGGTGAAGTCCTTGTCGCTCGGCCAGGCGACGATGTCGGCCTGCGGGCGGCCCAGGGGGCGCACCTCGGTCTCGCGGACGGCCTCGCGGTAGAAGCCGTCGAGCCCCTCGTTGACGGCGTGCTCGAGGACGGCGGCCTTGCCGACCCGCTGGTCGACGATCGCCGGCGGGACCTTGCCCTTGCGGAAGCCGGGGACGTTGATCTGCTCGGCGATGTGGCCGTAGGCGTGGGTGATGCTGGGGCCGAGCTCGTCCGGGGTGACCGAAATCGCGAGCTTGACGCGGGTCGGGCTCAGCTTTTCTACCGTGGTCTTCACGTGAGGGGATCTCCTGTGCTGGTTGGTGTCGGCGCCGTGTGACCGGTCGTCACGGGTCGATGTCGTCACGATGAGTACTCGTGGTCGGGGCGACAGGATTCGAACCTGCGACCTCCCGCTCCCAAAGCGGGCGCTCTAGCCAAGCTGAGCTACGCCCCGGTTGCGCGGGCCGGTGCACCGTGCCGATGAGGACTCTCGTCGAGCCCTTCCTGCACGGTCACTGGCGCGACACGCCGAAATGGCCTTCGCAAGTGTACTGCACCGCACTCCTGCGGCCGGAACAGGCGCGCGGGGCGGCTTCCGCGGGTCGGCGTCGCCGCCGCTTCGCCTCGTGTACTACAGTGTCCTGGTGCCCGGTCGAGACGACGGGCCTCGCCCGAGAGGGCGGCCCGCGGCGGGTTCTCCGGACTGCCGATTTCGGGGCTGTAGCTTAGTGGTAAAGCCTCTGTCTTCCAAACAGATGATGCGAGTTCGATTCTCGTCAGCCCCTCCGATTCTTTCTTCCTTCTTGCTGGTCGAGTAGCCGCACAGCGGCGTATCGAGACCCACCGTCCTCAGCAGGGACGGATCTCGACACGCCCTCTGCGAGGGCTACTCGATCAGCTGGGCTTCCGCGCGCTTCCGCATGCTGGTCGAGCAGCCGCTTAGCGGCGTATCGAGACCCACCGTCCTCAGCAGAGGTGGATCTCGACACGCCCCCTGCAAGAGCTACTCGATCAGCACGGCGGCGGAGCTCAGCGGACGGTGACGGCGACCGGGGCGCTCGTCGCGGTGTTGCCCGCGGCGTCCGACGCCTTCGCCACGACCTGGTGCTCGCCCTTGGGGAAGCCCTTGGTGGAGACGGTCAGCTTCCAGGTGCCGTCGGCCGCCTTCTTCGCCGTCCCGATCCGCGTGCTGCCCGTCCAGAAGACCAGGGACGTGGTGTCGGCGTCCGCGACCGCGACGAGGGTGACCGTTCCGACGACGGTACTGCCCGCGGTCGGGCTGGTGACGCGCGAGGACGGTGCGGCCGTGTCTCGGGCCGGAGTCGGCGTCGGCGTCGGCGTGTGCGTCGGGGTCGGAGAGGCAGTCGGAGTCGGAGTCGCGGTCGCGGTCGGAGTCGGCGTCGGCGATGCAGTCGGAGTCGCGGTTGCAGTCGGACTCGGGGTGGCGATCGGAGTCGCAGTCGGGGTCGCGGTCGGCGTGGCAGTCGCGGTCGGCGTAGCGGTCGCGGCCGGAGACGGAGTCGGAGTGGTGGTCGGGGAGGCCGTCGGGGTGGGGGTCGCGGTCGGGGTCTCGGCAGGATCGGTCGGCTCGGGGACGGCTGTCGGTGCCGGGGAGGCGCTGGGCGTCGGCACGCTCGTCGGCTCAGCGGTCGGCGGCGCGGACGGCACGGGCGTCGACGTCGGCTCGGACGCCGCCCAGTCGGGCACGGCCTCGGGTCCCCAGAGGATGTCGGCGATGAGGGCCTGGCCGCGGGCGTTGGGGTGGAAGTAGTCGACGGTGGACACGATGTCGGGCGAGACGGTGGCGGCGGTGAAGGCGCCGTCGTCCCAGACGCAGCGGGAGCCGACGGCGGAGCAGGCCGCGGCGAGGGCGTCGTTGAACTGACGTGTGCGCTGCGCCGCTGCGGCGACCGCCGCGGTGTACGCGTCACCGGTCTGGACGACGTTGTCGGCCGTCGCCCCGCGGGTCGTGCGGCAGAGCCGGTTCGCGGGCCAGCCCGCCTCGGCCGGTCCCCCGCGCAGGCCCGCCCACTCGGACGCGATGTCCGGCATCGAGCCGACGAGGACCGTCGCCTCCGGCCAGGTCGAGCCGATCTGACGCAGCAGGCTCGACGCCGACGCGCTGAAGGACGCGGCGGGAGTCATCGCGTACCCGTCGGCGGCGCCCGTGAGGTCGGGGTGGCAGAGGTCGTTCCCGCCCACCAGGAGGGTGACGACGTCGGGGTCCGCGCCGGCCGAGGCGGCAGCGGTCACGGTCGAGGCGACGGCGTTGATCCGGCTCCCCGACTTGGCGTAGTTCGCCGTGGTGACGATACTGCCCGGGTTCACCTCCTGGAGGCGGGTGGCGATCGAGCGGACCGCACTCGCGGTTCCCGTCGACCAGGAGTTGACCGGGCAGTCGGCGCGGGTGCCGCAGCTCGAGGCGCCACGGGTGATCGAGTCGCCGAAGGAGACGACCGACAGGGTCGGGGCCGGTTCGGCGGCCGCGGCGGGCACCGCGGCCGCGCCGACGAGGAGGAGGGCGATGAGGAGGAGGACGGACAGGGGGGAACGGCGGGCCGGGCGCGGGGGCATGACTCTGCTCTCGTGGGGCGACGTGGTGCCGCGGCGGCGGAGCGAGGCGGGGGCGCGGGCTCCGTCGACCGGGCGACCGGGGGGACGGGGAGGGGAACCGCCGGATCCGCCCGGAGAAGCGCCGCTCAGGGAGCCCGGCCACTCCGGCGGTGCCGGCTGATCAGAGCCTGGCCGACGGCGCAGCACCGCGATACCGCCTCACGACCGGCCTGCTCCCCCCATAGGTGAGGCGCGGCACGGGTCGAATCCTTCGGTGCGTCCTGCACCGCTCCGACGAGGACCACCGCGGTCCCCTGGGCGCTTGACGGCGGCCCCTGCTGGTCAGCGGACCGTGACGGTGACGGGGGCACTCGTCCCCGTGTTGCCCGAGCGGTCGGTCGCGGTGGCGACGAGATCGTGCTCGCCCTTCGGGAAGCCCCTGGTCGACACGGTCAGCGTCCAGCCGCCGTTCGCCGCGTGCTTCGCCGAGCCGAGGCGGCGACCCTCGCTCGAGAAGACGAGCGACGCGGTGTCGTCGTCGGAGACGGCGGCCAGGGCGACGTTCCCCGAGACCGAGCCGCCGGCGACCGGGCCGGTGATGCGCACCGTCGGCGCGGTCGTGTCCTTCGTGCCGGCGAGGCCTCGGCTCGTAGTCGTGCTCGGGGTCGAGCCGGACGCCGGAGCGCGGGTCGCTGCGGGTGCCGGGGTCGTGGGCCGCGCAGGAGTCACGGTCTTCGTCGCTCGGCGCGCGCCGGCCGGGGCCGGAGCGGCCTTCGGCGCGGGGGTGGTCTTCGACGACGGGGTGGTCCTCGGGGCGGGAGTCGTCGTCGGAGTGGGCGTCGTCGGGACCGGTGCGCCGGTGACCGCCGGCACCGGCGGGGAGACCGGAGCGCCCTGGGTGAGGCGCGCGGCCCAGGCGGGGACCGCCTCGGGACCCCAGAGCACCCGCGCGATCAGGGCCTGGCCCTGGACGTTCGGGTGGAAGGAGTCGACGCTCGAGACGATCTCGGGGCTGATCTCCGTGCGGCTGAGGGCGCCTCCGTCCCAGACGCAGTGCGGGCCCTCGGCCGCGCACGCCGAGGCGAGGGCGTCGTCGTACTGCCGCGTGCGCTCGGCCGCGGCCGCCACCGTCGAGGTGAAGGCGTCACCGGTCTGGACGACGTTGTCGGCGAGGGCCCCGCGCGTCGTCCGGCACAGCTTGGCCGACGGCCAGGTCCTCGCGCCCGCGCCGGTCTGCACCGCGGCCCACTCGGACGCCACGTCCGGGACCGACCCGACGAGGACGGTCGCCTCCGGCCAGGCGGACCTGATCCGCTGCAGCGCACTCGTCGCGGACGCGGCGAACGCGTCGGCGGGCGTCATCGCGTAGCCGTCGGCGGCGGCCCGGAGATCGGGGTGGCAGAGGTCGTTGCCGCCGATGAGCAGCGTCACGACGTCGGGTCGGGCCCCGGCGGCCGCCGCGGCGGACACCGCCGAGGCGACTCCCGCGATCCGGCTGCCTGACTTGGCGTAGTTCGTCGACGTGACGGTGCGACCCGGGTTCAGCTCCTGGAGGCGGGTGGCGACGGAGTGGACCGCGGGTGCGGAACCGGTGGCCCAGGAGTTGACGGGGCAGTCGCCCCGGCCTCCGCAGGTGGTGGCGGCGCGGGTGATCGAGTCGCCGAACGAGGCGACCGAGAGCGCGGGGGCCTCGGCGGCGGTGGCGGACGGGGCGGCTGCTCCTCCGGCGAGGAGCAGTGCCGCGAGAGCGACGGTGGACAGGCGGGAACGGAGGGACATGGCTCTTCTCAAGGACGGTGATGAAGGAGGGCGGAGCACGGTCGTTCGACCGTCGGCTCCAGCGGTCGACCGACCGCGGTGAGGTCCGCGGACGACGCCGGCGGAACCTCGTGGGGAAAGGTATTTCCGCTCCTCCGCAGGCCGCCAACTTGTGGCACGGATCGACTCGACTGGCGTTCATCGAGCAGTTGTCGGCATTTGACCACGTGGCGCACTCTGACGATCCGTGCGCCTCCCTCGAGCTAGCGGCCGACGGCGGCGGTCTGCTGGAGGTCCGCCGGAGACGGCCTCCCCTCGGACGGCTGCGCTCCGGCCGGACGGCCGAGCGTCACGCGCTCGGTCACGTTCTCGCGCATGCCGACCCGGGTCCTCGAGTCGTCCGGGGCGCCGCTGGTCGAATCGGCGATGCCGATCTCGTCGAGCGTCGGGAGGTCCGCCGGAGCCGAAGCCGGAGCGCCCGCGGAGTGCGGAGCCGCCCACGCGGGAACCGCCTCCGGGCCCCACAGGACGCTCGCGACCAGCGCCTGGCCGGCGACGTTCGGATGGAAGTAGTCGACCGTCGAGAGGACGTCCTTCGTGACGGGCGTCCTGGTGAGAGCACCGCCGTCCCAGACGCACTGGGGGCCCGCTGCGGAGCAGGCCGCGGCCAGAGCCTCGTTGTACCGATCCGTGCGCTCCTCGGCTGCGGCGACCGCCGCCTCGAAGGCGGCCCCCCTCTGGACGTGGTTGTCGGCCTTGGCGCCGCGCGTGGTCCGGCAGATGCTGAACAGTCCCCAGATCAGCTTGCCCGGTGTGCCCTGGACGACCTCCCACTCGGACCCGATGTCCGGCACCGATCCGAGCAGCACGGTCGCCCGGGGCCAGGCCGAGCTGATCTGCCGGAGCAGACTCGACGCCGACGCGGAGAAGTCCGCGGCGGGCGTCATCGCGTAGCCGTCCGGCCCGGCCGGGACGTCGGGGCTGCAGAGGTCGTTGCCGCCGATGAGGAGCGTGACCACGTCCGGAGCGGCCCCGGCCGCCTGTGCCGCCGTGACGGCCGCGGAGACCTCGGCGATGCGGCTGCCGGACTTCGCGCGGTTGTCGGTCGTGACCGTGCGCTGCGGAGCCACCTCCTGGAGGCGGGTCGCGATGGAGCGGACCTCGGGCGCGGAACCGGTCGACCAGGAGTTGACCGGGCAGTCGTCCTCCGTGCCGCAGGTCGCGGCGGCTCGGGTGATCGAATCGCCGAAGGCGACGACGGACAGCTCGGACGGTGTCGCGGCGGCGGCGGCGGGGGCGATCGCCCCTCCCGCGAGCACGGCCGCGGCGAGGCCGAGGACGATCAGGGGGGAACGGCGGGGTCGATGCGGGGACACGATTCTCCTCGGGAAGAGTGGGACGGAGACAGAGGTGTCCGATCGATCGGCGAGCCGTCGATCCGAGGGCGGCGACCGCGCACCGGGAGTGACGCGGCGGAACCTGTTCCCGAACGGTAGAGACCCTCACCGCAGAGGCGGAAACTTCTGGCGCCGATCGATCCCCTGGCGCTCCCTGACCGCCTCAGTCGGTCCCGCCGCCGGCCGCTCCCCGATGCAGATCGGCCAGGACGAGGTAGGACGCGGCGTTGCGGCGGATCCCGTCCCGCTCCTGCTCGGACAGCTCGCGGCGCACCTTCGCCGGAACGCCCGCGACGAGGGAGCCCGGCGGCACGACGGTGCCCTCGAGCACCACGGCGCCGGCGGCCACGAGCGACCCGGAGCCGATCACCGCCCCGTTCAGGACGGTCGCGTTCATCCCGACGAGCACGTCGGACTCGAGGGTGCAGCCGTGCAGCACGGCGTTGTGCCCGACCGAGACACCCGAGCCGAGGCTCGCGTCGAACCCCTCGTCCACGTGCACGATCACGCCGTCCTGCAGGTTGCTGCCGCGGCCGATCCGGATGCGCGCCTTCTCCGCGCGGAGGACGGCGCCGTACCAGACGCTCGACTCCTCCTCCAGCACCACCGCTCCGACGAGGGTCGCGCCCGGGGCGACCCAGGCCGAGTCGGCGACGACCGGGGATCCGCTCGGCAGAGCGATCAATCGGGCGTCCGGGTGCGCTCCTGGTGCCATGCGATCGGTCCTCCTCCTCGGCGGACGGTGCGGTCGCCGGATCCCAGTGTCGCAGGGGCGTCGGTCACCGCCCGGGCGGCGATCCTGGCCGGTCGTCGGACCCCGACCACGATCTGTCCCCGTCCGGGGCACGCGCGGAGGAGGCGGCACGACCTAGGCTGACCCCGGTCCGGGGGGATTTCCGTGACCGACGGAACAAGGGGACTGCAATGCGACGACGTACCGCACGGGCGACGATCATGGGAGCGCTCGCAGCCCTCCTCCTGGTGCCGATGGCGGCCACCGCGCCCGGCAGCTCGGCGAGCGCCGCCGCCGACACGGTGAAGCCGGTCGTGAGCATCACCGCTCCGGTGAGCGGATCGACGGTCGCGGGGACGATCTCCCTCGCGGCAACCGCGACGGACGCGGTCGGGACCACTCAGCTCTCGTTCTGGGAGGGCACCCGCCGTCTGGGCTACGCCACCGTGCAGGCGGGCGTCTGGACGCTGCCGCTCGACACGCTGACGCTGGCCGAGGGCTCGCACGTCTTCGTGGCCAAGGGCAAGGACGCGGCGGGGAACATCGGCAACAGCGCCGCCACGCGCGTCACCGTGCAGAACACCGGCTCGACCCCCGTCCCGACGACGAGTCCCTCCCCCACGCAGACCCCGATCCCGTCCGCGACGCCCACTGCGACGACCACTCCCTCGCCGACCGCGAGCCCGACGACCGCACCGAGCCCCAGCGCCACGGCGACCGCCACGGGCTCGCCGAAGCCCGACACGACGAAGCCGACCGCGCGGATCACCTCGCCCGCCACCGGGAGCACCGTCCCGCGGACCGTGACGCTCGTCGCCACCGCGTCGGACGACACCGGAGTCACCGCTCTCTCCTTCTGGTCCGGCTCCACCCGGGTCGGGAACGCCGTGCAGCAGGCCTCCGGCGACTGGTCGCTCACCACCTCGAGCCTCGCCGTGGCCTCGCACGTGATCATCGCCAAGGCCCGCGACGCCGCCGGCAACATCGGCAGCAGCGGCTCGATCGCGCTGACCGTCTCGGCCACGGCACCGACGACGCCACCGACCGCGACTCCGACGCCCACCGCGACCCCGACGAGGACCCCGACGCCCACGGCGACCCCGACCGCCACCGCGACACCGACGGCGACCCCCACGGCCACCCCCACGACCACCCCGACCGCGACGCCGACCCCCACGGCGACGCCCACCACTCCCCCCACCGTGCCCGGCGTCCCGGCGCCGCTCGCGCAGTGGGACTTCACCCAGTCCGCCGCGCCGTACTACTCCACCGCGAACGACCTGCCCCTGCTCCAGGCGGGCAAGACCAAGGCCACGACCACGTCGACGCCCTGGGGCTCCGGGATCTCGATGACCGGGTCGAGCTTCCTCCGGGTGCCGCAGGAGTCGGCGGGTCGCCTGACGATCGGCGCCACGGGCAACGCGGTCACCGTCGCGAGCTGGGTCTACATGACCGACGACAGCACCGGCTACGTCGCCGGCGCCTGGAACGAGCACGGCGAGCGCGCGGGCCGCTCCTACGGCCTCTTCTACGACCTCGGCCTCTACGGCGGCGACGAGCGATCGGCCTTCCACGTCTCGCGGACCGGCGGCCCGACCCCCGGCTATCCGTACTCCCGCGACTACTCGGCCTCGGGGAACACGTTCACTCGGAACACCTGGCAGCTGCACGTCGGCACCTACGACGGCACCTACGCGGTCTCGTACCTGGACGGCACCTCCGTCGCCTACCCGCGCTTCGTCGACAACAAGGGCGCGACCTACGCGAAGAACCCCTACCTCTTCACCGAGGGCCTGAACCCGAACGCCGGCGACTTCACGGTCGGCGCGGTCGAGCTCACCTCCGGCCCCGGCAACTACGCGAAGGGCACCTTCGCGAAGATCCGGGTCTGGGACAAGGCCCTCACCGCCGACCAGGTCAAGGCGCTCTACGACACGGAGCGCACGGCGCTGAAGTAGGCGTGCGCGGACGGCTGTCAGGTCGATGCTGATCGAGTAGCCCGCGGAGCGGGCGTATCGAGCGGAGGGGGCGCCGGCGCCAGCGCAGGGCGGGGAAGAGACCGACGTGCATGCGGTGGCGGGTCTCGATACGCCCCTGCGGGGCTTCTCGACCAGCATGTGTGCGGGCGTCTCCGCCAAGTAGACGCGACGCGACTGCTGGGCCGGCTCAGCGCGCGGCGCGGAGCCAGGCCAGCACCGCGAGCACGCGGCGGTGGTCCGAGCCGGAGTCCTCGAGTCCGAGCTTCTGGAAGATCGAGGTGACGTTCTTCTCGACCGCGCCGACGCCGATGAAGAGCGCGGCGGCGATGCCGGCGTTCGTGCGCCCCTCGGCCATCGCCTCGAGCACCTCGCGCTCGCGCGGGGTCAGGAGGGCCAGCGGGTCGCGGTTGCGCTGGAGCAGCGACGCGACGACCTGCGGATCGAGCACCGTCCCGCCCGCAGCGACGCGCTCGACGGCGTCGCGCAGCTCCTCCACCGAGGCGACGCGGTCCTTGAGCAGGTAGCCCATGCCACCCTCGCCCGAGCCGAGCAGCTCGTGCGCGTAGGTCACCTCGACGTACTGGCTGAGCAGGAGCACGGCGATCCGCGGGTGCAGGCGCCGGAGGTCGAGGGCCGCGCGGACGCCCTCGTCGCGGAAGGTCGGCGGCATGCGGACGTCGAGCACGGCCACGTCCACCGAGGACGGCTCCGCAGCGACGGCCGCGAGCAGCCCCTCGGCGTCGCCGTGGGCTCCGACGACGGAGAAGCCGGCGTCCTCGAACAGTCGGACCAGGCCCTCGCGCAGGAGGACGGAGTCCTCGGCGAGGGCGACGCGGATCGGTGAGGCGGGCGGCACGCCCTCAGGATAGGGCGGGCGGCGGTGCGGGCAGGAACGGCACGTGCACACCCACCGTGGTCGGGCCGCCCGGGGGCGAATCGACGGTGACCAGCCCGCGCAGCCCGCTGACGCGCCCGGCGACCCCCTCGAGACCGTGACCGGGCAGCGGCGAAGCGCCGCCGACGCCGTCGTCGACGACCCAGACGTCCAGCCAGCGCTCCGGTCCGCCCGTCCCCCGCACGTCGAGGTGCACGCGGATCGAGCGGGCCGACGCGTGCTTCGACACGTTCGCGAGCAGCTCCGCGACGACGAAGTAGACGCTGCGCTCGACCTCGGGCGGCACCTCCGCCACCGGATGCTCGACCAGCACCTCGACGGGCACCGGGCTCAGGACCGCCAGCGAGTGCACCGCAGCGGTGAAGCCCCGGTCCTGCAGGATCGGCGGCGCGACTCCCCGGGAGAGCGCGCGCAGCTCGTCGAGCGCCGAGCGGACGTGCTCGCGCGCCTCGTCGATCAGCGCCGCCGCGGAGTCGGGATCGGAGCGCACCCGGTTGAGAGCCGATCCGAGGTCCATCTGCACCCGGATCAGCCGCTGCTGCGGACCGTCGTGGATGTCGCGCTCGAGCCGGCGCAGCGCCCGGTCCTCGGCGGCGACCGCCGCACCGCGGGAGACGCTGAGCTCCGCGACCTCGCGCTGCAGCGCCTCCGAGCCCCAGGGCCCGAGCAGCAGCCGATCGACGAGGAATCGCGCGAGGGTGAGCCCGCGGGTGACGAACGGCAGCGTCGCGAGGAACAGGACGACGAGTGCGACATCGGCCAGCACCAGGAAGGCCGTGGGCGGCCCGGGAACGCCGAGGACTGCGCTCGACTGCCCGGAGACGAGCCGGACGATCGCCGAGGAGTCGCCGGCGAGCAGCGCCGTCAGCGAGCCGAGGCCGGCCCAGCTCCAGAGCCCGAGGACCGCGGCGAAGACGAGCGCGAGCAGCGGCGCCACGACGAGCGTGTGCAGCAGCGCGAGCCAGTAGTGCCCGTCGACGACCGGGCCGTAGAGGGCGAAGGTGGCGGGCGCGACCGAGGCGGGCGGACGCCGCCACTGCGGTTCCTCGATCCGAGGGCGGCCGGCGAGCCGGTCGAGCGCTCGGGTCGCCCGAGCGAAGCCCCGGGCGGTGTGCAGCGCCAGCGGGAGGAAGACCGCGCCGATCAGCACGCCGATCAGGCCGAGGCCCAGAGCGAGGGAGACTCCGGTCGCGAACGCACCCGCCAGCGCCAGCGGCACGGCGAGCAGGAGCGACAGGGCCTCGCGGGGCAGCTCGCGCCAGAGCCGGAGGTACGCCGCGGAGGCCTCACCGAGGGCGGTCGGCGCTGCGGGCACGCGAGCCTCCTCCCCCGGTCCTCGCGGGCGCGCGGACATCCTCTCGAGGGTACCGGCGACCCTTCGCGGCGACGCGGGGGCTGACCCCCGGTTCCGTCTCGGAGGCCCACCGCACGGGCCGGGCCGGGACAGGCCAGGCTCCCCTTCTCCCGCCTTAGCCGAGCCTGCACTTCCTTGCGAACACTGGGCTGCGGCGTAGTGTTGACGATCAGTCACCCCCTCTCGAAAGGAACAGACGATGTCCACTGCATCCGTCACGTCGCTCACCTCGTCGAACCCGGATGTCGCATCCGGAGTCGCCCAGTTCCTCAGCCCGGTCGTCGTCGAGATGACCGCCCTGGCCGTCAACAGCAAGCAGGCGCACTGGCACGTGCGCGGCGCCAACTTCATCGGCGTGCACGAGCTGCTCGACGTCGTCGTCGGCCACGCGATCGAGTGGGCCGACCTGGCCGCCGAGCGCGTCGTCGCCCTCGGCCTCCCCGTCGACGCCCGCATCCAGACCGTCGCGTCGGCCACGCAGACCGCGCCGCTCACTCCGGGCTTCCAGCGCTCCGAGAACGCCATCGTCGAGGTCATCGGCCTGATGGACGTCGCGATCACCACGGTCAACACCGCGATCGCCGAGCTCGCCGACATCGACGCGAGCAGCCAGGACGTCGCGATCGAGATCGGCCGCGGCCTCGAGAAGGACCGCTGGTTCCTCTTCGCCCACGTCAGCGAGAGCTGAGC
This sequence comes from Rathayibacter sp. PhB179, assembly GCF_004345345.1. Taxonomy (NCBI): domain Bacteria; kingdom Bacillati; phylum Actinomycetota; class Actinomycetes; order Micrococcales; family Microbacteriaceae; genus Rathayibacter; species Rathayibacter sp. PhB179. The sequence continues at coordinate 195,433 of NZ_SLVD01000009.1, read as the reverse complement.
ACGCGCCTCCCACGCCGCGACGGCCCGTCGGATCCTCGGATCCGGCGGGCCGTCCGTCGTTCACGATCCGGTCAGACCTCGTGCGTGACGCGTCCGGCGAGCAGCGTCGCGGCGACCGGCATCGAGCGCAGCTGCTCGCCGTCGGAGGCGAGCGGGTTGCGCTCGACGACGACCAGGTCGGCGGCGTCTCCCGACTGCGGAGCGAGCCGCCGGGTGCGGGTCGACGCGACGAGCGCCTCCGCGATCGTGACCCGCTGCTCGGGGTGCCACGGCTCGTCGCCGTCCCGGGCGCGGGAGACGGCGGCGGCGATCGCCACCCAGGGGTCGAGCGGCGCCACCGGGGCGTCCGAGCCGAGCACGACCGTCGCTCCGGAGTCGATCAGCGAGCGCAGCGCGAAGGCCCGGCCGGTGCGTCCGGCCCAGTAGCGGTCGGCGACCTCCCGGTCGTCCAGCGCATGCGCCGGCTGCACTCCGGCGACGACGCCGAGCTCGGCGAAGCGGGGCAGGTCGGCGTCAGAGAGCAGCTGCGCGTGCTCGATCCGCCCGCCGCCGACCTCGGCCAGCGCGTCGAGCGCGACCGTCGCGGCCGCGTCGCCGATCGCGTGCACCGTCGGCCGGATGCCCGCCGCGGCGGCGCGCGCGAGCAGCTCGTCGAGCTCGACGGGGTCCACGGTGAGGACGCCGCTGCCCTCGTGCCCGGCGTACGGGTGCACGCAGTAGGCGGTCCGGGTGTTCAGCGAGCCGTCGATCAGCACCTTGAGCGGACCCATCCGGAGCAGGCCCTCACAGCCCTCGACCTCGTCCCCGGTGCGCAGCCCCTCCGCGATCGCCCGGTCGAGGTGGTCGCGGTAGACGCCGATGTCGACGCGCAGCGAGCGGGTGCCGCGGGCGATCCGCCGCGTCCAGTCCCCCGCGTTCCAGCGCATCTCGAGGTCAACGACCCCAACGACTCCGCGAGCGGCCGCGCGGCGCGCCGCCTCGTCGGCCAGCTCGTCGAGCTCGTCGTCGCTCAGCGCACCGAGTGCCGTGACGAGGCGGAAGCAGGGCTCCTCGCGGAGGATGTCGTCCTGAGCGGGGAAGCCGTAGCGGCGCAGCGCCGCGGAGTTCACCCAGGCGCAGTGCAGGTCGCCGCTGACGAGCACCACCGGTCGCTCCGGCGCCACCGCGTCGAGCAGGGCGGTCGTCGGCAGATCGGGCCAGAGCCCGTCGCGGAAGCCGAAGCCGACGAGGGTCGCCGGCGAGTCCGGTGCCAGGGCGAGCCGCGCACGGACCGCCTCGACCGCCTCCGCTGCCGACCGCGCCGTCGAGACGTCCAGGCGGGGCGCGGTCATCGACCACTGGGAGAAGTGCACGTGCTCGTCCCAGAGCCCGGGCAGCAGCCAGCGGCCGTCGAGGTCGCGGACCTCGGCGTCGCCCGCCCGGCCGGCGTCGAGAGCGCCGTCCGGAGCGATCGCCTCGATCCGGCCGTTGCGGAGCAGCACGGACACCGGCTCGTCGCGGCCGAGGAGCCGCGCGGTGCGCAGGAGCAGGCTCGGGGTCACGGGGTCCTCTCGGTCGTCGCTCATCACGGGCGGTTCAGGCGGTCACGACTGGCACACCGGGCACCAGTAGAGCTTGCGTGCACCGATCTCCTCGAGCAGGACGTTCGTGCCGCAGACCCGGCAGGGCAGTCCCTCGCGCTTGTAGACGTAGTTGCGCTCGGCCCGGCTGCGCACGGCGGCGGAGCGCTGCGTCTTCGTCAGGCCCCGGCGGGTGATCATCATCCCGGTCCGGATGCCGTCCTCGAGCAGGAGCGCCCAGTCGGCCCAGAGCTCGCGCGCGAGCTCGAGCGGCACCAGCTTGCCCGGCGTGTGCGGGTCGAGTCCGGCGCGGTAGAGCAGCTCGGCGCGATAGATGTTGCCGATCCCGCTGACGACCGACTGGTCCATCAGCACGAGCCCCACCGGCGTGGCCGTCTTGCGCAGCCGGTTCACGAAGCGGTCGCGCGCCTCGTCGGAGTCGTCCGCCGCAGGGTCCGGGCCGAGCCGGGCGAGCAGCGCCTCCACCTGCGCGTCGTCCATCACCTCGCAGGCCGTCGGGCCGCGCAGGTCGGCGACCGTCTCCTCCGTCTGGATGCGCACGCGCACGGCGCCGATCGGCGCCGGCGGGAACTCCTCGAGATCGCTGTCGGTCTCGTGCTCGGTCTCCGACAGTCGGACCGCTCGGCGGCGGCGCGGGGCGCCGATGCTGCTGCCCGCCTTGCCGTCGTCGAACAGCGGCGAGACGTGGCCGAGGAAGTCCCAGGCGCCGTAGAGGCCGAGGTGCACGTGCAGCGTCGCGTCGCCCTCGAAGCGCAGCAGCAGGTGCTTGCCGACCGCGGTCGACTCGAGCACGGTGCGGCCGTCCAGCAGCGCGGCGCCCTCGACGAAGCGTCCCTGCGGGCTGCTGGTCGCGACGGAGTGGCCGACGATGTCGCGCTCGAACTGCAGCGCGATGCGGTGGACGGAGTGGCCCTCGGGCACCTAGCGGCCGCTCGCGGCGGAGTCGACCGTGCGGCCGGCGATGTCGCCCGTGGCCTCGTACTCGGCGAGCTGCGCGATGCGGCGCACGTGTCGCTCCTCGAAGGAGAACGGCTCGGCGACGAAGGCGTCGATGAAGTCCGTCGCCTCCTCGACCGAGTGCTGGCGGGCGCCGATCGAGATCACGTTGGCGTCGTTGTGCTGCCGGGCGAGCACCGCGGTGCTGAGGCTCCAGACCAGCGCGGCGCGGACGCCCGCGACCTTGTTGGCCGCGATCTGCTCGCCGTTGCCCGAGCCGCCGAAGACGATGCCGAGCGCCTCGACGCCGGCCTCCTGGTCGCGCACGACCGCGGCGGCCGCGTTGATGCAGAACGAGGGGTAGTCGTCGAGCGGGTCGTACGAGGTGGGGCCGTGGTCGACCACGTCGTGGCCGGCGGCACCGAGGTGCTCGATCAGGTGCCGGCTGAAGTCCAGCCCGGCGTGGTCCGTTGCGATGTGGATGCGCACGCGCTCGTCCTCCGGAAAGCCGTTCGTGGCCCGTGGATCCGGGGCCGGGAGTCAGGGTACCGCTCGCGCGGCGGCCCGGTCCTCAGCCGAGGACCGGGTCGCCGACGCGGATCGCGGCTCAGTCGAAGATCGGGTCGCGGGTGCGCGAGCGCTTGAGCTCGAAGAAGCCGTCGTACGAGGCCACGGCGACGAGGCCGTCCCAGAGCGAGAGCGCCTGCTCGCCGCGCGGGATGGGAGAGATGACCGGTCCGAAGAAGGCGATGTCGCCGATCGCGATGACCGGCGTGCCGACGTCCTGGCCGACCCGGCCGATGCCGTCGAAGTGCGAGGCGCGCATCGGCTCGTCGTACTCGTCGGTGTCGGCGAAGGCGGCGAGGCTCGCGTCGAGGCCGACCTCGGCGAGTGACTCGGCGATGACCGCGTCGACGTCCGTGCGGCCGCCGTTGTGGATCCGCGTGCCCAGTGCGTCGTAGAGCGGCTTGACCTTCTCCTGGCCCTCGCGCTCGCCGACGGCGGCGACGAGGCGGGTGTAGCGCAGGGCGCGCGGGAAGAACGCGCGGTAGTCGTCGCTCACGTCCTGGTCCTCGTTGAGCACGGCGAGGCTCATGATGTGCCAGGTGACGTCGAGGTCGCGCCCCTCCGTCACCTCGTCCACGAAGCGGGAGGTCATCCAGGCCCAGGGGCAGGAGGGATCGAACCAGAAGTCAACGGCGGTCATGAGGCAACGCTACGCCTCTCGGCGCCTCTCGGGTGCGCGGGTGCGGCGCGGCCCTAGGGTGGATCGGTGGCGCCCGCACCCCGGCGCCGAAGCGGCAGCGCCGAGACGAACGGATGGAGCACCCTGTGCCTGGAGACAACCTCACCCGGAGCGAAGCGCAGGAGCGCGCCTCACTGATCCAGGTCGACGCCTACGACGTCGCCCTCGACCTGACGCGGGGGGCCGAGACCTTCCGCAGCATCACGACCGTGCGCTTCACCGCGACGGAGGGGGCCTCCTCCTTCATCGACGCGATCACGAAGACCGTGCACTCGGTCACGCTGAACGGCGTGGAGCTCGATCCGGCCGACGTCGCCGACGGCGTGCGGATCCGCCTCGACTCGCTGGCCGCCGAGAACGTGCTGCGCGTCGACGCCGATGCGCTCTACACGAACACCGGCGAGGGCCTGCACCGCTTCGTCGACCCGGTCGACGGCGAGGTCTACCTCTACTCGCAGTTCGAGGTCCCGGACTCGCGCCGCGTCTTCGCGGTGTTCGAGCAGCCCGACCTCAAGGCCGCCTTCTCCTTCACGGTGACCGCGCCCGCCGCCTGGCAGGTCGTCTCGAACCAGCCCACCCCCGAGCCCGTGCCCGCCGGCGACGGCGTCGCGACCTGGAGCTTCGAGCCCACTCCGCGGATCTCCTCCTACATCACCGCGCTCATCGCGGGCCCCTACGTCGTCGAGACCGACTCGCTGGTCTCCTCCGACGGCCGCACCGTACCGCTCGGCGTCTTCGCCCGCGCCTCGCTCGCGCCGTTCCTCGACGCGGACTACGTCTTCGAGAAGACCAAGCAGGGCTTCGCCTTCTACGAGGAGAAGTTCGGGGTGCCGTACCCGTTCGCGAAGTACGACCAGCTCTTCGTGCCGGAGTTCAACGCCGGCGCGATGGAGAACGCGGGAGCGGTCACCTTCACCGAGACCTACGTCTTCCGCTCCAAGGTGACCGACGCGGTCAAGGAGCGCCGGGTCGTCACGATCCTGCACGAGCTCGCGCACATGTGGTTCGGCGACCTGGTGACCATGAAGTGGTGGAACGACCTCTGGCTGAACGAGTCGTTCGCCGAGTACGCCTCCACCCTCGCGACCGCCGAGGCGACCGAGTGGACCGAGGCCTGGACCACCTTCGCCGCGATGGAGAAGAGCTGGGCCTACCGCCAGGACCAGCTGCCCTCGACGCACCCGATCGTCGCGACGATCAACGATCTCGAGGACGTCCAGGTCAACTTCGACGGCATCACCTACGCCAAGGGCGCCTCGGTGCTCAAGCAGCTGGTGGCCTGGGTCGGCGAGAAGGAGTTCCTCGCCGGCGTGCACGAGTACTTCGTGAAGCACGCGTTCTCGAACACCGAGCTGCGCGACCTGCTGGTCGAGCTCGAGGCGACCAGCGGCCGCGACCTGACCGAGTGGTCGGCGCAGTGGCTCGAGACGGCCGGCGTGAACACGCTCCGGCCCGAGATCGTGGTCGACGAGGAGGGCGCCATCGCCTCGTTCGCGATCCTGCAGAGCGCGGTCGCCGACTACCCGACGATCCGCCCGCACCGCCTCGCGATCGGCCTCTACGACTTCGAGGGCGACCGCCTCGTGCGCATCGACCGTCTCGAGCTCGACGTGGACGGCGAGCGCACCGAGGTGCCCGAGCTGATCGGCCGCACCCGCCCCGCGCTGGTGCTGCTCAACGACGACGACCTCGCCTACGCGAAGATCCGGCTCGACGACGCCTCGCTCGCCGTCGCGATCGAGCACCTCGCGAGCATCAGCAGCCCGCTCGCGCGCTCGCTGGTCTGGGGCTCGGTCTGGGACGCGACCCGCGACGCCGAGTCGGCGCCGCGCGACTTCGTCCGCCTCGTGCTCGGCAACATCGCGACCGAGACCGAGTCGACGACGCTGCGCACGGTACTCGGCCAGCTCGTGAGCACCGCCTCGCAGTACGTCGCGCCGGAGCACCGCGACGAGGTCCTCGCGGAGGTGGGCGACCGGCTGTGGACGCTGGCGCAGGGCGCCGAGGCCGGCAGCGACGCGCAGTTCCAGTTCGTGAAGGTGCTCGCCGCGGTCGCCACGACGCCCGCGCACCTGGACGCGGTGCAGGCGCTGCGCGACGGGACCACGACGTTGCCGGGGCTCGAGATCGACACCGACCTCTCCTGGGAGCTGCTGATCGCGCTCGTGGCCGGCGGACGGGCGGACGCCTCGGACATCGACGCGGCGCTCGCGGCCGACAACACGGCGACCGGTGCGCAGTCCGCGGCGAACGCCCGCGCGGCGATCCCGACGGCGGAGGCCAAGCGCGCGGCCTGGGACTCGGTGACGCTCGACGACTCGGCGCCGAACACCATCGTGCGCGCGACGGGTCTCGGCTTCCAGCACACCAGCGACCCCGCCGTCCTCGAGGCCATGGTGCCGGTGTACTTCGACGCCCTCCGCTCGCTGTGGGACGCGAAGAGCTACAAGATCGCGGAGTACCTCGTCGTCGGCTTCTACCCGGCGGCGACGCCGACGCCCGCGATCGTCGACGTCACCCGCGCGTGGCTCGACGCGAACCCCGACGTGCCGGCGCTGCGCCGCCTCGTGATCGAGAACCTGGCCGGCGTCGAGCGCGCCCTGCGCGCGCAGGAGCGCGACGCGGCGCTCTGAGCGCGTCGGCCCTGCTGATCGAGTAGCGCGCGCAGCGCGCGTATCGAGATCCACCGACACCAGGAGGGGTGGGTCTCGATACGCCGCTGCGCGGCTACTCGACCAGCATGCGCAGCCCGCGGATCACGCGCCGGTGGCGCCCCTTCCTGCTGATCATCACGCGGCGGTGGCGCCCCTCCATGCTGATCGAGTAGCGCGCACAGCGCGCGTATCGAGATCCCCCGCCACCAGGAGGGTGGGTCTCGATACGCCGCTGCGCGGCTACTCGACCAGCATGGGAGGCGCGCGCAGCGCGCACTGGGAACCGCGCCGACCGCGCCGGCTCCGCAGGACGGCGAGATGCGGGGGGTCAGCGCTCCGGGACCGTGCGGCGGGCCGGGCCGTCGTACGCGGACAGCGGGCGGATGAGCGCGTTCGAGGCGCGCTGCTCCAGGACGTGCGCGGTCCAGCCGACGACGCGGGCCGCGACGAAGAGCGGGGTGAAGAGCTCCGTGTCGAAGCCCATCAGGCGGTAGGCCGGACCGGACGGGTAGTCGAGGTTCGGCAGGATGCCCGTGCGCTCGGCCATCTCCGCGGCCAGCGCGTCGTAGAGCTCGAGCATGTCGTCCGCCCCGGCCTGGTCCGCGACCCGGCGGAGCGCCGCCTCCATCGTCGGCACGCGCGAGTCGCCCGACTTGTAGACGCGGTGGCCGAAGCCCATCACCTTGCGCTTCGCCCCGAGCGCCACCGCCAGCCAGGCCCGCGCGCGGGGACCCGCCTCCGGCCCGAGGCCGATCTCGTCGAAGACGTGCAGGACGGCCTCGTTCGCGCCGCCGTGCAGCGGCCCCTTCAGCGCGCCGACCGCCGCCGTCACCGCCGAGTGGACGTCCGAGAGCGTCGAGGTGACGACGCGCGCCGTGAAGGTCGAGGCGTTGAACGAGTGCTCGGCGTACAGCACGAGCGACACCCGGAAGGCATCGACGACCACCGGGTCGGGCAGCTCGCCGAAGGTCATCCAGAGGAAGTTCTCCGAGTAGTCGAGATCGTCGCGCGCGGCGATCGGCTCCTGCCCGTGCCGGCGGCGCTGGATCGCGGCGACGACGGCGGGCAGCACCGCCCAGAGCCGCATCGAGCGCTGCAGGACCGCCTCCGGCGACTCGTCCTCGGGGTCCGTCTCGAGCGCGCCCAGCACGCTCACCGCAGTGCGAACGACGTCCATCGGATGCGCCGTCACCGGCAGCAGCTCGACCACCGCGCGCACCTCCGGCGCCGGCTCCCGGTGCGCGCGCTCGAAGGCGCGGAGCTCCTCGGTCTCGGCCGGAGTCGGCAGCTCGCCCTTCCACAGCAGCCAGGACACCTCCTCGAAGGAGCAGGACGCCGACAGCTCCTGCACCGGATAGCCGCGGTACAGCAGCGAGTTCGACTCCGGGTCGACCTTCGAGATCGCCGTGGTGTCGACGACGACCCCCACGAGTCCCTTGCGGATGTCCTGCTCGGTGGTGCTCATCGCTCGCTCCTTCGCGATCGGATCGGCGGCCGGGGCCGCCGGGGTGGGTCGTGGCTCAGGCGCCGTGGTGGCCGGCGAGGCTGAAGTCGAAGACGCCCTCGTCGAAGCGGCTGTAGGACGAGTAGTCGAGCAGCTCGTAGAGCTCGGCCCGGGTCTGCATCCCGGCGACCTCGGACTGCAGCGAGCCCTCGGCCTTCAGCGCGTCGAGCGCGCGCATCGCCGCGCCCATCGCGATGCGGAGCAGCGACACCGGGTAGATCACGATGTTCACCCCGACGTCGGCGAGCTGCTGCGTCGTGAAGAGCTCGCTCTTGCCGAACTCGGTCATGTTCGCCAGGACCGGGACGTCGATCGCGGCGCGGACGGCCTCGAACTCGCTGAGGTCGCGCATCGCCTCGGGGAAGATCGCGTCGGCACCGGCGTCGACGAGGCGCTTCGCCCGGTCGATCGCGGCCTGCAGCCCGTCGAGGGCACGGATGTCGGTGCGGGCCATGATCACGAGACCCGGATCGCGGCGGGCGTCGACCGCGGCGGCGATGCGCCGCACGGAGGTGCTCTCGTCGACGACGGCCTTCCCGTCGAGGTGTCCGCAGCGCTTGGGATTGACCTGGTCCTCGATGTGCAGGGCCGTCACTCCGGCGTCCTCGAGCATCTGCACGGTGCGCGCGACGTTGAGGGGCTCGCCGAAGCCGGTGTCGGCGTCGATCAGGACGGGCAGATCGGTCATCCGCGCGATCTGCTGGCCGCGGCCCGCGACCTCGCTCAGCGTGGTCAGGCCGATGTCCGGCAGGCCGAGCTCGGCCGACAGCACCGCGCCCGAGACGTAGACGCCGTCGAAGCCCTTCTCCTCGATCAGCCGCGCCGACAGCGGGGTGAACGCCCCCGGCAGCTGCAGCAGCTCGCCGGTCGCGAGCCGCTCGCGGAAGAGGCGGCGCTTCTCGGCGGGAGTCCGGGTGGAGTGGAGCATCGGGCGTCCTTCCCCTGGGGCGGAGTTCGGGTGCGGAGTTCGGGGGCCCGGCAGGCCCTCGTCGAATCTATCCCTCGGACGCCGCTCGGCGTCGTTCCGGCGTCACCGGAGCCGGCCAGCGCGCGTCCCTTAACCTGGACGGGATGCTGCTACTCGAGACCTCCACCCCAGACCCCGTCGCCGCGACCATCTCCTTCTTCGACTCCGAGCTCTTCTGGAAGAGCGTCGCCGTCCTCGCGATCGTGCTCGGCGCCCTGCTCGCCCGCGTCATCGCGCACTTCGTCGTCGGGCGGGTCGTCGACCAGATCGTCTCGGGGGTGAAGAAGCGCCAGCGGGTCGAGGACACGCAGGCGATCGCCGCCTCCCCGCTCGCGGCCGTCCGGGTCGTGCAGCGCACGAGGACCCTCGGCTCGATCCTCAACAACATCAGCTCGATCCTCATCGTGGTCATCGCCGTCGTGATGATCGTGAACACCATCGACAACACTCTGATCGGCTCCTTCGCGCTGCTGACCGCCGCGCTCGGCGCCGGCCTCGGCTTCGGCGCGCAGAACATCGTCAAGGACGTCCTCAACGGCCTGTTCATGGTCGCGGAGGACCAGCTCGGCGTCGGCGACGTCGTCGACACCGGCCAGGCCACGGGAGTGGTCGAGAACGTCGGCGTCCGGATCACCCAGATCCGGGACGTCAACGGCACGCTCTGGTTCGTCCGCAACGGCGAGATCGTCCGGGTCGGCAACATGTCGCAGGGCTGGTCGCGAGTGATCATCGACCTCGCCGTGCCCTACGAGACCGACCTGGAGTCGGTGCAGAGCACGATCCTCAGCACCGCGAACGAGCTCGCCTCGAGCAGCCGCTGGCGGGCCCGGATCATCGACAAGCCCGAGCTGTGGGGCCTCGAGTCGATCGCCGACGACGCGCTGGTCATCCGCGTGGTGCTGAAGACCCGCACCACCGCGAAGGACGACGTCGCGCGCGAGCTCCGCATCCGTCTCAAGCGCGCCCTCGACACGCTCGACGTCAAGCTGCCCTCGCTCAGCGCGGTGGTGCTCAGCGGCTTCGAGGGCGCGACGAGCGTCGGCGGCGTGAAGGGACCGCGCACGACGCCGACCGCCACGGTCACGACCGAGCACGGGAAGCCGGTGCGCCTGCCGCGTGCTCTGCGGCGGCCGAAGGCGACCGAGTCCACCGAGCGTCCGCAGGACGGCGGCTCCGTGCCGCCGCAGACGGGACCGCGCTCGTGAGCGGCCTGCAGATCGGCGGCACTCCCCCGATGCGCTCCTTCTGGGAGCACCTCGGCGGGCGACCGACCTTCGAGCGTCTCGTCCGCCGCTTCTACGAGGGCGTCCGCGAGGACGAGGTCCTCTGGCCGATGTACCCCGAGCACGACCTCGAGGGCGCGATCCAGCGGCTCACCGGCTTCCTCGAGCAGTACTGGGGCGGCCCCGGCACCTACAGCCAGGAGCGCGGGCACCCGCGCCTGCGGATGCGGCACCAGCCCTTCAAGGTGAACCCGGAGGCGCGCGACCACTGGCTCGCGCACATGCGGGTCGCGGTCGACGAGCTGGAGCTGGCTCCGGCCGACGACGCGATGCTCTGGGACTACCTGGAGCGCGCGGCGCACGCGATGGTCAACACCTTCGAGGAGTAGCGCTCGGCGCTTCCCGCCGGCGTCGGGTCAGGCGGGGGTGCGGACGAGCACGTGCCCGCGCCGCGAGGTGAGCCGCCGCCACTGGCCGCTCTCGAGCAGCGCGACGGGGTCGTCGGCGCCGAGGAAGCCGAGCGCGAACAGCGCGAAGGCGGCGCCGGCGGGCACGTCCTCGAGACCGTCGAGCGGACGGCCCCAGACGGTGGAGCGCACGCGGCCGACGATCTGCTCGCCGGTCTCGGAGCCGACCGCCGCGGCGATCTCGTCGATGCCGTCGCGGGCGACCTTCTCGAGGAACGCCGGGTCGACCGGCTCGCGCCGCTGCCAGCCGCCGCGCGGCGGCGAGATGCCGGCCCAGGCGCCCGCCGTGGCGTCGTCGCCGTCAGGCAGCACGACCGGCTTGCCGTCCGCTCCCCCGGGCTCCCACTGCAGGCGGGCGAGCCGGTCGGAGAGCGCGCGGATCGGCACCACCCGGTCGAAGGCGGTCGGCTCGTCGAGCGCGAAGACGCGCAGGCCGAGCACGGTGGAGGACCGGTCGAGCAGGCCGCGCGGCTGGAGGATCGCGGTGTACGCGGCCAGGATGCGATCCTGCGCGAGGAGGCGCACGGCGCCGTCCTCGACACGCGCGGACCGGCCGAGGAACACGCGCAGATCGGAGAGGCTGGGCGGATCCGCCAGGGAGAAGGACGACATCATCGCGTCGATAAACTTACCCGAGGCCGCTCTCCTGATCGGCAGACACCCCGGAGGTCCCGTGTCCGATCCGCTCTCCTCGTTCCTCACCGCCCTCGATCTGGTCGACACGGGCGCGCGCACCAGCGAGGACATCTCCACCGGCCCCTCGCAGTGGATGCCGGAGGGCCGCGTCTTCGGCGGCCAGGTGCTGGCGCAGTCGCTGATCGCCGCCGGCCGCACCGTGGACGAGCGCAGCGTGCACTCGATGCACGGCTACTTCCTCCGCCCGGGCGACGTCTCGCAGCCGATCACCTTCTCGGTCGACCGCATCCACGACGGCCGCTCGTTCGCCACCCGGCGGACGCAGGCCTATCAGAACGGGGCGCCGATCCTCTCGATGATCGCGTCGTTCCAGACCGAGGACGAGGGCCTGGACCACCAGACGCCGATGCCGGAGGGCGTGCCCGATCCGGAGTCGCTGCCGAGCACCGCCGAGGTGCTGAAGGGCGTCGACCACCCGGTCGGCAGCTTCTGGGCGACGCAGCGGCCGTTCGACGTCCGCCACGTCGAGCAGCCGGTGTACCTCCGCGCCGATCCGAGCCGCACGGCGCACCAGTGCGTCTGGATGCGCGCGCTCGGCCCGCTGCCGGACGACGCGCTGCTGCACCGCGCCGCCCTCGCCTACGCGAGCGACTACACGATCCTCGAGTCGACGCTGCGGCGGCACGGTGCGGCCTGGATCACCCCGGGACTGCGCATCGCGAGCCTCGACCACGCGATGTGGTGGCACCGCCCCGCGCGCGTCGACGAGTGGCTGCTCTATGTGCAGGAGTCGCCGAGCGCCTCCGGCGGCCGCGGGCTCTCGCTCGGCCGGATCTACTCCCGGGACGGCCGCCTGGTGGCGAGCGTCGCCCAGGAGGGCATGGTCCGCGTCCCGCTCGGCTGAGCAGTCCGGCTCACGCCGGGAGCGCCCGCCGGGCGGGACGCGCGATCAGCTCCGCTTGGAGAAGGCGACGGGCTCCTCGACGTACGGCGCCCAGACCTCGCGGAGCTCCTCCGGGATGCGCTCCGGGCGACCCGTCGCAGCGGTCACCATGACGAGCGTCGTTGCGGCCTTGGTGTAGAGCACGCGCGGCTCCACGCCGGTCGGCGAGTACAGCTCGTAGCAGACCTCGAGGCTCGCGCCGCCGATCCGCCCGATCCACAGCTCGATGTCGAGCGGGGCGCGCATGTACGGGATCGGCGCGAGGTACTCGATCTCCTGCCGCGCGATCAGGCTGATCGTGCGCGCGCCGGGCCGGGCGTCGAGCACCGCCGTCGCCCTTCCGCCCGGCTCCGGGGAGTCGGGGCGCCAGAACGCCTGGATGCGCGCCTCCTCGAGCAGGCGGAGCATCTCGGCGTTGTTGACGTGCGCGTAGGCGTCGAAGTCCGACCAGCGCAGCGGGATGGCGACGTGCAGGCGCATCAGTCGCGGGTGAGCTTGCGGTACGCGGAGCGGTGCGGCTTCGCCGCGTCCGGACCGAGGCGCTCGATCTTGTTCTGCTCGTACGACTCGAAGTTGCCCTCGAACCAGTACCAGTTCGCCGGGTCCTCCTCGGTGCCCTCGTAGGAGAGGATGTGCGTCGCGATCCGGTCGAGGAACCAGCGATCGTGGGTGATCACCACGGCGCAGCCGGGGAACTCGAGCAGTGCGTTCTCGAGGCTGCCGAGCGTCTCGATGTCCAGGTCGTTGGTGGGCTCGTCGAGCAGGAGCAGGTTGCCGCCCTGCTTGAGCGTCAGCGCCAGGTTGAGGCGGTTGCGCTCACCACCGGAGAGGATGCCGGCACGCTTCTGCTGGTCCGGGCCCTTGAAGCCGAACTGCGAGACGTAGGCCCGCGAGGGGATCTCGGTCTTGCCGACCTGGATGTAGTCGTGCCCGTCGGAGACGACCTCCCAGAGGTTCTTGTTCGGGTCGATGCCGCCGCGGGTCTGGTCGACGTAGGAGATGTCGACCGTATCGCCGATCTTGAGGTCGCCCGAGTCGAGCGGCTCGAAGCCGACGATCGTCTTGAAGAGCGTGGTCTTGCCGACGCCGTTCGGGCCGATGACGCCGACGATGCCGTTGCGCGGGAGGGTGAAGCTGAGGTCGTCGATCAGGACGCGGTCGCCGAAGGACTTGTGCAGCTTCTTCGCGTCGATGACCTGCGAGCCCAGGCGCGGGCCGACCGGGATGACGATCTCCTCGAAGTCGAGGACGCGCGTCTTCTCGGCCTCCGCCGCCATCTCCTCGTAGCGCGCGAGGCGCGACTTCGACTTGGTCTGGCGGCCCTTCGCGTTGCTGCGGACCCACTCGAGCTCGGTGGTCAGGCGCTTGGCGAGCTTCGCGTCCTTCTTGCCCTGCACCTCGAGGCGGGCGCTCTTCTTCTCGAGGTAGGTCGAGTAGTTGCCCTCGTAGGGGTAGAGGTGGCCGCGGTCGACCTCGGCGATCCACTCCGCGACGTTGTCGAGGAAGTACCGGTCGTGGGTCACGGCGAGGACGGCACCGGGGTACTTGGAGAGGAACTGCTCGAGCCAGAGCACGCTCTCGGCGTCCAGGTGGTTGGTGGGCTCGTCGAGCAGCAGCAGGTCGGGCTTCTGCAGCAGGAGCTTGGTCAGCGCCACGCGGCGCTTCTCACCGCCGGAGAGGCTGGTGACGGGCGAGTCGCCCGGCGGGGTGCGCAGCGCGTCCATCGCCTGCTCGAGCTGGGAGTCGAGGTCCCAGGCGTCGGCGGCGTCGATGGCCTCCTGCAGGGTGCCCATCTCGGCGAGGAGCGTATCGAAGTCGGCGTCCGGGTCGGCCATCGCCAGCGAGATCTCGTTGAAGCGGTCGATCTTGCCCTTGATCTCGCCGACGCCCTCCTGGACGTTCTCGAGCACCGTCTTGGTCTCGTCGAGCTCCGGCTCCTGCATCAGGATGCCGACGGTGTAGCCCGGGCTCAGCCGCGCCTCGCCGTTGCTGGGGGTGTCGAGCCCCGCCATGATCTTCAGGATCGTCGACTTGCCTGCGCCGTTCGGGCCGACCACGCCGATCTTCGCCCCGGGCAGGAACGACATCGTGACGTCGTCCAGGATCAGCTTGTCGCCGACCGCCTTGCGGGCGCGCACCATCGAGTAAATGTATTCAGCCACTTCAGTCCCTCAACCGCTCGTACGTTCTCGGAGCCCCGCTCTCCGCCGCGGGCGTCCCGTTCGTCGGGTGCCCCTCGGCCGGAATGTCGCCGGTGATCGACCACCGCACGCGGGAGCGCGGGCGGGAAGGTCGGAGGCCGGGCCGGTACCGAGGATACCGGCTGGACGCGCGGAGCGTTCGGCTCGCTGCTCCGGCTCCGGCCGTCGGCTCAGCCGTCGAGCGGGACGGTGCTGCCGATGAGGCAGGCGCCGGTCGCGATCGGCGCTGCGACGACCGCGCGGACGCCGTCCACCTTCGGCCCGTACTGCCCGATGAGGCAGGCGTCGCTCGCCTTCACCGAGACCTGCACGGAGTCCGCCTCGAGGCCGACCGAGGTCTCGTCGGCGGTGAGCTGCATCGACTCCTTCGCGAAGCCGGCGGCCACGAGAGCGTCGACGACGCTCCGGCCGGGCGTCTCCGGGTCGGAGCCGGCGGCGGCGGTGACGATCTCCCGGAAGAAGGGGAGGTTCTCCTCGGCGGTGCCGCCGGGCACGAGCGCGACCGGGGTGGCCGGCTCCTCGGTGGACGGGGCGGCCGACGCCGACGGGCTCTCCGCGGCGGGAGGCGCGGCGGGGGCCGTGCAGCCGGCGATCCCGGTCAGCAGCGCGAGCACCGCTCCCGCTCGCAGGCCGGCGCGGACGACGGTCCGTGTGCTCACTCGAATCCCTCCCGCGGCGGCCGGACGCACGCCGAACGCCGCGTCAGAACGGGGCGTCGGCCGAGTCTAACGAGGCCTCGGACGGCTCCGACGCGGAGGCGCGCGCTGCGCCCCAGTCGCCGCCGGAGGACGCGGAGGTCGCGCCCTCGACGGCGGCCGGCGCCTCCGGGCTCCAGCCGCTCGCGCCGGTCGTGGCCGCCTCCGGCGCTGCCGCCTCGGGGGCTGCCGCCTTCGCCCGCCCGACCGTCCGGGTGCAGCGGGTCGTGCCCCAGGCCAGGTCGTGGCCGAGGCCCTCGGCGATCACGCTCACGTCCGTCCCCGTCTTGCCGCCGGACTCCCAGGAGCGGACGGAGAGGCGCCCGGTGACGAGGACGCGGTCGCCGCGCGCGAGCGAGGCCAGGGCGTTGCCCGCCAGCCCGTTGAAGGCGTTCACGGTGTACCAGTTGGTCGAGCCGTCCACCCAGCGCTGAGTGGAGCGGTCGTAGCGCCGCTGGGCGGACGCCAGGCGGAAGGTCGTCATCGCGGTGCCGCTCGCCGTGTCGACGCTGCGCGGCTCGGTCCCGATGACTCCGATGACGGTCAGGGTGTCGGTCATGCTGCTGTCCTCTCCTCGGTCGCCGCCCACGGGCGGCGCTCCTCTGCTCCCGACGCGACTGCGACGGGGACGCCGCCCGGGCGGAGGGGGCCGGAACCACCCGGGCGACGCAGGGACAGTGTCGCGACGAAGGGCCCGCCTCCGTGGTGGAGGCGGGCCCTTCGGTGGAGAGCCGGCGACATCGTCGCCTGGGGAGGAGAGCTAGGAGGCGAGGATGTACTTGGAGTACGACCTGCGGATCTTGTTCACCTTCGGCAGCGCCACCGCGAGGCAGTAGCCCTGGCCGGGGTTCTTGGCGAAGAAGTCCTGGTGGTAGTCCTCGGCCTCGTGATAGACGCTCAGCGGCGCGATCTCGGTGACGATCGGGCCGTCCCACCACTCGGAGGCGCGGTCGCGGGCGGTCTCGAACAGCTCCTTCTCCTCGTCGGAGGAGTAGTACATGGCCGAGCGGTACTGCGTCCCGACGTCGTTGCCCTGGCGGTTGAGCTGCCGCGGGTCGTGCAGCGTGAAGAACACGTCGAGGATCACCTGCTCCGGGATGACCTCGGGGTCGAAGGTGACGGCGACGGCCTCCGCGTGCCCGGTGCGGCCCGTGCAGACGGACTCGTAGTCGGGGTTCGGGGTCGCTCCGCCGGTGTAGCCGGAGACGACGTCGGTCACGCCGTCGAGGACGCGGTAGACGGCGTCCAGACACCAGAAGCATCCTCCGGCGAGTACGAATGTGCGCATTGCGTGTGACTCACTTCCTGTCGCATCGACGCGGCCGGGGTGCCGGGCACGTCTCTCGATCCAACACCTCCGGGGCTGTGCGCATTCCGCACGGCTCGGGCGCTGGAATAGAGTCGGCGCGTGAGCTACGACGCCGCCCCCGCCCGCTACGACGCCATGGACTACCGACGCGCTGGACGGAGCGGGCTGAAGCTGCCCGCCCTCTCGCTCGGCCTCTGGCACAACTTCGGATCCGATCGTCCCCTCGACACCCAGCGCGCGATCCTGCGCCGCGCGTTCGACCTGGGGATCACCCACTTCGACCTCGCGAACAACTACGGCCCGCCCTACGGCGCCGCCGAGACGGCGTTCGGCCGCCTGTTCGCCGAGGACTTCCGCCCCTACCGCGACGAGATGATCATCTCGTCCAAGGCCGGCTACGACATGTGGCCGGGTCCCTACGGCGACGGCGGCTCGCGGAAGTACCTGCTCTCCTCGCTCGATCAGAGCCTGACCCGGCTCGGACTCGACTACGTCGACGTCTTCTACTCGCACCGCCCCGACGCCGAGACGCCGATCGAGGAGACGATGGGCGCGCTGGTCTCGGCCGTCGAGCAGGGCAAGGCGCTCTACGTCGGCATCTCGAACTACAGCCCGGAGCAGACCCGCGCCGCCGAGGCCGCCCTGGCCGGCAGCAGCGTGCACCTGCTGCTGCACCAGCCGCGCTACTCCCTCTTCGACCGCCACATCGAGGACGGCCTCTTCCCGGTCCTGGACGAGATCGGCACGGGCTGCATCGTCTTCTCGCCGCTCGCCCAGGGCCTGCTGACCGACCGCTACCTCGACGGCACGGTGCCCGCGGGCTCCCGCGCGGCGACCTCGCGCTTCCTCTCCTCCGATCGGATCGACGAGAAGTACCTCGAGCGGGCCCGCGGTCTGAACGCGATCGCCGAGGGCCGCGGCCAGACCCTCGCGCAGCTCGCCCTGAGCTGGGTCCTGCGCGTGCCGACGGTCACCAGCGCCATCATCGGCGCCTCGAGCGTCGCCCAGCTGGAGCAGAACGTGGCGGCCCTCGAGGCCGGACCGCTGACCGAGTCGGAGACCGCCGCGATCGAGGAGTTCGCGGTGCACGGGACGTCGCTGAACTGACGCTCCCGGCTGACGTCTCCGAACCGGCCGCCGCGGTCCGGCGGCGATGTCGGTGGTCGCTCGTAGTCTGCGAGAGCACTCGGCCGGTGGGTGCTCCCGCATTCGACGACCAGCAGGAGGAAGCAGTGTCCCTCACCACCCTTCACGCCACCCGCGTCCCGCCCACCCTCACCCGTGTGAACGCCCGCCTCTGGCGCGTGAGCACCGGAGCCGGCTCGATAGTCGGGCACGTCGAGCTCGTCGAGGGCCCGCAGGGCGAGAAGTACCGCGCCCGGCTGCTGCGCGCGGGCATGCCGGCCGGCGCCGAGATCGGCGAGTTCTGGAGCGTCGAGGACGCCGTCGAGGTCTTCCGGGTCGCCTGAGCCCCGGCTCGGCGCGCCGATCCCCCGGGGGGCGGCGCGCCTGACCGGTGTGCCGCCGGGCCCCGGGCTAACGTTCGGCTCATGCAGTGGTGGAACGAATTCGTGACCTGGGTCCAGACGGCTGAAGGGCGCCAGTCGGTGTTCGTCGGCGCACTCGTCCTCCTCGCCGTGATCATTGGGGTGATCCTGGCTGCGCTCGTCCTCCGCTCGGCGATCGCGCGCCTCATCCGGCAGCAGGAGCACGAGCGCAAGAACGCGGTCATTGCGACGCTGATCGATGCCGCGGTCGACGCCTCCGCCTGGAACGTGCTCAGCCAGTCCGAGCGCATCCTGAGCGATCGAGCCGCCGCGCAGGCCGAGACGCACCTCCGCCTGCTCCCCGTCAAGGGCTCGGGAGTCGCCGCCAACTGGGCCGCGCACGAGCTCGCCGACCTCAAGCACACCTCGTCGACCGGCGGGTACCAGACGCAGGCGAGCGTCGGCGAGTTCCGCGACCGCCTCGTGCTCTGGCGCGACAAGCCGAACCGCGCCCGGAAGGCGTTCCTCGCCGACCTCGAGCGCTGGCGCTTCTCGGAGACCTCGCGCCCCGAGGCCGCGAAGACCACCGGGTCGACGTCGGGCTCGACGGAGGGCTCGGCCGACCGCGCCCCGGAGCCCGTCCGTCCGACTCCCTCCACGGCGGCGGCCACCCCGGTGGTCGTCGGCGCCAGTTCGACCGAGCCGACCACCGCCTTCGAGCGGCCGTCGACGCCGACCATCGTCCTGCCGCCCGTCTCCGACGGACCGCACAACGACGAAACGCGCCGACTCATGGCCGACGTCGACCGACTCGACGTCCCGTCGCGCGAGCGGCCCGTCGAGGAGCTGCCGCCCGTCGAGCAGCGCGTCACGAGCACGGAGGCGGACTCCGCGGAGGAGCCGGACGAGCGCTCAGCCGAACGCGATCAGAGCGCCGCGACCACCCGCCCGGCCGAGTAGCCGTCCCCGGGAAGAAGAGAAGGCCCCGATCGCGAGTGCGATCGGGGCCTTCTCCGTGGTGCAGTTCGTACGCCTCAGACGTGCGCATCTCGAGCACGAGCGACTCGACCGACCAGCACAGCGAGGGGCGCCGCGATGATCGTCCACGCGACGGCGATTCCGCCGAGGATGGCGAGGAGCAACATGGTCGTACCTCCGTTTCTTACGTCGTTGTAATTCCGGTGCTCGATCAGCCTAGGGGCGGGTGGAGGGGCGAAACGGCTGATGCGGCGAAACACGCCGGTGTTGCTCAGATATCTGCACTGTGCTAGCGCCGCGCGGACCGCGAGCCCGCGTCCGGGGGACCTGCCGACCCGCGTCCGGGTGGCACGAGCGGACGGGGCTCGACGGAGAGGATCCGACGGGCGGGCGGAGCGATCGCCGCGGTCGTCGTGACGCGGAAGTGCCCCCGGCAGGACTCGAACCTGCGACCGTCAGATTACCGGTCGATGTCTTGCCGACCCCGTGGCCGACCCTCCTCATTACTGCCGCTGATCAGGCCGAATCGGTCCCGCTATCTCGCGGTGCCTGGTCGCCGATCGCGGCTCCTGGCCCTGTTTCCGTCGACTAAACGATGAGCGCCCCGACCCCCGTCACCCGGTGGCCGTGAGCTGCAGGCGTGCGCGGAGGTCGGGGCCTTCGTGCGTCTTCACCCGGTAGCGCCGCTCGGTGATCTTGACGCCCTCGTGGCCGAGCTGCCGGGACACCTCGCCGAGGTCCTCGACGAGCGTAATGACGGACTTGCGGAAGGTGTGCGGCGTCACCCAGTCCCACTCGGTGCCCGCAGTAAAGCGGCGCAGCTGCTTCCGGAATTTGTTCGGGTCGCGGACGTCGACCGGTCGAGGAACAGGGACGGGAACACGAGCTCGCCGTCGCGGTCGCGGGCGGCGAGCATCTCGGCGACGAAGTCGGGGAGCAGGAGGCGGCGCCGCGACGTCGACGACTTCGGGTGCGTCTGGACGCTCATGCCGGCGCCCTCGGTCCAGAGGGTGGTCCCGTTGATCGTCGCGGTCGCGGCGTACACGTCGACGTCGGTCCAACGGAGGGCGAAGACCTCGCCCATGCGGGTGCCGGCGCCGGCCATGAAGTTGATCCGGTCGACGAAGAAGCTGGCACACTCGTGGTCGGTTTCCGGGTAGCTGGTGTTGTGGGTTTCGGTCGCGAGAGTTCAGTGGTTCGCTGCCATGCGGACGACGAGCCCGAGGCCGACGTCGCGCCGGACGAAGAACCGCCCGCGTCACAAAAGAGAACGGTGATAGTCAGCGAGGGGCCACCGCCTGTAGAGTCCCGCCATGCCTGACGAATTTGAGCGCAAGACCTCCGCCGACTACTACGCCGACGTGAACCGCGTGCAGCAGATGCGTGCGCCGCGAATGTCCATCACTGTCGGCACAGAAGCCGACAGGGAGTACCAAGAAACGACGACGATTTCCTACCTCACCGCGATGGTCGGTCACCTCTTGGAGCGGATCGAGCACCTCGAGGCAGCTACCGAGACGATCGATGGGGGGACGGCGAGCAGCACGTTCGACCGCACGATCGATGGCGGTGGCGCTGAGGGCTGATTCGGTTCCCATCACTTCATCAGGACCTTCTAGGGTTCCTAGAGCGGATAGTTCTAGAAGATGATCGGGGCGACTCACTTCCCGAACGCGGCCATGTCGAATTTCGAGACGTAGATCGCGGCGCACTAGTCCGTTGGGTAGTCCTTCTCGATCGCCGCCATGTTCGGCCGGCGGTTGTACTGGATCGCGACCATAAGGTTCCCCGTCTCGTGCGTCCCGAAGCCGTGGCCGTCGCGCCGCTGCTTCGCGATTGACTCCTGCCGCTCCTTTATTTCCGCGGCCACCGCGGCGAGGAGGGCGTACTCCGCGGCCAGCGCCGCGAAGTGGAGTGGCTCGCGGTAAGACTCGTCGTCGTTGTCGACCGGGACGGGCCGGGTGGCGGTCTGGGTGAGCACCTGAGTTGTGTCTTTCTACTGATGGAGCGTCAGGAGATCGGGGTGCCTCCGGGCACGACGGCCCAGGTGGTGGCGACGGAGCCGGTGTGACCTTTCTCGACGAAGAGCTTCGAGGCGCGGACGTCGACCACCGCAGTCGTACCTCGCCCTCGTGTTCGCCTCCTCGGGCTGCGGCGGCCCCACCAGTGCGACCTGACGGACCTCACCGAAGCACAAATGCCCGATCGCCAATTCTTCGAGAACAACGATGGGACATCCGCGTCGCCTCTCTGCTGAATGCGACGCTAGAGTCGCTTCATGGAAGTTGACGAGAGCCCGATCCTATCCTCAGAAGAAATTGCTCAGTACGCCACCTATTTTGCGGACAAACGGAAGGGCGTGATACGAGCCAAGCCCTACGGCAGCACTGCCGCGCAAATCGCACAGATCTTCAGTGATCTACTTGAGTCACTCTCGGGCGAACACACCTGGGCTATAGTTCAACTTCGGCGAGACTCGATGACCGAAATAGCGGATAGTGCAATCAGGGAGATAGAACGGCTTTCCATTGCTTCGTCTGACAGTGAAGTGCTTGATCACTTCGCCGAAGCCAGTACTTCGCTTGAGTCTTTGATTATCTTAATCGAAGAGCAGATGATCACGTTGACAAATTCAGCAGGCCTACCACACGAGTCGCTTCGATTGATTCGCATCTTCTCGTCTTCTCGAGTGCGATTCGCGGTTCTCGCTAGTGAGGCCTCGGCAACGAGTGCGCTGAAGGAGCTCAGTGCGCGGGTTGACACGCAAGTAGGCATTGCTGCGGATGCGGCGCAGCGGGCGGAGACCGCAGCCGAAAACGCGGCGAGGTCTGCGGGTGAGCGCGGCGCTACGGACTTAGAATCTGCCTTCAGCCGTTACGCCGAGGACGAGAATAAAACCTCAAAACGCTTTCGAGTTTCGACGATGACCATCCTGGGAGTGGTCGTGGCGGCCGCAAGCGCTCTCATTGCAGTTGAGTATCTTGCACCCGGTAGTACCAGCGGAGTGTTTGATTGGCGTCAGAGCCTTTACCACCTGGCATTCCTTTCTGCTCTATCCGCTTTGGCCGCATATCTTGCTAGACAATCAACACATCATCGTCAGACTGCCGTTTGGGCCGAGGGAATCGCAGTCCAACTCAGATCCTTCCTGGCCTTTGTCGATCCTATGAACGACCACGAGGCTCAATCGCGCGTCTACGAAGCGTTCGCAAGGAGAGTCCTCGGCTCACCACCTGATTTGGGGAAATCAGTCGATGAGACCGGAGCAACTCAACTACTCACCAGCATCGCGGAGCTGATCACGCGACGACCGAACTGAGCAGCATCCCCGAGGCTATCGGTAGAGTTAACACGCAAGTGATTCCGGTATCGGCGTCAGCGAGCAAGGTATCGACGTACCTGCGCAATTGCACGACCCTGTTGTCGCGAACCTTACCCGGCGATTGGTACTCCCGATGAGTGGTCTACTTGCGACAAGCGCGAACACTTCGGCTGGATCTGCCTTGGCGACTATCAAGGCTTCACGACATACGCACGCATAATCAGCCGCGACAGCTGGGTCATTGGCGGCGGCGACACCCTGCACGACGTCGCGGGGGCGTTCCTCGCGTGGCGCGGCGCGGAGCGCTGATGTCGGTGGTCGGATGCACGAACGTCAGATAGGAGTCGCCTACGATCCGAACTACCCCCAACTCCCCCGTGTCTTCGTCGACTCGTCCGTTTAGGACTACCGCGACGCCGACGAGGAAGCGGCCGGGCCGGAGACGGGCCACTTCCGTCACGGCGCCGAGACAGACCGCCGCGGAGGGAGCGGATGATCGACCTCGACGTCCTGGCGTTCGCGAGCGGCCACGGCCAGAGTACGTCTGCGACGCATCCGATATCAGCAGTCGCGGGCGGGCGCTGCACTACGTTTCCGATGAGTAAGCGATGGCTGGACGTCTCACGCGACCCCGCGACCGGCCGGGTCCCAGCGTTTTCGTGCCCCCGGCAGGACTCGAACCTGCGACCGTCAGATTAGAAGGCTGCTGCTCTATCCGCTGAGCTACGGGGGCGTCTCGCCAGGCTACTACGGCGCCTCCACGAGGCGGCGTCGCCACGGCGCCGGCAGCGGGACCGGGTCAGGCGCCCCGCACGAGACCGAGCACGCCGACGACCAGGGACACCGCCGCAAGCAGCAGCGAGACGCCGATCAGGATCGTGTGGACGCGGAGGAACGTCGTGGCGCGGCCGGACGCGTCGCGGGCCCGCGGGTCCTTGCGCACCCGGCGGAGGAACGGCGGCCAGACGACGGCGTTCCAGACGGCGTTGGCGATCAGCAGCACGCAGACGAGGATCATCACGGAGAACGATTCTAGGAGGCGCTCCCCCGCCGCCCCGGCCGTGTCGGTGGCCGCGGATAGACTTCGGCGCATGAGTAGCGCCCCCGACCGTCTTGTCTGGATCGACTGCGAGATGACGGGACTCGACCTCGCCGTCGACGAGCTCGTCGAGATCGCCGTGATCGTCACCGACTTCGATCTCGAACCCCTCGACGAGGGGCTGTCTATCGTCATCCGCCCCGACGCGTCGGCGCTGGAGAACATGGGCGACTTCGTCCGGAACATGCACGAGACGTCGGGCCTCCTGAAGGAGATCCCGGACGGCGTGAGCGTCGCCGAGGCCGAGTACGAGGTGCTCGAGTACGTGCTCAAGCACGTCCCCGCCGAGCAGCAGGCGCCGCTCGCCGGCAACTCCATCGGCACCGACCGGGCGTTCCTGGTCAAGTTCATGCCGCGTCTCGACGCGCACCTGCACTACCGCAACGTCGACGTCTCGACCGTGAAGGAACTGGCCCGCCGCTGGTTCCCGCGCATCTACTTCAACGCCCCGGCCAAGCACGGCGGCCACCGCGCCCTCGCCGACATCCTCGAGAGCATCCGCGAGCTCCGCTTCTACCGCCGGGCCGTCTTCGTCCCCGAGCCGGGCCCCACCTCCGCCGAGGTGCAGGCCGTCTCGGCCGCCGTCGTGGACGAGTTCGCCTCGCGGATGTAGTACTCTCGTACAGTTGCTTCGCGGGTTCGCCCCGCGGAACACCGTCCTGGTGGGTATAGCTCAGTTGGCAGAGCGCCTGGTTGTGGTCTAGGAGGTCGCGGGTTCGAGCCCCGTTACTCACCCCAGTTGTAGAAGAACCAGCTCGGAAGGCCCGGAGTCGATGGCTCCGGGCCTTCCGTCTTTCCACCGCCGGAGATCCGACCGCTCCCCTACCCGATCGACGACGAGAGGCCAGGCGATGCTCACCCTCGACGAGGCCGAGTTCGAGACGCTGGTCGTCGCCGAGCTCGACGCCCTCCCGGACGACATGGTCGACGGGCTCGAGAACGTGGTCTTCGTGGTCGAGGACCGTCCCGAGGACGGCTCGCTCGATCTGCTCGGGCTCTACGACGGCGTCGCGCTGACCGAGCGCGAGCGCTACGGCTTCGGCGAGATGCCCGACCGGATCATCCTCTACCGCGAGCCGCACCTCGCCGCCTGCGAGACCCTCGACGAGCTGCGCGACGAGATCCACGTCACCCTCGTGCACGAGATCGCGCACTTCTACGGCATCGACGACGACCGGCTGCACGAGCTCGGCTGGGCCTGACCCCTCAGCCTGGAGCGATGGCCTCCGGGTCGCTCGAGTCCAGCACCAGGTCGGCGCCCTCGCGGGGACGCTCCCGCGCGCAGTAGCGCCGGAACTGCTCGTCCCAGGAGTCCCAGTGCGGTTCGAAGAGCGCGCCGTCGCGGGCGAGCGCGCGCTGCTTCCGCTGCGCCTCGTCCGCCTCGATCCAGACGGTGAGATCGGCGAAGCGCCGGCTCCGCTCCCCCGCGGCGCCGCAGCCCTCGAGCAGGAGGAGCGGTGCCTCGGCGGTGCGCGGGCCAGCGGCCGTGGCGGCCGCCCAGTTCCAGGCCTGCCAGCGCGCGCCGAGCCCGAGCGCATGCGGCCGGACGATCCGGTCCGCCGCGATCGCGACCGAGCGGTCCAGCCCCGACCAGCCGGGGTAGACGTCGTCCATCCGCACGAGCGTCGCCGCAGGAGCGCGGGCGGACCGCGACAGCTCCGCCAGCAGCGCCCGCGCGAACGTCGACTTCCCCGAGCCGCTCGGGCCGTCGAGCAGCACCGTGCGCGCCCGGCGGGCGACGAGGCCGGCGGCGAGCATCCGCGCGGTCGCCCCGGTGAGGTGCTTCGGGTCAGCCATTCAGCACGAAGCTCCAGGCGCCGGTCAGCACGGCCGCGGTGACCGCGACCGCCGCGATCGCCGCGCCGCCCAGCATCAGCAGCCCGTCGAACGCGCCCAGACGCGACTCCCGCGCCCAGGTCCGCGGCGTGTCCGAGCCGAAGCCCTTCGCCTCCATCGCCGTGGCCAGGCGGCTGCCGCGCCGGATCGCCAGCACCAGCAGCGAGAAGCTGCGGGCACCGAGACTCCTCAGCGCCGCGATCGGTCCGCGTCCGTCGGCCACGCCACGCGCCCGGCGCGCCATCGCGAGGGTGCGCCAGTCGTCGGTGAGCAGGCCGACGAGGCGCATCCCGGCGAGGCCGCCGAGGACGAAGCGCGCCGGCAGCCGGAGGATCTGCGCGAGCCCGTCCGCGAGATCCGTCGGATCGGTCGTCGCGATCAGCACGACGCTCGGCAGGCCGATGGCGAGCACGCGCAGGGCGATCGCGGCGCCGAGGGCGACGGAGCCCTCGGTGACGGAGACGAAGAGGAACTGCCCCAGCACCGCGCCGCTGTCGCGGCCGTAGAGCACCGTCGTGATGCCCGCGAGCGGCGCCGCGATCCAGACCGGAGCAGTGCGGCGCACCAGGTCGCCGAACCTGAGCCCGACGAAGGGCAGCGCGAGCAGCTCGAGCGCGAGCGCGGTCGCCGCGGACACGACGTCGACCGTCAGGATGAGGACGACGGCGATGACGAGGCTCGCGACGAGCTTCGCGACGGGGTTGGCGCGGGCGATGCGGCCGCGGGCCGGGATCGCGTCCAGGAGCGTCATCCAGTCACCACCGTCGGCTCGCCGAGGCGGACCACCGCGTCGGCGAGGGCCGACACCAGGTGCTCGTCGTGGGTGACGGCGAGCACGGCGCGGCCGTCCGCGCGCAGCTCGGCCAGCAGGTCGACGACCACGTCCCAGGTGCGCCGGTCCTGGCCGAAGGTCGGCTCGTCGAGCACGACGACGGCAGGACGCCGGACCAGCGCCGACGCGACGGTGAGCCGCCGCTTCTCACCGCCGGACAGGGTGAAGGGGTTCGCCTCGGCGAGGTGCGCGAGGCCCAGGCGCTCGAGCAGCTCGTCGGCGCGGCGCCGCTCCGCCTCGTCGCGAGCGCCGAGGTGCAGCTCCTGGCGCACCCGCGCCGTGAGGAACTGGTGCTCCGGCTCCTGGAAGACCATCGCGACCCGATCGGCGAGCTGTCGCGAGCTCCAGCGGTGCGGGTGCGGCGACGCTCCGTCGCGCACCGACGGGGAGGCCGCGACCTCGCCCCCGGCCGGCGGGAGGAGACCGGCGAGCGTCAGGGCGAGCGTGGACTTGCCCGCGCCGTTCGGGCCCAGCACTGCGGTCACCCGGCCGGCGTCGATCGTCAGGTCGAGGCCCGTCGCGATGAGGGGCGGCGTGCGGCGGCCGAACACGGGGCGGGCGAGATCGAGCGCGGCGGCGGTGAGGGCGGTCGATGCGGGTGCCGGCGACTCGACGCGCCGCTCCGGGTGCTCGCCGGGGAGCCAGACACCCGCTGCCACGAGGACACCGCGGGCGCGCTCGATCACGGGACGCGGCTCGCCGTCCGCGACGACCGTGCCGTCGGCGCCGAGCACGACGATCCGGTCGACGAGGTCGATCCAGACGTCGACGCGGTGCTCGACGACGATCAGGGTGGCGCCGGTGCGCGCCGTGGTCCGCTCGACCGCGGAGCGCACCTCCTCGACGCCGCGCGGATCGAGGTTCGCGGTCGGCTCGTCGAGCAGCAGCAGGCGGGGCTGCATCGCGAGGACGCCGGCGAGGGCGAGCCGCTGCTTCTGCCCGCCCGAGAGCGCGGACGTCGAGCGGTCGAGGGCGACGTCGAGACCGACGTCGTCGAGCGCGCGCCGCACCCGCGCCGGGATCTCCGCGCGCGGCACCCCGAGGTTCTCGCAGGCGAAGCCGACGTCGTCGCCGACGCGGGCCAGCACGGCCTGGGTGTCCGGGTCCTGGAGGACGAGTCCGGCCACTCCGCGGCGCTCCGCAGGCGAGGCGCCGTCGATGCTCAGCTCGCCCTCGTCGGCGCCGTCCTCCTCGCCGCCGAGCACCCCGGCCAGCGCGTGCAGGAGGGTGCTCTTGCCCGCGCCGGACGGGCCGAGGAGCAGGACGCGCTCGCCCGGCCGCACCTCGAGGTCGAGCCCTGTCACGGCCGCGGTCGACCGGCCCGCGTGGCGCCAGCTCCAGCCGCGGGCCCGGATCGACGCGCCGCTCATCGAGCGCCCGCGCCCGCCCCCTCGACCACGCGGCCCTCCCGGCCGGAGACGAAGCGGTCCAGCGCCCCGGAGGCGGCGAGGCCGCGCACCGCGAACCAGGGCAGGAGGCCGGCGAGGACGGCGCCGGACACGAGCGACGAGACGACGTAGACCGTGCGGAACAGGTCGTCGACGGCGGGGTAGTAGACCAGCAGGTCGTTGACGGCGAGGGCGAGGCCCGCGCCCGCTCCGGCGAGCATCGCGACGAGCGAGCGTCCGCTGCGGTAGAGGAAGAGGGCGAGCACGATCTCGGCGCCGAGGCCCTGGACAAGGCCGGAGAGCAGGACGGCGAAGCCCCACTGCGTGCCGATCAGCGCCGAGACGACCGCCGCGAGCAGCTCCGTGTAGAGCGCCGCGCCGGGCTTGCGGATGATGAGGCCGCCGAGCACGCCGGCGAAGAGCCAGCCGCCGCCGAGGAGGCCGCCGAGCCCGGGGAGGAACTCGAACGCGACGCCGAGGACATTGGTCGCGATGCCCCACGCCCAGAAGACGATGCCGGCGGCGACGGCCACGACGCTGGCCACGACGATGTCGACGACACGCCAGCGGAGGTCCCGGGGACGGCCGGCGGAGGAGGGCGTGGACTTCTGCGCGGCGGTGTTCTGCGCGGCGGTGTTCTGCGCTGGTGTGTTCTGCGCTGGTGTGTTCTGCACTGACGTGCCCTTTCGTGGAAGCGAAACGGGGCACGGGTCGAAGAAGAGGAGATCGAAACGTTCCTTCGCTGGCATGACCCAGATCAGGTTCGACGGTCGAAGGCTGCTGCCTTCCTCTCAGCCCGGTGCACCGGACTCCCGTGTTCGTCAGCAATCATAGACAGCATGTCGTGGTCGGTGGTGCTCGTCCTCGCCGCGGTCCTCGTGGTGCTCCTGCAGGTGCTGCTCTGGCGGCGCCGCTTCCGGATCCGCCGCGAGCTGCTCAGCTACGGCACGCGGGTGTCCGGTCGGGTGGTCGCGCAGGATCCGTCCCGCGGAGACGCCTCGGCGGCGCGCGATCTCGGGCGTCTGCTCGTCGCCTACCGCCTCGTCGACGGCGAGGAGCGGCACCTGGTGAAGACCCCGCAGCGGCGGGGCGACGCCTGGATGGCGGGTGAGCCCGTCGCCGTCATCTACGACCCGCGGCGGCCGAACGACGCCGAGCGGCTGATCGTCGGCTTCGGCCGGACGAAGAAGACCTGGTTCACGGCGCGGCCCCAGCGCTGAGACCGCGCCCGGGCTGCTACTTCTTGAGCGCGCGGATGATCCGCGCGAGCGCCTTGCCGGAGACCCAGACCAGCGGGACGCCGACGGCGAGGACCGAGACGATGTTCGGCTGGAAGCGCAGTCCCAGGTCGTCCTTGATGTAGGCGCCGATCGGCACCACGGCACCGCCGCCGCCACCGCCGCCGCCCTCCTGGCCGTCCTCGGAGCCGCTGCCGCCGCCGAAGCCGAACCAGCGGAGCGAGACGGGGACGAGCGAGACGCCGTCGACCTCGATCGGGTCTCCGTAGCTCGTCGCGGCACCCGCGGAGGTCACTTTGTCGGCCAGGGAGACAGCGATGTTGGGCATGGCCCGACGCTACTCCGCGGGTCGAACGGGCGACAAGCGGCGCACCGGCGCGCACAGGACTCCCCCACCTCCTCCCCGAGGTCTGCTGCGATGATCGTCGGATGCCGTCCCGCCCGCGCCGCCGCCGACCAGGTCGCGCCGCGACCGTCGCGGTCGCGAGCCTGCTGCTGGCGGCGTTCCTCGCCTTCCACCGCGTGCTGGGGGACGCGGCCGGCTGGCTGTCGGTGGTCGAGACCGCGATCCCGTGGTCCGGACTCGCGGTGCTCCTCCTCGTGGCCGCCGCGGTCGCTCTGCGCTCGCGCGGCGCCGGAGCAGCGGTGACCGTGCTCGTGATGGTCTACGGCGTGCTCGTGCTCCCGGTGGCGCTCCCCGCACCGGCGGTCCGCTCCGGATCGTTCACCGTGATCAGCCAGAACCTCGGCACCGGCGACGACGCCGGAGCGCTGGCGGCGGAGCTGGCGGCGAGGGAGCCGGACGTGCTCGCCTTCCAGGAGCTGGCCGGCGAGGATCGCGAGGCGGTCGACGCGGAGCTCTCGGACGCGTACCCGCACTCGTACGTGGTCGGCACGGTCGGGCTGTGGAGCCGCACCGAGCTCTCGAACGGCGAGCCGCTCGATCTCGGGCTGGACTGGAACCGCGCCCTCGCGGTCGACGTCGACACCCCGCTCGGGGCGACGCGGCTCTTCGTGGTGCACCTCGCCTCGTTCCGCCTCGGCGATCACGCCGAGCGCGACACGATGCTGGGCGGCCTCGCCTCGGCGCTCGCGGACGACGCGTCGGACCGCACGCTCGTGGTCGGCGACTTCAACACCGCGACCGACGACCACCTGCTCGCGCCGGTCCTCGACCAGGCGGCGCTGGTCCGCACCTCCGGCATCGGCTTCCCGGCGACCTGGCCGGCTCTGCTGCCGCTGGTCTCCCTCGATCACGCTCTGGCGGACGGGGTGCCCGCCGCGACCCTCGAGGTCCTGCCGCCGAACGGCTCGGACCACCGGCCGATCAGTCTGACGATCGGTTCCGCGTAGCGAGGGTGTCGCTGATGTCGATGCCCTTGGCCGACTCGGGAGCGGAGCGCGAGAGCAGCGACGCAGGCCGGACGGCCCCGGTGCCGAAGCGCGCCGAGACGCCGTCGACCGCCAGCTCGGCGTCGCGCCAGTCGTCGGAGTCGCTCCAGAGCGAGAAGGCGACGTCGTCGCCCTCGACGAGCTGCTCGCCGCGGACGCCGATCAGGCGCACGGGCCGGCGCAGCGGATTGGCCGCCTCGAGGAGCGCGGACGACGCGTCGTAGAGCACGCGCGCCACGTCCGTCGCCTCGGGCAGCGTGCGCGAGCGGGTCAGGGTGCTGAAGTCGCCGAATCGGACCTTGACGGCGACGGTGCGGCAGCGCACTCCGGAGCGGCGCATCCGCACGGCGACCTTGTCGCAGAGGCGCAGCAGCTCGCGGCGGACCAGCTCGGGGTCGGCGACGTCGTCCGCGAAGGTGATCTCGTGGCCGGCGCTCTTCTCGATCTGCCGGGTGTCGACCGGGCGGGGATCGACGCCGTTGGACAGCGCGTGCAGGCGGCGGCCGGTGGCCTCGCCGAGCGCCGAGACGAGGGAGGCGAGCGGCGTGGTCGCCACGTCGGCGACGGTCCGCAGGCCCCGGCGCACCAGCGCCTCTTCCGTGCTGGCGCCGACGCCCCAGAGCGCGCTCACCGGCAGCGGGTCGAGGAAGGCCTGCACCCCGTCGGACGGCACGACGAGCAGGCCGTCGGGCTTGGAGCGGCCGGAGGCGAGCTTGGCGACGAACTTGGTGCTGGCGATGCCGACCGAGCAGGTGAGACCGAGCTCGTCGTGCACCCTCCGGCGGATCTCGGTGCCGATGGCCCAGGGCGAGCCCGAGATGCGCCGCGCGCCGGCGACGTCGAGGAACGCCTCGTCGATGCTGAGCCGCTCGACGAGCGGGGTGAAGGAGTCGAAGATCGCCATCACCCGTCGCGAGGCCTCGCGGTACCGGTCCATGTGCGGCTCGAGGATGATCGCGTGCGGGCAGCGGCGGAGGGCGACGGCCATCGGCATGGCCGAGTTGATGCCGTACTTGCGCGCCTCGTAGGTGGCGGCGGTGACCACCGAGCGCGAGCCGATGTGGCCGACGACGACCGGCTTGCCGCGCAGCTCCGGGTGCTCGAGCAGCTCGACGGAGGCGAAGAACGCGTCCATGTCGACGTGCAGGATGCTCGCGCGCGGGTCGTCGAAGGGCTCGGTGGTGACCTGCCGCCCGCTGCCGTCCTGCTTGCTCACGTTCCGCCCTGCTCGAGTGGCGCACCGCTCCCCATGACGGCGGTGCTTCCGAGGATCATGGTCGCACGCACCACCGACACCGGGCCGCCCTCGCGCGGACCCGCCCCGGTGGGAATGGCGGCGCCGCTCAGGCGGTTGACCCGAGCACCCACGATCACTCCATCGGAGAAGACATGACGCACGAGCACGAGCCCGCCTCCCCCGACTCCGACCTGAGCCTCTGGCTCGATCTGCAGGCCCGCGCGCACGCCGCGTTCGAGATCCGCCTCGACGCGGTGGTCGACTGGACGGCGCCGACCCCCGACACCGAGTGGGACACGCGCGCGCTCGTTCTGCACGTCGTCCGCGAGCAGCAGCGGGCGCACACGCTCCTCTCCGGCGGCGACGAGTCGCCGATCCGCCTCGAGCCCGTCGCCGCCGATCTGCGGAGCGAGTGGACCCGGGTCACGACCCTGCTGCGCGCGGTGTCCCGCGAGGTCGACCCCGCCGCGGAGCTCCGCCTCGGCCGCGACACCGTCACCGCCCTGGAGCTGCTGCAGGAGCAGGTCGCCGACATCACCGTGCACACCTGGGATCTCGCGCGGGCCACCGGCAGCGAGGAGGCGATGGAGGAGGGCCTCGTCGCCGCCGTGTGGGAGCTCTTCGCGCCGCAGGAGGAGACGCTGCGCGCGAGCGGGCTGTTCGCGGCGCCCGTGCCGATCGACGCCACCGCGCCGCTGCAGAGCCGGCTGCTGGCGGTCACCGGCCGCGACGACCGCCTCGCCGCGTGAGCCGCGGCACCTGAGCGGCGCTGCACGAGCCGCACCACCTGAGAACGACCCCAGGCTGCCGACGGCAGGATGGGGAGGTCCGCGCCCACCGCGCGGACGGCACCAGGGGCCCAGCGCCCCGACGAGGAAGGGACACCCATGACACGCGTCGCCGTCATCGGAGCACACGGCAAGGTCGGCCAGCAGATCCTCCATCTGCTCTACGACGCCGGACACGAAGCGGTCGGAGTCGTCCGCAACCCCGACCACTCGGAGGACATCGTCCGCCTCGGCGGCGAGCCGCTCGTCCACGACCTCGAGCACTCCACCGCCGAGGACTTCGCCGGGCGACTGGAGGGTGTGGACGCCCTCGTCTTCACCGCCGGCGCCGGACCCGACTCGGGTCCCGAGCGCAAGCGCACCGTCGACCTCGGCGCCTCCGTCCTCAGCCAGGAGGCGGCCGCGATCGCCGGCATCCGCCGCTTCGTGCAGATCAGCGCGATCGGCGTGGACGCCCCGCTCGACGACGACACCGAGGAGGGCTGGCGCGCCTACGTCGAGGCCAAGCGCGACGCCGACACGGCGCTGCGCGGCACCGACCTCGACTGGACGATCCTCCGCCCGGGCGGTCTGACCAACGACGAGGGCACCGGCCGGATCGAGCTCGGCGAGAGCGTCGAGCGGGGCAGCATCCCGCGCGAGGACGTCGCCGCCACCGTGATCGCGGTGCTCGCCGATCCCTCCTCGATCGGAAGGACCTGGGAGATCGTCTCGGGCGACGTCGCCATCGAGGACGCGGTCGCGAAGGGCGCCTGAGCGCTCACCGGCCCGTCGGGCGCCGGGAGCCCTGCACCTAGAGTGGGGCGGGTGAGCACTCACCCGCCCCGCCCCTGGATCCGCAGCTACGCCGAGGGAGTGCCGGAGGAGCTGGAGCTCCCGGCCGGCTCGCTCGTCGACATCGTCACCGAGTCCGCGCGGCTCTATCCGCACCAGGTCGCGCTCGAGTTCTTCGGCCGCTCGACCAGCTACGCCCAGCTCGCGGACGACGTGGAGAAGGCCGCGGAGGGCCTGCGCCGGCTGGGCGTGCGGTCCGGTGACTCGGTCGCGCTGATCCTGCCGAACTGCCCGCAGCACGTGGTCGCCTTCTACGCGGTCCTGCGTCTCGGCGCGGTCGTCGTCGAGCACAACCCGCTCTACACGCCGCGCGAGCTGCGGCACCAGTTCGAGGACCACGGCGCGCGGGTCGCGATCGCCTGGGACCGCGTGGTGCCGCTCGTCCAGGACCTCCCCGAGGACCTCGGCGTCGAGACGATCGTCTCCGTCGACCTGACCCGGGCGATGCCCGCGCCGATGCGCGCGGCGCTCCGGCTGCCGATCCGCAAGGCCCGCGAGTCGCGCGCCGCCCTGACCGGGAAGGTCCGCGGCGCGATCGAGTGGGACTCGCTGCTGCGCCGCCGACTCGATCCGACGCACCCGCGGCCGACGGCGGAGGACCTCGCGGTCATCCAGTACACCAGCGGGACGACCGGCGCCCCGAAGGGCGCGGAGCTGACGCACCTCAATCTCACGGCCAACGCCGCGCAGTCCCGCGCCTGGGTGCCGACGGTCCGTCGCGGCGACTGCGTCGTCTACGCGGTCCTGCCGATGTTCCACGCCTACGGGCTGACCCTCTGCCTCACCTTCGCGATGAGCATGGGCGCACGGCTCGTGCTGTTCCCCAAGTTCGATCCGGACCTGGTCCTCAAGGTCGTCCGGAAGCACCCGGCGACGTTCCTGCCCGCGGTCCCGCCGATTGCCGAGCGGCTCGCCCTCCGTGCGAAGGAGAAGGGCGTCTCGCTGCAGGGCATCGGGATCGCGATCTCAGGCGCGATGCCGCTCGACCCGGATCTGGTCGAGTCGTTCGAGGCGCTGACCGGCGGCACGCTCGTCGAGGGCTACGGGCTGTCGGAGACCTCTCCGGTGCTGATGGCGAACCCGGTCAGCACCGCGCGCCGGGCCGGGACCGTCGGGCTGCCGCTGCCGGGGACGGACGTGCGGATCGTCGATCCGGAGGACCCGGAGACCGAGGTTGAGGCCGGCGGCCAGGGCGAGCTCGTCGTCCGCGGCCCGCAGGTGTTCCGCGGCTACCACCGCAAGCCCGACGAGTCCGCGGCCGTGTTCACCGCCGAGGGCTGGTTCCGCACCGGCGACATCGCGACGATCGACGAGGACGGCTTCGTCACCATCGTCGACCGGATCAAGGAGCTGATCATCACCGGCGGCTTCAACGTCTCGCCGTCGGAGGTCGAGGAGGTGCTCCGCCGGCTGCCCGCCGTCCGCGACGTGGCCGTCGTCGGCCTGCCGGACGCCCGCAGCGGCGAGCAGGTCGCTGCCGCGGTCGTCCTCGAGCCGGGTGCTCACCTCGATCAGGAGGAGGCGCGCCGCACCGTGCGCGAGGCGCTCACGCCCTACAAGGTGCCCAAGCGGATCGTCGTCGTCGACGAGCTGCCGCGGAGCATGATCGGGAAGGTGCTGCGCCGCGAGGTGAAAGCGCTGCTGCTCGACGAGTCCTGAGGCCGGGCGATCCTTCGCCGGCCTCAGGACTCGCGGGGGTCAGAAGTCGAAGCCTCCGCCGAAGTCGCCGCCCCCGAAGTCGCCGCCTCCGCCGATGTCGCCTCCGCCGCCGAAGTCGCCTCCGCCGTAGTCGCCTCCGCCGTAGTCGCCCCCCGCGTCGCCGGCACCGG
This sequence comes from Rathayibacter sp. PhB179, assembly GCF_004345345.1. Lineage (NCBI taxonomy): Bacteria > Bacillati > Actinomycetota > Actinomycetes > Micrococcales > Microbacteriaceae > Rathayibacter > Rathayibacter sp. PhB179. The sequence goes on along the minus strand of NZ_SLVD01000009.1, from coordinate 160,812 downwards.
CGTCGCCGCCGTCCGCTCCCGCGTCTCCGCCGTCTGCACCGTCGGCACCCTCGGCCTGGACCGACTCGCCGACACCGTCGGGGATGAACGCGTCGGCGATGGCGGAGCCGATCACGAATCCGGCGATGGTGCCGAGCATCGACGAGGCGAGCACGCCGCCGAAGCCCATGCCGCCGGCGCCGCCGCCGGAGAAGCGCCGCTCCATGAAGCCGGGCTGGCGCAGCTCACTGCGGGTCGCGGACTGCGCGAGCGACTGCGCGTCGTCGGCGCGCGGGGCGTCGCCCGCGGGCGCACCCTCGCTGAGCTCGCGGAAGACCTGCTGGCGCTGCTCGGGCGTCAGCTGCTCGAACGCCTCGCGGTGGACCTGCTCGATCGCCTCGGGCGGCGCGGTGCGCAGGAGGTAGCGGTAGCGCTCGATCGCGATCTCGTCCTTGCTGCGCGCGGACTGCGCGGGCGGGGTGCCGTAGGACGGGGCGTCGGCACGGCGCTCCGCGGCCGCAGGGGCCGGGTAGCCGGCGGCGGGGCGGCGCTCCTCGGGTCGCTCTTCGCGGCCCAGCAGTCGGTCCAGGAATCCCATGATCTCCTCCTCGGCGCGGCAGGATGCGCACGCACAGCGCAACGCTAGGCCTCCCTCCGCAGGGATCGCTGAGGGTTCACTCAGAGCGAGCCCAGCGTCGGTCATCAGCCGTCGACGAAGACAGGAGAGGTGGCGCGAAGCGCCACTCCGTCTCCCTGCTGATCGAGTAGGCCGCGGAGCGGGCGCATCGAGCGGAGGGGGCGCCTTCGGCGCCAGCGCAGGGCGGGGAAGAGACTGACGTTCATGCGGTGGTGGGTCTCGATACGCCCCTGCGGGGCTACTCGACCAGCATGTCTGCGGGCGTCTCTTCCAAGTAGATCCACCCGCGTCAGAAGAGTCTGCACACCCGCCCTGCTGAGGACGGCGGGTCTCGATACGCCCCTCCGGGGCTGCTCGACCAGCATGAGGCGCGAGGGACATGCCGGCGCCCCCCTCAGACGGATGCCTCCGTTCCATGCTGATCGAGTAGCCCGCACAGCGGGCGTATCGAGATCCACCCCCGTCAGCAGGCGAGGTCTGCAGACCCCACACCGGGCGACGCTGGGTCTCGATACGCCCCTCTGGGGCTACTCGACCAACATGAGAGCGCGGCATGCGGAACGCGAGTCCTCCACGGGGAGAACGGCTCGCGGCACGCGAGACCTCCACGTCGGGTCAGGCGGACTCGCGGAGAACCAGCTGGTGGCGGACCGTGCGGTGCACCGACGGGCCGCCCTTCGGGAGGTCGCCGGCGATCATGGCGACGGCGAGGTCGAGTGCGTGCCGGGCGAGCTCGTCGAGGTCGACGGCGAGGGTGGTCAGCGTCGGCGCGAGCAGCCGTCCGATCGAGAGGCCGTCGATGCCGACCACCCGGACGTCGCCGGGCACGTCCACGCCCGCCCGGCGGCAGGCGGAGAGCACGCCGAGCGCGCAGAGGTCGTTGAACGCGACGATCGCGTCGGCGACCCGCGGCCGGGCGACGATCCGCTCGGTCGCCTCCGCCGCGGCTTGGGCAGTCGGGCCGTCGGCGCGGACGACCGAGGGCTCGAGGCCGTGCGCGGCGAAGGCGCCCAGCAGCAGCTGGGCCCGCCTGCTCGTCCGCGCGTCCCCCGAGACGTCGACGATCACCGGACGCCGCACGCCCGCTCCGGCGAGGTGCTCGGCCAGCGCCTCGACCGCGTCGGAGTGGTCGAGCACGACCGCGGCCCGCAGCGGATCACCGGTGGGATCGAGCTCCACCACGGGCACGGAGCCGAGCCGCTCGATCCACTCCGCGGCCCGATCGCCGAAGGTGCCGATCACCGCATCCGTCTGCGCGCCGAGCGCCTGGATCATCCGATCGGAGTCGGCGGCGAGGCCGACGTCCGCGAGCGACACGTTCCAGCCCCGCGCCGCGGCGACCCGGACGACGGCGGAGGCGAGCTCCGGCGACCACGGGTTCCGCAGGTCGTCGACGACGAGCCCGAGCTGGTGCTCGCCACCCGTCACCAGGCCGCGGCCGAAGCGCGACGGCCGGTACGACAGCTGCTCCGCCGCGTCGAGGACCCGCTGCTTCGTCTCCTCGCTGATGCCCGGCATGCCGTTCATCGCCCGGGTGACGGTCTGGCGGGAGACCCCGGCGGCCGCCGCGACGTCGTGGATCGTCGCGCGGCCGCCGGCCTCGGCACCGCTCAGGCGCGGAGGTCGAGCCACGCCGTCTGCTCCGGAGTCAGCTCGATCGACAGGCCGCGCATCGACGAGCGCAGCTCGGTGATCGTGCGCGGTCCGAAGAGCGGGAAGGTCGGGAACGGCTGCGCGAGCACGTAGGCCAGGGCGATGGCCGTCGCTCCGACGCCGTGCTCGGCCGCCAGCTGCTCGGCCCGGCGGAGCCGCTCGAAGTTGTCGGGCCCGTAGTAGCAGCGCACCAGCTCGGCGTCGCTGGTGTCGTCCGGGCGGGCTCGGCCGGTGAAGAAGCCGCGGGCCTGCGAGGACCACGGCAGCAGCGGGATCTGCCGCTCGACCAGCCACTCCTTCGAGGCCCGGTCGGTGACGTGCACACAGCCCTCCCACGGCACGTCGTACGCCTCGGCCAGGCCGAAGTGGTTGCTCAGCGCCTGGAAGCCGGCCCGGCCGTTGGCCCGGGCGTACTCCTGCGCCTCGTCGAAGCGCGCGGGCGTCCAGTTCGAGACGCCGTAGGCGCGGATCCGCCCGGCGCGCTGGTGCTCGTCCATCACGTCGACGAACTCGCCCACCGGCACCTCGAGGTTGTCGCGGTGCATCAGGTAGATGTCGGCGTAGTCGGTGCCCTGGCGCTCGAGGCTCTCGAGCAGCTGGCGAGTGAGCGACTCCGGGTCGCAGTACGGGGTGTGCGCGCCCTTGGTGATCACGACGACGTCCTCGCGGATGCCGCGGTTCCGGATCCACTGCCCGAGACGGCCCTCGAGCACGCCGCCGCCGTAGATGTAGCCGGTGTCGAAGGCGGTGCCGCCCTGCTCGACGAAGGCGTCGAAGATCGCCGAGGCGTGCGCGAGGTCGGGCTGGTTGTCGACGCCCATCACGAGCCGCGACATCCGCTTGCCGACGCCGGGGATCTCGCCGGAGAGCATCGGCGCGTCCACAGCGACGCGCAGCGGCCGGCCGGAGACGGTGGGGATGTCCGCGGTCTCGGCCTCGAACGGGAAGCGCAGGCCGACCGCGGAGCGCCAGCGGTCGAGCGTGCGGGCGGTCGCGAGCGTCTCGTCGAGGGTCATCTGCGGCACCTCGACAGCGCCGGCGGCCAGGGCGTCGGTCGTCGCGTCCGCCTCGAGCGCGTAGGGACTCTCCCCCTCGAAGGCGACGATGCGGGGCTCCTCGCCGACGACGCTGATCTCGATGCCCGTCTCCGCGGCGCCGAACCACGGGTCGGCCACGTGCAGACGGCCGCGAGTGCCGTGGACGGTCAGGGCGTTCACGTCGTCCAGCGCCACTCCGGTGCGGAGGGTCGCGGTGATGCCGCCGCGGTAGGTCGCGCGGGCGACGCTCCACTCGTCGACGCCGGTCGGGCCGAGCGTGCCCTGCGCGTCGAACTCGACGGGCTCGGCGACCGCGACGCCGGTCGCGGCCTGGACCACGGCCGCCGCGGCGGTGACGGTGTAGCCGCCGACGTCGAGGATGCCGCCGCCGGCCGTCGCGAGGTCGTAGAGGCGGCCCTCGCGGGACCCGGTGCGGAAGGAGAAGGAGGCGTCGATGTGCACGACGTCGCCGATCACGCCGTCGCGGACGAGGTCGAGCAGCGCGGCGGTCTGCGGGTGGAAGCGGTACATGTACGCCTCGACGAGCGGGAGCCCGGCGCTGCGGGCGGCGTCGACCAGGGCCATCGCGGTGCCGTGGTTGACGGCGAGCGGCTTCTCGCAGAGCACGGCCTTGCCGGCCTCGAGCGCCTGGAGGACGAGCGCCGCGTGGCCGGTGTGCACCGTGGAGATGTAGACGGCACTGACCTGCGGATCGGCGAGGACCGCGGCGTAGTCGCCGGCGGTCGCGTCCGGGAAGCCGTGCTCGACGGCCTCGGCGGCGAAGGCGGCGGCGCGCCCCTGATCGGAGCTGCCCGCCGCGACGAGCCGAGCCCCGCGGCTGCTCGCCGGGAGCTGGGAGAGGAACCGGCGCGCGATGCTGCCGGGGCCGAGCACCGCCCAGCCCGGTGCGGTGGTGGTGGTGGGGGTGGAGTCGGTCATGCGTGGCCCTTTCGCGGCGTCGTCGACGTGAACGTTCACGCACCACGCTAGAGCGGCACGAGGGGCCGGGTCAAGCGTGGCGCGGAACGTCGCCGTGAACGTTCACCACGCGAAGAGAGACGCTCCCCCGCCACCGCTCCCGAGGGAGGCGGACGGGCGGAGGAGCGCCGGGGTCACTTCTGCTTCGGGACGACCACCCACATCACGAGGTACGCGATGATCTGCGGCCCGGGGAGCAGGCAGGAGAGCACGAAGAGCAGCCGGACCAGGAAGGGGCTCCAGCCGAAGCGGTTAGCGAGGCCGGCGCAGACGCCGGCGATGATCTTGCCCCGACGGGGGCGCACGAGAGTAGCCATGACTCCACTCTGGCGCAGGGCCGCTGAGTGGAGCATCAGGGGAACCCCCCGAACCGGCCTAGGGTGCGCCGTCCGGCCGCTCGGAGGCGATCCGCCGCGAGAAGCCCGCGGCGACCGTCGCATCCTCCTCCGGCCAGACCAGACGGAAGCGCTCGAAGACGACGGTGCCGATTCCGCCCGGCGACTCGCGCTCGAAGTAGCGGCGGTGCCCGGCGAGCCAGGACTCCCGCGAGCGGTCGTTCTCGCCCTCGTCCCAGGCGAAGGCGTCGTCCACGCTGTCGAGCGGACCGAGACGGATCTCGACGGTCCGCAGCACGACGCGGGCGACACCGGCGCCGTCGCAGACGATCCAGTGGTCGCCGACGCGGGGCACGGGCTCGTCGCCGACGAGCGAGGCCGTCGCGGTCTTGACGCCGCGCCGCACCAGGGCGAGCAGCTCGTCGGCGAGCTCGACCGAGTCGCCGAAGGACTCGACGAGGGGCAGTTCCTCGGGCACGCCCGGCTCATGCACCCGGTAGGCGGCCCAGAGCGCTTCCGCCGCCGCGGGGTCCGGCTCGGGCAGCGGGGTGCGCGCCGGAGTGTCGGGGAGCAGCGGGAGCAGGTTGGCCCCGGCGAGGGCGGCCGGCTCCTCGGGGTGGTTGTCGGGGGTCTCGACGCGCTCGAACGGCCAGCGCAGCAGCAGCCAGCGTCGCGCGTAGGCGTCGAGCTCCTCCTCGAGGCGGGACCCGACGAGGCTCGGCACCACCCACCAGGACGCTTCGGCGTGGTCGTCGCCGACGGGCCGGACGCTCAGGGCACCGAGGACCTCGGTCCAGTCCGCGCCGACCAGGAGGTAGGCGAAGAGGCGCCGATCGCGCGCGGCGGTCTCGAGCAGCCGGAGCGCGCGCAGGTCGTCACCCGGGGAAGCGGAGGGCAGGCCGCTCGGGTCGCCCTCCGGCAGCAGCGCGGCGAGCCAGCCGCGGCGCTGCCCGATCACCGGGTGCAGCAGATCCGCGTCGCTCGTCACGAGCGGGCGGAGGAACGCCCCGCCCGGCAGATCGAGCCGAGCGGGGACGGACGCGTCGCCGGGCAGGGTGCTCACGCCGCCGTCCGTTCCCCGCGCATCGACTCAGCCGGCCGCGCGCTCGAGGACGAGCTCGCGGACGCGGGCCGCGTCGGCCTGGCCCTTCATCGCCTTCATCACCGCGCCGATGACCGCGCCGGCGGCCTGGACCTTGCCGTCCCGGATCTTCGCGAGCACGTCGGGCTGCGAGGCCAGGGCGGCGTCGATCGCCTCGATCAGGGCGCCGTCGTCCGAGACGACCGCGAGCCCGCGGGCGTCGACGACCTCCTGCGGGGTGCCCTCGCCGGCGATGACGCCCTGGAGCACCTCACGGGCGAGGCGGTCGGTGAGGGTGCCCGCGTCGATCAGCCCGGCGAGCTCGGCGACCTGCTCGGGCGACACCAGCTCGGCCGGATCCTGCCCTGCCGCGTTGGCGAGCCGGGCGACCTCGCCGGTCCACCACTTGCGAGCGGCCTGCGGCGTGGCGCCGGCGGCGACGGTCTCGCTGATCTCGACCAGGAGACCGCTGTTCGCGACGTCCTGGAACTCGAGGTCGGTGAAGCCCCAGTCGGCCTTCAGCCGGCGGCGGCGGGCGGCGGGCTTCTCGGGCAGCGCGGCGCGCAGCTCCTCGATCAGCTCGGGGCTCGGCACCACGGGCAGGAGGTCGGGCTCGGGGAAGTAGCGGTAGTCGTCGGCGTCGCTCTTCGGGCGCCCGGCCGAGGTGCGGCCGGTGTCCTCGTGCCAGTGCCGCGTCTCCTGCGTGATCGTGCCGCCGGCGGCGAGGATCGCGCCCTGGCGCTGGATCTCGTAGCGCACGGCGCGCTCGACCGAGCGGAGCGAGTTGACGTTCTTGGTCTCGGTGCGGGTGCCGAGCTTCTCCTGGCCGATCGGCTTGAGCGAGACGTTCGCGTCGCAGCGGAGGTTGCCGCGCTCCATCTTCGCGTCGGAGATGCCGAGCGCGAGGACGATGTCGCGGATGGTGGCGACGTACGCCTTCGCGTACTCCGGCGCGCTCTTGCCCGCGCCGTGGATCGGCTTCGTGACGATCTCGACCAGGGGGACGCCGGCGCGGTTGTAGTCGACCAGCGAGTACTCCGCACCCTGGATGCGGCCGGTGGAGCCGCCGACGTGGGTCAGCTTGCCCGCGTCCTCCTCCATGTGCGCGCGCTCGATCGGGATGTGCACGACGCTGCCGTCGGCGAGCTCGACCTCCACCGAGCCCTCGAACGCGATCGGCTCGTCGAACTGCGAGATCTGGTAGTTCTTCGCCATGTCCGGGTAGAAGTAGTTCTTCCGGGCGAAGCGGCTGGACGGCGCGATCGAGCAGCCGAGCGCGAGGCCGAGGCTGATCGAGTAGCGGACGGCCTGCTCGTTGACGACCGGCAGCGAGCCGGGCAGGCCCAGGCACACGGGCGTCGTGTTCGTGTTCGGCTCGGAGCCGGCGATGTTCGGGGCGTCCGAGAACATCTTCGTCTTCGTGTTGAGCTCGATGTGCACCTCGAAGCCGAGGACCGGCTCGAAGCGCTCGAAGACCTCGTCGTAGTCCATCAGCTCGGGGGCGGACGCGTGCGCGGAGGCCATCAGACGGCACCTTCCTGGGGGGCGGAGAGCTGGGCGGCGGCGAGATCGGGCGCCTGCGAGAGCAGCGGGTGGCCCCACTGCTCCTCCAGGAGCGCCTCGAGCGCGCCGCCGACGGTGTAGAGCCGGACGTCCTGGCGGGCGGGGGCCAGGAACTGGACGCCGACCGGGAGGCCGTCCTCGTCGGCGAGACCGGCGGGGACCGAGATGCCGGGGATCCCGGCGAGGTTCGCCGGGATGGTCGCGATGTCGCCGCGGTACATCGCCAGCGGGTCGTCGAGCTTCTCGCCGAGCCGGTAGGCGGTGGTCGGCGCGGTCGGCGAGGCGATGACGTCGACCGAGGCGAAGGCGGCGTCGAAGTCGCGCTGGACGAGGGTCCGCACCTTCTGCGCGCTGCCGTAGTAGGCGTCGTAGTAGCCGGCCGAGAGCGCGTAGGTGCCGAGGATGATCCGCCGCTTCACCTCGGGGCCGAAGCCCTGCTCGCGGGTCGCGGCCATGACCTGCTCGACGGTGCCGCCGCCCTGCGGGGTGACCCGCAGGCCGAAGCGGACGGAGTCGAACTTCGCGAGGTTGCTCGACGCCTCCGCGGGGAGGATCAGGTAGTACGCCGCGACGGCGTGCTCGATGCTCGGCGCGCTGACCTCGACGATCTCGGCGCCGGCCTTCTCCAGGACCGCGAGGGCCTCGTGGAAGCGGGCCAGGACACCGGGCTGGAAGCCCTCTCCCCCGTCGAGCTCCTTGAGCACGCCGATCCGCAGGCCCTTCACGTCGGCGCGGCGGACCGCATCGGCGAAGGAGGGCCACTCGTCGCGGAGCGAGGTCGAGTCGCGCGGGTCGTGCCCGGCGATGACGTCGTGCAGGAGCGCCGAGTCCAGGACCGTGCGCGAGACCGGGCCGATCTGGTCGAGGCTCGAGGCCAGCGCGACGGCGCCGTAGCGGGAGACCCCGCCGTAGGTCGGCTTGACGCCGACGGTGCCGGTGACGTGCGCGGGCTGGCGGATCGAGCCGCCGGTGTCGGAGCCGAGTGCCAGCGGCGCCTCGTAGCTCGCGACGGCCGCGGCCGAGCCGCCGCCGGAGCCGCCGGGGATGCGGTCGAGGTCCCACGGGTTGTGGGTGGGGCCGTAGGCGGAGCGCTCGGTGGTCGAGCCCATCGCGAACTCGTCCATGTTGGTCTTGCCGATCGGCACGAGGCCGGCCGCACGGACCTTCTGCATGACGGTCGCGTCGTAGGGCGGGCGCCAGCCCTCGAGGATGCGCGATCCCGCGGTGGTCGGCATGTCGTTCGTGACGATGACGTCCTTGACCGCGAGCGGGACGCCGGCGAGCGGGTGCAGCGACTCGCCCTCGGCGCGGCGGCGGTCGATCGCGTCGGCCGTCGCGGTCGCGGCGTCGCCCGCGACGTGCAGGAAGGCGTGGACCGCGCCGTCGACCGCGGCGATGCGGTCGAGGTGCGCCTGCGTCGCCTCGCGCGAGGAGACGGAGCCGTCGGCGAGGCGCGAGGCGAGGGCGGAGGCGCTGAGGCGGACGAGCTCGTCGCCGTGGGCGCTCACTGCTCCTCCCCCAGGATCGCGGAGACCTGGAAGCGGCTGCCGTCGTGCTCGGGAGCACCGGAGAGCGCCTGCTCGAGGGTCAGCGTCTCGCCCACGACGTCGGGGCGGAACACGTTCTCGAGCGGGATGGGGTGGCTGGTGGCCGGGACGTCGGGGGTGGCGACGGCCTGGATCGCCGTCACCGAGTCGACGATCTGACCGAGCTCCCGGGTGAGGTTCTCGATCTCCTCGGTGGTGAGGTCGATCCTGGCCAGCGAGGCCAGATGGGCGACCGTGTCGGCCGTGATCTCGGACATGCGTCTCCGTCGGGTGGTTCGTGGGAATCGGCGTCCAGTCTAGCCAGGGGCACCGACGCTCCCTCCGCTCAGGCCCCGGGCGACGCGGTGGGCGAGGCGGTGACCGTGCCGGTGCCGAAGAGGCTCGTGCCGTGCTTCAGCAGCGCCTCGTAGGCGCCCTGGTAGGTGGTCGGCAGGTCGTCGCCCGGCTCGCCGTAGCGGGCGAGCAGCAGGCCCATCAGCCCGAGGGCCGGCGGGCTGAGCGGCTTGTCCCTGTTCGCGTTGGCCGGGTGCGGCGGGGTCGCCTCCGGATTCGGCGGCAGGTACTGCGGCACGGTGGTCGGCCAGTCGTCGATCTGCCGCGGAGTGTCGAGGGTGACCACGCCGAAGAGGTCGGGCGCGTCCGCGTCGCGCGCCGTGAGCGGCTCGAGCCCGTGCAGGCGGCTGAGGGTGCGGATCAGGGCGCCGTGGTGCATCTCGTCGTGCAGGATCGTGCCCGCCCGGGTGTAGGCGGAGATCGCGATCGCCGGCACGCGGCAGCCGAGGCGGTCGAAGCCGAATCCCATCTCGCCCTCGCGGCCGTCGCCGGGCGGGGTCGCGGCGGGCGGCGGCACGTGGTCGTAGAGACCGCCGTGCTCGTCGAAGGTGGCCAGCAGCAGGGTGTTGATCGCGTTCGAGCCCGTCGTCGACGCGCTCTCGCGGATCGCCGAGTAGATCTGGTGCAGCAGCAGCTCCCCCGCGCGCACGTCGGAGAGCGCGCTGTCGTAGAGCGGCTGCCCGTCGACCTCGTCCTCGTGCAGGACGCCCGTCGGCGGGTGCATGTCGTTGTGGTCGAAGACGAGCCGCGGCTCGACGAAGGCGTAGTCGGGCAGCCCGCCGTTCGCGACGTCCGCGTAGAACTGCTCCATCGGGGCGAAGTTGGTCTTCCAGTACTTCTCGAGCACCGGCGCGTGCAGGAAGCCGGTGTAGGAGACGACCTGGAGCGCGTCGAAGTACACCCGCCAGCTCTTCCCGGCCTCCTCGAGGCGGTTGAAGACGGTCGGCGCGTCGGCGAGGTCGTCGGCGAGCCACTTCTCGTAGCCGGCGCCGTGCTTGTTGGTGACGAAGCCGTGCGAGGTCGAGGCGTGGAAGAAGGAGCGGTTGCAGAAGGTCTGCGAGGGGACGGCGCAGAACCAGTGGTCGAAGACGGCGAACTCGCGGGCCAGTGTCGAGAAGACGGGCAGCATGTCGGGCGAGAAGCCGCCCATGATGGTGCCGTACTCCTCGCGGGTCGGCTCCTCGCCCTTCTTCAGGTGGCGGAGGTTCTGCACGTAGTCCTCGAGGAACCCGCTCATCGTCGGCGAGGAGGCGTCGGCGGGCGCGTTGAAGGGGGCCGTCATCGCGCCGACGGACGCCCCGGCGTTCGACGGCGGGTCGATCGTGCCGAAGAGCTGGGTGTTGACGTGCGGGTACTCCTCGCCCGGGTCGGGATCGGGCTGGCGCATGACGGTGTCGGTCGCGCCCTGGTAGACGTGCGCGGTGACGGTGTCGCCCGCGGCGGTGGTGTTGGAGTGCTCGCCGGTCTGCAGGCCCTCGAAGGTCTCGCCCGCGGGCGGGCCGCCGGCCGCAAAGAGCTGCCCGAGGATGTTGTCGAAGGAACGGTTCTCGAACATCACGACGACGACGTGGTCGAAGCCCGGCTCGCTGCGCTCGGGCAGCGGCGATTCGGCCTCGCGGTCCCGGCCGGAGGCGACGGCCGCGCCGATCGCTCCGCCGGTGAGGCCCGCGGCGGCGACTCCGCCGGCGACCGCGCTGCCGGCCAGGAAGCGCCGCCGGGAGCGCGAACGAGGGGCGTCGTCGCGCGGGGTGCGATCGCCGCCGCCGTCGGTGCCGCTCATGCGTCCCGCCCTTCCCGCGTGCCGCGGATCCGTGCCTCCGGGGAGTGTAGCGATGCGCCCGGGGCGGCGGCTCGGAGCATCATGAGGGCGTGATCGGCGTCGAGGGGCGCGCCGCTGATGCCTGCCGCGGCGAGGGCTGCGGCCAGGGCCGGCCCGATCGAGCGCTCCCGGTCCTTCGGCGCGAAGGCGGGTGCCGTGCGCGGGTAGCGCGACAGCGGCCGCGCGGGTCCGGAGAGCGCCTCGGCGACGGCGAGCACGCCGTCGTCCGCCAGCGCCCGGCGGTCTGCGGCGAAGCGGGCGCGGTGCAGGAGGGCGGGAGTCGCCGGGCCGAGCCGGGCCGTCAGACGATCACCGGGCCGCGCGCTCGAGGCGATGAGGAGGGCCGGGACGTCGCTGGGGCGACCGGCCTGTCCGCGCGCGATGACGAGCAGGAGCACCCGGCGGCCGACCGACTCCGCCGCCCGGACCGCGTCGACGGTCTCGTGCAGGAGCCGCTCGGCGACCCGAGCGTCCGCGGACCGCGAGGCGCTCGGATCGTCGGCGGCGGCGAAGTCGGCCGGATCGACGAGCGAGCGGGGCTCGACCAGGACGACCGGCGGCAGGGTGCCCGCGGCGGCCGCCTCCGCGAGACCGGAGAGCGGGAGGAGGGCTCCCTCGGCGGCGGCGACGGCCGCGGGGTCGTGGTGCGGCCACTCGGGGTCGGCGAGCAGTGTGGTCGAGACACCCTGCCGGTCGTCGACGACCAGGGACCAGGGGGTGCCGGCGTGCCTGGCCGAGTCGAGCAGCGACCGGAGCGGGTCGCGGCCGTCCGCGCGCCAGTGGTCGGCGCGCGCGAAAAAGCGAGCGAGCAGCGTGTGCACGGGGAGCATCGCGGAGGTGAAGCGGTCGCCCGGAGTCCCGGGGCCGGGGGCGGTCAGCACCTCGTCGGTGCCGCCGGCGAAGTCGCTGCCCGGCTCGCCGTCGAGGGCCCCGAAGACTTCGCGGCGCGGCCGGCCTGCGAAGGAGAGGACGACGAGGTGGTCGATCCGGGCCAGCGCGGCGGCGGCCTCGCGCTCGCGCGGCGTGAGCGGCACGGCGCGGGCTGCGGCGTCCAGCGCGGTCGAGGCGGCCTCGACGAGGGAGCGGCGGAGGAACGCCCGCCGCTCCTCGCCGGGCCGGTCAGGCATCCGCGTCGGGGGTCTCCTCAGCGGCGGGCGCATCGGCGGTCGGCGCATCGGCGGTCTCGTCGGCCGGCGCCTCGGTGGCGACCGGGTCGGTGCCGTCGGCGGCGGGTGCGTCGGCCACAGGCGCGTCCCCGGCCGCTTCCTCCGAGGCCGTCTCCTCGGGCAGCGCGATCGCGTCAGGCCCCTCGGTCACGAGCAGGTGGAACTCCGCGGCGGTGATGATCCGGACGCCGAACGCCTCGGCCTTGCCGAGCTTGCCGCCGGCGCCGGGGCCGGCAGCGACGTAGTGCGTCTTCTTCGAGACGCTCGAGCCGGCCTTGCCGCCCGCGGCGAGGATCGCCTCCTGCGCGCCCTCGCGGCTGTAGCCCTCGAGCGAGCCGGTCGCGACGACGGTCAGGCCGGCGAGGACGCCGCCCGCGGCGTCGGCCGCACCGGGGCCGGGGTGGCCGGGCGTGGCGAAATGCACGCCGGCCTTCGCCCAGCGGTCGACGATCTCGGCGTGCCAGTCGACCTCGAACCAGGCGAGCACCGCGTCGCCGATGATGCCGCCGACGCCGTCGACCGCGGCGAGCTCCTCGCGGCTGGCCGCGCGGATCGCGTCGAGCGAGCCGAAGTGGCCGGCCAGGGCGCGCGCGGCGACCGGGCCGACGTGCCGGATGCTGAGCGAGACGAGGAAGCGCCAGAGCGGCGAGGTCTTCGCCTTCTCGATGTTGGCGATCAGCGCGAGACCGGTCGTCGACGGCACGTACTCGGCGTCGCCGCCGAACACCTCCGCCTCCGGGTCGAACGGGCCGTCGCGCTTCTGCCGCTTGCGCTTGAACGGGCCGACGACCTTCGCCTCGCCCCGGTCGTCGAGCTTCTGCAGCCCGGTCTCGCTGTCGCGGACGACGACCTCGATCGGGAAGACGTCCTCGATCCGCAACTCGAACAGGCCGGCCTCGGTGACCAGGGGCGGCTCCGCGGGCACGAACGGCTGGGTCAGCGCCGCGGCGGTGACCTCGCCGAGCACCTCGATGTCGAGCGCGCCGCGGCTGCCGATGTGCTCGACGCGGCCGCGCACCTGCGCGGGGCAGGAGCGGGCGTTCGGGCAGCGCAGATCGACGTCGCCCTCCTTGGCGGGAGCGAGCGTCGTGCCGCACTCGGGGCACTGCGTCGGCATCACGAACTCGCGCTCGCTGCCGTCGCGCAGCTCGATCACCGGCCCGAGCACCTCGGGGATGACGTCGCCGGCCTTGCGCAGGACGACGGTGTCGCCGATCAGCACGCCCTTGGCCTTCACGACGTCGGCGTTGTGCAGCGTGGCCTGGCGCACCTCGGAGCCGGCGACCTTCACCTTCTCCATCTGCGCGAACGGGGTGGCCCGGCCGGTCCGGCCGACGCTGACGACGATGTCGAGGAGCTTGGTGTGCACCTCCTCGGGCGGGTACTTGTAGGCGATGGCCCAGCGCGGGGCGCGGCTGGTGGCGCCGAGCTCGTCGTGCAGCTCCAGCTCGTCGACCTTGACGACGACGCCGTCGATCTCGTGCTCGACCGAGTGGCGCTCGCGGCCGTACTGCTCGACGAAGGCGAGGACCTCGTCCACCGACTCCGACACCCGGTTGTGCGCGCTCACCGGCAGGCCCCAGGAGGCGAGCAGCCCGTAGACCTCGGACTGGCTCTGCACCGGCGGGTCCGGCCAGGCGCCGATGCCGTGCACGTAGAGCGCGAGCGAGCCGACCCGCGCCTCGCCGGCGCGGAGGTCGAGGCCGGACTTCTTGTCGAGCTGCTGGCGGAGCCCGCCGCTCGCGGCGTTCCGCGGGTTGGCGAAGGTGGGGAAGCGGCGCAGGGCGCTGTCGCGGACCCGCTCCTCGTCGAAGGGCTTGCGGGTGGCGCTCGGCCGGGCCGACCAGCGCTCGCGCGCCTCCTCGACGGCCTCGTCCCGCAGGGTCTCCTGCAGGGCGTTCAGTGCCGCGAACTCGCGCACGGGGATGAAGACCTCGCCGCGGACCTCGACCAGCGCAGGGTGCCCCTCGCCTGCCAGCTGCTGCGGGATGCCGGCCACGCGCAGAGCGTTGACGGTGACGTCCTCGCCGGTCCGCCCGTCGCCGCGGGTGGCCGCGGTGACGAGGCGGCCGTTCTCGTAGTGCAGCGAGATCGCAAGGCCGTCGATCTTGAGCTCGGTCAGCCAGGCGACCGGGCGGGCGGCGGAGGCGACGGTCTTGTCGCACCACTCGCGCAGCTCCTCGGCCGAGAAGACGTTGTCGAGCGAGAGCATCCGCTCGGCGTGATCGATCGGGTCGAGACCGGCGGCGACCACTCCCCCGACGGTCTGCGTCGGCGAGTCCTCGCTGGCCAGCTCGGGGTGCGCCGTCTCGAGCTCGGCGAGCTCGCGGACCAGCGCGTCGTACTCGGCGTCGGCGAGCGGCGAGGCGTCGGCCGCGTAGTAGTCCTCGCTCGCCGAGCGGATCCGCGCGCGCAGCTCATCGACGCGCTGCGCCGGATCGAGGCCCGCCGCCGACGTCGCGCCCGCCTCGGACGTCGCGGCCATCAGAGCACCGCCCCGCTCGCGGAGGCACCGACGAGATCGGCCGCGACCGTGCGGTCGATCGTGCACTGGCCGAGCACGCGGGTGCCGAGGTAGACGACGGCCGTCTGGCCGGGGGCGACGCCGTCGAGCGGCGAGTCGGGAGTGATCACGAGCTCCACCTTTCCATCGACCTCCGACACGACGGCGGTCGCCGGGACCGGGTCGGCGTGCGCGCGGATCTGCACGTCGCAGCGGAACGGCGTCGACGCGTCCTCCGGCGCGGCGCCGGCCCAGGTGAAGCGCGAGCCGGCGATCTCGCCGATGCGCAGCGCCTCCCGCGGACCGACGACGACCTCGTTGGTCTTCGGCCGCACCTCGAGGACGAAGCGCGGGCGGCCGTCCGGCGCGGGCACGCCGAGATGCAGGCCCCGGCGCTGGCCGACGGTGTAGCCGTGCGCTCCCTCGTGGGCGCCGACCACCGCGCCGTCGCGGTCGACGATCGCGCCGGTCTCGGGGGCGACGCGCTCCGAGAGCCAGCCGCGGGTGTCGCCGTCGGGGATGAAGCAGATGTCGTAGCTGTCCGGCTTGTTCGCGACGCTCAGGCCGCGACGCGCCGCCTCCGCCCGGACGACCGCCTTCGACGGCGTCGAGCCGAGCGGGAACATCGAGTGCTCGAGCTGCGCGGTGGTGAGCACGCCGAGGACGTAGGACTGGTCCTTCGCCTCGTCGCTCGCGCGGTGCAGCTCGGGGCTGCCGTCGGCCGCCGTCTCGAGGGAGGCGTAGTGGCCGGTGCAGACGGCGTCGAAGCCGAGGTCGAGCGCCTTCTCGAGCAGGGCCGCGAACTTGATCCGCTCGTTGCAGCGCATGCAGGGGTTGGGCGTGCGGCCGGCGGCGTACTCGGCCACGAAGTCGTCGACCACGTCGAGCTTGAACCGCTCGGAGAAGTCCCACACGTAGTAGGGGATGCCGAGGACGTTCGCAGCGCGCTGAGCGTCCATCGAGTCCTCGATCGTGCAGCAGCCGCGGCTGCCGGTGCGCAGCGTGCCGGGCATCCTGCTCAGCGCGAGATGCACGCCGACCACCTCGTGCCCCGCCTCCACCGCGCGGGCCGCGGCCACCGCCGAGTCCACTCCACCGCTCATCGCCGCAAGAACCTTCATCGTCCGAGTCTACGAGCGGGCGGCGGGCGTGCGGTGTGCGCGATTCGCGGCGGTCCGTCCCCCGTCGCGTCCGATCTGCAGGCGATCGCGCGCGTTCGGCGCAGACCTGCACGGAGGATCGGGCGACTCGCGCCGGACACCTGCAGAACGGACCGGGCGGGCGGGCGCGCGGAGGCGGCGTCAGGCGGGGAGCACGGCGCGGCTGGACAACCCGGCGCGGGCCGCCCGCGCGTACGCGCCCGGCAGCGCCGCGAGCAGCGCGTCGACGTCGGCGTCCGTCGTGGTCCAGCCCAGCGTCATCCGGAGCACGCCGCGCGCCTCGTCCTCGCTGCGGCCGAGCGCCAGCACCACGTGCGAGGGCTCGGGGATGCCGGCCGTGCAGGCCGACCCGGTCGACACCGAGACGCCCGCCATGTCGAGGAGGAAGAGGAGCGAGTCGCCCTGCGCGCCGGGGAAGGCGACGTGCGCGTTGCTCGCGACCCGCCGGCCGGAGTCGACGGCCGGCCCGGTCAGCGTCGCACCGGGGACGGCCGCGAGGATCCCGGCGACGAGCCGGTCGCGCAGGGCCGCCAGCCGCAGCGCCTCGCCGGGCAGCTCCGCGACCGCCTCCGTCACGGCCGCCGCGAACGCCGCCGCCCCGGGGACGTCCTGGGTGCCCGAGCGGACCCCGCGCTGCTGGCCACCGCCGTGCAGCACCGGCACGACCCGGGCATCGCGCGCCAGAACGAGGGCGCCGGTCGCGATCGGCCCGCCGACCTTGTGCCCCGAGACGCTGACCGCGACGAGACCCGCGCCGTCGCGGGAGCCGGAGGCGCGCCGCACCGCCGCGATCTCGAGCGGGACGTGGCCGAGCGCCGCGACGGCGTCGAGGTGCAGCGGCACGCCGGCGCGGGCGCAGACCGCGGCCAGCTCGGCGACCGGCGCGATCGTGCCGATCTCGTTGTTCACCCAGAGCGCGGAGACCAGCGCGACGGAGCCGGGATCCGCGGCGAGCGCCGCCTCGAGCGTCTCGGGCCGCAGCGTCCCCTCCGCGTCGAGCGCGAGCCACTCGATCCGGGCTCCCTCGTGGGCCGCGAGCCACTCCACCGTGTCGATCGTGGCGTGGTGCTCGCCGCCGGGCACGAGGATGCGCGTGCGCGCCGGGGACTCCGCGACGCGCTGCCAGTAGAGGCCTTTCAGCGCCAGGTTGATCGCCTCGGTGCCGCCCGCGGTGAGGATCACCTCGATCGGCTCGCAGCCGAGCGCGACGGCGATGGCGGAGCGGGCGTCCTCGAGCCGGCGGCGCGCCTCCTGGCCCGAGCCGTGCACCGACGAGGGGTTGCCGGGCTGAGTGGACGCCTCGGCGAAGGCGGCGAGCGCCGACGCCCGGAGCGGGGTGGTCGCCGCGTGATCGAGATAGATCATGGCGCCCTCCGTCCCGCGTCCGGGGTGCGGAGCAGGTCTCCGGCCCCTCACTACTGTAGATCGCATGCAGACACGCGACTCCCTGGCCCGCCTCGGAGTCGCCGTGGACGCGGACGGCGGTGAGCTGCGGGTCTGGTCGGAGCACGCGACCGCCATCGATCTGCTGCTCTACGACGAGAAGGACCCCAGCTGGGTCACCCGCACCGTCCCGCTGGTGCGCGGCGACGACGCCGTCTGGTCCGCCCGGGCGGCGCAGCTCACGGTCGGCCGGCGCTATGCGATCAAGGTGGACGGGCCCTCGGGCGTCCCCGGCCGCTTCGATCCGCGGGTCCCCCTGCTCGAGCCCTACTCCCGCGGGCTGCACCGGGTCGCCGAGAACGAGTGGCGCTCCGTCGTCGTGGACGACTCCTTCGACTGGGGCTCCTCCGAGAAGCCGCGCACGCCGCTGGATCGCACCGTGATCTACGAGGCGCACGTGAAGGGCCTGACCAAGCTCAACCCGGCGCTGCCCGTCGAGCTGCGCGGCAGCTACGCCGGCCTCGCGCACGAGTCCACCGTCTCGTCGCTCCTCGACCTCGGGGTCACCGCCGTCGAGCTCCTCCCCGTGCACGCCTTCGTCTCGGAGCAGCGCCTGCTGCGCCAGGGGCTCACCAACTACTGGGGCTACAACACCCTCAACTTCTTCAGCCCGCACGCCGCCTACGCCTCCCCCGCCGCGCAGCGCGGCGGCCCGACCGCGGTGCTGCGCGAGTTCAAGGGCATGGTCAAGCTGCTGCACGAGGCCGGGCTCGAGGTGATCCTCGACGTGGTCTACAACCACACCGCCGAGGAGGGGCCGCAGGGTCCGCGCTCGAGTCTGCGCGGGATCGACGACCAGGCGTACTACCGCCAGACCGGCGAGGGCCACTACATCGACGTGACCGGCTGCGGCAACACGATCGACTTCGGCCGGCCGGTCGCGCAGCGCCTGGTGCTCGACTCGCTCCGCTACTGGTCCGACGAGGTCGGGGTCGACGGCTTCCGACTCGATCTGGCCGCGACCCTCGGGCGGGACGAGATCGCGCACTTCCAGCGCGACCACCCGCTGCTGCGCGCGGCCGTCGAGGACCCGACGCTCGCCGACGTGAAGATGATCGCCGAGCCGTGGGACGTCGGCATGGGCGGCTGGCAGACCGGCAACTTCCCGGACGGCTGGTCGGAGTGGAACGACCGCTACCGCGACCGCGCCCGCAACTTCTGGCTCTCGGACATCGACTACGCCCGGCGAGCGGGAACGGCGCCGGTCGGCATCGGCGGCTTCGCGACCCGGCTCTCCGGCTCGTCGAACACGTTCTCGCTCGAGCGCGGGCCGCTCGCCTCCGTCAACTTCGTCACGGCGCACGACGGCTTCACGCTCGCCGATCTGGTCTCCTACAACGTCAAGCACAACATCGGCAACGGCGAGTCGAACCGCGACGGCGCCGACACCAACCGCTCCTTCAACCACGGCTTCGAGGGCCCGACCGCCGACGACGCCGTCAACCGTGGCCGGCGGAAGGCGATGCGGAACCTGCTCGGGACGCTGCTGCTCTCGGCCGGCGTCCCGATGATCACGGCCGGCGACGAGTTCGGCCGCAGTCAGCGCGGCAACAACAACGCCTACTGCCAGGACTCCGACCTCACCTGGCTGCGCTGGGACGGGCGCAGCGACTGGCAGCTCGAGCTGCGGGAGCACGCACGGACGCTGATCCGCCTGCGCCGCGAGCACCCGGCGCTGCGGCCCTCGCGCTACGGGCGCGGCGGTGCGGTGACGCCGGGAGCGACGAGCATGCAGTGGTTCGACGCGCACGGGCGGACGATGTCCGAGCACGACTGGACCTCGGCGGAGAACCGCACGCTGCAGTACCTGGCCGCGTCCACTCCAGAGACGGAGGAGTTCGACCGCGTCCTGCTGATCGTGCACGGCGTCGAGTCGGACACCTCGGTGGTCCTCGCCGAGAGCGAGGGCGTCACCGGGTACACCCGGCTGTGGAGCAGCGAGGAGGCGGTGCCGCTCGAGCACGGCGAGTCGTTCGAGCCGGGGCAGGTCGTCCGCGTCGCCGGCACCTCGATGCAGCTCTTCGCCGCGCACGGCCCGCGTCCGGCCGCCGCGAGCTGATGAAGGGCGGACCGGGGACTCCGGCGACGCTCGCGCTGACCGCCGCGGGGATCGCCTTCGTGCCGCGTGAGTACCGGCACGATCCCGGGGCGGCGAGCTACGGCGGCGAGGCGGCCGAGGCGCTCGGGGTGGAGCCGGAGCGGGTGTTCAAGACCCTGCTGGTCGATGTCGACGGCGAGCTGGTCGTCGGCATCGTGCCGGTGACCGGGCAGCTGGGGCTCAAGGAGCTCGCGGCGGCGGTCGGCGGCAAGCGGGCGACGATGGCCGACCCCGCGCTCGCGCAGCGGCGCACCGGCTACGTGCTCGGCGGCATCTCGCCGATCGGGCAGAAGACGCGGCACCGCACGGTGCTCGACGAGACGGCGGAGCTGTACGACACCGTGCTCGTCTCCGGCGGGCGGCGCGGCTTCGACATCGAGCTCGCGCCGGCGGACCTCGTCGACGCGACGGGCGCGACCCTGGCGGACATCGCGCGCTGAGCGGGGCGGGTCTCGATACGCCGCTGCGCGGCTACTCGACCAGCATGCATCTGAGAGGACGCTTCGCGGCAGCTCCACCGGCATGCACTGAGGCCACGTCAATGCTGATCGAGCAGCCCGCGCAGCGGGCTTCCCTGCTGATCGAGCAGCCCGCGGAGCGGGCGTATCGAGATCCACCACCGTCAGAACCTGAGTCTGCAGACCAGCCCTGCTGGTGACGTCGGGTCTCGATACGCCCCTGCGGGGCTACTCGACCAGCATGTCGCGGCGCAGCCGCGTCCTTTCGCTCATCGCTGAGACGCGAAGCGGCTTCCCCGCTCGAGACGCCGCTGCGCGGCTACCCGACCGGCATGGGGGGCGCGTCAGCCGGCCGCCGCGACCAGGCCGAGCTCGGCCGAGCGGGCGAGCAGCGGGTGCCGCGGCACGACGCGGACGGTGTAGCCGAAGGAGCCGCTGCGGTCGAGGACGATCTCGCCGGCGTAGGGCACGCGGCCGACCGCGTCGGCGGGCACGACCGCGCCCGACTCCTCCGCCACCTCGAGCTCGTGCAGGCGCACGTCGACGAGCGAGCCGTCCGCCGCGGTCGTGCCGGAGACGACCTGCACGGTGACGTCCTCCGGCGAGAGCTCGCCGAGGCGCACCCCCGCGCGCAGGGCGAGCCGGTCGCCGCGCTGGGGCACCGCGTCGATGCCGCCGGACTCCACGGAGGCGACCGCCACTCCCGGCCAGCCCGCGCGCACCCGCTGCTTCCACGCCGACAGCTCCTTGGCCGGCTCGAAGTGGTCGGCCGCGATCTCGCGCCCGGCCTCCGCGGCGGGCTGGTAGAGCGCCTCGACGTACTGGCGCACCATCCGCTCGGCCGACAGCTCCGGCGAGAGCGTCGCCAGCGTGTGGCGGATCGAGCGCACCCAGCGGCGCGGCACTCCGTCGTGGTCGCGCTCGTAGTAGCGCGGCACGACCTCGCTCTCGAGCAGCTCGTAGAGCGCATCCGCCTCGAGCGTGTCGCGCGACTCCGGGTCGAGGTCGCGGTCGGAGGACGGGATAGCCCAGCCGTTCTCGCCGTCGAAGTACTCGTTCCACCAGCCGTCGAGGATCGACAGGTTCAGCGAGCCGTTCAGCGCCGCCTTCATCCCGGAGGTGCCGCACGCCTCGAGCGGACGCAGCGGGTTGTTCAGCCAGACGTCGGTGCCCGGGTAGAGCAGCTGCGCCATCGCGATGTCGTAGTCGGGCAGGAAGACGATCCGCCGGCGCACGTCCGGCTCCTGCGCGAAGCGGACCAGCTTCTGGATCAGCCGCTTGCCCTCCTCGTCGGCGGGGTGCGACTTGCCGGCGATCACGATCTGGATCGGGTGCTCCGGGTGCGTCAGCAGCGCGCGCAGCCGCTCCGGGTCGTGCAGCATCAGCGTCAGCCGCTTGTAGGTGGGCACTCGCCGGGCGAAGCCGATGGTGAGCACGTCCGGGTCGAGCAGCTCGTCGAGCCAGGCCGGAGTGAGGCCGCCGGGGTTCTGCTCGCGCCAGGAGCGGGCGGCGCGCGCCCGGGCGTCGCGCACCAGCTGCTCGCGCATCGAGCGCCGCGCCTGCCAGAGCTCGCCGTCGCTCAGGGCGCCGGACGCCCAGTCGGCGCGGGTGGTGTCGTCGGTGCCGAGCCGGTCGCGGGCGAGACCCCGGAGGATCGGATCGGTCCAGGTCGCCGCGTGCACGCCGTTGGTGACCGAGCCGATCGGCACCTCCGCCGTGTCGAAGCCCGGCCAGAGACCGGAGAACATCGAGCGGCTGACCTCGCCGTGCAGCTTCGAGACGCCGTTGGAGCGCTGCGCCAGGCGGAGCCCCATGAACGCCATGTTGAAGACGTCGCTCGCGCCGCCCGTGGTCGACTCGGAGCCCAGCGCCAGCACGTCCTCGATCTGCACGCCCGGCAGCAGCTCGGTGGTGAAGTACTGCTCGATCATCCCGCGGTCGAAGCGGTCGATGCCCGCGGGCACCGGCGTGTGCGTGGTGAAGACGGTGCTCGCCCGGACGACCTGCAGCGCCTGGTCGAAGTCGAGACCCGAGCCGATCAGGCCGGAGATGCGCTCGAGCCCCTGGAAGCCCGCGTGCCCCTCGTTGGTGTGGAACACCTCCGGGAGCGGCGTGCCCGAGACCTCGGCCCACAGCTCGAGGGCGCGCACGCCGCCGATGCCCAGCAGCAGCTCCTGCAGGAGGCGGTGCTCGCCGCCGCCGCCGTAGAGCCGGTCGGTGACCGTCCGCAGAGCGTCCTCGTTCTCGCGGACGTCGGTGTCGAGCAGCAGCAGCGTCACCCGGCCCACCTCGGCCCGCCAGACCCGGGCGTAGAGCGCGCGTCCGTCCGGGAGGGCCAGCACGATCCGCGCCGCCGAGCCGTCGGCCAGCCGCACGATCCGCAGCGGCAGGCCGTCGGGGTCGAGCGAGGGGTAGGACTCGAGCTGCCAGCCGTCGGCGGAGAGGCCCTGGGAGAAGTAGCCCGAGCGGTAGAAGAGGCCGACGCCCGTCAGCGGCACGCCGAGGTCCGAGGACGCCTTGAGATGGTCGCCCGCGAGGATGCCCAGGCCGCCGGAGTACTGCGGGAGCGCCGCGGCGATGCCGAACTCGGGCGAGAAGTAGGCGATCGAGCGCGGCGCCGACTCCGGCAGCGACTGGTACCAGCGCGGCTCGGTGCGGTAGCGCTCGAGGTCGTCGCGGAGGCGCCAGGCGTCGTCGACGAAGCCCTGGTCGCGGGCCAGCTCGGCGAGGCGCTCGGGCGCGATCGCGCCGAGGAGCGCGGTCGGGTCGCCGCCGCTGCGCTGCCACAGCTCGGCGTCCGCCCGCTCGAACAGGCGCCGGGTCGGCTCGTGCCAGGCCCAGCGCAGATTGCCCGCCAGCTCGCCGAGCGCGGACAGCTCGGGCGGCAGGACCGACCGGACGGTGAAGCGGCGGATGGCCTTCACGGCACTCCTCGACTCTCTGCCGGTGCGACGACCGGCTGATCGCGGCGACTGCGGACCCCGGCGAGCACCCCCTGCGGACGGCCGGGGCGGTCGCGCTCGCACACTGTAGCGGAGAGCCCGCAGGCGCCGTCGGCCGTGGCGCAGGCCCTTTTGCACAGCGGCGCGCGCGTTCGCAACCGGCGTGCCAAAGGCATCGCCGGTCGCTACTGTCGTGACGTGGCTCAGACACCTTTCGGCAAGGCTTCGCACGGCAAGGACGCACGACGAGCGGCTCGGGGAGGTGCGGCCCGGGAGGAGACTCCCGCCGCGCAGACACCCCCGTCGCCCGAGGCGGCGGCACCGGATGCGCAGGATCGCACGGCACCGGCTCCGGCCGCGCAGGCGCAGGCGCCCGTGGCACCGGGGACGGCCGACACGGCGCCGGCTCCCGAGGCTGCGGCGGAGACCGCGGAGCAGTCCCCTCCGACCGGCTCCGGGTACCGGGTGCGCGCCGAGCGCATCCCGATCATCGACCCGCAGCCGCGGCTCGAGGACGACCGCTGGCCGGCGAAGGCCTTCGTCGGCGAGGTCGTCCCGTTCGCGGCGACCGCGTTCCGCGAGGGGCACGACCTGATCGGCGTCGACCTGCTGCTCACCTCCCCCGCCGGCACCGAGTCGGAGCACCGGATGGCGCTGATCGCCACCGGGACCGACCGCTACGGGCGCCTCGTCCTCCTCGACGACGAGGGCGACTGGACGTACCGCATCCGCGCTTTCGCCGACGATTGGGCGACCTGGCTGCACACCGCCGAGGTCAAGATCCCGGCCGGCCTGGACATCGCCGTCACCTTCGCGATCGGCGAGAGCCTCCTCCGCACCGCGGCGGGCGACGACTCCCGCTCCGAGGCCGAGCGCTCCCTGCTCTCCGATGCCGCCGCCACCGTGGCGGACGAGTCGCTCTCCCCCGAGGCGCGCCTCGCCGCGGCCGAGGATCCCGCCGTCCACGGCGCCTTCACCGCGCGCCCCGTGATGAGCCTCGCGAGCGTCTCCGAGCCGCGCACCGTGCACGTCGAGCGCACCCGCGCCGGCGTCGGCGCCTGGTACGAGTTCTTCCCCCGCTCCGAGGGCGCGGTCCGGAACGAGGACGGCACCGTCACCTCCGGCTCCTTCCGCACCGCGATCGACCGCCTCCCCGCCGTCGCGGCGATGGGCTTCGACGTGCTCTACCTGCCGCCGATCCACCCGATCGGCCGCAACTTCCGCAAGGGCCCGAACAACACGCTGAACGCCGGCCCGGGCGACCCCGGCTCGCCGTGGGCGATCGGCGCCCCCGAGGGCGGGCACGACGCGATCCACCCGGACCTCGGC
This sequence comes from Rathayibacter sp. PhB179, assembly GCF_004345345.1. Classification (NCBI taxonomy): domain Bacteria; kingdom Bacillati; phylum Actinomycetota; class Actinomycetes; order Micrococcales; family Microbacteriaceae; genus Rathayibacter; species Rathayibacter sp. PhB179. Next base: position 136,751 of record NZ_SLVD01000009.1, on the reverse strand, counting down.
ACGGTCGAGGACTTCACCGCCTTCCACGACGCCGTCACCGCCGCGGGCCTCGAGCTCGCGCTCGATTTCGCGCTGCAGGCCTCGCCCGATCACCCCTGGGTGACCAGCCACCCGGAGTGGTTCACGACGCTGCCGGACGGCTCGATCGCCTACGCCGAGAACCCGCCGAAGAAGTACCAGGACATCTATCCGATCAACTTCGACAACGACCCCCAGGGCATCCGCCAGGAGGCGCTCCGCGTCCTGCGCTACTGGATCTCGCTCGGCGTGAAGATCTTCCGTGTCGACAACCCGCACACGAAGCCGCTCGACTTCTGGGAGTGGATCATCCACGAGGTAAAAGCGAAGAACCCCGAGGTCGTCTTCCTCGCGGAGGCGTTCACCCGCCCGGCGATCATGCGGGCGCTCGGCAAGGTCGGCTTCCAGCAGTCGTACTCGTACTTCACCTGGCGCAACACCAAGGAGGAGCTCGAGGAGTTCTTCACGAGCATCTCGCACGAGACGGCCGACTACATGCGGCCGAACCTCTTCGTGAACACGCCCGACATCCTCACCGAGTACCTGCAGTACGGCGGCCGCTCGGCCTACAAGGTCCGCGCCGCGCTCGCCGCGACGGCCTCGCCGCTCTGGGGTGTCTACGCCGGCTACGAGCTGATCGAGAACGTCGCGCGCCCGGGCGCCGAGGAGAACATCGACAACGAGAAGTTCGAGTACAAGACGCGCGACTGGGCCGCGGCCGATGCCGCCGGGACCACGATCGCCCCGTACATCACCCGGCTCAACGAGATCCGCCGGGCGCACCCCGCGCTCGCCCAGCGCCGCAACCTGCAGGTGCACGGCAGCGACGACGACGCGATCCTCGTCTACTCCAAGCACCTGGACCGCGCGTTCACCGGCACCGGGAGCGACGACACCCTCCTGGTCGTCGTCAACACCGACCCGCACTCGGCGCGCGAGACGACGGTGCACATCGACCTGCCGGCCCTCGGCCTGGACTGGAGCGCGACCTACGAGGTCGAGGACCTGATCACCGGGGCCGTGTGGACCTGGGGCAGCGACAACTACGTGCGGCTCGACTCCTTCGTCGAGCCCGTGCACATCCTGAGCGTGAAGGCGGACGGACGATGACGGTTCCCGAGGACAAGGGCACGAGCCCGGCCGAGAGCACGGACGAGAGCACGGACGAGAGCAGGCGCGGGACGGGGCCGGCGCAGAACGTCGTCCCCGCCGAGGCCGGCAGCCCCGCCGACGCGGCGGGCGTCGAGCCGCGCGTGGAGACGGTCGTGACGACCGGCACGAGCTCGGCGACGACCACGGGCGCGCACGTCGCGGAGCCTGCGGCCGAGGAGCCGTCCGCAGCGCCCGAGCGGCTCACCCCGCCCGAGCCCGTCGCGCCGCCCGAGCGGCTGCTGCCGCCCGAGCCGGCCACGGCGTCCGCGACCCCCGCGCCGCTCACGCCGCCGGAGCCGACCGCTCCGTCCGCGACCCTCGAGCCGCTGACGCCGCCTGAGCCGACCGCCGCGGCCGGCGCACCGATCGCGGAGACGAGCGACTCCGACCCCGCCCCGGCGCCGGACGCCGAGGTCGACGCGCTCCCCGAGTTCCCCGAGTGGGTCCTCCAGCAGCTGGCGACCGGCAGCAACGCGCTTCCCCACGACGTCCTCGGGCAGCACCCGCTCCCCGGCGGCGGCGCGGTCGTCCGCGTCCGCCGGCCGCTCGCCGACGCCGTCACGGCCGTCCTGGCCGGCGGCGTCCGCGTCGAGCTCGAGCACCTGCACGACGGCCTCTGGCAGGGCGTCCACGACGAGGACCCGCAGGCGTACACCGTCGAGGCGCACTACGGCGACGGCTCCTCCTGGACCGCCGAGGACCCGTACCGCTTCTCGAAGACGGTCGGCGACTTCGACCTCTACCTGATCGGCGAGGGCCGTCACGAGCGGCTCTGGGAGGCGCTCGGCGCGCGGCACCGCGAGCACGAGGGTGTCTGGGGCACCTCGTTCGCCGTCTGGGCGCCGCACGCCCAGGCCGCCCGCGTCGTCGGCGACTTCAACGACTGGAGCGGCGAGGGCCACGCCCTGCGCAACCTCGGCGTCAACGGCGTCTGGGAGATCTTCGTCCCCGGCATCGAGCCCGGCGCCTCCTACAAGTTCGACCTGCTCTCGCGGGACGGCCGCTGGGTCCGCAAGGCCGACCCGATGGCCCGCGCGACGGAGGTGCCGCCGGCGACCGCCTCGCGCGTCCCCGTCTCGCACCACCAGTGGAGCGACTCCGGCTGGATGGAGCAGCGCGCGAGCGTCGACCCGCACACCCAGCCGATCAGCGTCTACGAGATGCACCTCGGCTCCTGGAAGCCCGGTCTCGGCTACCGCGACCTCGCCGATCCGCTGATCGAGTACGTCACCACGCTGGGCTTCACCCACGTCGAGTTCATGCCGCTCGCCGAGCACCCCTTCGGCGGCTCCTGGGGATACCAGGTCACCGGCTACTACGCCGCGTCGAGCCGCTTCGGCACCGCCGACGACCTCAAGTACCTGATCGACCGGCTGCACCAGGCCGGCATCGGCGTGCTCGTCGACTGGGTGCCCGGGCACTTCCCGAAGGACGACTTCGCGCTCGCCCGCTTCGACGGCGAGCCGCTCTACGAGCACCCGGACTGGCGCCGCGGCGAGCAGATGGACTGGGGCACCTACGTCTTCGACTTCGGGCACACCCAGGTCCGCAACTTCCTCGTGGCCAACGCGCTGTTCTGGCTCGAGGAGTTCCACGTCGACGGCCTGCGGGTCGACGCCGTGGCGTCGATGCTCTACCTCGACTACTCCCGCAAGGAGGGCGAGTGGCTGCCGAACCAGTTCGGCGGCCGCGAGAACCTCGAGGCGATCAGCTTCCTGCAGGAGGTGAACGCCACCGCCTACAAGCTCTACCCCGGCATCATGATGATCGCCGAGGAGTCGACCAGCTGGCCCGGCGTCACCCAGCCCACCGTCTCCGGCGGGCTCGGCTTCGGGCTCAAGTGGAACATGGGCTGGATGAACGACTCGCTGCGCTACATGGCGAACGACCCGCTGTGGCGCCAGTACCACCTGGGTGAGATCACCTTCTCCTTCGTCTACGCGTTCAGCGAGCAGTTCGTGCTGCCGATCAGCCACGACGAGGTCGTGCACGGCAAGGGCTCGCTGATCCAGAAGATGCCGGGCGACCACTGGCAGCAGCTGGCGAACGTGCGCGCCTACCTGGCGTTCATGTGGGCGCACCCGGGCAAGCAGCTGCTCTTCATGGGCCAGGAGTTCGGGCAGTACTCGGAGTGGTCCGAGGAGCGCGGGCTGGACTGGTGGATCCTCGACCAGCCGAGCCACCGCGGGCTGTGGAGCCTCGTCGGCGAGCTGAACCGGCTCTACCGCGAGGTCCCGTCGCTGAACGAGCTCGACAACGACCAGGCCGGCTTCGAGTGGATCGACGGCGGTGCCGCGGCGCCGAACGTGATCTCCTTCCTCCGCAAGGACAAGGCCGGCCGCGCGGTCGCGGTCATCGTCAACTTCTCCGGCTCGCCGGTGCACGGCTACCGCGTCGGCCTCCCCGAGGCCGGCCGCTGGGAGGAGCTGCTCAACACGGACGCCGAGATCTACGGCGGCTCCGGAGTCGGCAACTTCGGCGCGGTCGAGGCCCGCGACGAGCCCTGGGCGGGCCGCCCCGCCTCGGCCGAGCTGATCCTGCCCCCGCTCGGCGCGCTCTTCCTGCGCCACCTGGGCTGACCGGCACCACCCCACCCGGAGGCGGGCGGAGCGGACGCACACGCGTCCCTCCGCCCGCCTTCGTCGTCGTGCCGGTCGGGCGGCCCGCGCAGCGGACCGAGCCATGCTGATCGAGTAGCCCGCGCAGCGGGCGTATCGAGATCCACCGGCGTCGGAAGCCGAGTCTGCAGACCGCCCTGCAGAGGACGTGGGGTCTCGATACGCCCCTGCGGGGCTACTCGACCAGCATGCACGGACCCGCCGTCGACGGGAGATCGAACTCTCGCCGAGATCGACAGTTGTTGCGTATGGGACCAGGCGCGGGATAGCGTCGAGCTAGAGATCGTTCTCCCGCCCGCGCGCGGGCATCACCGCGACTCCCCGATGAAGAGGACTCCCCCGTGAGAAGAAGAATCCTGACCGCGGCCGCCGCGGTCGCCACCGTCGCCCTCGCCCTGACCGGCTGCTCCTCGGGCGGTGGCGGCGGCGCGTCCGACGACCCGAACGCCGAGGTCCAGTTCTGGTCCTTCACCGGCATCCAGGCGAAGGACAACGTCAGCGAGTACCTGGCCAAGAAGCCCGACGCGAAGGTCAAGCTGACCGAGGTCGGCTCCTCGCAGGAGACCGCCACCGCCCTGACCGCCGCGCTCGCCGGCGGCAAGGTGCCGGACCTGGTCATGATCCAGGGCGACGACCTGCCCCGCTTCGTCGAGAACAGCGCCAACTTCCTCGACCTGCGCACCCTCGGCGGCGACGACCTCGACGCCTCCTCTCTGAAGTGGGCCGCCGACGCCGGCACCGCGCAGGACGGCTCGGTCGTCGGCATCCCGACCGACGTCGGCGGACTGAGCTTCGCCTACCGCGCCGACCTCTTCGAGCAGGCCGGCCTCCCGACCGACCCCGCCGAGGTCGCCGCGCTCTGGAGCGACTGGGACGGCTTCCTCGCGACCGGCGAGAAGTACACCGCCGCGACCGGCAAGCCGTTCGTCGACAACGTGGAGACCAGCGTCTTCTACTCGACCATCAACCAGGTGACCGAGAAGTACTACTCCCCCGACGGCGAGCTGGTCTACGACACCAACCCGCAGGTCGAGGACGCCTTCGACACCGCCGTGCAGGCGCACGACGCGGGCATCAGCGCCGGCATCGCCGCGTTCTCCTCGGGCTGGGGCCCCGGGCGCGCGAACGGCGCCTTCGCCGTGACCGTCGCTCCCTCGTGGATCCTGCAGGGCATCAAGACCGACGCCCCCGACACCGCCGGGAACTGGCGGGTCACCACGGTCCCCGGCGTCGGCGGCAACTGGGGCGGCAGCGTCATCGCCATCCCGGCCCGCGCCGAGCACCCCGAGGCCGCCTGGCAGTACATCGAGACGATGATGTCGGCCGAGGGCCAGGAGGACCACTTCGCCACCTCGGGCACCTTCCCGGCGGCGACCGACGCCCTCGAGAGCGAGAGCGTCCGCGCCTACACGGACCCGTTCTTCGGCGACTCGAAGATCGGCGACGTGATCGCCACCTCCGTCGAGCAGTTCCCGTCCTTCGTCAACGGGCCCGACACCGGCGTGATCGGCGCGGCGCTCTCCGGCGCCCTGGTCGAGCTGGAGTCCGGCAACGTCTCGTCGGCGGACGCCTTCTCCTCCGGACTCGACAGCGCACGCCAGGCCGTCGGCGGCTGACGCTCCCCCGATAGACGACGACGCCCCCGAGCCCTGCGGCCCGGGGGCGTCGTCGTTGAGCGGTGCGGATCGGCGACCTCCGGTCAGGCCTCGTCCCCGCGCGCCACCGCGGTGCGCCAGGTGTCGATGAGCACGACCGACCCGAGCATCACCAGCGCGAGCGCCACCGAGGCGAGCGTGTCGGTGAGCCAGTGGTAGCGGAGGTACAGGCGGGCGACGACCTGGCCGGCGATCATCCCGAGCGAGAGCGCGAAGCCGCCGATCGCCCAGACGGGCGAGGAGCGGCGCGACGCGAGCAGGAAGGTCGTGATCAGGAAGAAGTCGCAGACGCCGGTCACGTGGCCGGACGGGAAGGAGAACGTCCCGTCGGCCCCGAGCAGCATGTACTCCACGGGCGGCCGCATCCGCTGCACCAGGTACGCGGCGAGCTGGACGCTGAGCATCCCCGTGATCATCCCGCCCGCGAGCAGGAGCGGCCGCCAGAGGTGCCGGGCGAGCGCGATCCACAGCACGAGCACGCCGAGGATGATGATCGGCAGGAAGACCGGGCCGAACACCGTGGCCAGCGTGTCCATCACCACCGTCCCCTCCGCGAAGCGCTTCGCGCGGAACCACTCCGAGACCGCGGGATCGAGCGCCGCGAGGCCGGTGCCCGTCGCGACCTGCACGATCAGCGCGGCGAAGAGCACGAGCCCGACCGCCACCGAACCGCCTCCCGCGCGCATCAGGCGGCGGCGGGCGGGCTCCGTCATCTCCCGCTGCTCGACGAGGAATCGCTGGTGGAATCGGGCGCTCGGGGACAGGGCGGCGGTGCTCATCCGCTCACCCTAGGGTGCGGTGGCGAGCGCCCCGACCTCACTCCGCGGTCGGTGCTCAGCCGCCGATCCCCTGCCCGTGCGTCGCCCAGCTGGACGCGCGCATTGTCAAGAGCGGATAACCGCCCCCCGGATCGGGGACCATCGAGGGATGGCCACCAGCGGAGCACCCCTCGAGGGCCGGCACGTCCGATTCATCCGCTACACCCGCACCCGCGACGGCTGGACCAGCGAGACCGTGCACGGGCGCCTCGAGGGGCACACGCCGGCGATCTGGCAGCTGCGGGTCGTCGACGAGCTGCGCGAGCTGCCCCGGGACGAGTGGGCGCTCTACCGTCCCTGATTTGGCGCCCGCATCAGCGGCCGAGCGTGCGGCTCGGGTACTCGCCGAAGCGCGAGGCGTAGGCGGCGGAGAACCGGCCGAGGTGCCCGAAGCCCCAGCTGCGCGCCGTGCCGGCGACACTCGAGCGTGCCGGGTCGCCCAGGCGCAGGTCCGCGTGCACCCGGTCGAGGCGCACGTCCCGGACGTACTGCAGCGGCGTGGTGCCGAGCAGGCGCTGGAACGCGACCTGCAGCCCGCGCACGCTGAGGTGCGCGGCCGCGGCGATCTCGATCGGTCCGATCGGCAGATGCGCGTTCTCGTGCACGAACTCGACGGCGGAGCGCATCCCGGCGTTGCTCGGGGCGAGCAGGACCTCCGGGAGCGCCGCACCCTCGGGCGGGTACAGCTCCAGGAATGCGGCCGCCGCCCGGCGGGTCAGCCGGTCCCAGAGCAGCGACGTCACCCGGCCGGTGCGGATCGCCGTCGAGATCTCGCCGATCACCGCGTGCCACTGCGCCACGGGCTCCACGCCGTGGCGGTGCAGGTGGTCGAAGCGGAGCACGCCCGTGCGGCGGTAGCCGTGCTCGCGGGCGCTGCGGTCGACGTGCTCACGGCTCAGATGCACGAGCTTCTGGTCGTAGTCGGCGTAGGAGAAGACGAACGGTCGATGGGCCGGATTCAGGAGCGGCACACCACGCGTCACCGGCATCGCGTCCCGGTGGACGTCGACGATCCCCCTGCCCTCGACCAGCCACTGCACGACGTAGTCGCCGCCGGCCGGGTCCTCCCCGGTGGTCGCGCCGCGCATCTGCGAGGTGCGCAGCGTCATCACCGGGTCGCCGAGCGCCGCGTAGCGGAACGAGAACGGCTGCTCGGTGGCCGCCACCGACCACCCCGTCCCCGAGTAGAAGCCGCCGAGGACCTCTGAGGCGCGCTCGAGGTCGGTGCCGACCGCCTCGATGCGGATGCTCCCCCGATCCTCCCGTGCGGAGTCCGGAGCCCGATCAGTCGCCATGCGGCGCTCTCGTCCGCTCCGGCCCACCGGGCGGGTCGAGCACGGTCGCGAGCTGCTGCAGGGTCGAGAGCACGGACTCGACCACGGTGTCGTCGAGCTGCGCGACGAGCGCCGACGCCTCCCGGTCGGCAGCGCCGAACGCCTCGTCGATCGCCTCGCGACCGCGTGGAGTGAGGGCGAGCCACCGCCGTCGGCCGTCGGACTCGTCGTCGACGCGGTGCAGGTAGCCGGCCGCGACCAGCCGCTTGGCGGCCATCGACGCCGCAGCGCGAGTGACGTCGAGCCAGTCGGCGAGCTGGCCGAGGGTCACCGGGGAGCGGCCGGCCCGCGCCACGTACTGCAGGGCCGCGATGTCGGTCGCGCCGAGGCCGAGCTGCACTCGCCCTCGGGCGGTCAGCCGGCGCTGGGCGTCCTGCGCGTGCACGACCGCTTCCACGAGGCGCGCGGCCCGGTCGCCGCTCGGCTCGAACTGCAGGTGCTCCGCCACTGCTCCCCCTTCCGCCCGGGCCGATGCGCGGTAGCCGCCGCCGTGAGCGACCTCGCGGTGCGAGGAGTGCGCTGAGCGGACAACCGCGCAGGAAGGCGATACCGGCAAAAAAGTTACCTTGTCTGCGTCGATCCGACAATCCGATCCACCCGAGACCCCGGCAGACAGGACGACCATCATGGGACTTCTCCGCGGTCGATCCGCGCCGACGCGAAGCGATCCGCCGGATCGGCTGCCCGCGGGACCTCGCGTCGACTCCGAGCGCCGGGTGTCCACTCCTCACCCGGCACGCACCGCCACTGAGGCGCCCGACACGAGGCGGGACCGGTCGTCCTCGTCCGTGTTCCTCCCGCAGCGGCGAGCCCCCCGCGCTCATGTCACCGTTTCGGTGACACTGGTGGGAATGCTGTCACCGTCCCGCACTTCCCTGAGCCGTCGTCGTGCCGGTGGTGGCCCCCGTGCCTGAGGACTCGGTCGACGGCGTGTTCGTCTCCTGGGTGGAGTCCCTGCCCGACGTCACGGACGAGGAGGCGGCGGTCCTCCAGGCCGTCGGCTTCCTGAGCGCGAGCCTGCGGATCTCCGCCGACGTCGCCTTCCTCACGCTGCGCGCCGAGGCGGCGGCGAGCGGCCTCGACCTGTCGATCGTGGCCCGCGAGGTGCTCGTCCACCAGCGCAGCATCACCGCCCCCCGCTCCGAGAACTGCTCCTGCGGCTGAGCGCGACGCCCCGTCCGACCGCGGCCGACGCCGCCCAGAGCGCGGCCCCCCGCATGCTGATCGAGTAGCCCGCGAAGCGGGCGTATCGAGATCCACCACCGTCAGCAGGACGAGTCTGCAGACCCGCCCTGCTGGTGACGGCGGGTCTCGATACGCCCCTGCGGGGCTACTCGACCACCATGTGGCGCGAGTACTGAGGACGAGGTGCGGAGCACGAGCGCCGAAGACAGCGACTACTGAGCCGCTCGTCCCCCGAACCAGCCGAGTCCCTCAAGGCGATGGGCGAGAAACGCGTGCCAGCGTTTCTCGCGAGCCGTCGGCGACACGCTCTGCGAATCGCAACCACAGACCCAGCCGACCGCGGCGGGAGGAGCGCTCGCGCTCCTCCCGCAATTCAATACAGCAACCCCGTGAGCCGCGCTCGCGCCTTGTTCACGCGCGGGTCGGTCGTGCCGACGATCTCGAACAGCTCGAGCAGGCGGGCGCGGACGCTCGCCTTGCCGTCGACGTCGAGGCGCGGGTACATCGAGAGGAGGCGGTCGAAGGCGTCCTCCACGTGGCCGCCGGAGACGTCGAGGTCGGCGACGGCGAGCTGCGCATCGAGGTTCGCGGGCTCGGCGGCCGCGGTCGAGCGGATGTCGTCGAGGGTGCGGCCCTGGAGCCGCTGCAGCAGCTTCACCTGCGCGAGTCCGGCGACGGCGAGGTCGTCGCGGGGGTTCTGCGCGATGGCGGTCTCGTACTCGGTGATCGCGGCGGAGTAGTCGCCGCGGTCGATCGCGTCGTACGCCTCCTGGTGGTGCGGGGGCAGCGGCGCGGCCTCGGGCTCGGCGCCCGGCTCGGCACCGGCGGCGGCCGGGTCGACGGGAACGGTGCCCGTGACGCCCTGCTGCGCAGCGAGCTGGAGGACCTGCTCGAGCAGGTCGCGGAGCTGCTCCTCGGTGATGAGGCCGTTGAACATCGGCACCGGCCGGCCGGCGATCACGGCGGCGATCGTCGGGACCGACTGCACCTGGAACGCCTGCGCGAGCTGGGGGCTCGACTCGACGTCGACGCCGACCAGCACGAGGGCACCGGCGTAGGAGATCACGACCTTCTCGAGCAGCGCGGTCATGCTCAGGCTCTGGTCGGACCACGAGCCGCGCAGGTCGATGATCACGGGGACCCGCGAGGAAAGCTGGACGACCTGGTCGAACTCGGCGTCACCGGCCGAGAGCAGCAGCGGATTGGCGACGGGGGCACCCTGGGGGGCCTCACCGCCGCCCGCGGGTGCGGAGGGCGCGGCCGGCGGGGTGCGCCGGTTCACGAGGGTGGACAGGTCGACGGCACCGCGCAGGTTGCCGGGCAGCGGGGGCAGGGGGGTGCTCACGGCAGCTGCACCACCGAGACGAGTCCTTGGCTCCATCCGAGCATGACGATCTTCTCCTCCGATCCGACGGGCGGGACGTAGAACAGCAACTGATAACCGTAGGTGGTCGCGATGCCCGTGGTCGACTTGTCGATCCCGAGCAGGGTCTGCGAGGCGCCGGACGTCGACACGGTCGAGCCCTCGGCGGTCGGGCGGACCGTCGCGGTCTCGGCGATGCTCGCGGCGACGAGCGCGCCGGAGTCGTTGGTGGCGAGGGCGATGGTGTCCGAGGTCCCCGCCGCGTTGGTGAACTCGATCGAGGCGGTGTCCGGCAGCGCCTCGCGATCGGCGTTCTTCTTGTCGACGCCGACCTGGCCGCGGAGGGTGTCGCCGTCGCCCGAGAAGGTCCCGGCGTACTGGCTGGAGTCGCCGTTGGCGAGGATGTCCGCGTAGGCCGCGCCGACGTTCTCCGGAGCGAGCTTCATCAGCTTCGAGTCGGGGGCGACGATCGAGGTGCCGACCGTGACCGGCGCGACGTCGGGGATCCGCGCGTTGGCCTCGAGCGAGATCGCGTAGTCGACCTTGTAGTCGACGCGGGGGCTCGCCTGGCTCATCATCAGGGCGATCGGCGCCTGCGTGGCGTCGGCGGTGTTCTGCACGACCGCCGTGACCAGCCGCGGCCAGCTGTCGGTGTCCTGCGGGAGGACGAGGCTCACCGGCGACGCCGGGATCGCCTGCGGCGCGTCGATCGTGCCGCCCTTCGTCAGGACCTCGTAGTTCGTGGTGCGCTCGGTCAGTGCCTCGCCCTGGAAGCGCTCCGCGAGGATGTTCGCGTCGCGAGCGGCGTCGGCGGCGGCCGCGACCTCGGAGACCGAGGCCACGATCGCCTCCGCCTGCTGGGTGGTGACGACCGGGGTCGGCTCCTCGGCGACGGGCTCGGCGCCCGGGGTCGCGGTGGCGGACGCGGTCGGCGTCCCGGAGGCGCTCGCGGCGAGGTCGGGCCAGTAGTCGGAGCTGCAGCCGGCGAGCAGCACGGTCGCACCGAGCGCGATCGGGAGCACCAGCAGCCGGCGGCGCCGCGAGGGCTGAGCCGCCGCGAGGGAGGACTGGATGCCGGCGCGGGCGCGAGGCAGCCGGACGCCGCGCGGCACCTTGCCCTGCGGGCCCTTGCGGCGCGGTCCGTGCTGGCGGCGCAGGTGCAGGAACGCCCAGATGTAGAGGATCAGCCCGATCAGCAGGAACACGGCGCCTCCCAGCAGCAGCGGACCGGCCAGCGGCGTCGCGGTGTCGACCGGCCAGCTCACCCGGATGTCGCTCGCGGCCGGGGCGGTGCCGTCGGTGGCGACGATCAGCGAGACGTCCTCCGGCAGGTCGAGCGCGACGGTGATGCTGCCGGTGCCCTCGAACTGCTCGAGCCAGAGGTCGGAGTCACGGGGATCGACGACGGCGGCGTTCGCGTCCGACACGTCGGAGGCCAGCGTCAGCGCCGTCCCGGTCTCCTGCTCGGCGGACAGGCTGTCCGCGCCGTCCTCGCTGCTCGCGTAGTCGATGCGGTCGTAGTCGGAGCCGCCGACCCACCCCAGCACGTCGGTCGTCGGCGCGTACGCCATCACGAGGTCGCCCTCGCCCTCGACCGTGATCGTCTGCCGGCCGGGATTGGCGCCGAGCGTGCTGCCGTCGATGACGGCGTAGGGGGCGCCGGACTCGAGCGCGGTCTGCGCGGTGAGCGACTCCGGTGGAGCCCACACCGTCCGCTGGCCGATGCCGAGCGCGATGAGCGCCGCGGCGATGACGGTGGCGATGATGGCGAAGACGAACCGCACGAAAGAACTCCTCCTGCGTTGCCGGATCGGGGGGTGGCGGCCCGGGACGGCTCCGGTGACGGCCGGACCGGGGCGCGACGGCAACAGACAAAGACAGTCCAGGTTAGCGGATGGGCCGAGCCGAACCCAGGGATCGGCCGAGAGCCCCGATCCAGGGGCGCGCGGTGCGGGTGTCGGCCCGGGCCGCGAGGCACCCGCTGACTAAACTCCCTGGAGTGCCGCGACCCCACCGCGGCCGTGTTCCGGAGGAGACGACGTGGCAAGCGACGAGGCCGAATTCACCCAGGTGTTCCGGGGCTACGACCGGGACGAGGTCGACAAGGCCATCCAGGGTCTGCGCCGCGAGCTCATCCACGCCAACACCCAGGCCGCCGAGAGCGGTCGCGAGGCCAAGCGCCTCTCCTCCCGGATCGACGGGCTCGAGAAGGAGCTGCAGCAGGTCGGTGCGCCCACCTACGCGGGACTCGGCGCGAAGCTCGAGCACACCCTCCGGGTGGCCGAGGAGCAGTCGGAGCGCATCATCGCGCAGGCGGAGAACGACGCGTCCGCGCTGCGCCGCTCGACCCGCGACGACCGCGACGGCCTGCTGAAGGACGCGCGCGACGAGGCCGAGCGCCTCGTGACGGAGGCGCGCCGCCGCGCCGACCGCACCCGCGAGGAGTCCGAGGCGCAGGCCGCCGCGACGCTCGGCAAGGCCGCGGACGACCGCGACGTGATGACCCAGGACGCCGTCCGCGAGGCCGCCGCCATCCGCGGCACCGTCGCCACCGAGGCCGCCGAGACCCGCGCGACCGCGAAGCGCGAGGCCGCAGCGATCCGCTCCGAGGCCGGCCGCGAGGCCGCCGAGATGCGCGCCGTCGCCGCCCGCGAGGTCGAGGTGGCCCGCGCCGAGGCCGCCCGCCTGGCGCAGAGCAACGAGCTGCTGCGCGCGGAGGTCGCCTCCGAGGTCGACCGCCTGCGCGCCGCCGTCACCGCCGAGGTCGCCGAGGCCCGCGCCGCGATCGAGGCCGAGGTCCTGTCCGGCCGCGCCGACCTCGCCGCGGAGCTGGCCACCGGTCGCGCCGAGGGCGCCCGCGAGCTCGCCGATCTGCGCACCGCGCTCGCCCGCGACCGAGCCGACGCCGTCGCACTCCTGGACGCCGAGCTCGCCGCGCTGCGCTCCGCCGCCTCCGACGAGGCCGCCGCACTCTCGCGCGAGGTCGAGCAGGCCCGGATCGATCTCGTCGTGGAGCTCGCCGCCCGCCGCGAGGAGGCGGACCGCGACTACCTGCTCCGCCACCAGGAGGCGGTCGCCCAGACGCAGCGCTACCTCGACGAGTCCAACCTGCAGCTCGCCGACGCCATCCGCCGCGCGAACGACAAGCGCCTCGAGGCCGACGCGCTCCGCAGCGACGCCCTCGACGACGTCACGCGCCTGCGCCGCGAGGCGCAGGACGAGTCGGACGCGCTGCTCGACTCCGCGCGCGACCGCGCCCGCGAGATGATCGCCGACGCCGAGCGCCGCACCAGAGAGCTGCAGAACACGGCCGAGTCCCGTCTCGACGAGATCCGCACCGAGCGCGACGCGATCGCCGGCTACGTCACGGGCCTCCGCGGCTTGATCGGGCACATCGACGGCCTGTCGGACGACGACGACGACTCGAAGGACGACGACGGCGACTCGAAGGACAGCTCGAAGAGCCGCTGACCGGCGTGGGCGGGCTCAGCCGAGCTCGCCCGCCCACTCCGTCGGCAGCGGTGACGACTCCGGCGCCACCACCCGCACGATCTCGTCGAGCACGCGGCGCGTCTGCGCCTCGCCGACCCAGAGGTGCTTGCCGCCCTCGACGGCGACCAGCTCGAGCTGCGGGACCGAGGCGAACCGCTCGGCGGCCGCCTCCGGCCGCAGGTAGTCGTCGAACTCCGGGATGAGCGCGACCAGGGGCCGTCCGTCCTCGCCCCAGGCCGCGACCTCCTCGGCCGTCGCCCGGTGCAACGGCGGCGAGAGCAGGATCGCACCCTCGACCGGGTGCTCCCTCCCCCACTTCAGCGCCAGCTCGGTGCCGAAGGACCAGCCGACCAGCCAGGGGTGCGGCAGCCCGCGCTCGGCGACCAGCGCCATCGCCGCGGCGACGTCGGCCCGCTCGGCGGTGCCGCCGTCGAAGGCGCCCTCGCTCGTCCCGCGCGGCGAGCTCGTGCCACGGGTGTTGAAGCGGAGCACCGCCACCCCGGCCAGGGCGGGCAGCCGTGCGGCGGCCTTCCGCAGGATGTGCGAGTCCATGAAGCCGCCGTGCGTCGGCAGCGGGTGCAGGGTGACCAGCGTGGCGACCGGCTCGCCCTCGAGCGGCAGCGCCAGCTCGCCGACCAGCGTCAGCCCGTCGGCGGTGTGCAGCTCCACGTCCTCGCGGCGGGCGGGGAGGACGACGCCTCCGCGGATCTCGTGCGTCATCGTGCTCCTTCGATCCGCCAGCAGTGGGTGTGCCAGTGGCGACGACCGGCGAGGTCCGCGGCGTCGCCCAGTGCTCCGTCGCCGCGCCAGACGACGACGTGCGCGAGGCCGATGTCGATGGTCTGGCCGCAACCCGGGCAGAGGTAGTTCTTGACCGCGCGCGACGACGAGACGGGCTGGACGTTCCACTCCCGGCCGCGGCGCGTCTCGGTGCGGCGCCAGCCGGCGAGCATCTGCGAGAGGTCGCGCTGCTCGTCGTCGTCCTCGCGCCCGCGTCCGCGGGGTCGATTGCTGCGCGGCATTGCTCCAGTCTAGGAGCCGCCGCGCGAGCACTCGCTCGCAGCCGTCCCGCCCGGGCGGGTCAGTGCGAGGAGTCGTCCATCTCGAGCCGCGTCTCCTCGGCGTCGAGCATCAGCTGCGCCCGCCGCAGGATCCGCGAGGAGTAGACCCCTCGACCGCGCGCCTCCAGCAGTGCCTCGCGCTCGGCGCTGAGCACCGCCCGCCGCAGGTGCAGGTACTGCCCCTGCGGGCCCAGCGGGCCGTCGGCCTCGCGCTCCACCTGCTCCCACGCGACCTGCGAGCGGGTCAGCGTGTCCCGGCGGACCCGCTCCAGCACCCGCTCGCCGACGCTGCCGGCCGGCAGGTCCTCGACCGCCTCCGGCAGCGCCTGGATGCCGGTCGAGGCGACCTCGTCGAGCAGCGTGGCCAGCTCGCGGCGGTCGGCGTCGCCGTCGCTCCCCTGGATGCCCGTGACCCGGATGAGCGCCGGCAGCGTCGCCCCCTGCAGCAGGAGGGTGACCACCGCGACCGTGAAGGCGATCAGGATCAGCTGCGAGCGGTACGGCGTCTCCTCCGGCAGCGACTGCGCCGCCGCGAGCGTGACCACGCCGCGCATCCCGGACCAGGAGAGGATGACGCCGCCGCGCCAGCCGAACGCCTCGCTGGTCGTCGCCGCGAGGTCCGTCTCCCGCCGCTGGTACAGCCGCTCCGCCCGCTGCCGGCGGCGGACGAAACGCTCGTCGCTGCTGGCGCTGTTGCGCAGGCGCATCACCCCGACCGCGAGCCGGCGGTTGATCCGCTCCGCCCGCCGGCCCGAGCCGCGCAGCCAGAGCAGCAGCGGCCAGACGAAGAGGGTGCGCAGCACGATCAGGATCACGACCGTCGCGAGCCCGAGGAGGACCGCGGTGTCGACGCCGACGCCGCCCGGCTCGATGTCGCCGACGATCGCCTTGATCTCGGCGCCCATCAGGAGGAACACGCCGTTCTCCAGCAGGAACTGCGCCGTCCGCCAGTTGACGCGCTCGCTGATCCGCGACTGCGGGCTGAGGAACCGCGCGCTGTTGTGCCCGGTGTAGATGCCGGTGACGACCACCGCGAGGACACCCGAGGCGCCGAGCTCCTCCGCCGGGATGTAGGCGAGGAAGGGCACCGCGAACGAGACCGCGGTGTCCAGCACCGGGTCGCGCAGCTTCGAGCGCACGAAGACGGTCAGCACGCCCATCACCAGCCCGAGGACGACGGCCATCACGACCGAGTACACGAAGAGCACGCCGACCTCGCCGATGTCGATGGCGTCGCTCGAGACGGAGGCGCCCACCACCGCGGTCGCGGCCGTGGCGGCGCGCAGCAGCACGAGCGCCGACGCGTCGTTGACGAGGCTCTCGCCCTCGAGCACGGTCACGAGCCGGGGTGGCAGGCCGAGCTTCTTGCCGATCGAGGTGGCCGCGACCGCATCGGTCGGGCTGACCACGGCGCCGAGCGCGATGGCGGCCGGGAGGCTGAGGTCCGGCAGCAGCATGTAGAGGAAGAAGCCGACGACGAGCGCCGTGACGACGACGAGCAGCACCGACAGCCCGAAGATCGAGCGCAGATTCCGCCGGAAGTCGGCGAGCGGCACCTGGATCGCCGCGGAGTACAGCAGCGGAGGCAGGACCCCGGCGAGGATCAGCTCCGGCTCGACCTCGATCTCGGGGACGCCGGGGAGGTAGGACGCGCCGATGCCGATGACGACGAGCAGCAGCGGCGCCGCGACTCCGAGCCGGCTCGAGAAGCGCGCGACGGTGACGACGGTGATGATCCCGACGACTCCGAGCAGCGCGTAATCCACGCTCTCAGGCTATCGGGCGGACCGACCGCCCCGGGGACGGACGGCGGCGGCGATCAGTACCAGCCGACGCTCTCCGAGTGCGCCCAGGCGCCGCACGGCGAGCCGTAGCGACCGGAGATGTAGCCGAGACCCCAGGTGATCTGGGTGTCGGCGTTGGTCTGCCAGTCGCCGCCGACGGTCGCCATCTTGCTCCCGGGGAGCGCCTGCGGGATGCCGTAGGCACCGCTGGACTTGTTCTCGGCGTAGACGTTCCAGCCGGACTCGCGGTTCCACAGCAGCACGAGGCAGTCGTACTCGCTGTCGGCCCAGCCGCGCTGCACGATCTGGTCGTAGGCGAGGGCCTTCGCCGAGCCGGGGTCCGGGGCGGCCGAGCGGGCGACGGGCGCCGCGGCGGCCGACTCCTCCTCGTCGTCCTCGACGACGGCCTGCTTCGACTTCGTCGGAGTGGGGGTCGGCGTCGGAGTCGGCGTGGGGGTCGGCTTGGCCTGCGCGTCGAAGGTGTCGCGCTGGACGGTGCGCTCGACCGCCGCCTCGGCGACAACGAGGCGCTGGGCCGGGTCGCCGTTGAAGCGCTCCGGGGCCTGGTAGAAGGGCGACGCGACGGCGCCGCTGGACGGGTCGACCGCGCTGACGGCGACGAAGCCGATGGAGGCGGCGAAGGCGAGGAACGCCAGCGGGACACGGGTCCGGGACCGACGGGCCGCCGGGCGCTTCGAGGTCTCGACCGAGGATCGGGAGACGGGTGGCTGCGCGACGGACGTTCTCTGATGCATACCCACGATCACGAAAGCATAACGGAGGACCTCTCGATCCGCCAGTGCGGGGCCGACCGCTCAGCGCACCGCCAGCATCACGTCGACCACGGCGTCGAGCACGAGGTCCACCTGCGGCTCGGAGTAGCCGCCGCGCTGCGGGGCGAACGACACCGTCCGCACGTCGTCCACGGTCAGCACGGAGCCGTCCCGGAAGTAGCCGGAGACGCGGTCCGAGAAGGCGTCCACCTGGCGGATGTTGTAGCCGGTGGTCAGCACGCCGGCGCGGGTGAAGCGCTCACGCGCGGGCCGCGCCAGGCGGTTCACGATCTCCTGCGCCGTCTCGCGGGCATTCCGGAGCCAGGCCTCCTCGCCCTGCGCCGCGATCGCGTACTGGCGCTCGCGCACCGCGAAGGCGTCCTCGAGGCGCTCCAGCGCGGCGTCGACGTGCGGCGCCGAGTAGCCGCCCTTCTTCAGCGAGAAGGCGGTGTGCCGCAGATCCACCGCGCGCAGGTCGGCCGGACCGCCCGAGAGCTGGGCGTAGGCGTCCCTGGCCGAGGCGAGGAAGGAGTCGACCTCGTCCGTGTCGTAGCCGGGCCGGGACTCGCGCGCGCGGGGGAAGGGAGCGTTCATCCCGTCATTCTGCCAAGACGGCGGCCCGGTCCGGGAATCGGCGCGTCGACCGCGCCGCGAGGGGCCGGAGCCCGTGCGCTCGGCCACGGCCCGATCACCGCGCGCACGGTCAGTGCGCGAAGACGAAGTAGAGCACGTAGGCCGCGGCGGCCGACGGGAGGATCGAATCGAGCCGGTCGAGGAAGCCGCCGTGCCCAGGCAGCCACGAGCTCATGTCCTTGATGCCGATGTCGCGCTTGATCAGCGACTCGGCGAGATCGCCCAGCGTCGCCGTCAGGAGGACGACCGCGCCGAACACGGCGCCGACCCACCAGGGCTGGCCGAGCAGCAGGAGGGCGAGGAGAACGCCGACGACGACGCCCGCGACCGCCGCTCCCGCGAACCCCTCCCAGGTCTTCTTCGGGCTGATCCGCGGCGCCATCGGGTGCTTGCCCCAGGTGAGACCGCTGACGTAGGCGCCGGTGTCGACGACGATCACGAGGATCAGGAAGGACAGCGCCCAGAGCTGGCCGCCCTCCTCCGCGACGAGGCGGATCGCGAAGGCGCCGAGGAACGTGACGTAGATCTGCACGAACGCGCCGAGCCCGACGTCGAGCAGGAGCTCGCGACCGGTCGACCTTGTCCGGCGGAGGAGCTGCTCCCCCAGCCGCCAGAGGGCGACCAGCGCCGAGCCGCCCAGCACGGCGAACCAGGCGGCCTGCATCCCGCCGTAGTAGGCCGCCGGCACGGCGACCACGGCGACGACCCCGGTGGGGATGCGCGGGATGTCGCGGCCGGCGTGGCGCAGCGCGTTCGACAGCTCGAGCGCCGCCAGCAGCACCAACGCGCCGGCCAGCACCATGAAGAGCTCTTTGACGACCAGCAGGCTGACGACCATCGCGCCGCCGCCGATGAGGCCGATGACGGTCGCGGAGACGAGGTTCCGGCCCGAGCGCGCGGTGAGGCGCTCGTTGGTCGCCTCGAGCTGGGCACGGGTCGCCTCGAGCTGTCGCTCGACGTCGGCCCGGCCCTGCTGGGCCCGCGCGCGCAGGGCGTCGCGCGTGACCATGCGCGAACCCCGGGCGCCCGGAACGTGCGGCGCCGGAGCGTCGTCGCTGCTCTCGGGATCCTCGGGGTTCACGGGCACGGCACTACACCTCGAGCAGTTCGGATTCCTTGCGCTTGAGCGCCTCGTCGATGGCGTCCACGTGCTGCTTGGTCAGGGCCTCGAGCTCCTTCTCGCCGCGCGAGAGCTCGTCGTCGCCGATGTCGCCCTTGAGCGCGTCGAGGTCGCTCTTCGCGCTGCGGCGGATGTTGCGGACGGCGATCTTCGCGTCCTCCGCCTTGGTGCGCACGATCTTCACGAACTCCTTGCGGCGCTCGGCGGTGAGCTCGGGGAGGTTGATCCGGATGACTGAGCCGTCGTTCGTCGGGTTCGCGCCGAGGTTCGGCATGTCCCGGATGGCCTGCTCGATGTCGCGCAGGGCGCCCTTGTCGTACGGGGTGACCAGCAGCGTGCGCGCCTCGATGTTCTGCAGCGATGCGAGCTGCGAGAGCGGGGTGGGCGTGCCGTAGTAGCTCACCAGCACCTTCTGGAACAGGCCGGGGTTGGCCCGACCGGTGCGCACCGTGGAGAAGTCCTCCTTGGCGACTCCGACGGCCTTGTCCATCTTGACGGTCGCGTCGGCGAGTACATCCGAGATCACAGGGGGCTCCTTAAGAGAGGGAAGTGGTCAGTCTAGTTCGGGGCGGGGGCGCCTTAGTTGGAGACGAGGGTGCCGAGCCGGGTGCCCCGGATGGCGCGCGCGACGTTGCCGGCCGGCTCCATCCCGAAGACCTGCATCGGCATGCCGTTGTCCATGCAGAGGCTGAAGGCGGTCGAGTCGACGACCTTGAGACCGCGCTGCAGCGCCTCCTGGTAGGTGAGGGTGTCGAGCTTCTTCGCGTCCGGGTTGGTCCGCGGGTCGGCGTCGTAGACCCCGTCGACGCCGTTCTTCGCGACGAGCACGACGTCGGCGTGCGTCTCGAGCGCGCGCTGCGCGGCGACGGTGTCCGTGGAGAAGTAGGGCAGGCCCGCGCCCGCGCCGAAGATCACGACGCGGCCCTTCTCCATGTGCCGGATCGCCCGGCGGGGGATGTAGGGCTCGGCGACCTGCGTCATCGCGATCGCGGACTGCACGCGCGTCTCCGCGCCGGCCTGCTCGAGGAAGTCCTGCAGGGCGAGGGCGTTCATCACCGTGCCGAGCATGCCCATGTAGTCCGCGCGGCCGCGGTCCATGCCGCGCTGCGAGAGCTCGGCCCCGCGGAAGAAGTTGCCGCCGCCGACGACCACCGAGATCTCGACCTCGGTCGCGGCGTCGGCGATCTCGCGCGCCAGGGCGCTGATCACGTCCGGGTTCACCCCGAGAGTGCCGGCTCCGAACGCCTCCCCCGACAGCTTCAGCAGCACCCTGCGGCGCTTGCCCGTCGTCTTCGCATCCGTCTCCGTCATGGACGTTTCCTCCCGTAGACCCGTACAAACCTATCCCGCGCGGGGGACGCCCCGCGACCACGCCCGGGCGCCTCCCCCGGGCAGAGCGAAGGGAGTCCGGGTCGACTGAACGACCCGGACTCCCCTCGCTGTGCGTGCTACGCGCCGACCTTGAAGCGGGCGAAGCCCGACACGGTCAGACCGGCGTCCGCCACGACCTTGCTGATGGACAGCTTGTTGTCCTTGGCGTAGTCCTGGTCGAGCAGCGCGACCTGCTTGAAGTACGCGTTGACGCGACCCTCGATGATCTTCGGCAGGGCGGCCTCGGGCTTGCCCTCGCCGCGCGAGATCTCCTCGACGATGCGGCGCTCGTTGTCGACCTCCGACTGCGGCACGTCCTCGCGCGACAGGTAGGAGGGGTTGGCGAACGAGATGTGCTGCGCGATCGAACGCGCGGTGTCCGCGTCGTCTCCCGAGTAGCCCAGGACCACGCCGACCTGCGGGGGCAGGTCCTTGTTGGTCTTGTGCAGGTAGACGGCGAAGTGCTCGCCGGAGACGGTGGCGACGCGGCGGAGCTCGACCTTCTCGCCGAGGATCGCGGCCTCGTCGTTGATGAGGTCGGCGACGGTCTTGTCGCCGGCGGGGGCCGCGAGGGCCTCCTCGACGGTGGTGGCGCCGGCGGCGACGACCGCGTCCAGCACGCCCTCGGACAGGGCGATGAACTTGGTGCCCTTGGCGACGAAGTCGGTCTCGCAGGCGAGCTCGATCAGGGTGGCGACGCCGTCCTTCTCGGCGGCGGCGACGAGGCCCTCGCTCGTGGAGCGGTCGGCGCGCTTCGCGTTGCCCTTGGCGCCCTTGAGGCGGAGGATCTCGACCGCCTTGTCCAGGTCGCCGTCGGCCTCGACGAGCGCGTTCTTGGTGTCGACCATGCCGGTTCCGAGCTGCTCGCGCAGCGTCTTGACGTCAGCGAGGCTGAAATTAGCCATAGTTCTGCGAACTCCTCTGTTGTGTCCGGTCGGCGCGGTGCTTCGCGCACCCGCGCCCGCCAGGACGTCGTGGTCTGCCGGTCCCGCGGCGACGGGCCTCGGTGTCGAGGACTCCATCACGCCGGGGTGTCGGCGGTTCTGCTTCGTGGTGAACGTGCACCGAATGAGCGGGGGTCGGCCGGGCGCTCTCGCGACCCGTCCGACCCCCGGCTCAGTGCGGGTGTCAGACGGACGCGGGGGTCTCGTCGGTCGCGGACTCGGTGGTCGAGTCGGCCTCGGCGGGCGCCTCGGCCTCGGCGACGGCCTCGTCGGCGGTCGCGAGCTCGGCGTCGGCGACCTTCTCGGTCTCGGCGCCGGCCTGCTCGGCGGGCTCCTGGACGTCGGACGCCGGGGCGTCGGTCGCGGCGGCGTCGGTCGAGGCGGCGGAGTCGTCGCTCGTGGTGAGCAGCTCCTTCTCCCACTCGGCCAGCGGCTCGACGGCGGAGACGTTGCCCTCGGCCTCGGGCTTCTGGTGACGCTGGATGAGGCCCTCGGCGGCGGCGTCGGCGACGATGCGGGTGAGCAGGCTCACCGAGCGGATCGCGTCGTCGTTGCCCGGGATCGGGTACTGGACCTCGTCCGGGTCGCAGTTCGTGTCGAGGATGCCGATGACCGGGATGCCCAGCTTCTTGGCCTCGTCGATCGCGAGGTGCTCCTTCTTGGTGTCGACGACCCACAGGGCCGACGGCGTCTTCGAGAGGTTGCGGATGCCGCCGAGCGACTTGTGCAGCTTGTCGAGCTCCCGCTTCTTGATGAGGAGCTCCTTCTTCGTGAAGCCGCTCTTCGACGTGTCGTCGAAGTCGAGCTCCTCGAGCTCCTTCATGCGCGCGAGGCGCTTGGAGACCGTCTGGAAGTTGGTGAGGAGGCCACCGAGCCAGCGCTGGTTGACGTAGGGCTGGCCGACGCGGGTCGCCTGCTCGGAGATCGCGTTCTGCGCCTGCTTCTTCGTGCCGACGAAGAGGATGGTGCCGCCGTGGGCGACCGTCTCCTTGACGAAGTCGTAGGTCTTGTCGATGTAGGCCAGCGACTGCTGGAGGTCGATGATGTAGCTGCCCGAGCGCTCGGTCAGGATGAAGCGCTTCATCTTCGGGTTCCAGCGACGGGTCTGGTGCCCGAAGTGGACGCCGCTGTCGAGCAGCTGGCGCATGGTGACGACTGCCATGAGTCGTTCTCCTTCTCTGGGGCTCGGGCGCACGACGGCGCCGAACTCCCGTTCGGTTGTCCGCGACGGCCGGTCGGCACGTCGCCCTGGCGCCCGGCGCGCTCCCGCCCTCCTCGCACTGGGCGAAGGGGACCGTGGGGAGCGTTGGCCGAATGGGCGCGCGTAGTCACCCCGACGAGCGAGGTGCTCCGAGAAGACTAGCACCAGGACGGCCGCCTCCCCCGCGGGTGACTGCCCGCGCGTCCGCCGCCCGGCTGCCGACCACCTCCGGCACGCGGAGACGCCTCCGGCACGCGGAAACCGCCCGATTCGACGAGCCAGAGCCGAGATCACGAGCCCGGGGTCCCGCTGCTCACCTCCGGCACGCAGAAACACCTCCGGCACGCGGAGAATCTCCGATCCGACGAGCCCGAGCCGAAATCGCGAGCCCGGGGCTCCACCACCCACGTTCGGCAGGTGAGTACACCTCCGGCACTCGGAAGCCGCCCGATCCCACGAGCCCGGACCGAAACCTCGGGCCCGACGTCCCGCCGCGCGGCTCCGGCACGCAGAAACACCTCCGGCACGCAGGAACCACTCGATCTGACGAGCCCGACCCGCAATCACGTGCCCGAAGTCCGCCGCGCAGCTCAGCCACGCGGCTCCGGCACGCGGAAACGCCTCCGGCACGCAGAACCGCTGGGATTCCACGAGCCGGAGGCGTTCTCGCGAGCCGGAGCTCGGAGCAAGGCGAGGCCGTGCGCTACTTGCGCGCCGACTTCATCACGGTGCGGATGTGCAGGGTGTCCATCTCCTCCAGCGAGCGGCCCTTGGTCTCGGGCACGAACAGGAAGACGAAGAAGAACGAGATGAGGGCGAACGCCGCGTACAGGCCGTAGGCGAGGGTCAGCGAGACGTCCTGCGACAGGATCGGGAACGTCACCGTGATCGCGAAGTTGGCGATCCACTGCGCCGAGGCGGCGAGGCCCAGGGCGGCGGCGCGGATCCGGTTCGGGAAGATCTCGCCGAGCAGCACCCAGACCAGCGGGCCCCAGGTCGCGCCGAAGAAGACCACGAAGGCGTTGGCCGAGACGAGGGCGATCGGGCCCCAGGCACCGGGCAGCGAGACGTCCTCGCCGCTGATCGTCGACTGACTGAACGCGAGCGCCATCAGTCCGAGCGAGATCGCCATGCCGGCGGAGCCGACGAGCAGCAGCGGCTTCCGGCCGACCTTATCGACCAGGAAGATCGCGACGAAGGTGACCACGACGTTCACGACCGAGGTGAAGACCGAGATGGCGAACGAGTTCGACTCGTCGAAGCCGACCGCGCTCCAGAGCGAGGTCGAGTAGTAGAAGATCACGTTGATGCCGACGAACTGCTGGAACACCGAGAGCAGGATGCCGACCCAGACCACCGGCAGCAGGCCGAGCGCCGGACCGCGCAGGCTCGAGCGCTGGGCGTTCTCGGCGTCCTCGTCGATCTTCTTCTGGATGTCGGCCAGTGCCTCGTCCACCTCGTCGCGCGGGGTGACCGTCGCGAGGACCTTGCGCGCGTCCTGCGAGCGACCCCGCGTGGCGAGGTAGCGCGGCGACTCCGGCAGCGTCAGGGCGAGGAGGCCGTAGATCACGGCGGGGACGGCGCAGGCGATGAACATCCAGCGCCAGGCCGCGACGCCGAACCAGTACGGCTCGGACGCGCCGCCCGCGCCCTCGGCGATGACGGTGTCCGAGAGCAGCGCGGCGAAGATGCCGAGCGTGATCGCGAGCTGCTGCAGCGACGCGAGCGCACCGCGGATCGCCTTGGGCGCGATCTCGGAGATGTAGGTGGGGGCGATCACCGAGGCGATGCCGATGCCCAGGCCGCCGACGACGCGCCAGAGGACGAGGTCCCACACGGCGAAGGCCGCGCCTGCGCCGATCGAGGAGATGAAGAAGAGGCCTGCGCCGAGCAGCATGACCTTGATGCGGCCCCAGCGGTCCGCGAGGCGACCGGCCAGATAGGCGCCGACCGCGCAGCCGAGGAGGGCCGACGCGACGGCGAAGCCGATCAGCGCGGCCGACAGCTCGAACTCGCCCTGCACCGCCTCGACGGCTCCGTTGACCACGGACGAGTCGAAGCCGAAGAGGAAGCCGCCGACCGCCGCCGCGATGGCGAGACCGATCACCTTCCTCTTCAGTTTCGCCGCCGAGGGGTTCGGGATGGTGTCAGATCGTCCGCTGGTCATGGTCGTCTCCGATTCTCGCCGCCGGTGGGTGCGGTGTCTCCGCGCCCGCTCCGGATCACAGGCACGTTACTCCCGCCTGCCAATCCGCCGGGACGGGTTGCGGAGCGCTGCTTTCGCAGTCGCTCCTCCACAGGCGGCGTCCTCCGGTGCTTCTCCCCCGGTCGGGCCGCGAGTCGCCCGCGCCTCTGCGCTGTCGGCGAGGGTGTCCGCATGGTTGCTCCTCTCCTCCTCCGCCCGGGCGTGTTCCTGGTGCTCGCCCTGCTCGGTCCGATGCTCTGGACCCCGCCGGTGGACGGCTTCCCCGTCGTCGAGCCGTGGCGGGCGCCCGCGCATCGCTACGCCGCGGGGCATCGCGGGATCGACCTCGCTGCCACGGCGGGTTCTCCGGTGCGGGCCGTCGCGGACGGGCGGGTGTCCTTCGCGGGGCGGGTGGTCGACAGGAGCGTGGTCAGCATCGCGCACGCCGACGGGCTGGTGTCGAGCGTGGAGCCGGTGGAGCCGTCCGTCGCGAAGGGTCAGGAGGTCCGCGCCGGGGACGTCATCGGCTCGGTGGGCTCGGGCGGGCACTGCGACGGCTCGTGCATGCACCTCGGGGTGCGCGAGGACGGGGAGTACGTGAACCCGATGCGGTTCTTCGGCGGGATCCCGCGGGCGGTGCTGCTGCCGATGGACGGAGTGGCCGCAGGAGCGGTCGCCGATCCGGAGCAGGCGGTGGTGACGGCGGCGCGCTCAGGCGCGCGGGTGGGCGAGGCGGTAGGCCTCGCGGATCCGCTCGGTCGAGACGTGGGTGTAGATCTGCGTGGTGCCGAGGCTCGCGTGGCCGAGCAGCTCCTGGACGGCGCGGAGGTCCGCTCCCCCGTCGAGCAGGTGCGTCGCCGCGGTGTGACGGAGGGTGTGCGGGCCGGACGGGCCGGAGCCCTGGCCGCCGTCGAGGAGCCGGGCGACGACGCCGTAGACGGTGCGCGGGGTGAGGCGGGCGCCGCGACGGCCGAGGAGGAGGGCCGGGGTGCTCGTCCCGGTCGCGC
This sequence comes from Rathayibacter sp. PhB179, assembly GCF_004345345.1. Taxonomy (NCBI): domain Bacteria; kingdom Bacillati; phylum Actinomycetota; class Actinomycetes; order Micrococcales; family Microbacteriaceae; genus Rathayibacter; species Rathayibacter sp. PhB179. The sequence goes on along the minus strand of NZ_SLVD01000009.1, from coordinate 111,037 downwards.
TGGACTCCGCGTCCGGGAGCAGCTGCGGGCGGGCCTTCTCCAGGTAGGCGATGAGCGCCTCCTTCGCGGGCACGCCGAACGGTACGACGCGCTGCTTGCTTCCCTTGCCGGTGACGAGCACGGTGAGCCGGCTCAGGTCGAGGTCGCCGATGTCGATCGCGACGAGCTCGGAGACGCGGATGCCGGACGCGTAGAGGAGCTCGATGATCGCGAGGTCGCGCAGGGCCACCGGGTCCTCGGTCGCCCCGCGCGCCGCGACCACGTCGATCAGGTGCTCGGTCTGCGGCTCGGTGAGCACGCGCGGCAGCGGGCGCCCGCCCTTCGGCGTGCGCAGGCGCGCGGCGACGTCGATCGGCAGGCGCTCGGAGCGCTGCGCCCAGGACGAGAAGGAGCGGACGGCCGCAGTCCGCCGGGCGAGCGTCGCGCGGGCGACGCCGGTCTGCGACTCGTGCCAGAGCCAGTCACGGAGCAGCTCGAGGTCGAGCTGGGCGAGCATCGGCTGCTTCCGGCTCGCGGCGAAGTCGATCAGCGTCGAGAGGTCGGCGCGGTAGCCGCGGGCCGTGGCGGGTGAGAGGGAGCGCTCGTCGAGGACGTAGCGGAGGAAGTCCTCCACGGCCGCCGCGAGCGGCTCGCCACGCGGGGGCAGGCCTGCGGGAGGAGTGTCAGCCATCGGTGCCCGGCATCCGCGACCACAGGTCGATGCGGCCCTGCTCGTCGAGGCTCTCGAGCTTCTCGATCAGGTCCGTGCCGAAGCGGGTGGCGATCGGCGCCGTCGCGCTGGGGACGAGCGAGGTGACGACGGTCTCAGGGTGCACATGGACGAGCGAGAAGCTCTGCGCGCCGTCGATGCCGGCGAGCTCGCGCTCCGGAGCGCCGAGGTCCATCGTGTAGCTGGTCGCTCCGGCGACGAAGACCGGGACGCCGGCGAAGGTCGCGGCCGTCGGATAGTGCAGGTGCCCGCCGAGGATCGCGCGCACGTCGGTCCCGCGCACCACCTCCTCCAGCCGGTCCATTCCGCGGAGCTCGAGCACGGTCATCGCGCCGAGCGGCGTCGGCAGCGGCGGGTGGTGCAGCGCGAGGATCGTGCCGAGTGGAGCAGGCGTCGCGAGCTCGGCTCGGAGCGCCTCGAGCTGCTCGCCGGTGAGCGCGCCGTGGTGGTAGCCCGGCACCGCGCTGTCGAGCGCGATGAGCCGCAGCCCGCCGAGGTCGACGACCTGGTCGATCGGGGTATCGATCGGCGCATCACCCGCCTCCTGGTCGAGGAGCACCCGGCGGAACGCACCGCGCTCGTCGTGGTTGCCCATCACCCAGACGATCGGGCAGTCGAAGCGCTCGCCCACGGGATCGAGGACGTCCCTGACCCGCCGGTAGGCGTCCTCCTCACCGCGATCGGCGACGTCCCCCGTGACGACGATCGCGTCGAGCCGACCGCCGCGCTCGACGAGCCGCGCGACGGCCTGCTCGAGCCGGGAGACGGTGTCGACGCGCCCGTAGAGCGGAGCGCCCTCCGCGAGGAAGTGCGTGTCGCTGAGGTGCGCGAGCACCCGGTCGGCGGCCCGGAAGTACCCGAGCTGCGGATGCTCCGGCTGCGTCCTCGTCGTCGTCTCGTCACCCATGCGGCTCCCCTCGCTGCTTGATCGACAGCGTAGGGCGCACCGCCGACAGCGCCGGCAGCGAACGGCGGCGGTCGGTTCGAGCGGCGGCTCCCCCAAGGCGTGAACTCGTGTGGCCGACCGTCGTCGCGCTGCCGTGGACGGCGACCGCGACGCCGATCGGCGCCGCTGATCCTCACGCGGCTGCCCGCCACCTCCCCTCCGCGTCGCGCTGGACGAGCCCGCCCGCGAGGCAGGTCCCGAGGACGTCGAGGGTCTCGGGAACGGACAGACCGGAGCGCTGAGCGAGCAGCTCCGTCTCGTGCGCGCCCTCCGCTCGAAGGACGTCGAGGACGCGCGCGGCCGTTCGCGTGACGTCCGGCGCGGTGGCGAGCACCGCGGACATGCCGAGCAGCTCGACGACCTCCGGAGCCGACGTCACGCAGGTCGCGGCGTACTCCCGGAGGAGCCGATGGCAGCCCGCCGACGAGGCGCTCGTCACCGGGCCGGGTACCGCGCCGAGCGGCCTTCCGAGCGCCGCCGCGTGGCCGGCGGTGTTCAACGACCCGGAGCGGGCTCCCGCCTCCACGACGACCGTGGCAGCGGTCGACGCGGCGATCAGCCTGTTGCGCTGCAGGAAGCGCCAGCGCGTCGGAGTGGTGCCCGGCGGCACCTCCGTCACCACCGAGCAGCCGGGCGTCGCGATGACGCGGTGCAGGAGGTCGGTGTGCGCCGTCGGGTACAGCCGGTCCGAACCACCGGCGAGGAAGGCGACCGTGCGCCCGCCCGCACCGAGTGCCGCCTTGTGCGCGACCGCATCGATACCGAAGGCGGCACCGGACACGATGAGGACGCCGCGCTCGGCGGTGCCGGCGGCGAGGTCCGCGGCGACGTGCTCGCCGTAGCCGGTCGCCGCGCGGGCCCCGACGACGGCCAGCCGATGCGGAGCGGCGAGGGCGAGCGGATCGCCGCGGCTCCAGAGCACGAACGGCGCGTGCTCCCCCAGGTCGGCGAGCGGCTGCGGCCAGCCGTCGCAGCCCGGCAGCAGCAGTCGTGCGTCGAGACGGTGCGCGATCTCCAGGCGGCGGAGGAGCAGGGCCCTGTCGACCCGGGCGCGCCAGCGCGCCAGACCTGCGGCGAGGACCCGCGTTCCGCTGCGGGAGTCGTCCCCGTCGCTCTCTCCGTCGCCTGTCGAGTCGAACGAGTTCTCGGAGCGGCCGGTCTCCGCGGCAGCGTCATCCGCGCATCCGGTCCCCCTCCGGCGCACGTCTGCTGCCGACTCCGCGAGGATCTCCCCCGCCGACGCCGTCCCCACGACATGGGCGAGCGCGCCGCCTGCACCGAATCGCTCGATCAGCGTCCCGGCCACCGCATCGCCCGGTTCGGCGAGCGAGGACCACGCCGCGCGCGCGAGCGCCTCCACCGGATCGGACTCGCTGTCCTCGGGAAGCAGCCGCCGTGCAAGGCGCGTCTCGGTCCGGTCGAAGAGCTCGGCGACGGCCGTCACGAGCCCGCTCCCCGCAGAATCAGTGCGCGGGCGAGGTGGCTCGCAGCGGGGCGGTCGATCTCGTCGAGGTCGGCGAGCGTCCAGGCGAGGCGCAGCACGCGGTCGTAGCCGCGCATCGTCACCAGCCCGCGCTCCAGGGCCAGGTCGAGGGTGCCCGACTCCCGGGCGGTCGGGCGCTGCGGGGTCGCGCGGAGCCACGCGCCGTCGACCTCGGCGTTCACCGACCACGGGGTGCCTGCCAAGCGCGCCCGAGCGCGGGCCCGCGCGGCGACCACCCGAGCGCGAGCCTGCGCCGTCGAAAGCCCAGGCTCGTCGCGACGGACGGCGAGCTGTGCCGCCCCGATGCGCCGTACGGTCAGCCGGATGTCGACGCGGTCGAGCAGCGGACCGCTCAGCCGCGCCAGGTAGCGCCGCCGCACCGGCGGCGAGCACGAGCAGATCTCACCCCGGATGCCGTGGCGCCCGCAGGGGCACGGATTCGCCGCGAGCACGAGCTGCACGCGGGCCGGGAACTCCGCCATGACGTTCGCACGGTGGATGCGGATCACGCCCGACTCGAGCGGCTGCCGCAGCGCGTCGAGGGCAACCGCGGAGAACTCCGGAGCCTCGTCCAGGAAGAGGACCCCGCGGGTCGCGCGTGCGACGGCTCCCGGCCGGATCCTGCCGCTGCCGCCGCCGACGATCGCTGCGGCGGAGGCGGAGTGGTGCGGACTCTCGAACGGCGGACGCCTCACAAGGGTGCCGCCGGTGTGCTCGCCGACGAGGGAGCGCATGCAGGTCGCCTCGAGTGCCGCCTCGTCGTCGAGATCCGGCAGGATCCCGGGCAGGCGTGAGGCGAGCATCGTCTTCCCCGCTCCGGGCGGACCGAGGAGGAACACGTGGTGCCCGCCCGCCGCTGCGGCGATCATCGCGGACGCCGCTTCCTCGTTGCCGATCACGTCCGCGAAGTCGAGCCGGGACTCCGGCTCACGAACGGCTGGAGGCGCAGCGGAACGCTCCGGCAGGACCGGCACGTCCCACTCCGCCCCGTGCCACACGGCGGCCGCCGCCAGGGACGAGACCGGGATGACGTCCACCCCGTCCACCAACTCCGCTTCGAGCCGGTCGTCCTCGGGCACCATCACCCTGTATCGGCCGGCCCGGGCCGCGGCGAGTACCGCGGGCAGCACTCCCGGCACCGATTGCAGTCGCCCGTCGAGCCCGAGCTCGCCGATGTGCACGACCGCCGCGACCGATTCCCGGTTCACCTCCCCCAGCGCCGCCAGCGCCGCGAGCCCGATCGCGAGGTCGAACGCGGACCCGTGCTTGGGCATCGCCGCCGGCGACAGGTTCACCGTCATCTTGTACTCCGCGATCCCGCTGCCCGAGTTGATCGCTGCGGACCGCACCCGCTCCTTCGCCTGCGACAGCGCCGCATCCGGCAGACCGATGATCACCATCCCCGGAGTGCCGTCCGCCGAGTGCGCCTCCACCCCCACCACCGCGCCGGTGAAGCCGACCAGACCGACCGCGGATGTCCGCCCCAGCCCCATCAGGCCACCGCCCGCACATGACGCACCTGCGACGGCACTCCGTCCGGCGCGACGATGCCGACCGCGTCGATGCGCAGGTGCCGCGAGCGCTCGTCGTGCTCCCGCGCCCACGCATACGCCAGCCGCCGCAGCCGCTGCGCCTTCACCCGCGTGATCGCCTCGATCGGCAACCCGAACCGCGTCGAGGACCGCGTCTTCACCTCCACCACCACCAACGCCGAACCCTCCCGCGCCACGATGTCCAGCTCCCCCTCCCGCACCCGCCAATTGCGGTCGAGGATCTCGAAACCGCGCTCCCTCAGGTGCGCCGCAGCGATCTCCTCGCCGCGACGGCCCAACTCGTCCTTGTCCATGCAGAACCTCCCGAGGGAAGGGTCGCGGAGAGAGAGGTGGCACGGGGCGGGCGGCGGTAGAACTGGGGAGGGAGCGGGGAATCCGGAGCTGTGGAGGGCGGGTCCGGCGGCGTCGATCGGCGCGGGATCGTCCGTCGACAGTGGGTCTCGATACGCCGCCTCCGGCGGCTACTCGACCAGCATGAAGGCCGGGCGGTGCGTGATGCGCTCCGGAAGCGGAGGAACAGCCGGTGCCGGCCCCTTGTGAGGGTGGGTCTCGATCCACCGCCTGCGGCGGCTACTCGACCAGCGTGAAGGCCGGGCGGTGCGTGATGCATGCCGGAATCGTGAGACCAGCCGCTGCCGGCCCCTTGTGAGGGTGGGTCTCGATACGCCGCCTTCGGCGGCTACTCGACCAGCATCAATGAGGCCGGCCGCGGCCCGAGGGAAGAGCCGTCAGCGACGTCCGTCTGCGAAGTTTCGATGAGCGCCACCGCTACTCGATCAGCGGAGGGAAGAGTGCGCTGCAAGCGCTCCTCAGCCGGAGAAGGGTGCGCTGCAGGCGCTCCTCAGCCGGAGAATGGAGCGCTGCAAGCGCTCCTCGGCAGGGGGGGGTGTGCGCCGGAAGCGCTTCTCAACCCGGAGAGAACGAGCCGGAAGCCCTACTCGTCGAGGGCCAGCTCCTTCGGGAGCTCGAACTCCTTGCGGGAGAGCTCCTCGACGTTGACGTCCTTGAAGGTCAGGACGCGGACGGACTTCACGAAGCGGTCGGAGCGGTAGACGTCCCAGACCCAGACGTCGCGCATGGTCAGCTCGAAGTAGAAGTCGTGCTCGGTGTCGCGGCGGACCAGCTCGACCTCGTTGGCGAGGTAGAAGCGCCGCTCGGTCTCGACGACGTACGAGAACTGCGAGACGACGTCGCGGTACTCCCGGTACAGTGCCAGCTCGACCTCGCGGTCGTAGTCCTCGAACTCGTCCTCATCCATCGTCCGTCGATTCTACGCGACACGACCCTCCGCCGGGACCGCCCTACGCAGAGACGGCGTCCGCTCCGGCCTCGCGCGAGCGCGACAGCCACGTCACCCGGTGCAGCGGCGACGGCCCGACCCGATCCAGGCCGGCCCAGTGCGCGGCGCTGCCGTAGCCCTTGTTGCTGTCCCAGGCGTAATCGGCGAAGTCGTCGTGGTGGCGCACCATCTGGCCGTCGCGGCCGACCTTCGCCAGCACGGAGGCGGCCGAGACGGAGGCGCAGTCGCGGTCGGCCTTGATGCGGGTGACGATCGTCAGCTCCGCCGCCCACGGGCCGAGCGCGGGCGTGAGCCAGTCGTGCTTGCCGTCGAGCAGGACGACGGCGCGGGACAGCTCCACGCCCTGGTCGACGAGGCGCTCGATGCCGCGCGAGGCGGCGCGGCCGAGGCCGGCGATGATCCCGGTGTCGTCGATCTCGTCGGCGGAGGACTCGCCGATCGCCCAGCCGGACACCCACTTCACCACGCCGGGCAGCAGTGCCTCGCGGCGCGCGGGGGCGAGCATCTTCGAGTCTCGCAGGCCCTCCGGGAAGCGGCCGCAGCGCGAGCCGATCGCGACGACGCCGACGGAGACCGGTCCGGCGATCGCGCCGCGGCCGACCTCGTCGCAGCCGATGACGCTCTCGAAGCCCTGACGGAAGAGCCGGCGCTCCTCGCGGAGGTCCGGGTCGGCGACGACCACCTAGCGCCCGCCCGCGCTGGCCCGGTCGTCCTCCGACTGCTCGTCGGACGCCTCGGTGTCGACGCCGCGGAACACCGACGGGTAGTCGTCCAGCCAGGCCCACTGCTGCACCGGCCAGGTGACCAGGATCGCGCGGCCGACGACGTTGTCGATCGGCACGAAGCCGTTGCCGGGCTTGTCGGTGTTGTACCGGGAGTCGGCGGAGTTGTAGCGGTTGTCGCCCATCACCCAGAGCGAGCCCTCGGGCACGACCACGTCGAACGGGGTCGCCGAGACCGCCTGGACGCCGTCGGGGAGCTTCACGTACGGCTCCGAGATGGGATTCCCGTTGATCTCGACCTGGCCGAGCGGCGTGCAGCAGGTGACGTGATCGCCGGGCAGGCCGATGACCCGCTTGATCAGGTGGTCGTTGCTGTCCGGCGCGGTGAGGCCGACGAGCGCGAGGGCGGAGTCGATGGCGGCCTGGAAGGCGGGGACCTCGGGCTCGGTGGTCGGCGAGAGCCAGCCGCCCGGATCGCGGAAGACGACCACGTCGCCGCGCGAGATCGGGACGACCCCGGGGACCAGCTCGTTCACGAGGATGCGGTCGTTCTCGACCAGCGTCTGCTCCATCGAGGAGGACGGGATGTAGAACGAGCGGATCAGGAACGTCTTGACGAGGAAGGACACCAGGACGGCGACGACGACGATGATCAGCACGTCGCGGAGGAAGAGGAGCACTCCCCGTCGGCGACGGCGGGGCCGGTGCTCGCCGTCCGGATCGGCGGAGTGGCGGCCGCCGTCGTGCGGGAGGGTCACGGGGGCCGTGCTGTCTGTCATCGCGTGCCGTGGCCCCTACTGTGGTCGACCCGCGCGGTGCCGCGCCGGTCTGTGGATCACCGGGTCGTACCGCCCCGGAAAAGGGTCGGACCCCGGTCCATCATAGATGGGCCGGGGTCCGGGAATCGCTGTGCGGACGCCGCTCAGGAGTCGCGCTTCTCCTTGATCTTCGCCTTCTTGCCGCGGAGGTTGCGGAGGTAGTAGAGCTTCGCGCGACGCACGTCACCGCGGGTGACGACCTCGATGTGGTCGATCACCGGGGAGTGGACCGGGAAGGTGCGCTCGACGCCGACCTGGAAGCTGACCTTGCGGACCGTGAAGGTCTCGCGGACGCCCTCGTTCGAGCGGCCGATGACGACGCCCTGGAAGATCTGGATGCGCGAGCGGGTGCCCTCGACGATGTTGACGTGCACCTTGACGGTGTCGCCGGCGCGGAACTCGGGGATGTCGGTGCGGAGTGACGCCGCATCGAGTGAGTCGAGGATGTGCATGCTGTATCGCTCTCCGTGCCCGCCACAGGTCGAACACCGTTTCGTTGATGGAAGTCGGTCGTGCCCACGTCGTCGCGGCTCCCCTGTGGCAGAGCCTGCGCGAGGCACAAGCGCTCATTCTGCCATGGCGCCGGAGCGCGCGTCAAAGCGGCGGTCCCGGCGAGGTCCTGAGGACGGATGCGCGAGGGCAACTCCGCAGAAGTTGTCGTACCGGGGCGCCCGCTACGACAACTTCTGGAGAGCGGCGACGCGGGGCCACGCAGGTCTAGCGGCAGAACGCAGAAGTTGTCGTACTCGGATGCCCACTACGACAACTTGCGAGGAGTGGAAGCCGCGATCCGGCACGGTCGCTTCAGAGGACGATCGTCTGCCCGTCCTGGGGGCGCTCCGGGTCGAAGCGGTCGTCCGTCACCGGCTGCGGCTGCGGGCCGCCCTGGGCCTGCACCTCGGCGGCCGCGGCGAAGGCGAGGAGCGTCGCGCGTGCATCCGTGAAGAAGCGCCAGACGGAGTGGGTGAACGCGACGACTCCCAGCAGGATCGAGAGCAGTCCGAGCGCCCACGCCCCGGGAGGGAAGAAGCCGAAGGCGATCAGCGAGACGTGCCAGGCGCCGAGCGCGGCCACGTCGCCCCAGGCGGGGGTCCGGGAGGGCCGCACGGTCACCCGAAACGCCACGACGCTCGCGACGACGGCCAGACCGACCGCCAGAATGGGGAGGGCGATGACCAGGCCGAGCACGGTCCAGCCGCTCGATCCTCCGAAGAGTCCGTACCCCAGGAGGATCCAGAGCGGCAGGACGACCGCCGCAGGGAACAGCCAGGAACCGAAAGCCCGTCTCGTGCGCATGCACCGACGGTACCCATGACCGCTGAAGAACGCCTCAGCGACCCCCGAGAGGATCAGCATGATCGAGCTGCGCACACCCGCCGAGATCGAGGAGATGCGCCCGGCCGGCCGCTTCGTCGCCGAGGTGCTGAAGGCGACGTCAGCCGCGGCCGCCGTGGGCGTCAACCTTCTCGAGCTCGACCGCCTCGCCCACGACATGATCCGCTCGGCCGGAGCGGAGTCCTGCTACATCGACTACCACCCGTCGTTCGGCGCCAGCCCCTTCGGCAAGGTGATCTGCACGTCGGTGAACGACGCCGTGCTGCACGGCCTCCCCTTCGACTACCGCCTGCGCGACGGCGACCTGCTGACCCTGGACTTCGCCGCCTCCGTCGACGGCTGGGTCGCCGACTCCGCGATCACCGTCGCCGTCGGCACGCCCCGCCCCGAGGACCTGAAGCTCGTCGACACCACGACCCGCGCGCTCGAGGCCGGCATCGCCGCCGCGCAGCCGGGCAAGAAGATCGGCGACATCTCCGCCGCCATCGCCGCGGTCGCCCGCGCCGAGGGGCTCAGCATCAACACCGACTTCGGCGGCCACGGCGTCGGCCGCACCATGCACGGCGACCCGCACATCGCCAACGACGGCCGCGCCGGCCGCGGCTACCCGCTGCGCCCGGGCCTGGTCGTGGCGATCGAGCCGTGGTTCCTGCAGAGCACCGACGAGATCTACACCGACAAGGACGGCTGGACCCTCCGCAGCCGCGACGGCTCGCGCGGCGCGCACATGGAGCACACCATCGCCATCACGGAGACCGGCAACATCGTCCTCTCCGCGCGGGACTGATCCCAGCCCCGAAGGTTCATCCGCGGAGTACTGGACAGCAGCGGTATCCGATAGCGATACTATCCGCATGCGAGTCTCCGAGCTCAGCCGCCTCAGCGGCGTCAGCCTGCCCACGATCAAGTACTACATCCGGGAGGGGCTGCTACCACCGGGCACGGCCTCGGGGCCGCAGCGGTCCGAGTACGGCGACGAGCACCTCGCCCGGCTCCGACTGCTCCGCGCGCTGATCGAGAGCGGCGGGGTCGGCATCGCCGGCGCGAAGCGGATCACGGCCGTGCTGGACGAGGGCGCTCCCCCGGCGGTCGCGTTCGAGGTGGCGCAGGACGTCGTCTCCGCGAACGTCGACTCCGAGGCCGTCGCCTCGGACGACGCGCTCGAGCGGGTGCGGTCGGTGGTCGGCGACGACTACTGCGAGCACCCCGCGGTGCGGACGGCGGCCCGAGCCCTCGACGCCCTGGAGCTCTCCGGGGGCGGGATGACGCCGTCCTGGCTCGACGCCTACGCCCGGGCGGCGGCGATCGTCGCGGGCGCGGACCTGGACGAGCTCGAGGCGCGCAGCAGCGTGAGCGAGCAGACGTCGATCGCGGCGGTGGGCACGGCCCTCGGCGATGTCGTGCTGCAGTCGATGCGCCGCGTGGCCCAGGCCCGCGAGACGCAGCGGAGGTTCGGGGAGCGGCAGGACTCGCCGTCCGCCTCCGAGCACACCGCGGCGCAAGAGAACGCCGAGGTCGCGCGATGACCGCCACGATCCAGCGTCCGGAGCGTGCAGCAGCGGTCCTCGCCCGTCCGCACCGCCCGCTCCTCGTCCTCGCCGCGGCGATGGCGGTCGGCGTACTGGCCTGCCTCGTCCTGCTGCTCGTCGACCCGCGCGAGCTCGGCGGCCAGCCGCTCTGGGCGAAGCCGCTGAAGTTCTGCCTCTCCATCGCCGTCTACGCACTGACGCTCGCCTGGCTGATCGGCCTCGTCCCCGAGCGCCGCCGGCGACTCGCGCGGATCCTCGGCAGCGTCGCTGTCGCGGGTCTCGCGATCGAGATGGTCGTCATCGGCGGCGCCGCGGCGGTGGGCGTCACCAGCCACTTCAACGTCACGACGCCGCTGCACTCGGCGCTCTGGGCGGCGATGGCGGTGTCGATCGTCGTCGTCTGGCTGGTCACGCTGGTGCTCGCGGCGCTCCTGGCGCGGGTGCCGCTCGGCGACCCCTCGCTCACTCTCGCGGTCCGGGCCGGCCTCGTGATCGGACTCGTCGGGATGGCGCTCGCCTTCCTGATGACCGGGCCGACCGCCTCGCAGCTCTCGGATTACCAGGGCGTCGTCGGCGCGCACGCGGTCGGCGTGGACGACGGCGGCGCAGGACTGCCACTGCTCGGCTGGAGCACCACGGGCGGCGACCTCCGGATCCCGCACTTCGTCGGGATGCACGCGCTGCAGGGGCTGCCGCTGCTGGCGTTCGCGCTCGCACGGCTGGGGACGCGGGTGCGGCTGCTCGGCGACGCGACCCTCCGCCTCCGGCTGGTCGCGCTCGCGGCGCTCGCCTGGTCCGCCCTCGTCGCGCTGACCTGCTGGCAGGCGCTGCGCGGGCAGTCGATCGTGGCTCCGGATGCGCTCACCCTCGCTGTCGGCGGCGCGGTCGTGCTCGCCCTCGTGATCGCGGGACTCGTCGCGGTGCGCCGCGCCTCCGTCGAGGTCGCGCGATGAGCCGGCTGCGCCGCGGCTGGACGCCGCACGCGGTGATCTACCTTCTGCTCGCCGTCGCCGGCCTCGTCGGCACCTGGACGTACAACGTCCGCGCCGTGCTGGAGAGCGTCGACTTCCTCGGCGACCTCGCGGGCGGTGGACCGGCGGTCTCGTCGATCACGACGGACCTGCTGGTGGTGGCGATCGCCGCCGTCGCCTTCATGATCACCGAGGGCCGCCGCATCGGCATGAAGCGGGTCTGGATCCTCGTCCTGCTCGCGCCCCTGGTCGCCCTGGCCTTCGCCTTCCCGCTCTTCCTCGCCCTCCGCGAACGCCACCTCACCCTCGCCCGGGAGCCCTGACCCCCCCCTCGCGAGATGCCACTTATGAGCACGACACGCCGAGAAAGGCGGTCACAAGTGGCATCTCGCGGGATCGGGCCGTCGCACGCAGTGGCGAGATGCCACTTCAGTACGCGACACGCCGAGAAAGGCGGTCACAAGTGGCATCTCGCGGGATCGGGTCAGGGCAGGAGCTCCGGGCGGACGCGGCGGGTGCGCTCGACGCTCTGCTCGTGGCGCCAGGCGGCGATCGCTCCGTGGTTGCCGCTGAGCAGCACCGGGGGGACGTCGAGGCCGCGCCAGGACGCGGGCTTGGTGTAGCTGGGGTACTCGAGCAGGCCGTCGGAGTGGCTCTCCTCGACCAGGCTCGCCGGATTGCCGACGACGCCGGGCACGAGGCGGCCGACGGCCTCGATCATCGCCATCACGGCGACCTCTCCCCCGTTGAGGACGTAGTCGCCGAGGCTGATCATCCGCACGCGGGCGCGCTCGGCGGTGTGGTCGACGACGCGCTGGTCGATGCCCTCGTAGCGGCCGCAGCCGAACACGAGGGACGACTCCTGCGCGAGCTCGCGCGCGGTCGCCTGGGTGAAGACCTCGCCGGCGGGCGAGGGGAAGATCACCAGCGGGTCCGCCGCGGGATCGAGGATCGTGTCGAACGCCTCACCCCACGGCTCGGGCCGCATCACCATGCCGGCGCCGCCGCCGTAGGGCGTGTCGTCGACGGTGCGGTGCCGGTCGTGCGTGAAGGAGCGGAGGTCGTGCACCCCGAGCTCGATCAGCCCGCTCTGGCGCGCGCGCCCGAGCAGGCTGATGTCGAGGACGCCGAAGAACTCCGGGAAGATCGTGACGATGTCGATCCTCACGACCGCGGCTCCTCCTGGGAGTCCGGGGTCGCGGCATCCGCGGAGTCGGCTGTCACGTCGGCGGACTCGGATTCAGCTTCGGCGTCGGCTTCGTCCTCGACCGGCGCGGCCGCGGCCAGCTCGGGGTCGGAGAGGTCGACGCCGCTGAGGTCCACCTCGGCGGGCTCCTCCTCGGGAGCCTCCTCGAAGAGGCCGATCGGCGGCGTGACGGTGACGACGCCGGCGACCGGGTCGACGGACGGGACGATCGCGTTCACGAACGGGACCATCACCTCGCCGGACGGCGTGCCGACGATCAGGAGGTCTTGCGCGGGGAAGTGGTCGACGCGGCGGACCGTGCCCACCTCGCGGCCGTCGCGGACGACGGACATGCCGACCAGCTGGTAGTCGTACCAGGAGTCGTCGTCGCCGGGCTCGGTCTGCACCTCCTCGTCGATCCAGAGGATCGCCTTGAGGAGGGTCTCGGCGGCGTCGCGGTCGGCGATGCCCTTGAAGAACGCGACGGGGTGGCTGTTGTACCAGCGCAGCTCGACGAGCTCGAGCTTCTTGCCGTGCCACTCGGAGGTGCGGGGCACCTGGAGCGTGAAGGAGGCACCGGGGGTGAAGCGCTTGTCGGGCTCATCGGTGTAGAGCTCGAGCTTGATCGCGCCCTTGAGCCCGTGGGCCTTGGTGAGTCGGGCGACGCGGAGCTGCGTCGTGCCCGCTGCGGGGGCCGCCACCCTACTTGTCGGTGTCGACGACGTCGACGCGCACGCGTCGCCCGTCGGCGAGGGCAGCGACGAGAGTGCGGACGGCCTTGGCGGTGCGACCGGAACGTCCGATCACGCGGCCGAGGTCCTCGGGGTGCACGCGCACCTCGAGGACCTCTCCGCGCGGGGAGCTCGTAGCCACGACCTTGACCTCATCGGGGTTCTCGACGATCCCCTTGACGAGGTGTTCGACGGCGGGAGCGAGCATGGACTACGCCTCGGTGGAGGCTTCGTCGGCGGCGGGCGCCTCGGGCGCGGTGGCCTTGGCGGGAGCCTCGGACTTCGGCTTGAGGACCGGCTTCTTCTTGGCGTCGACGACGAACGGAGCCTTGGGCTCCTTCACCTGGACGGTGCTGACGGCGTCGGCGTCGCCCTTGAAGCGGCCCCAGTCGCCGGTCAGCTTGAGGATCGCGGCGACCTGCTCGGTCGGCTGCGCGCCGACTCCGAGCCAGTACTGCGCGCGCTCCGAGTCGACCTTGATGAACGAGGGCTGCTCGGTCGGGTGGTACTGGCCGATCTCCTCGATCACGCGGCCGTCGCGCTTGGTGCGCGAGTCGGCGACGACGATGCGGTAGTAGGGCGCTCGGATCTTGCCGAGGCGCTTCAGACGAATCTTGACAGCCACAATTCTCCTGTGTGGTCGTTGACCGTGAGGTCGATGATGGATGAACTGAGCCGTGAGCGTGGGGTGCACACCCGGCCGGAAGCTCGAGGGGGTTTCTTCGGCGGTGAGTAGAGGGTCGACCGCCTCGGACCCGACGGATCATTCTGCCAGAAAAACCCCCGGCCTGCGGCCCCGACACGGACACCCGTCACTCGGCGTCCGCTCCGGTCTCTGGTGCGAGGATGTGGGGGCGCGTCCCGCCCCGGTGGACGCCGGACTGACGAGGACGCCGTCATGGAGATCACCTTCGCCGAATCCGACCGCTCCACCCTCGGGATCGAGTGGGAGGTCGCCATCGTCGACCGGCAGACGGGCGACCTCGCCAACGTCGCCGACGTCGTGCTCGAGGCGCTCCGCGGCGAGGACGGATCGCCGCATCCGCGGATCACCGGCGAGCTGCTGAAGAACACCGTCGAGCTGGTCTCCGGCGTGCACCGCACCGTCCGCGACGCCGTCGCCGACCTGCAGGACCAGCTGCGCCAGGTGCGCGAGATCACCGACCCGATGGGCCTGGACCTCGTCTGCTCCGGCTCGCACCCGTTCGCGCAGTGGTACGACCAGACCATCACCGACAAGGAGCGGTACCACCGGCTCATCGACCGCACCCAGTGGTGGGGCCGCAACATGATGATCTGGGGCATCCACGTGCACGTGGGGATCGAGGACCGGGACAAGGTCCTCACCATCCTCAACGCGCTGCTCGACTACTACCCGCACCTGCAGGCGCTCTCGGCGTCCAGCCCGTTCTGGGGCGGCGTCGACACCGGCTACGCCTCGAACCGCGCGCTGATGTTCCAGCAGCTGCCCACCGCCGGGCTGCCGCCGCAGTTCGGCGCCTGGGCGAACTACGAGGAGTACGTCGACGACATGATGCGCACCGGCGTCATCGACGACCACACCGAGGTCCGCTGGGACATCCGCCCCTCGCCGCAGTGGGGCACGATCGAGATGCGCGCCTGCGACGGGCTGTCCTCGCCGGAGGAGATCGGCGCGGTCGCGGCGCTGATCCAGTGCCTGGTCGAGCACCTCTCCACCCAGCTCGACGAGGGCGGGACGCTCGCGACGATGCAGCCCTGGTACGTCAGGGAGAACAAGTGGCGCGCCGCGCGCTACGGACTCGACGCGGAGATCATCCTCGACGCGGCCGGGAACGAACGGCTCGTCACGGACGACATCCGCGATCTGCTCACGACGCTCGCGCCGGTGGCGGAGCGGCTCGACTGCGCGGCGGAGCTGGCCGACGTCGAGCTGATCCTCGTGGCGGGAGCGAGCTACCAGCGCCAGCTGCGCACCGCGGCCGAGAACGACGGCGATCTGAAGGCTGTGGTCCGGGCGCTGGCGGGCGAGCTGCGCGACGGGCTCAAGGACCCGCGGGCATGACCCGACGGCTCCTGGCCGGTGCGGCGCTGCTCGGCGCCGGCCTGCTGGCTCTCGCGGGGTGCTCGAGTGCCAGCGGTGCCCCCGCCGGAACGGGCGCCACACGGTCGCCATCCGCGACCACGGCCACGGCTCTGCCGTCGCCGACCTCGGATCCGCTGTCCGACTCCGCGCCGCTCGCGCTCGGTGGGGCGCTGCCGGCCGGCGCGCGGGTCACGATCGTCGGCGACAGCATCGTCCGCGGTCTGGGGCTCGATCCCGGACAGGCCTGGCCGGCCCTCGTCGGGGACGACCTGGGCTGGAGCGTCGTCAACCTGGGCTGCGACGGCGGCGGCTTCATCGAGCCGGGCGACTGCGGCGTGGCCGTCGGCGACCGGGCCGAGGAGATCGCCGACACCCGGCCCGACGCGATCGTGCTGATCGCCAGCAGCAACGACCTCGGCTGGACCCCCGAGGAGGTCGCCGACGCGATGGGCCCGGCGGTGCAGGCGATCGCGGAGGCCTCCCCCTCCGCGAAGCTGATCGCGCTCGACTCGGTGTGGGGGCCGGATCCGCGACCCGAGGACCTGGACGCCTACGATGCGGCGCTCGTGGGCGCCGTGGACGCGGCGGGCGGGATCGCCCTCGAGTACCCGGACCCGCTGCGCGCCGACGGGCTGCTCGCCGAGGACGGCGTGCATCCGACGGCCGAGGGCCAGGTCGCGCTCGCGGACGCCTTCGTGCTCGCCGCGGAGAAGGCCGGGCTCGCGCAGGCGATCCCCGGGGACCAGCGGGCGACGGACGCGCCCGGCTGACCCCGGGGGAGCCGCTCAGCGGGTGGTGCTGTTCTTGCCGTCGCGCCAGGAGAGCAGGTCGCGCACCGGCTGGAGGTCGATGTCCGGGCCGGTGATGCCGAGAGTGAAGAGGCGGGCGCCGAGGTCGAACTGCTGGTCGAGCACGCCGAAGGAGGCGTCGCCGACTCCCCCGCGGACGCTCGCGCCGGTCGAGATCTCGATGGCGTCCATGTCGCGGTCGACGCGGCCGCACCAGTCGGCGAGGACGCCGAGCTTGCGCTCGAGGGTGGGGACGTCGGAGAAGCTGTGCCAGATGTCGGCGTGCTCCGCGACGATGCGGAGGGTCTTCTTCTCGCCGCCGCCACCGATCATCACGGGGATGTCGCGGGTGGGAGCGGGGTTCAGCTTGTCCCAGCGGGCGCGGATGCGGGGCATGGCCTCGGAGAGCTCGTCGAGGCGCGACCCGGCGGTGCCGAAGTCGTAGCCGTACTCCTGGTAGTCGCGCTCGAACCAGCCGGAGCCGATGCCGAAGATCAGGCGGCCTTCGGCGCCCTTGGCGCTGATGTGGTCGACGGTGCGGGCCATGTCGGCGAGCAGGTCGGGGTTGCGGTAGCTGTTGCAGGTGACGAGCGGGCCGAACTCGATGCGGCTGGTCTGCTCGGCCCAGGCGGCGAGCATGCTCCAGCCCTCGAAGTGCAGGCCGTCGGGCTCGCCGGAGAGCGGGTAGAAGTGGTCCCAGTTGAAGGCGATGTCGACGCCGATGTCCTCGAGCTCGGCGAGCGTGTCGCGGATGACCTCGTAGGAGACGTGCTGCGGGGCGATCTGGACGCCGATGCGGACGGGGCGCGGAGAAGCGGTTGTCATGCCTTCACGCTAGACCTCGCGGCGGGCGGCGTGCCGGTGGTGGGTCTCGATACGCCCCTGCGGGACTACTCGACCAGCATGAGGCGGACCCCTGCTGATCGAGCAGGCCGCGCAGCGGGCGTATCGAGATCCGATCGGGGCGGCTACTCGCCGGCCGGGTCGGGGGACGCGGTGGGGGCGTCGTCGCTGGTGGAGCGGGCGAGCTTGACGGTGGTGGCGCCGTCGGCGTCGAAGAGGCGGAGGCGGCCGCCGTCGATCGAGGCCATCATCGCGTCGGCGAAGATCATCGGCAGGGCGACGCCGTCGCAGGCGATCATCGTGCTGGGGCCGGCGTCGACGGTCAGCGCGCCCTCGCCGTCGATCGACCACTCGCCCTGCACGCCGTTGCAGCCGTCGGATCCGGTCCAGGTGCCGTCCTCGGCGAGGAGCAGGAACGGGACCTCGGGCGACTCGTAGGACACTCCCGTGACCCAGCGGCCGACGAGCTCGTCCGGCGACGGGGCAGAGGCGGCGTCCACTCCCGAGCCCTCGGAGCAGCCGGCCAGCCCGAGGGCCACTGCGGCCGCCGCGGCGACCGCGAGACCGGCGCCCAGGCCCCTCATCGGCCGAGGAGCTTCTGCAGCTGCTCCAGCTCCTCCGGAGTGGGCTGCGCACCCGCGCCGGAGCCACCGCCGAGGCCGAAGCCCGAGCCGCCCGCGTTCGTGGACTGCGGGCCGGAGCTGATCGCCGCGTTCTCCGCGGCGCGCTTGGCCGGGTTGCCCGACTTGCTGCTCTTCTTCTTCTGCGGCTTCGGGCGGCCCTGGTAGCCGGCACCGGGCACGGGGCCCATGCCGGGGACGTTCGGCACGCCGCCCTTGGCGACGGTCTTCATCATCTTCGCGGCCTGGTCGAAGCGCAGGACGAGCTGGTTGACGTCGGTCACGGTCATGCCGGATCCGCGGGCGATGCGGAGGCGCCGCGAGCCGTTCAGCAGCTTCGGGTTCACCCGCTCGGCCCTGGTCATCGACTGGATGATCGCCTCGGTACGCACGATCTCGCGCTCGTCGAACTGGTCGAGCTGCTCGCGCATGCCCTTCGCGCCGGGCAGCATGCCGATCATCTTCTTGATCGAGCCCATGTTGCGCAGCTGCTGCATCTGGCCGAGGAAGTCGTCGAGGGTGAACGTGTCCCCCATGATCTTCTCGGCGATCTTGCGCGCCTCGTCCTCGTCGAACGCGCTCTGCGCCTGCTCGATGAGGGTGAGGACGTCGCCGAGGTCGAGGATGCGGCTCGCCATGCGGTCCGGGTGGAACTGCTCGAAGTCGTCGAGGCCCTCGCCGGTGGACGCGAAGAGGATCGGGCGGCCGGTGAGCGAGGCGACCGACAGGGCCGCGCCGCCTCGGGCGTCGCCGTCGAGCTTGGAGAGGACGACGCCGGTGAAGTCGACGCCCTCCTGGAAGGCCTTCGCGGTGGCGACCGCGTCCTGGCCGATCATCGCGTCGATGACGAAGAGGACCTCGTCCGGGTTCGTCACCCGGCGGATGTCGGAGGCCTGCTTCATCATGTCGGCGTCGACGCCGAGGCGGCCGGCGGTGTCGATGATGACGGTGTCGTACTGCTTGTCGGTGGCGAACTTGATCGCGTTCTGCGCGACCTTGACCGGGTTGCCGACGCCGTTGCCGGGCTCCGGGGCGTACACCGCGACACCGGCCTGCTCGCCGACGACCTGCAGCTGCTGCACCGCGTTGGGGCGCTGGAGGTCGGCCGCGACGAGGAGCGGCGTGTGGCCGTCCTTGCCGAGGTACTTGCCGAGCTTGCCGGCGAGGGTCGTCTTTCCCGCACCCTGGAGGCCGGCGAGCATGATGACCGTCGGCGGGCGCTTGGCGAACTCGAGGCGGCGCGACTGGCCGCCGAGGATCGCGACGAGCTCCTCGTTGACGATCTGCACGACCTGCTGCGCGGGGTTCAGCGCCTTGTTGACCTCGTCTCCGAGGGCGCGCTCCCGGATCTTGCCGGTGAACGCCTTGACGACGTCGAGCGCGACGTCGGCGTCGAGCAGCGCGCGCCGGATCTCGCGGACGGTGCCGTCGACGTCCGAGGCCGAGAGCTTGCCCTTCGTGCGCAGGTTCTTGAAGGTCTCGACGAGTCGATCGGAGAGGGTGCCGAAAGTAGCCATGATGCCGGGAATTCTACCGGAGCCTTCCCGGAGGTCGGACGACCGCGGCCCGCGTCGATTAACTGTACCGAGTGCAGGAACTCGTCTAAGGTGGCCGGGTGATCGAGACACTGCTCGCGGGCGACGCCGCGGATCCCCTGGACTACCGCAATGGCTGGGAGCTGCAGCGCCGGCTGCACGGCGAGGTGGTCGCCGGTTCGCGGCCGGGCACGCTCGTGCTCTGCGAGCACGCCGCCGTCTACACGGCGGGCAAGCGCACGGAGTCGCACGAGCGGCCGGTCGACGGCTCCCCCGTGGTCGATGTCGACCGAGGCGGACGGCTGACCTGGCACGGGCCGGGGCAGCTGGTCGGCTACCCGATCGTGCGGCTGCGCGAGCCGGTGGACGTGGTCGCCTACGTCCGCTCGCTCGAGGGCGTGCTGATCGACGTGCTCGACGACCTCGGTGTCGCCGGGGTGCGGGTCGACGGGCGCTCGGGGGTCTGGATCCGCCGGGGCGAGGGCGCCGACAAGATCGCGGCCATCGGCATCCGGGTGGCGCACGGCGTGACGATGCACGGCTTCGCCCTCAACGTCTCGAACAGCCTCGAGCCCTACTCCCGGATCGTCGCGTGCGGCATCGCCGACGCCGGAGTGACCACTGTCGAGCGCGAGCGCGGCGAGGCGCCCTCGATGGAGTCGGTGCGCGCCCGGGTCGAGGCGCGGTTCCGGGAGGCGGCACCCGCCTTCGCGGTCGTGGAGACGATCGCGGGGGTCGCGGCGTGAGCGCCGAGACCGGCGGCCGGAAGCTGCTGCGCCTCGAGGTGCGCAACGCCGAGACGCCGATCGAGCGCAAGCCGGAGTGGATCAAGACCAAGGCCGTGATGGGCCCGGAGTACCGGCAGCTGCAGTCGCTCGTGAAGGACGAGGAATTGCACACGGTCTGCCAGGAGGCCGGCTGCCCGAACATCTTCGAGTGCTGGGAGGACCGCGAGGCGACCTTCCTGATCGGCGGCTCGCAGTGCACGCGCCGCTGCGACTTCTGCCAGATCGACACCGGCAAGCCGGCCGACTACGACGCCGACGAGCCGCGCCGCGTGGGCGAGTCGGTGGCACGGATGAAGCTGCGCTACGCGACGGTGACCGGGGTGGCCCGCGACGATCTGCCGGACGAGGGCTCCTGGCTGTACGCCGAGACGATCCGGCAGATCCACGCGCAGGCGCCGGGGACGGGCGTGGAGATCCTGGTGCCCGACTTCACCGGGCGCGCGGAGCACCTGCAGCGCGTGTTCGACGCCCGGCCGGAGGTGTTCGCGCACAACGTCGAGACGGTGCCGCGCATCTTCAAGCGGATCCGGCCGGCGTTCCGCTACGAGCGCTCGCTCGACGTCCTGACCCAGGGACGCGATGCCGGGCTGATCACGAAGTCGAACCTCATCCTCGGCATGGGCGAGGAGCGCGAGGAGATCTCGCAGGCGCTGCAGGACCTGCACGACGCGGGCACCGACATCGTGACGATCACGCAGTACCTCCGCCCGACGCCGCGGCACCTGCCGGTGGACCGCTGGGTGCACCCGGAGGAGTTCGTCGCGATCAAGGAGGAGGCGGAGGACATCGGCTTCCTGGGCGTGCTCTCCGGCCCGCTCGTCCGCTCCTCCTACCGCGCCGGTCGCCTCTGGGCCCGCTCGATGGAGTCGAAGGGCCGGCCGGTCCCGGAGCACCTGCGCCACCTGGCCGACGCGGCCCTCGGCTTCTCCCAGGCGGTCTGACCCGCTCTCCCCGCGAGATGCCACTTGTGCACGCCTTGCACGGCGTGTCGCGTGCACAAGTGGCATCTCGCGGATGGGGTCCTGGGGGCCCTTGCTGGTCGAGTAGCCCGGCAGGGGCGTATCGAGACCCACGATCGTCAGCAGGGGTGGTCTGCAGACTCGCTGTCTGACGCTGGTGGATCTCGATACGCCCGCTCCGCGGGCTACTCGATCAGCAAAGTGGCCGGTCTTCCGAGAGGGCTGTTCGCCGAGTCGATCCGTCTCGGGCCATGGCCCGCCCGCAGAACTCGGTTCGCGTCCACTCTCGGCCCGGCGGTCAGTGGTGACTCACGCTGCGCCGGGGACTGAACTGCTTCGCGAGATGCCAGTTGTGCACGCGTTTCACGGCGTGTCGCGTGCACAAGTGGCATCTCGCAGAAGAGGAGGAGGGACTCCCGGGTCAGGCGACGAGCTGGGCGGCGAAGACGTGGGGGGTGAAGCCGGTGAGGTCGTTGATGCCCTCGCCCTGGCCGACGAGCTTGATGGGGATGCCGGTCTTCTCCTGGACGGCGAGGACGAAGCCGCCCTTGGCCGAGCCGTCGAGCTTGGTGATGACGAGGCCGGTGACGCCGGCGTGCTCGATGAAGGCCTGGGCCTGCATCAGGCCGTTCTGGCCGGTGGTCGCGTCGAGGACGAGCAGGATCTCGGAGATCGGCGCCTGCTTCTCGACGACGCGCTTGATCTTGCCGAGCTCGTCCATCAGGCCGCCCTTGGTGTGCAGGCGGCCGGCGGTGTCGATGATGACCATCTCGATGCCGTGGGTCTTCGCGTACTCGACGGTCTGGTAGGCGACGGAGGCCGGGTCCTGGCGCTCCTGCTGCGGGCGGACGATCTGCGCGTCGGCGCGCTGCGCCCAGGTGGCGAGCTGGTCGACCGCGGCGGCGCGGAAGGTGTCGGCGGCGCCGACCACGACGCTGCGGTCGAAGTTGCGGAGGAACTTCGCGAACTTGCCGATGGTCGTGGTCTTGCCGACGCCGTTCACGCCGACGACCAGGATGACCGCGGGCCGCTCGCTGAGCTTGAGGGTCGTGTCGTACTTGGAGAGGCGCTCCTCGAGCGACTCGCGGAGCATGCGCTGGAGGTCGCGCGGGTCGGTGGTGTTGTAGCGGGCGACCTTGGCGCGGAGGTCCTCGACCATCTCCTCGGTGATGTCCGGCCCGAAGTCGGCGGTGATCAGGGCCGTCTCGAGGTCGTCCCACGTCTGCTCGTCGATCGTGCGCTTCTCGAACAGGCCGCGGAGTGCGCGACCGAGCGACCAGGAGCTGCGTTCTGCCATGCGCCCAGGCTACCGGCGGGTGGACGTCCGATCTGCAGGCGATCCGCCCTTCGCGGAGCCTGGACCTGCGGCAGGACGGGCCTGCCGGCCGGCATCGCCTGCGAATCGAACCCGTGGATCAGACCGCCGGCGCCTCCACGCGCTGACCGACCACCGCGGAGACCCCGTCCTGGCGCATCGAGACGCCGTAGAGGGCGTCGGCGATCTCCATCGTGCGCTTCTGGTGGGTGATGACGATCAGCTGACTCGACGTGCGGAGGTCCTGGAAGATGCTGAGCAGGCGGCCGAGGTTCGCGTCGTCGAGCGCCGCCTCCACCTCGTCCATGATGTAGAACGGGCTCGGCCGCGACTTGAAGATCGCGACCATGAAGGCCACCGCCGCGAGCGAGCGCTCGCCGCCGGAGAGCAGCGACAGCCGCTCGATCTTCTTGCCGGCCGGGCGCACCGCGACCTCGATGCCGGTGGTGAGCAGGTTCTCCGGGTCGGTGAGCCGGATGCTGCCGGTGCCGCCGGGGAAGAGCACCGGGAAGACGTCCGCGAAGGCGGCCTGGGTGTCGTCGAAGGCCGAGGCGAAGACCGTCTGCATCGTCTCGTCGAGCTCCTCGATGATGGTCAGCAGGTCGCGGCGGGTGTTGGTGAGGTCGGTCAGCTGCTCGGTGAGGAAGACGTGGCGCTGCTCCAGAGCCGCGAACTCCTCGAGGGCGAGCGGGTTCACCCGGCCGAGCTGGCCGAGCTGCTTCTCGGCCTTGTCCAGCCGGCGGCGCTGCTCGTCGCGGACGAACGGGCGCGCGGGCGCCTCGGCGTCGGTCTCGTCGGGGACCGGGACCTCGGGGCCGTACTCGGCGACCAGCACGTCCTCGACCAGTCCGAGCTCGGAGCCGGCGCGCTCGAGCAGCCCGGTGAGCTGCAGGCGCTTCTCGTAGATCTGCAGCTCCAGACCGTGCACGCTCTCGGTGACACTCTGCAGCCGGTCGCGGAGCACGCCCTCCTCGCGGCGCAGCGCCTGCAGCTCCTCGTTCTGCTGCGAGCGGGCGGTCTCGGCGCGCAGCAGCTCGGCACGCGACTGCTGCACCGAGCGGTCGACGGAGGCGAGCACGGCGGGGATGGCGCCGGTCACGTCGGCCGCGGCGTCGTGCTGGCGGCGGCGGATCACGGCGCGGCGGGCGGCCTCGTCGGCGGCGGCGCGGTCGGCGGCGAGCTGGCGCTCGAGCGATTCGCCGCGGGACTGCTCGGCCCGGACGCGCTCCTTGGCGGTCTCGACGCCGAGGCGCGCCTCGATCTCGCGCTCGCGGGCCGCGTCGACCTCGCGCTGGAGGCCGTCGCGGGCGCTGACGTCGAGGACCGGGCGCGGGCGCGAGCGGGCGACGTCGAGCTCGCCCTTCGCCTTCTGCGCCGCGGCCTCGGCGTCGCCGACCCGCTCGGTGGCGATGGTCAGGGCCTTCTCGCCGCGCCCGAGCTCGGCGGTGGCGCCCTCGAGCTGCGCGCGCACCCGGCCGAGGCGCTCGGTGTGCGCGGCGCGGGCGGCGTCGTGCTCGCGCAGGGCGGCGAGGGCCAGGCGCGACTGCTCCTTGGCGGCGCGCAGGGCGCCGGTCTGCTCGGCGAGGTCGAAGCGGAGGCGGTCGATCCGGCCCTCGATCTCCTCCAGCCGACTCGCGGCGGCGTCGCGCTCGGAGACCAGCTCGAGACGGCTGCGCTGCCCGCCCGCTCCCCCGCTGAGGACGGCGTCGGAGACCGAGGCGCCGTCGCGGGTGACCACGGTGACGGGGTGCTCGCCGCCGGCCAGCGCGGGCCAGAGCCGGCGGGCGGTGTCGAGGTCGTCGACGACGACGACCTGCTCGAGCAGGGCGAGGACGCCGTCGGGGCCGGTGACCAGGTCGCGGGCGCGGGTCGC
Organism: Rathayibacter sp. PhB179; assembly: GCF_004345345.1. Lineage (NCBI taxonomy): Bacteria > Bacillati > Actinomycetota > Actinomycetes > Micrococcales > Microbacteriaceae > Rathayibacter > Rathayibacter sp. PhB179. The sequence continues at coordinate 86,968 of NZ_SLVD01000009.1, read as the reverse complement.
TCCCTCCGGCACCTCGATCGCGAGGGCGGGGCGGGCGGCGTCGCCGATCAGCAGCTCGACCCGGCCGAGCTCGCGACGGATCGCCTCGTCGAGTGCGGCCTCGGCGTGCGGCTGCGAGTCGGCGAGCACGGAGTCGGCGGCCGCTCCGAGTGCCGCCGCAATGGCCGCCTCGTAGCCGGGGCGGACCTGGATCCGCTCGGCGACGCGGCCGCGGATGCCGTCCAGGCGGGTGGCGATCAGCTCGGCCGAGCCGTCGGAGACGTCGAGGGCGAGCGAGAGGGCGCTGCGGCGGGCGGCGAGTCCGTCGCGCTCGCGCTCCAGGGCGTGCAGCTCCTCGCGGAGCCGCTCGATCTCGCCCTCGGCCTCGAAGACTGAGGACTGCGCGAGCTCGTAGCCCTCGTCGAGCGTGCCGTCTGTGCCGCCGCCCGCCTCGCCGATCTCGTCCTCGAGCGCGTCGAGCTGGCGCTGGGCCGCCTCGCGGCGCTGCACGGCGGAGTCGAGGGTGTTCTGCGCGCGGAGCACCTCGCCGCGGACGGCGGCGAGACGGGAGGCGGCGGTGTCGGCCTGGCCGGTCAGCTTGGACAGCTCGAGGTCGTGCCGGGAGACGAGCGCCGACTGCGCCGCGATCTCCTCGTCGGTCGCGTCCAGGGCGCCGCGAGCGCGCACCGTCGCCTTCTGCGAGTCGGTCCACGCGGTCTCGGCGTCGAGCACGGCGACGCGGAGGCGCTCCAGCTCGGCGCGCGCCTCCTCGACCATCGGCGCCGTGACGCGGGGCTGCACGGCGGGCTGCTCCGACTCCGCCTCGAGCAGGGCGAGGCGCTGGCCGGCGAGCGCCGCCAGATTGCGCAGCCGCTCCTGCACCGACTCGAGCTCGAAGGTGGTGCGCCGGGCGTCGTCGACCGCGTCGCCGACCATCTCGGACTCGATCCGGGCGGTGCGCAGCGTGCTCTGCTCGAGCCGCTCCTGCAGCACGAGGCGCTCGCTGTGCCGCTCGCTCTCGGTGCGGGCGAAGCCGTCGAGCGCGGTGCGGAGGGTGACGACGTCGTCGGCGAGCAGGCGTGCGCGGGCGTCGCGGACGACGGCGGCGATGGTCTGCGCCTGCCGGGCGACCTCCGCCTGGCGGCCGAGCGGCTTGAGCTGGCGGCGGATCTCGCCGGCGAGGTCGGAGAGGCGGGTCAGGTTCGCCTGCATGCCGTCGAGTTTGCGGAGCGTCTTCTCCTTGCGGCGGCGGTGCTTGAGGATGCCGGCCGCCTCCTCAATGAAGCCGCGGCGCTCCTCCGGGGTCGCGTGCAGGACGGCGTCGAGCTGGCCCTGGCCGACGATGACGTGCATCTCGCGGCCGAGACCGGAGTCGCTCAGCAGCTCCTGCACGTCGAGCAGCCGGCAGGCGCGGCCGTTGATCGCGTACTCGCTGCCGCCGTTGCGGAACAGGGTGCGCTTGATCGTCACCTCGGTGTACTCGATCGGCAGTGCGCCGTCGGTGTTGTCGATGGTGAGCGCGACCTCCGCGCGGCCGAGCGGGCCGCGGGTGGAGGTGCCGGCGAAGATGACGTCCTCCATCTTGCCGCCGCGGAGGGTCTTCGCGCCCTGCTCCCCCATCACCCAGGCGAGAGCGTCGACGACGTTGCTCTTGCCCGAGCCGTTGGGCCCGACGACGCAGGTGACCCCGGGCTCGAAGGCGAACGTGGTCGGCTGCGCGAAGGACTTGAACCCCTTGAGGGTCAGGCTCTTCAGGTACACCCGGCCGCCTCGCTCCGCTCGAAAACGCTCCCTACGGTACTCGACGGGCTCCGTCGTGCCCGGAACCGCGCGGTGCGGCCCGGCGGCGTGCACACTGGGGAGGTGACGAGCCCCACCGACCCCGCGCTCCGGATCCGCGAGCTGCCGATCCCCGAGCACCCGGGCGCCGAGGGCTGGGACGACTTCGTCACCCTCACCGCGATCGGCAACGCCGTCGAGGCCGAGGGCACCGGCACGGACGAGCTCGGCTTCCCCGCCGAGACGAACCTCGGCGAGTGGCGGCAGCAGGAGTTCGACCCGCGCCGCGCGTTCCTCGCCGAGGTCACGACGGACGACGGAGTCCGCGCGGTCGGCAGCGGCGAGCTGCACTGGAGCACCGAGGAGGGCGACGACGCGGCCTGGCTGGCGTTCTCCGTCCTCGCCGCGGAGCGCGGGCACGGCGTCGGCTCCGCCCTGCTGGAGCGGCTCACGGCGGAGGCGCACGCGCTCGGGCGGACCGTGCTGCAGACCTGGACGGCGCACCGGGCCGACCGCTCGGGGCCGCGCCTGGCCGCGCGCTCCGGGGCGGGCTCCGTTCCGGCCGACGACCCCGGCGCGCGCTGGCTCGCCTCCCGCGGCTGGGTGCTGGAGCAGGTGGAGCGGGTCAGCGCGGTGCGGCTGCCGCTGGATCCCGTGCTCGCCGCGTCCCGGCGTCGCGGTGCCCTGGCGCACGCCGAGGGCTACGAGCTGCGGCACTGGAGCGGCGCGACGCCCGCGGAGCTCGTCGACGGGATGCTCGCCCTGCGCGCGAGCATGTCCGCGCAGGCGCCCACGGCCGGGCTGTCGGTGCCGGAGGAGACCTGGACCCGCGAGCGCCTCGAGGCGCACGACCGCGAGTCGACCGCCGGTGGACGGGTGGAGCTGACCTCGGTCGCCCTGCACGAGGGCCGGCCGGTCGGCTACTGCACCGTCGACGTGCTGCCCGGCCGCGCCGCGCTCTGGGGCGCGACGCTCGTGCAGCCGGCGCACCGCGGGCACCGGTTCGGCATGCTGCTCAAGCTCGACGCGCTCGAGCATCTGGCCGTGGCCGATCCGGACTGCCGGGCCGTCTACACCTGGAACGCGGAGGAGAACCGGCCGATGCTCGCCGTCAACGAGGCCGTGGGGTTCCGCGCGATCGCGGTGGAGGGCCAGTGGCGGCTCGACGAGGTGGCGCCGTGATCCCGCTGGTGGAGCCGGGGCCGCCGCTGACCGCCGCCGAGCGCGAGCGCTTCGCCCGGCAGATCCGGCTGTCGCCGCTCGGCGAGCTCGGGCAGCGCCGCCTGCGGAACGCGCGGGTGCTCGTCCTCGGCGCGGGCGGCATCGGCTCCCCGGTGATCACGGCGCTCGCCGCAGCCGGAGTCGGGCACCTCGGGATCGTCGACGGCGACGTCGTCGAGGCGTCGAACCTCGCGCGGCAGACGGCGCACGACGAGTCGTCGATCGGCTCGTCGAAGGCGGAGTCCGCGGCGGCGACCGCGCGGCGGCTCTCCCCCGGGATCGACGTGCAGGCCTTCCCCGTCTCCTTCACCGGTGCGAACGCCGACGCGCTCGTCGCGGGCTGGGACGTGGTGGTCGACGGCTTCGACACCTTCGGCTCGCGCTACCTCGCCTCGGACGCGACGACCCGGGCCGGCGTTCCGCACGTCTGGGGGTCGGCGCTCGGCTTCGACGGGCAGCTGTCCACCTTCTGGGCGGCCGCGCCGGGCGGCGGGGTCACATTGCGCGCCCTGCATCCCGGCGCCGAGGACGCGGCCGACAGCTGCGCGACGGTCGGGGTCCTCGGCTCGCTCTGCGCGGCGATCGGCTCAGCGATGGCGAGCGAGGTGGTCAAGCTCGTCTCGGGCGTCGGCGAGCCTCTATTCGGCCGGGTCGTCGTGCACGACGCGCTGGACGGCTCGTGGAACGAGCTGCCGCTGGCCCGCGCGGTGCCGCCGGTGGCTGCGGTGCTCGCCGTGGCCGGAGCGGTGACCGCCGACGAGCTGCGGGCGCGGCTCGCCGGGCCGACGCCGCCGACGGTCGTCGATCTGCGGGAGGACGACGAGGACCGCTCCGTCGCGATCCCCGGGGCCGTGCGGCTGCCGATGTCGCGGTTCGATCCGGCGCTGCTGCCCGCGGGGCCGCTGGTGCTGCACTGCGCCTCGGGTGTGCGCTCGCGGATCGCGGCCGACCGGGCGGCGGCGGTGGGGATCGCCTCGGACTCGCTGCTCGGCGGGATGGTGGGCTGGCGCTGATCCGACTGCCGGTCGGAGGCTCGATTCGCAGGTCGTCCGCGTTCCCTGTGCCGTCTCGCCGCGTGGCACGGCCGACCGGAGCCGGCATCTCCTGCACAACGGACGGGCACCTGCACAGCGGCGAGAGGGGTCAGCCGCCGGCGAAGGGCGGCAGGACGTCCACCGACGCGCCGGTGGGCAGCGGAGTGGCGCGGTCGGTCGTCGAGACGCCGTCGACCAGGTAGCTGCAGCGGGCGAGGACGTCGGCGGCGGACGGCGCGGAGGCGACGAGCTCCGCCTCCAGGGCGGCGAGGTCGGAAACGCCCTCGAACTCGTCGGAGGCGCGCCCGAGGGCGGCCTTCGCCGCGGCGAAGTAGCGGACGCGCACGCTCAGCCGCCGATCGCGCTCATGGTGCGCTCGGGCTGCACGAATCCGGCCCGGTTCATCTCGTGGCCGGCCGGCTTGGCCCACATCGCGCCGCGCCAGAGCTGGGCGACGTGGTGGTCGTCGGCGCCGGAGCGCATCGCGCCGAGCAGGTCGGTCTCCTCGTTGGAGAAGAGGCAGCTGCGGACGCCGCCCTCGGCGGTGAGCCGGGTGCGGCGGCAATCGCCGCAGAACGCCTCGGTGACGGAGGCGATGATGCCGACGGTGCCGAGCAGCTCGTCGGAGCCGATCGCGCGGACGTCGAAGAGCTCGGCGGGCGCGCCGTCGCGCGGCGCGGCGTTCGGCGTGAGGACGAAGCGCTCCGAGAGCAGGTCTCGGATCATCGCCGCCGTGATCATGGTGGAGCGGTCCCAGCCGTGGTCGGCGTCGAGGGCCATCTGCTCGATGAAGCGGAGCTGGTGCCCTCCGGCGAGCGCCCAGGCGAGCAGCTCGGGCGCCTCGTGGTCGTTGATCCCGGGCAGCAGAACCGCGTTGATCTTGGTCTGCTGGAGCCCGGCGGGGCCGAGCGCGTCGATGCCGGCGAGGACCCGGTCGAGGAAGGGGCGGCGGGTGACCTTCGCGAAGGTCTCGGCGCAGATGGAGTCGAGCGAGACGTTCACGCGGTCCAGGCCCGCGTCGGCGAGCGACTGCGCGCGGCCGGAGAGGCCGATCGCGTTGGTGGTCAGCGAGATCTCGGGGCGCGGCTCGATCGCGGCGACGTCGCGGATGATGTCGACGAGGTCCTTGCGCAGCAGCGGCTCACCGCCGGTGAAGCGGATCTGGCGGACGCCGAACTGCTCGACGGCGATGCGGGCGAGGCGGACGATCTCCTCGCGGTTCAGCAGCGAGGCGGGCGGCTGGAACGGCAGCCCCTCGGCCGGCATGCAGTAGGTGCAGCGGAGGTTGCAGCGATCGGTGAGCGAGATCCGCAGGTCGTCGGCGACGCGTCCGTAGCTGTCGAGCAGCAGCGGGGTCTCGGGCCGCTCGGCCGGGAGGACCGCACCGCGTGGGCGGGGCCGGATGCCGGGGATCCCGAGTGCTGTACTCATCCGGACAGACTACGCGCCGGATCCGGGCCGGAGCGGGCAAGATGGAGACGTCCCTGCCGCCGGTCAGGAACGCCTCCGCCCCGTCAGGAACGCCCCGCCCCGTCAGGAACGCTTTCGCCGGCCAGGACCTCCGAGAGGACCCGATGACCTCGATCGATCTGCACGCCGCCCGCGTGCGCGCGCTGCTCTCGCCGCTGGCCACCCGCGGCGCCCGCGAGACGCTGACGCTCGCTCCCGCCGCCGTCGCCGCCGACCCGGGCGCGTACGACCGCCGGGTGCTCGCACGCTCGGTCGACGCTCCGCTGGATCTGCCGCGCTTCGACAACTCGCAGATGGACGGCTTCGCGGTGCGCGCGGCGGACCTCGCCGCGGCGAGCGCCGGCAGCCCGGTCTCGCTGCCCGTGGCCGCGCCGATCCCGGCCGGCGACCGCGCTCCCCGGCACGAGGCGGGCACCGCGGTGCCGATCATGACGGGCTCGCCGCTGCCGGCCGGGGCCGACGCCGTCGTCGCGATCGAGACCGTCGACCCGCCGCGCTTCCCCGCCCCGGGCAGCACCGACGCCCACGTGGCGTTCTCGCGCCCCGTCGTCGCGTCGGCCTTCGTCCGCGCCCGGGGCAGCGACGCGAGGCAGGGCGAGCTCGCGCTGCCCGCCGGCACCGTCCTCCGCGCCGCGCACTACGGGCTGCTCGCCTCGCTCGGCCTGACCGAGGTCGAGGTGCTCCCCCGCGTCCGCGTGCTGGTCGTGCCGACCGGGCACGAGATCCGCGCGGCCGGCTCGGAGCTCGAGGACGCGCAGATCTACGACGCCAACGGCTCGCTGCTGGCCGAGGCGGTCCGCGAGGCCGGCGGCCTGCCGATCGTCGTGCCCTGCGGCAGCGACCGGCCGGAGGACCTCCTCGCGCTCCTCGACGAGCACGCTGCCGAGGCCGACCTGGCGATCACCGTCGGCGGGGTCAGCGCCGGCGCCTACGAGGTGGTCCGCGACGCGCTCGGGGCGGCCCGCTCGGAGTTCGGCCACGTCGCCGTGCAGCCGGGCGGACCGCAGGGACTCGGACTCGTCCGGGTCCGCGACGACCTGCACCTGCCGATCGTCTCGCTGCCGGGCAACCCGGTCAGCGCCCTGGTCTCGTTCGAGCTGTTCCTGCGGCCCGTGCTCCGCTCGCTCGCGGGCCGGCTGCCGGCCGAGCGCCCCCGGCTGCGTGCCCGGCTGGCGACATCGCTCGACTCCCCCGGGCATCTGCACCAGATCCGGCGCGGCACCCTCGACGACGAAGGGCTCGTGCACGCCGTCGGCGGCCCGAGCTCGCACCTGCTCGCGTCCTACGCTCGATCGAACGTGCTGATCCACGTCCCGATCGGGACCGAGCACGCCGCGACCGGAGACACGGTCGAGATCTGGAGGATCGATGACTGACACGACGGACACGACCGGAAGCGGCGGGACGGCCGACGGCACCGAGCTGACCCACGTCCGCGGCGACGGCGCCGTGCACATGGTCGACGTCGGCGGCAAGCAGGTCACTTCGCGGGTCGCGGTCGCGGAGGGGTTCGTCGAGACGACCCCCGACGTCGTCCGCCTCCTCGCGCAGGGCGAACTGCCCAAGGGCGAGGCGCTCGGCGTCGCGCGCATCGCCGGGATCATGGGCGCCAAGGCCACCTCCGCGCTGATCCCGCTCTGCCACCCGCTGGTGCTCGACGGCGTCGACATCGACCTCGAGCCCGGCGACGACCGGGTCCGGATCGAGGCGCGCGTGCGCACGAGCGGCCGCACCGGCGTCGAGATGGAGGCGCTCACCGCCGTCAGCGTGGCCGCGCTCACCGTCTACGACATGATCAAGGCCGTCGACCGCGGCGCCGTCATCACCGGGATCCGCGTCCTGGCGAAAGAGGGCGGCAGGAGCGGCTCATGGAGCCGGTCGTGAGCCGCACCGCAGTCGCGGTGGTCGCCTCCACCCGCGCCGCCTCGGGCGTCTACGAGGACCGCACCGGTCCGGCGCTGCTCACCTGGTTCGAGAGCCGCGGCTGGAGCGGCCGCGTGGTCGTCGTCGCCGACGGCGACGCGGTCGGCGAGGCGATCTCCGATGCGCTCTCGGCCGGCATCGACGTGGTGATCACCACCGGCGGCACGGGCGTCGCACCGAGCGACGTCACTCCGGAGCAGACCGCGCCGCTGCTCGAGCGCGAGCTGCCGGGTCTCGCCGAGGCCATCCGCGCGCGCGGCGCCGCGCACGTCCCCACCGCGGTACTCAGCCGTGGGCGCGCGGGAGTCAGCGGCCGGAGCGTCATCGTGAACCTGCCCGGCTCTCCCGGCGGCGTCCGCGACGGCATCGAGGTGCTCGAGCCGATCATCGGCCACGTGCTGGACCAGCTGGGCGGGGGCGATCATGTCCGCTGATCCCGTCGCCCTGGCCCGGATCGCCCGCGACCCCGTCACCGTCGACGAGTGCGAGCACGCCGTCGAGTCGCCGACCCACGGCGCCGTCGTCACCTTCGCCGGGATCGTCCGCGACCACGACGAGGGCCGCGGGGTGCTCCGGCTCTCCTACGAGGCGCACCCGGAGGCGCCGGCCGCCCTGCTCGCCTCGGCCCGGCGGATCGCGGAGCGCTTCCCGGAGGTGCGGGTCGCCGCGGTGCACCGGGTCGGCGACCTCGTGGTCGGCGACCTCGCGCTCGCCTGCGCCGTCGCCTCCGCCCACCGCGCCGCGGCCTTCGAGGCCTGCGCGGCGCTGGTCGACGACATCAAGGCGACCGTGCCGATCTGGAAGGAGCAGTCGTTCGTCGACGGCAGCTCGGAGTGGGTCGCGTCGCTCGGCTGATCGGCCGCGGCGGGCTCGGAAACACGAGCGTCACACGTCTGGGGTTCACTGGAGCGAGCGCGCCGTCGGCGCACGGAGCGGAGGGCGCGGCATGGACCTGAACACGATCCAGCGCGTGCGCGTCGTCCGCGAGCGCGCCGAGCTGGCCTCGATGGGTCCGCGCACCGCGGTGATCGGCGGCGGGTCCTGGGTGTTCTCGCTCCCGCACGACCACCTCGACGAGCTGCTCGACCTGCAGGGCTTCGGCTGGGAGCCCTACCGCGAGACGGCCGAGGGCCTCTCGATCGCGGCGACCTGCACGCTCGCCGAGCTGTCGGCGATGCCGGACGGCGGCCGGGCGTCGCACCCGCTCTTCTTCCAGTGCTGCACGGCGCTGCTGGGCTCCTTCAAGATCTGGAACGTCGCGACGGTCGGCGGCAACATCGCCAACGCACTCCCGGCCGGGCCGATGATCAGCCTCACCGCGGCGCTCGACGCCGAGGCGCTCGTCTGGCGCGCGGACGGCTCCGACGCTCTCGTGCCGGTCGCCGAGCTGGTCACGGGCAACATGACGACCTCGCTCGGGCACGGCGACGTGATCCGCTCGATCGAGTTCCCGCGCCGGGCGCTGGCGGCGCGGACCGCGTACCGGAAGATCGCGCTGTCGCCGCTCGGGCGCTCCGGCGCGCTCGTCATCGGCCGGGTGGACGCCGACGGGGAGGTCGTGGTCACGGTGACCGCCGCGACGATCCGGCCCGAGGTGCTGCGCTGGCCGGTGCTCCCGACGGCCGAGGAGCTCGACGCCGCGCTCGGCGGGATCACGACCTGGTTCACCGACCCGCACGGCGCGGCCGACTGGCGGCGCGCGGTGGTGGGCGTGCTGGCCGAGGAGATCCGCGGCGAGCTGGGCAGAGCGGACCAGCCGGCGACGAGCGGCGAGACCACCCCGACCGCGGGAGGCGCCGCATGAGATTCACCGTCAACGGCGAGCCGGTCGACGCGTCGCCCCGCCCCGGCCAGGTGCTGCGGACGCTGCTGCGCGACCACGAGCACTTCGAAGTCAAGAAGGGCTGCGACGCCGGAGACTGCGGCGCCTGCTCGGTGCTCGTCGACGGCACGCCCTTCCACTCCTGCCTCTACCCCGCGCACCGCATCGAGGGGCGCGAGGTCACCACCGCCGCGGGACTCGGCACTCCGGAGGAACCCGGCGCGGTGCAGCAGTCGTTCGTCGACCACGCCGCGTTCCAGTGCGGCTTCTGCACCGCCGGCATGGTCGTCACCGCGAGCGCCCTCGAAAGGGCGCGCGAGGAGGACCTCCCCCGCCTGATGAAGGGGAACCTCTGCCGCTGCACCGGCTACCGGCCGATCCGCGAGGCGCTGTCCGAGCACCTCTGCGAGCCGCCCACCGGGCTGACCCCCGTGCGGCGCACCGGGCGCACCTCCGCCGACGAGTCGCGGGTGGGCCGCTCGCTCGGCGCCCCGGCCGGCCGCCGCATCGTCTCCGGCCACGAGCCGTACACGCTCGACGTCGCCGTGCCCGGGCTGCTGCACCTCAAGGTGCTGCAGAGCCCGCACGCGCACGCCCGCATCCTCTCGATGGACACCGCGGTCGCCGCGACGATGCCCGGCGTCGTCGCCGTGCTGACCGCCGCCGACGTGCCGGACATCCTGTACTCCACCGCGCGGCACGAGTCGCGGCTGGACGACCCCGACGACACCCGGATGCTCGACACCGTCGTGCGCTTCCGCGGCCAGCGGGTCGCGGTCGTCGTCGCCGAGTCGGTAGGAGTGGCCGAGGCCGCCTGCCGCGCGATCGAGGTCGAGTACGAGCTGCTGCCCGCGGTCTTCGACCCGGAGGAGGCGCGCGCGCCCGGTGCCCCGCTCCTGCACGCGGACAAGGACCCGATCGCCTCGCGCATCGCCGACCCCGGCTCGAACGTGGTCGCCGAGCTGCACGGCGAGTACGGCGACGTCGCCGCCGGCCTCGCCGAGGCGGACGTCGTGGTCGAGGGCCGGTGGACCACCTCCCGCGTCGCGCACACCGCGCTGGAGACCCACGGCACGATCGGCTGGCTCGAGGGCGACGAGCTGGTGCTGCGCACCTCCACCCAGGTGCCGTTCCTGGTCCGGGACGAGATCGCGCGGATCTTCGACCGCGACCCCGCGAGCGTGCGGGTCTTCACCGCGCGGGTCGGCGGCGGCTTCGGCGGCAAGCAGGAGATCCTCACCGAGGACGTCGTCGCACTGGCCGTGCTGGCGACCGGGCGGCCGGTGCAGTTCGAGTTCACCCGCTCCGACGAGTTCACGATGGCGCCCTGCCGGCACCCGATGCGGGTCGACGTCACGCTCGGCGCGCGCCGCGACGGGCGGCTGACCGCGCTGAGCGTCGACGTGCTCTCGGACACCGGCGCCTACGGCAACCACGGCCCCGGGGTGATGTTCCACGGCACCTCGGAATCGGTCGCGACCTACACGGCGCCGAACAAGCGCGTCGACGCGCAGGCGGTCTACACGAACAACCTGCCCTCGGGCGCGTTCCGCGGCTACGGCCTCGGCCAGGTGATCTTCGGCATCGAGTCGGCGATGGACGAGCTCGCCCTCGAGCTCGGCATCGACCCGTTCGAGCTGCGGCGGATGAACGCGGTGAAGCCGGGCGAGCCGCTCGTGGTGACGCACGTGGAGGGCGACGACATCGGCTTCGCCTCCTACGGGCTCGACCAGTGCCTCGATCTCGCGGAGGCGGCGCTCGACCGCGCGACGGGCGCTGAGGCTCCCGAGGGACCGGGCTGGAGCACCGGGCGCGGCATGGCGGTCGCGATGATCGCGACGCTGCCTCCGCGCGGCCACTTCTCGGAGGCCACCGTGTCGGTCGACGCCGAGGGCGTGCTCACGATCGGAGTCGGCACCGCGGAGTTCGGCAACGGGACGACGACCGTGCACACCCAGCTCGTCGCGAGTGCGTTCGGGGCCTCGGCCGATCGGGTGCGGATCCGCCAATCGGACACCGCCGCGGCCCGGTACGACACGGGCGCGTTCGGCTCCGCGGGGACGGTCGTCGCCGGCAAGGCCGTCTACAGCGCGGCGCTGCGGCTCCTCGCCGACCTGCGCTCGCTGGCGAAGCGGCTCACCGGGCACGACGGCAGCGAGTTCGAGCCGGACGACGAGGGGCTGCTCGCCGCAGATGGCACCCGGGTGAGCTACGCCGACCTGGTGCTCGCGGCCGGCGGACCGGTGTCGGCGACCGGCAGCGAGGACGGAGCGCAGCGCTCGCTCGCCTTCAACGTGCAGGGCTTCCGCGTCGCGGTGCACGCGCCGACCGGTGAGGTGCGGATCCTGCAGTCGGTCCAGGCGGTGGACGCCGGCTTCGTGATCAACCCGGCGCAGCTCCGCGGGCAGGTCGAGGGCGGCGTCGCCCAGGCGATCGGCTCGGCGCTGTACGAGGAGGTGATCCTCGACGGCGAGGGCACCGTGACCACGGCGATCCTGAGGAACTACCACATCCCGCAGATGGCCGACGTGCCGCCGACCGAGGTCTGCTTCGCCGACACGGCCGACGAGCTGGGCCCGTTCGGCGCGAAGTCGATGAGCGAGGCGCCCTACAACCCGGTGGCGCCCGCACTCGCCAATGCCGTCCGCGACGCCGTCGGCGTCCGGCCGCACGCCCTGCCCGTCTCCCGCGACCGCGTCTGGCGCCTGCTGCACCCCGACGCGGCGCCGGTCCAGGCGGTCGACGCGGGCGCACCCCCCGGCTGACCTCGGACGCGCCTCGCGCCGATCGCGGACGCGGCTCACCATGCTGGTCGAGTAGCCCCGCAGGGGCGTATCGAGCGGCGAAGCCGCTTCGCGTCTCGGTGGTGAGAGAAAGGGCGCGGCGGCACCGCATCATGTTGGTCGAGTAGCCCCGCAGGGGCGTATCGAGACCCGCCACCACCAGCAGAGCGGGTCTGCAAACTCGCGTTTTGACGGTGGTGGATCTCGATACGCCCGCTCCGCGGGCTACTCGATCAGCATGCAATCGCCCCTCCATGTTGGTCGAGTAGCCGCGGAGCGGCGTATCGAGACCACCGCCCCTCAGCACACCGCGCCGAGGCGTCAGACGCGCGACGCCAGCTCCGCGCTCGCGCGGGCGACCTCGCGGGCGATGGCGTGCTCGTCCACGGAGACGAGGTGCCCGTCCGCGACCACGGGTTGCCCGTTGACGAGCAACAGGGTCAGCGGCGGCTGCGCGCCGAGCGCGAGGGCCGCGACCGGATCGGCGATGCCGGCGTGCTCGATCCCGTCGATCCGCCACAGCGCCAGGTCGGCGAGCTTGCCCACCTCGATCGAGCCGATCTCGTCCTGGCGGCCCAGCACGCGCGCGCCGCCGATCGTCGCGATCGAGAGCGCCTGCCGGGCGCTCATCCGGTCGGCACCGGCGCGCAGCCGGTTCATCAGCACCGCCGCGCGGATCTCGGAGCCGAGCTGCCCGGACTCGTTCGACGCTGCCCCGTCCACTCCCAGCCCGACCGGAGCCCCGGCCGCCAGCAGCTGCGGGATCGGCGCGATGCCCGCCGCGAGCCGCGCATTCGAGGACGGGCAGTGCGCGACTCCGGTGCCCGTGGCGGCGAACTTCGCGATCGCGTCGTCGTCGAGGTGCACGCCGTGCGCCATCCAGACGTCGTCGCCGAGCCAGCCGAGCGACTCCAGGTAGTCGGTGGGCGACATCCCGAAGGCCTCGCGGGTGTAGGCGTCCTCCTCGACCGTCTCGGACCCGTGCGTGTGCAGGCGCACGCCGAGCTGCCGGGCGAGGACCGCCGACTCGCGCAGCAGGTCCGGCGTCACCGAGAACGGCGAGCACGGCGCGATCGCGACGCGCACCATCGCGTCGAACGAGGTGTCGTGGTACCGCTCGACGGCCTCGCCGCTGGCCTGCAGTGCCGCCGCGGTGGTCTCGACCGCGAAGTCCGGCGGCAGCCCGCCCTGCGACTCGCCGAGGTCCATCGAGCCGCGCGTCGCGTGCAGCCGCAGCCCCAGCGTGGTGGCGGCGTCCACGATGCCGCCGACGATGTCGCCGGAGCCGCGCGGGAAGACGTAGTGGTGGTCGCCGACGGTGCTGCAGCCCGAGCGGGCGAGCACCCCCATCGCGCCGAGCGAGGCGGTCCGCGTGAGGTCGGCGTCGATCCGCGACCAGGCCGGGTACAGCGCGACGAGCCAGTCGAAGAGGATCGAGTCCTGCGCCCAGCCGCGGGTCAGCCACTGGTACAGGTGGTGGTGGGTGTTGACGAGTCCGGGGGTCAGCAGGTGCCCGCGACCGTCGACGCGGGTGAGTACGACGGGCTCGGCCGACGGGAGTCCGGTGGGCGCTCGGCCGTCGAGGGCCCAGGCCGGCGGCGCACCGGCGCCGACCGCGACGATCCGCCGGTCGTCGACCACCACGTGACCGCCGGGATGCTCGGTCCCGGCGGGGTCGACGGTGGCGACATGGGCTCCGGTGATGACGTGGCGCTGCATCCCCCGAGCATGGCAGCGCGGTGTTTCGCTTTGGTAAACCAAGCCGACAACCTGACTACTCTCCGAACTCTCGCTCCGAATGTATCGTCGCGATTCGCATCTGGTCGACACTTACCCATTCGGCAAGCCAAGTGTTTGCAGCAGCGTAAACCAGACCCAGGATATCTTCAGTATCAATCTCCAAGAGCACTACGGGCTTTCCTTGCCGCCTCGACGCTCGCATCGCAACTAACCTGGAATCGGTAAGATGAACGTACTGTCGGCGACCCTTTGTCAAACCTGATTCAGCCTCAAAGATCGAGGCGATGTTATCGACAGGAGTGGCATGGAAGAGTTTGCCGCTCGGCGTCCGCCTTTCGTAAACAATTTTAGAAGATACCGAGTGGCCATACGATGCTCGAATGTCGAGATCGTCGAGTTCGAAGCGTGATTCTCCAAGGGCGCCAGCAATTTGCATGAGTTGCCGGGATGATACCGAATGTCCATCGGCTCTCAGTAAATCAGTCAGATCATCTACGTGAATCCATCCCTCCCGTGATAGCGGTGCAAGCGGATCGTGTCGAAGGCGATACGACATTGCCCTACTTATTCTCCGTCGATCAGCAACGTCGAGAACACTGTTTGAGCGTCCGCTCGCAACTCCCGTCATTTCAGCCCAGGCACGGCTTAGAATCGCAGCAAGTTCGGCAACCGTTGAGTCACCACTCCGACTCAAGGAGTCAAGACACCTGCCAGCCCAATCTTTCGTTTTCACGTTCGTATCACTACTGAAAATAAGTCGAACAAATCTTGCTATGGCAGCTAGTTCATAGGCGACGAACGCCGAATCGAGTTCAACGGTGAGCGAGGAATTTACATCCCTAAGTTGGCTTATATATTCGGAGACAATCTGCTTCCGCGACTGCCAGTCGTCGGGCTCGAAGACGCGATGGTCCTCGATCAATTGCGCCAGTTCGTACCCAAGGGGTCGGAAGCCACTGGCTTCTAGATCTACAGCAACAATTCGACCATCGGCTTCTACGAGCCAGTTTTGCGAATGCGCATCCCGGCGCTCAAAGCAGGGATATTGCGCGAGTTCACTCCACCAGCGCTCGAAGAAAACTGCGCGGACATCCTCACCCACTAGCCTTCGCAGCCACCAACCGAACTCTTTCGCCCAGAGAGTCTTTCGTACTCCAGTTATAGAACGAGAAGATGGCATTGCGTGGATGTATGCGAGAAAGCGGCTTGTTTTCGTTAGAAGATCAATCTTTCCTTGGCGCTCTTCGATCTCCAATTGCGCTGAAAGAGTAAGGCCATTCCGATAGCGACGAACAGATACGACCTGCCCCTCCGCTACCTCACTCATTCGAGCTGTCGTGGCGTCAAGCGTAGTGACCGTTTCCGTCACTGCGAAATCGTTTGAAACGTCGCATTTTTCGATCCAATCGGCTAACCGCTCGGTCCGCGTTGCATCACGCTCATGCGCTATCTCGTTCATGATCTTAAAAACAAAGATCCGGCCGTCGGCCCGATCCGAGTCCATCAGTGAAGCAACCCCACCACTTCGCCCGCCTAGCGCGACTCGCTTGAGATCATGACTGAGTATTGCTGAACGAGCGGCAATCTCGTACAACGACACAAAATCGCCGTTACGAACGGCGATAGCCAGTTCCGTTTCCCCGTCAAGAAGGGCCCCGGTCAAAGCACCGTTCTTTTCAATTTCTTGTGCAAGCACAGTCAGCTTAGTTGCAGCGTCACCAACATCAGCCGTCTTTAAAGCAAGATATGAGATTGCCTCTCGACGGAGCCGGGATGTCCTATGCCAATTCTCCTCCAGACTTGCCAACACGAGCTGGTCTTCGGCGAGCGACAGCTTCACACGACTGCCCATCAAGGCGACCTGACGTCCCTCGCCCTCCCGGAGACGATTCGCCCGCTGCAAGAGCGCTTTCGTTGATGAAGCGGTGGTTCTACTGTCATTCGCGACGGAGGAGAGTAATTCCGCGCAAATATCGCGACCCACAAAAGAAGATCCTTCGCTACTTGCCAGAACTGCATCGACGACGGGTATCCCGTGACGGTAAAGAGCACCAGGAAGCCTGCCATACCTTCCTCTTACGCTGAAAGGGAAACGCACAAGCCTCACATCTGTGCTGGAATTGCGAAGACTCGATTCGCCAACTAAGCCCTCGAGAAGAGATTCGAGCATCGTGGCACGAAGACGATCTTCCGGCCGCGGGCTTTCGAGCCGCTTCGCTAAACGCACTGCCGCTCGCGCGTTTTCGATGCAGGCGCTCGCACCTTCCATCGAGCGCGTTTCTTGGCTGAGCCGCAACCATACGTCCGCAACATTTAAATACCAACTCGTGGCTGCTTTCTCGGGTAGAAATGCTACCTCTGTGGTATCTCTTGACTTTATCTCGTCTGCGGCTCGGTGAAGCCAGTCGGCATCGCCGTAAAAATCATAAATCCAAGTACAACCTTCGACAAAATAAGCAAGTGCGTGTTTACTACCTTTCTCATGCGCGTCAAGTAAGGCCTCGCATGACTGAATCAGATCATTTCTTGATGGCGTCGAGAATCGCGCCGCAAGGATCCCCGTCATTCCAAGTCGCGAGCTAAAAGAACGATTCGTCTCCAGGCCGTTCATTTGATCGTAGCTAACCACGTACTCGAGGTACATTCGAGCAAAAGTTAGTACACGGGCGAAAAGTGTTCGGCGCTGAGACGTTGCATCGAATGCCGCGTCGAAAGCGGCAAGCGCTGTGCGCTCGCGCGTCTTATTCAGAATCGACGAGGTGCTAAGTGAAAGCGATCTCATATACGGAGCCATCGCACCTATTCGTCGAGAGAGATGCTCCTCGTGGACGAGCCTGCCGAGAAGCGGAATCGGCGGATCTTGAGCTTGTAGATCCTTCACTAGCGAAGCGAGTTTATGACCTGTGATCGTTACGTCAAGCCAATCGGCGACAGCATCAGAACTTGACGTGGTCGCCCACTCGCGAATAGAACTGACAACATCCACACCGAGACGTTCAGCGAGCCTTTTTATCTCGGGGAAGTTCTTCTCGAAAGCAACTTCCAGACTCCGATCTAATCGTCTATTCTGTGATTGCTCAATTCGAGAGGCGACGTCAAATGGCGAAGGTGTCATGCGCTTTCCAGATCTCTCAGTACAAGTGCGAGCTACGGCGCCCCCATGTGAAGATCATGACACCCTGACCACCACTTGAGCAATCATTTTGCCAAGTTCGGAGGTCGCACGCGATCAAACTTGCGCCCTGCGAACAGCGAACTAGCCCGAATATTGCACCTTGATATTGGCTGCTCTGCGTGATTCCACTTACGCCTTACGGTGAAGGCGTGCCGCGCTGCGGAGAGTAGTTTTGCTCATCGACAGTAGGCGAACCCTTGGCGTGACCATTGGATCGGCGTTCGTTGAGCACACCGAGTTGACCTGAGAGGGCCGCATCCACTAGGAGCCCCGTCGACAGAGAAGCACTTAGGCAAGAAGTAATCCGAAGGTATTTACAGGTATGACGGCGGCGAAGCGGAGCGCCCGCTCGAGTCTCGGGTTTCCTCACGAGGTGTTTGTACCCCGAAGTAGATCGTGGTCAGGTTGCCCTCGCGCCCGTCAGCGCGAGGCGTGGATCGGCCCCGACCGCCCCGCCAGCCGCGCCCCCGATGCCCCGGCGCGCACCGCCAGCACCTCCGCGAGGATCGAGACCGCCGTCTCCTCCGGCGTCGACGCGCCGATGTCCAGGCCGATCGGCGAGTGCAGCCGGGCGAGCGACTCCTCCGCCACGCCGGCCTCGCGCAGCAGCCGCAGCCGCCGCTCATGCGTGCGCCGGGAGCCCATCGCGCCGATGTAGGCGGCGGGCAGCGTCAGCGCCGTCTCGAGCAGCGGCACGTCGAACTTCTCGTCGTGGGTGAGCACCGCGATCACCGTGCGCTCGTCCACCTCCGTCGCCGCGAGGTAGTCGGACGGCCACTCGACCACGACCTCGTCGGCGCCCGGGAACCGCTCCGCCGTCGCGAACACCGGCCGCGCGTCGCAGACCGTCACCCGGTAGCCGAGCAGCGCCCCGGCCGCGCAGAGCGCTGCGGAGAAGTCGACGGCGCCGAAGATCAGCAGGCGCGGCTTCTCGGCACTCACGACGTAGGTCACCTCGAGCTCGACGCCCTGGCAGGCGATCTCGACCGTCGCCGAGCGGCCCGAGGCCAGGCGCGCGGCCCGCTCGGCGAGGATCCGGCGCACCGTGTCCTCGTCCAGCGACGGTCCCACCACGTCCTGAGCGCGGGTCGCGCCGGTCAGCACCATGCCGACGAGCTCGTCCGGCCCGCCGACGATCATCGCCAGCCCCGCCTGCCGCCCGGCCCGCGCGGCCCGCAGCTCGGCCAGCACGGCCCCCGAGCTCGCGTCGACGACGTGGCCGAAGACCCGCAGCTGCCCGCCGCAGGAGAGACCGGCCGCGAACGCCGCCTCGTCGTCGAAGCCGAAGTGCTCCGAGCCGGAGCCGCCGGAGCCGAGCACCTCCTGCGCGAGCGCGTAGGCCTGGGCCTCGACGCAGCCGCCCGAGATCGAGCCGATGGCGCTGCCTGCCGCGTCGACCGCCATGGAGGAGCCGAGGGCGCGCGGCGCCGAGCCGAAGACGTGGGTCACGGTGACCACGGCGACGCTCTCGCCCGCCTCGACGCGCGCGAGGAGCGGTACGGCGAGTTCGAGCACGGCGGCCTCCGACGTCAACGGGCGGGAGGGCGCGGAGCCGGGTCGTGCGGCCGGCGGGCGCTCACACGCGGGAAACATGCCGAGTATATGGTCGAACCCATGCCCGACGACTCCCCCTCGCTCGACCTCGTGATCCGCTCCTCCGCCGTCCTCACCGAGAACGGGACGCGGCCCGCCAGCGTCGCCGTCGCGGGCGGTCTCATCGTCGCCGTCGGCGACATCGACGCGCCCTGGAAGACCCTCGAGGAGGTCGTCCTCCCCGCCGGCCAGGTGCTGCTGCCGGGGATCGTCGACACCCACGTGCACGTGAACGAGCCCGGCCGCACCGAGTGGGAGGGCTTCGCCTCCGCCACTCGTGCGGCAGCGGCCGGCGGCGTCACCACGATCATCGACATGCCGCTGAACTCGATCCCGCCGACCACCACCGTCGCGGGGCTGGGCGCCAAGAAGGCCGCGGCCGGTCCGCAGGCGCTCGTCGACGTCGGCTTCTGGGGCGGGGCGATCCCGGAGAACCTCGGCACCCTGCGCGAGCTGCACGACGCGGGCGTCTTCGGCTTCAAGTGCTTCCTCTCGCCGAGCGGCGTCGACGAGTTCCCGCACCTCAGCACCGAGCAGCTGTTCGCGGCGATGGCCGAGATCGCCGCGTTCGACGGCCTGCTGATCGTGCACGCCGAGGACCCGGACGAGCTCGAGGCGAGCGCCAACGCCGGCGGCACCTCCTACGACGCCTTCGTCGACTCCCGGCCGCCCGCTTCCGAGAACTCGGCGATCGCGAGCGTGATCCAGGCCGTCCGCGAGACGGGCGGGCGGGCGCACATCCTGCACCTGTCCTCCGCCGAGGCGCTGCCGCTGCTGCGCGAGGCGAAGGCCGAGGGGCTGCGGATCACCGCGGAGACCTGCCCGCACTACCTCACCTTCGATGCGGAGACGATCCCCGACGGCGGCACGCAGTTCAAGTGCTGCCCGCCGATCCGGGACGAGCGCAATCGCGAGCTGCTCTGGAAGGGCCTGCTCGACGGCACGATCGACCTGATCGCCTCCGATCACTCCCCCGCCACGGCCGAGCTCAAGTTCGCGCACGACGGCGACTTCGGCCTCGCCTGGGGCGGCATCTCCGGGCTCGAGCTGAGCTTCCGCGCGGTCTGGACGGGCGCGCGCGAGCGCGGGATCCCGCTGGAGCAGGTCGTCGCCTGGATGTCGACGGCGACCGCCGCCTTCGCCGGGCTCGGGCAGAAGGGGCTGCTGCGCGCCGGAGCGGACGCCGACCTGGTCGCGTTCGAGCCGGAGGCGGCGTCGCCGGTGGACGTCGACGCGCTCTCGCACAAGAACAAGGTCTCCGCCTACGACGGACGCGTGCTGCGCGGCGCCGTCGCGGCGACCTGGGTCGGCGGAGTCCGGGTCACGGACGGCAGCGAGGCGCCGGTCGGCCGGCTGCTCGAGCGGCCCTGAGCCGTCACCGGCGGCGGAGTCGCAGCGACGGGGCCGGGCCGCGTGTTCCGGTCACGTTTCCGCCGTGTGAACTCCCGCGGTTCCGGGCGTGGGTCCGGGCGGATCGCACAAGACTCGGGTGAGGCGGGCGCCGGACGCTGAGTGCTCCGCCGGTGCGACGGGATCGCCGCGGGCGGCATCCTGGCAGACGGGCACCGCCCGGCCGCGCGACCGCGGACGCCCGCAGAGCCCCACGAACCACCGAACGCGAACAGGAGCGGACATGTCGATCATCCTCGGAGACCACCAGTACGGGAAGGCCGAGAACCGCGTCGTCCGGATCTACCGCGACAGCCCCCGGCACGAGATCCACGATGTGAACGTCTCGACCGCCCTGCGCGGCGACTTCGCGGCCGCGCACCTCACCGGCGACCAGTCCGCGGTCCTCCCCACCGACACCCAGAAGCAGACCGCCTACTCCTTCGCCAAGGAGAAGGGGCTGCGCTCGATCGAGGCGTACGGCCTCGAGCTGGCCCGGCACTTCGTCGACGGCACCGAGACCGTGCACGGCGCGCGGATCGAGATCGAGGAGTTCGCCTGGGAGCGCGTCCTGGTCGACGGCGCCGAGCACGACCACACCTGGGTCCGCAAGGGCCAGGAGGTGCGCATCGCCTCCGTCACCGTCGAGGGCACCGGCGACGCGCAGCAGGTCTGGATCACCGGCGGCTTCAAGGACCTGACGATCCTCAAGTCCACCGGCTCGGAGTTCCACGGCTTCCTGACCGACCCGTACACGGTGCTCCCGCCCACTCGGGACCGCGTGATGGCGACCTCGCTGGTCGCGAAGTGGCGCTTCGCCCTCAGCGACCAGGAGATCGCCGCGAGCGACTGGGAGGCCGTCTACGCCGGAGTGAAGGCACTGATGATCAGCCGCTTCGCCACCGTGCACTCGCTCGCCCTGCAGCAGACGCTCTTCGAGATGGGCAAGGCGGTGCTGGAGGAGTTCCCGCAGATCGTCGAGGTGCGCCTCTCGGCCCCGAACAAGCACCACTTCCTCTACGACCTCTCGCCCTTCGGCGTGGAGAACGACAACGAGGTCTACCACGCCGCCGACCGGCCCTACGGCCTGATCCAGGCCGCCGTCACCCGCGACGACGCGCCGGACGCCGGGCCCGCCTGGTACGCGTACTCGGGACTGGTGTGAGCGGAGGGTCCGGTCCGGGCGCCGGTTCGCGCGGCGTGCACCGCGGCCACGTCCTGCACGTGGCCGGCCGGCCCACCGTCGAGACGGCCGCCGAGGCGCTGGTCTCGATCCCCGACGGCGCGCTCGTCGTCGGCGACACCGGAACGATCCTCTGGGTCGGACCGCACGCCGCCCTCCCCCGCGACTATGCGGACTGGCCGGTCACTGGCGACGCGGGCGCGTTCTTGCTGCCCGGCTTCGTCGACACGCACCTGCACTTCCCGCAGACGTACTCGACCGACGCGTTCGGCGGCGGGCAGCTGCTGGAGTGGCTCGACACGGCGATCTTCCCGGCGGAGTCGCGGCTCGCCGACGAGGAGTTCGCGAGCCGCATCGCACGCGCCTTCACCCGCCGCCGGGTGAGCGCCGGGACGACCGCGGCGATGGTCTTCGGCTCGGCGTTCCCGCACGCGCAGGACGCGCTGTTCGAGCGGAGTGTCGAGGCGGGCCTGCGGACGGTGTCGGGTCGCGGACTGCAGACGGTCGGGCCGCCGTCGGCCGCGGCGCTGCTGACCGGCGAGGACGAGGCGCTCGCGCTCGTCGCCGAGGAGATCGACCGCTGGCACGCGGTCGACACCGGCGACCCCTCGACGGCGTTGCAGCAGGTCGCGATCGTCCCCCGCTTCTCGCTGTCGGTGAGCCCGACGACGCTCGCCGGGCTCGGCGAGCTCTACGACGGCGTGCGCGACCTCGGCGTGTACGTGCACAGCCACCTCAACGAGAACGACCGGCCGGGCGACGGCGAGATCGCGGCGGTCCGGGCGAGCTTCGGCACCCGCAGCTACCTGGACACCTACGACGGGCTGTTCCTGCCCGGCTCGCGGCGCGGCGGCTCCTCGCTGCTCGGCCGGCGGACGATCCTCGCGCACGCCGTGCACTGCCAGGACGCGGAGCTGCACCGGATGGCCGCGACCGGCACCTCGATCGCGCACTGCCCCACCTCGCAGCAGTTCCTCGGCTCGGGGACGATGCCGTGGCGGCGCACCGCGGCCGCGGGCGTGACGATCGCGCTCGGCAGCGACATCGGCGCCGGCGACGAGTGGCTGCTCGCACGGGTGGCGAACGACGCCTTCAAGGTGCACCTGTCGGAGGAGGGCGACGCATCGATCGCGCTGCACCCGGCCCAACTGCTCTTCACCGCGACGCTGGCCGGTGCGCGCGCGCTCGACATGGAGGAGCGCTTCGGTAACTTCGACCTCGGCAAGGACGCCGACTTCCTCCGCATCGAGCCCGACCGCTGGGAGCCGCTCGCAGAGGTGCTCGCCCTCGGCGTCCGCGCCGACGACCCGGAGGAGGCGACGGCCCAGCTGCTGTTCGCCCTGCTCCTGGGCCTGCGCGAGCCCGCCATCGCCGCCGTCCACGTGCAGGGCCGCCGCGTCGTCGCCCCGGCGGAGTGACGGGCCGTCGTCCCCGTCCACGCGGCCTCCGCTCGAGTCGTGATCCCGATGATCCTGTCCTCGGGCGGAGCAGCGCGCTAGCGTCGGGCCATGACCCGTCGACTCGCCCCGGTTCTCGCCTCCGCGCTGCTGGGCCTCGTGCTCGCCGGCTGCGCGTCGCCTCCGACACCGGCGTCGACGCCCGACGCGAGCGCCGCGCCCACCGCCGGTGACCTGGTCGCGGCAGCGGTCGACATCCGATTCACCGGCGACGCAATGCGCCTCTGCCAGTTCGACAGCGATCCCGGCTTCATCATGGGACCGTCCCCGTGCGAGGACGGGCTCTCCCTCAGCGGGATCGCACCCGACGACCTCCGCGCGCAGAGCGCGGCGCAGGGGTTCCGGCCGCGGACCGAGGACGGCGTCGAGACGATCCCCGCCTACGTGGTCGGACGCCTCTCGGGAACCTCCTTCGACTTCGTCAGCGCCGACGGCGAGCGGTACGTCCCCGTGGGCAGCAGCACGCCGACCGCCGCGCCGACGCCGGCTCCGAGCTTCGCGACGGACGAGGAGAAGATCGCCTACTCCGACGCCCAGCCCATCCCGCAGCCCGAGGGCTGCACCGCTCCGGCGGGCGGCTGGCGGTCGATGGCGGCGCTCGGGCTGCACGAGGCCGCCGCCTACCAGCAGGCGCACCCGCACACTGTGCTCGGCAACGCGCAGACGTTCATCGACCACAGCACGCAGATCGCGCTGCTGTCCGTCGCGGCGGACGCCGACCCCGCGGTCGTCGCGGCGGATCTCGCCACGGCCTACCCGGGCGCACTCTGCGTCCTGCAGACGGACATCACCGCCGACGACCTGGACCGCGTCCAGGTCGACCCGGTCCTCGCCGCAGCCGAGACCGTCCTGTCCTCGAGCCTCTGGCAGCCGAGCGAGACGAGCGGCGACGATCCCGACCCTGTCTTCACGGTCCGGATGATCGTCCTCACCGACGAGGCGATCGAACGCGCGGCCGAGTACCCGGACGGACTCGTCGAGCTGCAGGCCTGGTTCGAACCCGTCGTCGACCGCGACGCCTCCTGAGCAGGCCGGCTCAGCCGCAGCGCCTGTACGTCGAGGACCCCCGGCAGGCGTGCTGGTGGAGTAACCCCGCGGGGCCCGCCTTTCATGCTGGTCGAGTAGCCCCGCCAGGGGCGTATCGAGACCCACGCGTGCAGACAACGGCGGATCTCGATACGCCCGCTTCGCGCCCTACTCGACCAGCGAAGAAGGAGCTGCCGCGCTGAAGCGACCGACCCCGCGCTGGTCGAGCAGACCCGAAGGGCCCGCCTCCATGCTGGTCGAGTAGCCCCGCCAGGGGCGTATCGAGACCCACGCGTGCAGACGCCGGCGGATCTCGAGACGCGCGCTGGGCCCGCTACTCGATCAGCACGGTTGCTCAGCGCAGCCGCAGCGCCAGGAAGAGGTCGGCGCGGTCCGACGTGTTCGAGAGGTCGCGCTGGGTCAGCTCCTCCACGCGGGCGATGCGGTAGCGCACCGTGTTGAGGTGCAGGTGCGTCTGCTCGGCCGCGCGCACCCAGGAGCCGCCGCAGTCGAGGAACGCCGAGAGCGTCGCCACCAGCTGCGAGTTGTAGCGCGCGTCGTGCTCGAGCAGCCGCCCGAGCACCAGCTCGACGAACACCGCGCGCAGGTGGTCGGGCACCGCGCTCAGCAGCTGCACCGCCGAGGTCACCTCGCCCGCCGTCCCGATCCGCACCGGCGACGCGTCGCCGGGCGCGGACGGCAGCCGCAGCGCGTAGCGCGCCGACCGCAGCGCCCCACCGAGCGCGGCCAGCGGACTCGGCGCGCTCACTCCGACCCGCAGCACCGCTCCGTCGAGCGCCGCTCCGGCCCGGCGCAGCGCCGCGGTCACGACGGCCAGGGCCTCGTCGTCCGCCACCGGGACCAGCGCCACCGCACCGTCGGCATCGCGCCCCACCACGGCCCGACCCAGGTGCGCCACCGCGTCCGTCAGCACCGAGCGCGCGAGCTCGCCGTCGCCGTCCACCGCCGCGGCCAGCACCGCGAACCGCTCGACGCCGGCGAGGCCCAGCTGGCGGAGGTAGACCGCCGTCTCCGGCTGCTCGCTGTCCTCCTCGATCAGCTCGAGAAGCCGGTCGGCGAGCGCCGCGTCGGCGAGCAGGGCCGCCTCGCGCTGCAGCCGGTAGAGCCCGATGACACCGGTCAGCTCGGTGATCGCGTCGAGCAGCGAGGGGTGCCACCCGTTCCAGTCGCCGGCGACGACGACGAACCACGAGGCGGCGCGGTGCTCCTCCGCTCCCGCGACGGCGAGGATCGACAGCACTCCTCCGTGCGCGTCCGGCACCGTCACCGGGGTGCGGCGTGACGTGAGGGCTGCGTGCACGACGCGGTCGACCTCGTCGGCGCTCAGCGGATCCGCGGACGCGGCGGCGGAGCGCCCGGTCGCGGTCAGCACCCGCACCGGCCTCCCGAGCTCGGTCGAGGTGCGGGCGATCAGCTCGTCGAGCAGCTGCCCGCGGTAGACCTCGGTCAGCAGCTGCCGCTGGCGCGCGAGCCCGGCTGTCAGCCGCGCGACCCGGTCGCCCGCCAGCGCATTGGAGAGGTGCGCGGTGATCGAGGCGAAGGACACGTCGGCCGGCACGGCGAACAGCGCGACCCCGTGCGCGCGGCAAGCCGCGACCAGATCGTCGGGCACGAAGCCCAGGAGCCCCTCGCCGGCCAGCAGCGCGACGGCACCGGAGGAGGCGACCGCGGCCACGAAGGTCTCGCTGTCCTCGGCCGTGCGCCGCCACATCATGCCGGTGAGCACGAGCTGGTCCCGCGCCAGATAGCGGCGCGGGTCGAGCAGATCGGTGGTGAACGTCCAGTTCACCTCGCGCGCGAGCGCCTCCTCGGTGGTGTGCACGGCGCGGATCCGCAGCGTCGGTGCGTCGAGGAGCTCCCGGAGCTGCACGCTCAGCTCCCCCGGTAGGTCGAGTAGGCGAACGGGCTGAGCAGCAGCGGGATGTGGAAGTGCGCGGCCGTGTCCTCGAGGCGGAACGCGACGACCACCTCGGGGTAGAACGACGCGGTGCCCGAGCGCTCGAAGTACGCGGCGGTGTCGAAGACGACGCGGTAGATCCCCGCGGGCAGCTCGGTAGGGCCGAACTCGGCGACGCGGCCGTCGGCGTCGGTCCGCGCGGTCGCGATCGGCTCCCAGCCGGATCCTCGTCGCGCCTCGAGCGCGACCGGAACGTCCTGCGCCGGCCGGCCGAGCACGGCGTCGAGCACGTGCGTCGTGACGTGGCTGCGGTGCGCGCTCATCGGCCCGCCTCCACGACGGCGCCGGTCTCCGGTCCGAGCGCGCGCACCCGCAGCACCGTGATCTCGCGCAGCTGGTCGGCGACGATCCCGCGCTCGGTGTCCTCGTCGAGGCCGAGCCGGCGCTCCAGCTCGGCGACGATCTCGGCGCGGTCGCGCCCGGCCGCGCGGATGAGGAACACCCGCCCGAACCGCTCCTCGTAGGCCCGGTTGCCGGCCAGCAGCCGCTCGGCCAGCGCCTCGTCGGGCGAGAGGCTCGACGCCTGCTCGGCGGCGGAGAAGTCGGAGGAGCGTCCCGCGCCGGCGTGCCGCTCGCCGATCCGCGGGT
Organism: Rathayibacter sp. PhB179; assembly: GCF_004345345.1. Taxonomy (NCBI): domain Bacteria; kingdom Bacillati; phylum Actinomycetota; class Actinomycetes; order Micrococcales; family Microbacteriaceae; genus Rathayibacter; species Rathayibacter sp. PhB179. Next base: position 60,828 of record NZ_SLVD01000009.1, on the reverse strand, counting down.
GGTCGGCCAGCGCCTCCTCCACCTCCTCGGCGGTCAGCGTGCGCGCGTGCGCGTCGGCCGCGGCGGCCAGAGCCTCGGTCGAGGCGTAGGGCGCGCCCGCGGCGACCTCGTCGGCCCAGCGCGGGACGGCGAGGCACGCCAGCAGCGCGTCGCGGAGGGTGGTGGGGTCGGTCATGCGGTCTCCTCGTCGGCCCGGGTGTGCGGCACGATGGTCGGATGGACGTGGTGGGGGTGGTGCTCGCCGCGGGCGCGGGGCGCCGGGCGGGCGGACCGAAGGCGCTGCGACGCGATGCGGCGGGCGTGGGCTGGGTCGAGCGCGCGGTGGTGCGACTCGAGGCCGCCGGCTGCGGGAGCGTGCTCGTAGTGCTCGGTGCTGAGGCCGGGGAGGCCCGCCGCCTGGTGCCCGAGCGTTCGCAGGTCGTTGTCGTGGAGGACTGGGCCGAGGGACTCTCCGCGTCGCTGCGCAGCGGACTGCGCGCCGCGTACGGCGACGCCGCGCTCGTCACGCTCGTCGATCTGCCCGACGAGCCCGCCACGGTCGGCGCGCGGGTCCTCAGCGACTCCCCCGCCGGTCCAGCAGTTCTCGCCCGCGCGACCTACCGCGGCCGCCCCGGCCACCCGGTACTCCTGGGCAGCGCGCACTGGCGGCCGCTCTCGGCGGCGCTCACCGGCGACTCCGGGGCCCGCGACTACCTCGCGCGGCACGGCGCCCTCGCGGTCGAGTGCGGCGACCTCTTCTCGGGAGCAGACCGCGACGGACCCGGCTGACGCGGTCATCCGAGCCCGCCCTCGTCGAGCGCGTCGCGCAGCGCGCGCCAGGCGAGGGTCGCGCAGACCGAGCGCACCGGGTTCGCGGCGACCAGCAGCAGCGCCGCCTCGTCGCCGAGCGGCTCGGCCGCGACCGATTCCGCTGCGCGTCCGGACACCGCGTCGTGCGCCGCCATCGCCTCGAGGAAGGCGGTGACGCGCCCGCGGACCGTCACCGCGTCGAGCCCGTCGAGCTCGTCCGCGAGCAGCGACGCGGAGCCCTGCGACACCTCGCAGCCGCGCCCGCTCCAGCTCACCGACAGCGCACCAGCGCCACCGGAGACCCGGACCTCGATCCGGTCGCCGCAGGTCGGCGTGAGCAGCTCTGCCCGGCCGAGCACCTCCGCCGGCGCCGTCTCGTCCCGCCCCACCGGATGCCGAGCGTGCGCCCGGATCAGCTCGGCCGCCTCGGCGCTCACGGCCGCTCCTCCAACTCCGCCAGTTCGGCGTACAGGGTGCTGATGCCCGCGATGCGCTCGCGCGACTCCCGCGGCACGGCGCCGAGCACCCCGGCGGCCAGCACTGCGACGGCGCTCATCGCCGCCGCGTAGCTGTCGAACGCCGCCTCGCTGTCGACCGGACACTCCAGCCAGACCGCGCAGCGGTCGGCGAACCGCCGCGCGTGCGCATCGGCGAGCAGCACGACCGGCACCCCGTGCGCGGCCAGCACGTCGACGACGGCCGCGAAGGAGGCGGGCCGCCGCCGGAAGCCGACCAGCACCACCGCGTCCTCCGCGCCGAGTCCGGCGATCTCCTCGCCGAGCGACTGCCCGGGCTGCGGCGCGATCCGCACCCGGGCACGCGCCTGGGCGAGCTGCTGGCGCAGGTGCAGCGCGACCGGGTAGCTGTTGCGCAGGCCGATCACGACGACCTCGCGGGCGCCGGAGAGCAGCCGGACGGACTCCTCGAGCCGCCCGTCGGCGAAGGTCGTGGCGAGGCGGCGGAGGTTCGCGTGCTCGCTCTCGAGGTGCGCGGCCAGCGCGTCGGCGGGGGCACCGGCCGAGGCCGGGCCGACCGGCACCCCGGAGCTGCGCAGCGCGCGCGCGTGCTCGCGCACCTCCTGCGAGTTGGAGAAGCCCAGGCGGCGGAAGAGCCGCGAGACCGTGGCCTTCGACACTCCGCTGTGCTGCGCGAGCTCGGTGGCGGTGTAGCTGGCGAGGTCGCCGAGGTGGTCGAGGATGAAGTCGGCCGCGCGCTGCTCCTGCCGCGAGAGCGAGGCGTAGCCCGCGTCGATCCGGTGACCGATGCTCGGTGCGGAGGCCTCGGCGCGGTGCTCGGCGATCGGCGCAGAGGCGGTCACACCCGTCCTGCCCGCGCCTCGGCGAACGCGTGCACCGCCGCCTCGAAGGCGTCCAGCGCGGTCGCGACGTCGGCCTCGGTCACGTTCTCCTCGGGGTGGTGGCTGACGCCGCCCTCGCAGCGGACGAAGAGCATCGCGTACTCGGTGAGGTCGGCGATCGCCATCGCGTCGTGCCCGGCCTTCGAGAACAGCACCATCGGCTCCTCGTCGCCGGTCGCCCGGATGCCGGTGCGGACGACGTCCTGCAGCCAGTCGGCCGCGACGACGGCGGGCGCTCCGTGCGTCTCCTCGACGGTCAGCGCGAGCCGACGGCGGCGGGCCGACTCCGACATCGAGTGCTCGATCCCGTCCCAGACGGTGTCGCGGACGTCGTCGAACTCGGCCCGCAGGTCGAGCGAGAACTCCACCCGGCCCGGGATCACGTTGACTGCGCCGGGGAACGCCTCGAGGCGGCCGACGGTCGCGATCGCCCCGTGCTCGCGGGCGATCCGCTCGACGGCGAGCACGGCCTCCGCGGCCCCGGTCAGCGCGTCGCGGCGGCGGTCGAACGGCACGCCGCCCGCGTGGCCGGCCTTGCCGGTGAGGGTCAGCGCGAAGCGGCGGGCCCCGGCGATGGAGGAGACGACGCCGAGCGCGCGGTCCGCCTCCTCGAGGTACGGGCCCTGCTCGATGTGCGTCTCGAGGTAGGCGAGGACGTCGGCGGCGTCGCGCGCCGCGGTCGAGATGCGCGAGGGGTCGAGGCCGAACTCGTGGAACGCCTCGACGAGGGTCGTGCCGTGCGCGTCCTCCAGCTCCCACCAGTGCTCGTCCCAGGTGCCGGCGACCGCGCGGGAGCCGAGCAGGGCCGTGCCGAAGCGGGTGCCCTCCTCGTCGCCGAACGCGACGACCTCGACGGCGAACGGCAGGCGCGTGCCCGCGGCGTTCAACCGGGAGACGACGGCGATCGCGAGCATCACGCCGAGGACCCCGTCGTAGCGCCCCGCATCGGGCACGGTGTCCAGGTGCGAGCCCAGCAGCAGCGCGGGCAGTCCGGGCGTGGCGCCCTCGTAGCGGCCGCACTGGTTGCCGGCCGCGTCCTGCCAGGTGCGCATGCCGGCGTCCTCCATCCAGCGCGCGGCCATCGCGTTGACGCGGGCGTGCTCGGGAGAGAGGTAGACGCGCTCGATCGCACCGCGGGTGCTCGACACCGCGGCGAGCTCGTCGCAGCGCGCCATGATCGCGGCGGCGTCGACGACGCTCACGCCGCGCCTCCCCGTGCGGAGTCGTAGACGCCGTACGCGCCCGCGACCCCGCCACCCGGAGCGACGGTCGCGCCCGCGCGGCGCAGGACCGCCTCGAGCGCGGCGAGGGTGGTCAGCACCGTGTCCTGGCGCGCGTTGTAGCCCATCGTGCCGATCCGCCAGACCTTGCCGTGCAGCGGCCCGAAGGAGGTGCCGATCTCGATGCCGAAGTCCTCCAGCATCGCGCCGCGCACCGCGTCGCCGTTCACGCCGTCCGGGATGTGCACCGCGACGACGTTGTTCATCTTGTGCGCGAGGTCGCCGAAGACGCGGAGGCCGAGCCCCTGGACGCCGGCGAGCATCGCCGAGCCGTGCAGCTCGTGCCGCGCGATCGTGGTCTCGAGGCCCTCCTCGACGATCAGCCGGGCGCACTCGCGCGCGCCGTAGAGCATCGTCGTGGCCTCGGTGTGGTGGTTGAGCCGGCGCGGGCCCCAGTAGTCGAAGACCATGCCGAGGTCGAAGTAGTTGGACCGGACCGGGTGCGCGCTGACCGCGTCGCCCTCGTCGCGGATCCCGGCCTCGATGCTCTTGCGCGCCTCGATCACGGCGACGGCGCGCTCGGAGAAGGTGACGGGAGCGGAGCCGGACGGCCCGCCGAGGCACTTCTGCAGCCCGGCCGAGACGGCGTCGAGGCCGAGCTCGTCGGCGCCGAACGCGTTGCCCGCGAGCGACGCGGTGACGTCGGTGTAGAACAGCACGCCGTGCTTCTCGCAGACCGCGCCGAGCTCCTCGAGCGGCTGCGCCATCGTCGTCGAGGTGTCGCCGTGCACGACCGCGAGCACCTTGGGGCGCACGCGCTCGATCGCCTCGGCGATCACCGAGACCGGGAACACCTGGCCCCACTCCGCCTCGATCACGTGCACCTCGGCGCCGCAGCGCTCGGCGATCTCGCGGAGGAGGTGGCCGAAGCGGCCGAAGACGGGCACGAGCACCCTGTCGCCCGGCTCGAGCATCGAGACGAGCGCCGCCTCGATGCCGGCGCGGCTGGTGCCGTCGACCAGCATCGTCTTCTCGTTCGACGTGGCGAAGACGCGGCGGTAGAGCTCCTGCGTCTCGTTCATCATCGAGGTCATGAACGGGTCGTACTGGCCCACCAGCTGCGCGGACATCGCGCGGAGCACGCGCGGGTCGGCGTTGATCGGGCCGGGGCCCATCAGCAGCCGGGGCGGCGGGTCGATGGGGAGGAACGTCGAGATCGCGGGCGCGGTCGGAATGGGAGCCACCTTCTTCGCAGTCGGACGTGCAGAAACACCTGTTTCAGGTTCCGACCTTACTGCAACACACGTTTCGCCCATGTTTCGGCGTCGGTAGGTCTCGATACGGCACCTGCGGCGCCTACTCGACCAGCATGAGCTGCCCTTCATGCTGGTCGAGTAGCCCCGCAGGGGCGTATCGAGACCCACCCCTCCCGAGCCAGGCAGTACATGCTTCACCAGAGCGGCCCCTCTTCATGCTGGTCGAGTAGCCCGCATCGCGGGCGTATCGAGACCCGCCTACCCCAGCACCTCCGCCGCCAGCTCCAGCAGCGCCAGATCCGCCCCGCGCGCCCCGACCAGGCACAGCCCCACCGGCTTGCCGTCGACGCTCAGCCGCGGCACCGACAGCGCCGGATACCCGCCGATCCCCGCGACGCAGGTCAGCCCGAGAGTCGCGGTCCGCGCCGCATCGATCACCTCGGCCGACGCGTCGAGCGCCGGCGCGACCGACGACGCCGACGGCAGCAGCAGCACCCGCCCGCCGAGCGCCGCGTCGAGCTGCTCGCGGAACCCCGCGACCCGCTCCCGCGCCGCCGCCTCGGTGTCCGCATCGATCCGCGCCGCGGCGTCGAACCGCGCCTGCACGTCCGGTGCGAGCACGCCCGGATGCGCGGTGACCCAGGCACCGTCCGACGCCCACGCCTCCGCCGCCTGCACTGTCCGGAACGCCTCGAACATCTCCGCCACCGGCGGCAGCTCGATCCGCTCCACCTCGAGCCCGTCGACCACCGCCGAGAACGCGGCCGCGACCGGAGCGTCGACCCTCTCGAGCAGCGCCTCGGCCACGACGAAGCCACTCACCGGCGACTCCGCAGGCCCGGTCAGCGCGACCGCGGCGACCTTCCGCAACGTCTCGAGATCCCGCGTCAGCCACCCCACCGTGTCGAAGCTCGGCGCGAGCGGCAGCAGCCCCTCGACCGGTACCGCGCCGTGCGTCGTCCGCAGCCCCCAGAGCCCCTGGTACGACGCGGGCACGCGGATCGACCCCGCCGTGTCCGTGGCGAGCCCGACCGCCGCCTGCCCGAGCGAGACCGCGGTCGCGGGTCCGCTCGAGGAGCCGCCCGGGATCGCCCCCGGGACCGCCGCGTTCGGCGGCGTCCCGTAGCCGGAGTTCCGCCCCGCGATGCTGTACGCGAACTCGTCGGTCTGCGCGATCCCGCGCACCGACGCCCCCGCGCCCAGCAGCATCGCGACGGCAGGAGCGGTGGATCGCTCGACCTCGGCCTCCGCCAGCCGCGCGGGGATCCCCGCACCGATCCGCTGCCCCTCGACCGCGAACAGGTCCTTCACGGCCACGTCCAGCCCGTCGAGCGGCCCCGACGCGGAGGCGGGCACGAGCGGCGCCCCGACCGCCCGCCACACCCGCACGTCGAGCGCCGGCGCGGGCGCCTGCACCTGCGCGGCGCGCACCCGCCAGGTTCCGGAGTCCCGCGTCCACAGCTGCGTCACCAGCCCGCGCCCCCCGCGGGCCGGCAGGTTCACCGTCACGACCAGCGCGTCGTCCTCCCCGAGGGCCCGCACGTGCAGCTCCGCGAGAGCCCTCGGCGGCGTCCCGCCCCGCCGCCCGCGGAACCCCGTGATCGCCTCGTGCCCCACGAGCAGCCCGGAGCCGTCGCCGCGCAGCGTCGTCGTCTCGCGGACGAAGGCGTCGGCGAGCGCCGGCACGTCGTCGGCGGCCAGCGCGGCCTCGTAGACGAGCACCGCGTCGACGAGCCCGTCGGGCAGCTCCCCCTCCAGCGTCGTGACCCGCGGATCAGGGCCGTGCTGCTCAGTCATCGAAGTCCGCCGTCCGCACGCGGGCGTGCACGCCCTTCACCAGGTCGACGACCTGCGAGATGTTGAAGTCCGTCGCGGCACTGAGGTACGCGTAGGCGAGACTCGCGTCCATCCCGTAGCGGGCCTGGAGCAGCGCGATCGCCGCCCGCACGCAGTTCTGCACGGCGACGTCGAGGTCCTCGTCCATCCCGGTCGGCACCAGGAACTCGGCCGTCTCGCCGAGCGGCCCGGCGATCTCGCCGAACGCGGCGAGCGCCTCCGCCCGCGGGATCACCTCGAAGCGCACCCGCACCCGCAGGCTCGCCTCCATCGCGGTCAGCGCGACCTCGCCGTCGCCCTGCGCGAAGTGCGGGTCCCCGACGTAGGCGAGCGCCTCCGGCACCTGCACCGGCAGGTACACGCTCGTGCCCGCCGTGAGCAGCGAGATGTCGATGTTGCCGCCGTGCGCGCCCGGGGGCACGGAGTGCGGCCGCTCGTCGCCCGCCACCGCGACGCCCATGATCCCGAGGAACGGGTGCAGTTCGAACCGCGCCGAGCGCTCACCGCCCGGGGTCAGCGGCAGCACGCCCCGCCGGATGCCGTCGGCGCCCTCCTCCACCCGAGCGAAGGCGCTGAACGACCCCGCGGCCAGCGGATACTCCCCCGGCAGCGCGCCGCGCCCGTGCCGGTTCGAGATCACGCCGTACGGGACCCGCGGCTCGGCCTCGAGCAGCGTCATCCGGAGCAGATCGCCCGGCTGCGCGCCGCGCACCGCGATCGGCCCGGTCACCACGTGCGGCCCGTCGACGGCGGTGTCGCGGAAGGGCCCGGCCGCGGCGAGCTCGATCGCGTCGCGAAGCACCCCCTCGGGAGCCACACCGTGCGCCCCGAAGAACGCGACCGGATCGCGTCCCTGATCCTCGAGGACCCCCTCGTGGCTCAGCGTGTCGATGACGACCTCCGCACCGGAGTCCACGGTGAGCACCGCCCGGTCGCTCGCGCAGGGCAGCCGCCCCCACAGCACCGATCCCGGACCGGCCGGCAGGTACTCGACCCCCTCCGGAAGTCCCTCCCCGGGCTGCACCGCCCACACCGCCGGCTGCTCCTGCGCAGGCCGCCCCTGCGCGTCCCGCCTCTGCACGTCCTGCACGATGGCCGCCTCTCCGCGCGGGCCCGCCCCGCACTCCGTCCGACAGTAGCGGCGCCGTGTTGCGCCCTCGTGTCCCGGCCGCCCGCCGCATCCATGGCAGTATCGGCCCCGCACCACCCTCGCTCCCTCCCGCGAGATGCCACTTGTGCACGCGACACGCCGACGGAGGCGCTCACAAGTGGCATCTCGCGGCACCCGCCCACCCCTCCGACGACAGGACCCCTGTGTTCCGACGCCTGCGCACGCGCACCGACAACGTCCACCTCGGCCTCATGCTCGCCCTGACCTTCTCGACCGGCATCATCGACGCCGTCGGCTACCTCGGCCTCGACCGGGTCTTCACCGGCAACATGACCGGCAACGTGGTCATCCTCGGCATGGCGCTCGCCGGCGCCGACGACCTCCCCATCGTCGGCCCGATCATCGCCCTCGCCGGCTTCATGCTCGGCGCCGCGATCGGCGGCCGCGTCCTGCGCCCGGTGAAGGCCGGCTGGACCACCCGCTCCTCCTGGCTCTTCACCGTCGTCGGCCTGCTGATGACAGTGCTCGCCGTCGTGCTCGGCGTCGTCCCCGAGCACCCCGAGCCCCTCGCCCTGACCGTCACCGGCGTCCTGGGCCTCGCGATGGGCCTCCAGGCCGCGACCGCCCGCCACATCGCGGTCAAGGACGTCACCACCGTCGTCGTCACCTCGACCATCACCGGCCTCGCCGCCGACTCCCGCCTCGGCGGCGGCAAGGGCCAGCCCTGGTTCCGCCGCGCCACCGCCGTCGTCCTGATCGCCGCCGGCGCCGGAGTCGGCGCCCTGGCCCTGAACGTCGGCCTCTGGCTCGGCCTCGCCATCGCCGCCGCGATCACCCTGATCGCCTCGCTCCTCGGCCACCTCATCGCCCACGTCAAGCACGCGACCCCCGCGGAGGAAAAGGCCGCGGCCTGACCTCGCCGGGTCCTGCCTTCCTTCTCCCAGTTATGCACACGTTCCTTTGCACACCACGGCGTTGTGCGTAGGATTCCGACCATAGCGTTGGAGGAACAGGATGCCCGGCTACCGAATCGACTCGCAGCTCGCAGAGCTCGGTGAGAACGTACGCGGCTGGCGCATGGTGCTGGGCCTGACCGCTCAGCAGGTCGCGGAGCGCGCCGGCATCACTCGCGCGACAGTGCACAAGATCGAGGCGGGTGACCCCGGTGTGCGCTTCGGAAGCGTCGCTCAGGTCCTCCGAGCCCTCGGAGTGCTCGATCAGACCATCGCCGCTACCGACCCCCTCGCCAGCGACATCGGCCGACTGCGCGCCGGCCGTCTGACGAAGAAACGCGCCCGATGACCACCGTGGACGTTCTGGTCGACGAGAACGGCCGCTCCCGGCCTGTCGGTCGAGCGCACTTCACCCGCACGCGAGGCGAGGTCTCCACGACCTTCCTCTACGACGCCGACTACCTCGCAAGCGGAGGTACGAGCATCGACCCCGTGCTGCCACTCGTGAGCGGCTCGCAACATCAGACCGGCCTCGTCCGTGCCTTCTCCGACAGCGCCCCCGACCGCTGGGGACGGAACCTCGTCGAGAAGGCCGAGCGGATCCGCGCGCGCGAGGAGAACCGCGCACCCCGCCGCCTCGACGACGTCGACTTCCTTCTCGGCGTGAGTGACGACACCCGGCAGGGCGCACTCCGCTACCGCCTTCCCGGCAGCGCAGCGTTCAGCGGGGAGCCCTCGACGGTCCCCCCGTTGCTGTCCCTGCCGACGCTCCTGCGTGCCGCGGACGACGTCTCCGGGGACGAGGACCCCAGCCGCGCGGTCAAGCAGCTTCTCGACACGGGGACGACCGGTCTGGGCGGGGCGCGACCGAAGGCGTCGGTGCGCCTCGAGGACGGCTCGCTGGCGATCGCGAAGTTCCCCCATGGAAGCGACGAATGGGACGTCATGGCCTGGGAATCGACCGCCCTGGACCTCCTGGATCGCGCGGGTCTTCGAACGCCCCAACGGAGACTCAGCCGCGTAGGGGAACGCAGCGTGCTGATCCTGCGCCGGTTCGACCGCACAGAGGACGGCCGGCGGATCGGCTACATCAGCGCGATGACCGCTCTCAGCGCCGTCGACGGCGACCACCGAGACTACGCCGACCTCTCCGACGCCATCCGCGATCTCTCCTTCTCGCCGCGCGCAGACCATCACGAGCTCTTCGACCGCATCGTCGCGAGCGTGGCACTCGGAAACACCGACGACCACCTGCGGAATCACGGCTTCCTCGCTGAGCGCGGTGCGTGGCGGCTGAGCCCGGCGTTCGACGTGAATCCGAACCCTGATCCGTGGCGTGCTCGTTCCACCTCGGTCATGGGAGCCGATGCACCGCCTGACGAGGCGGAGGCGCTGATCGCGCTCGCCGAGGGATTCAGCCTCTCGGCGAGGGAAGGCCGTGAGCGGATGGTCCGCATCGCCGAGTCGCTGGCGCCCTGGCAGGAGTCCGCCCGGGCCAACGGCATCGCTCAACGAGAGATCAGCATGATGGCCGAGTCGGTTGGGCCGCGACTCGAGGCGGTCGTCACCGCTGCCCGCTGAAGGCGAGCGACGACGTAGGTTCTGGATTCTTGGTCTCCGCGCCGCTCAGCGCGGTGCGCGCTGGCAGTGCGGGCAGAGGTGCGACGAGCGGTTCATGAACGGCACGCGGACGATCGGCTCGCCGCAGCGCGGGCAGGGCTTGCCGGTCCGGCCGTAGGCGTTGAGGCTGTGCGAGAAGTAGCCGGAGGCGCCGTTCACGTTGACGTACTGGGCGTCGAAGCTGGTGCCGCCCTCGGCCAGGGCGCGCTCGAGCACCGAGCGGACCTCGGCGAACAGGCGGCGGATCCGCGCCTCGGTCAGCGACGAGCTGGGCGTCTCGGGGTGCAGCTCGGCCGCCCAGAGCGACTCGTCCGCGTAGATGTTGCCGATGCCGCTGACCAGCGTCTGGTCGAGCAGGGAGCGCTTGATGCCGCTGTTCCGGCGGGCCAGCACGGCGAGGACGGCCGAGAGGTCGAAGAACGGGTCGAGCGGATCGCGGGCGATGTGCGCGACCTGCGAGGGCACGGCCCGCAGCCAGTCGCCGTCGACCGCGTCGTCGCCCGCGTAGCCGCCCGGCGCGCCGTCCGCGGTGGGAGCCAGCGAGTCGATCGCCATCGAACCGAAGATCCGCTGGTCCACGAAGTGCAGCGCGAGCTCGCCGTGCTCCGGATGCTCGATGCCGATCCGGATCCTCGTCAGCTTCGCGAGCGCCGCGTCGGCCGTCCGCAGCAGCACCTGCCCGCTCATTCCGAGGTGCACGAGCAGCGCCTCGCCACGACCGGCCGGCAGCCAGAGGAACTTCCCGCGCCGCACCGCACCGCGCAGCCGCCGCCCGACGAGCAGCCCCTCGAACGAACCGAGCGGGTGCACGTGGCGCTTGAGCGAGCGCTCGTCGACGATCTCGACGCTCGTCACCAGCGAGCCGGTGACGGCGGGAGCCAGCCCGGCCCGCACCACCTCGACCTCGGGCAGCTCGGGCACGGTCAGCCCTCGATCGGAGCGGCGGGAGCGACCGGCTCGCCGGGAGCCGTCGCCGAGAGGCGCGTCCAGGCGTCGAGAGCGGCGGCCATCTCGGCCGCCTTCTTGCTCGTCCCCTCGCCGCGGGCGGTGACGAGCCCGCCGACGATGACGGTGGCGACGAAGACCTTGCTGTGGTCCGGTCCGGTCGCCGCGATCTCGTAGCGGGGCGCGGGCGCACCGCGCTCGGCCGCCGCCTCCTGCAGGCTCGTCTTCGGGTCCATCGAGACGCCGAAGCGCAGCGGATCCGCGGTCAGCGGGGCGATCAGCCGCAGCACGAGATCGCGCGCCGCGTCCGGGCCGGTGCCGAGGTAGACCGCGCCGATGATCGCCTCGACGGTGTCCGCGAGGATCGACGATTTGTCGCGGCCGCCGGTCATCTCCTCGCCGCGGCCGAGGCGGAGGTGCTCGCCCAGGCCGATGCCGCGGGCGATCTCGGCCAGCGCGACCGTCGAGACGAGGCTCGCCCGGCGCTTGGCCAGGTCGCCCTCGCTCAGCGCGGGGTACTCGGTGTAGAGCATGACCGTCACGGCCTGCCCGAGGATCGAGTCGCCGAGGAACTCGAGACGCTCGTTGTGCGGGAGGCCGCCGTGCTCGAAAGCGAACGACCGGTGCGTCAGGGCGAGCTCGAAGAGCTCACCGTCGAGGCTCACGCCGAGCGTGGCCTCCAGACGCGACCGGTCGTCGCTGGAGGGTGTTGCGGAAGTCTGGTTCACCATGGACCGCACGGCTCGTGTCGCGGGGCGACGCGGAGCCGAAGGGACTGGATCAGACGTTCGCGACCTTGCGGCCCTTGTACTCGAGGAACAGCGCGGTGCCCGCGGAGTCCTCGACGACCTTGGCGCGGTGCGGGAGGCTGTAGACGGTCTTGCCGTTCTCGACGGTCTTCACCAGGGGCGGGACCTCCGCCTTCCACTGCGAACGACGAGCGTGGGTGTTCGCGCGGGACTTCTTCCTCTTGGGAACAGCCATGATTCTCTCTTCTCTAGCTCGGTCGGATCAGGCGGGGCTGATCAGGTTCGGTCGTCTTCGGTGCGCGGCTCGGCGCCGGCACCACTGTCTGCGGAAGCTCCGGGCGCTGCGGCCCCACCGGTCCCCGACTCGCCCAACCCGGCGAGCGCGGCCCACCTGGAGTCGCGCGGAGCCTCGGGCTCGGACACGGAGGACTCGGCCAGCCGCTCCCCCGTGACAGGGTCGAGGCCCGGACAATCCGGCCGGCAGACCGGCTGGAACGGCAGCGACAGCACCACCGCATCCCTGACCAGAGGTTCAAGATCCACGTGGTCGTCGTGAACCTCATAGTCGAAAGCTTCGTCAGAAGAGTACGCGAAAAGTTCCTGGAACTCGACATCGACAGGCAGGGAGATGTCGGTGAGGCAGCGGCTGCACTCGCCGACGGCCTCCGCGGACACCTGGACGCTGGCCAGGATGCCCTCGTGCACCGACTCGATCCGGACGTCGAGATCGAGCGGCGCGCCCTGGCGGACGGCGACGATGCCCTCGCCGAAGGCCTCGGGCGCCTCGAGGTCGAGACGGTGCTCGCGCATCTCCCCCGGGCGGTTCACGATGTCGCGCACGTTCACGGTGAACGGCGTCTTCTTGAAAGTAGTCACGAGGATCGAGCCTAGTCCCCCGCGCCACGCCCGGGCGGAGGTCACCCGGATCCCGCCGACACCCCGCACCCCCACTCCTCAAAAGTTGCGGGCGAGTACGCAGAAGTTGCGGTAGCCGGGATCGACTACCGCAACTTCTGCGGAGTGGAGAGGGTGGTCAGTGGAAGGGGACGCGTCAGGCGCCGCCCTCCTGCAGGGTCACCTCGATCGGCTCGTAGTCGGCGCCGCTGGTGTCGACGCCCTCGTCCGCGAGCTCGGCGAGCGCCTTCTCGACGTACTCGTTCGAGTAGGCGGTCTCCGGCGGGTCCTCGCTGATGATGGTCGCGCCGGTCTCGTTCTCCGTCGTCTTGGCGATGTCGACCGTCTGGTCCCAGGCGGCCTCGTCGATCATGCCGACGCCGTCGGTCGAGGGCCAGATCAGCTTGTTGACCTCGTTGGTCATCCAGAGCTGGTGGCTCGTGCCGAGCGTGGAGCCGGCCGCGGTCACGATGTCCGCCGCCTCCTGCGGGTTGTCCTTCGCGTAGATCCAGCCCTTGATCGACGCCTTGATGAAGGCGACGGTCTGCTCGGCGTAGGCGTCGTCGCTCGAGAGCTTGTCCGCGTCGGCCCAGATCGCGTCCTGCAGCATCGCGGTGCCGACGTCGTTCCAGCTGATCACGTTGAGGTCGTCCGGCGTGTACAGCTCGCCCGTGTCGGGGTTCACCGTCTCGAGGACCTGCGCGTACTCGTTGTAGGTCATCGCCTGCGCGGCGTCGATGTCGCCGGCGAGGAAGCCGTTCATGTCGAAGAGCTGCTGCACGAGCGAGATGTCGCTGAGCGCGACGCCGTCCTTCTGCATGCCGGCGAAGAGCTCCCACTCGTTGCCGTAGCCCCAGCTGCCGACCTGCTTGCCCGCGAGGTCGGCGGGCGAGGTGATGCCCTTGTCCTTGAACGAGATCTGCGTGGTGGCGCTGCGCTCGAAGATCTGCGCGACATCGGTGATGTTCGCGCCGTTCTCGATCGAGCCGAGGACCTTCGGGACCCAGGAGATCGCGTAGTCGGCGTCTCCGGAGGCGAGGACGTCCTGCGGGACGATGTCGCCGCCGCCCTCGGCGATGGTCACGTCGAGGCCCTCGTCCTCGTAGTAGCCCTGGTCGACGGCGGCGTAGTAGCCGGCGAACTGGGCCTGGGCGACCCACTGGAGCTGCAGGGTGACGGGGGTGAGATCCCCGGAGCCCCCCGAGGCTCCCGAGCCGGTGTCACTGGATGCGCTGCAGCCGGTGAGCGCGAGGCCGACGGCGGCGAGCCCCGCCGTGGTCGTCATCGCGATGCGCGTGCGTCTGTTCACTGTTCCTCCTGGTGCGGTGCGGTGCGGGATGCGGCCCGGACGGGCCGTCAGTGCCGTGGTGCGGATGGAGCGGTGGAGCGGATGGAGCGAGTGCGGTGGTGCGAGTGCAGTGGTGCGGGTGGTGCGTTCGGGTGGTGCCGAAGTGCCCGTCCGGCGCGAGCCGGCGGGAGCGGAGGGGCGCGTCTCAGCGCGCGTGGCTGCGCCGCAGTGCGAGCGCCTCGAGGCCCGCGGTGACGCAGTAGAAGACGAGGCCGACGAGCACGGCCCCGAGCACGTAGGCGTAGGCCAGCGCGTAGTCGCTGCCCGACGCGGCCGAGGTGATCGACTTGCCGAGCCCGCCGATCGGCCCGCCGAAGTACTCGGCGACCAGCGCCGAGATCACGGCGAGCGAGGAGGCGATCCGCAGCCCCGTGAAGAAGAACGGCACCGCCCCGGGCAGCGTGATCGTCCGCGCCGTCTGCCACGGCGACGCGGCGTAGGCGCGCATCAGATCGCGGTGCACGGGCGCCGCCTGGCGGAGCCCTCGCAGCGTGTTGACGTACACCGGCACGAAGACCGCGAGCGCCGCCACGAGCTGCCGGGCCGTCTCGACGTTGGCGCCGAACATCGTGTAGAGCACGGGGGCGAGCGCCACGATCGGCACGACGGCCGCGGCGGCGACGATCGCCGCCGTCAGCCCGTCGAAGACCCGCACCAGCGCCGACACCCCGGCGACGAGCACCGCGAGCACCGCCCCGGCGACGAGCCCGATCAGCGCGTTGCCGCCGGTCACCCGGCTCCCCGCCAGGACCGAGCCCGCGTTCTGCGCGAACTCCGCCCCGATCGCGAGCGGCGAGGGCAGCACGAACGGCTGCACGTCGAGCGCCGTGACGCCGACCTGCCAGAGCAGCAGCGCCGCGACACCGAGCACGAGCGGCGCGACGACCGCCCGGGCGAGCGCGGGGCTGCTCACCGGTTCTCCACCCCGCGCGGCACCGCGGCGGCGTCGCCGTGCAGCAGCTCGCGCACGGCCCCGACGTCGGCGAAGAACGCCGCGTCCTCGCGCACCCCCGCCTCGCGCTCGGAGGAGTCGGGCAGCGCGATCCGCAGCACGTCGCGGATCCGCCCGGGGCGCGGCGACATCACGACGACGCGGTCGGAGAGGAACACCGCCTCCGGGATCGAGTGTGTCACGAAGACCACGGCGGCTCCCGTCTCGCTCCGGATGCGCAGCAGCTCGGTCTGCATCCGCTCGCGGGTCATCTCGTCGAGGGCGCCGAAGGGCTCGTCCATCAGCAGCAGCCGGGGGCTCTCGGCGAGGGCGCGCGCGATGGCGACCCGCTGCTGCATCCCGCCGGAGAGCTGGTCGGGGTAGGAGTCGGCGAAGTCGCCGAGCCCCACGAGCGCCAGCAGCTCCTCGACCCGCGACCGGCGGGCGGCGGTGCCCACGCCGTGCAGCTCGAGCGGCAGCGCGATGTTCGCCCGGATGCTCCGCCACGGCAGCAGCCCCGCCTGCTGGAAGGCGATTCCGTACTCCTGGTCGAGCCGGGCCCGCCGCGCCGTCTTGCCGAACACCGAGATCGAGCCGGAGGTCGGCTCGTCCAGGTCGGCGATCAGGCGCAGCAGCGTCGACTTGCCGCAGCCGGAGGGTCCGATCAGCGACACGAACTCCCCCGCGGCGATCTCGAGCGAGACGGTGTCGAGCGCGGTGACGCTCGTGCTCTTCTTCGTGGTGAACGTCTTCGTGACGGAGTCGACGACGACGGCCGGTTCGGCAGCGCTCATGCGGGCTGCTCCCCTCTGCGGAACGGACGGAGGGCGGTGCCGATCAGCGCGACGACGCCGGCGGCCGCGAGGCCCACCAGTACCGCGCCCAGGATCGGCGCCCAGGGCTTGGCGGGGTCTCCCCCGGCGGAGGAGGCGAACTCGATGATCATCCGGCCGATGCCGCCGCGCAGGCCGATCGAGACCTCCGCGACGACGGTGCCGATCACGGCGCTGACGGCACCGAGCCGCAGCGCCGGCAGGAGGAACGGCACGCTCGCGGGGAGGCGCAGCCGCAGCAGCGTCTTCCACCAGCCCACGCCGTAGACGCGCATCAGCTCGACCTGGTGCGCAGACGGCGCGTTCAGCCCGCGCAGCGCCCCGATCGAAACCGGGAAGAAGGCGAGGTAGGAGGCGATCAGCGCCACCGACATCCAGTTCTCCCAGGTGAAGGCGCCGAGCTCGAGCTGCGAGCCCCAGCGGCGCACCAGCGGTGCGATCGCGATCAGCGGCACCGTCTGGCTCAGCACGATCCACGGCAGCACCGCGGACTCGGCCGTGCGGAAGCGCTGCATCAGCACCGCGAGCAGCAGCCCGACCACCACGCCGACGACCCAGCCCACGGCCGCGACGCCCAGCGAGAAGGCGCTGGCCTGCAGCACCGCGAGCCAGAGCACCGGGGCGTTGCGAGCGCCGGTCACCGGCTCGACGAGCCGCCCGGCGATCTCCCACAGGTGCGGCATCGCGATGGCGCTGGTGCGCGGGAGCACGGTGACCCCGCCGACGACGACGCCCGTCTCCGGCCCGAGGGCCTTGTAGACCTCCCAGAGCACCGCGAGCAGGAGCAGCCCGGCCGCGCCGAGCAGGACCCCGCGCGTCGCGGCCGGCGACCTCATGCCTTGGCCACGATGTGCGGGCCGAGGGCCGGGATGACGCGCTCGCCGTACACGCGCAGCGTCTCCTCCTTGTTGTCGTGCTGGAGGTAGCCGGCGAACTGCGTGACGCCGATCTCGGCGAGCGCCGTCAGCTTCGCGATGTGCTCGTCGGCCGTGCCGAGGACGCAGAAGCGCTCGACGATCTCGTCGGGCACGAACGCGGTGTGCGAGTTGCCGGCCCGCCCGTGCTCGTTGTAGTCGTAGCCCTCGCGCCCGGCGATGTAGTCGGTCAGTGCCTGCGGGACGGCGCCGCTCGTGCCGTAGCGGCCGACGATGTCGGCGACGTGGTTGCCGACCATCCCGCCGAACCAGCGGCACTGGTCGTACATGTGCGCGCGGTCGGTCCCGATGTACATCGGTGCCGCGACGCAGAACTGCAGCGACTCCGGGTCGCGGCCGACGTTCGCCGCCGCGTCCTTGACCGTCTGGATCATCCAGCGTGCGATGTCGAGGTCGGCGAGCTGCAGGATGAACCCGTCGCCCGTCTCCCCCGCCAGCTTGAGCGCGAGCGGTCCGTAGGCGGCGACCCACATCTCCAGCGAGGAGCCGCGGCTCCACGGGAACTGCAGGGTCGAGCCGTTGTACTCGACCGAGCGGCTGTTCGCGAGCTCGCGGATGACGTGGATCGACTCCCGCAGGGTCTTCAGCGTGGTCGGAGCGCCGCCGGTGACGCGGACGGCGGAGTCGCCGCGGCCGATGCCGCAGACGGTGCGGTTGCCGTACATCTCGTTGAGGGTCGCGTGCAGCGAGGCGATGACGGTCCAGTCGCGGGTCGCCGGGTTGGTCACCATCGGGCCGACGGTGATCCGGTGGGTCTTCTCGAGGATCTGCGAGTAGATGACGTACGGCTCCTGCCAGAGCAGGTGCGAGTCGAACGTCCACGCGTAGTCGAAGCCGTAGGTCTCGGCGAGGACGGCGAGCGCGACGGTGCGCGAGGCGGGCGGGTTGGTCTGGAGGACGACTCCGAAGTCCATGGGGCTTCCTTCGTTGCGGTGGGAAAAAGAGGACTTCAGGTCAGATCAGATACTGCGAGAGACCTCGCTTGATGTATTTGCCGTCGCCCTTGGTGCCGATGTAGTCGCCGGAGTCGACGACGACCTTGCCGCGGGAGATCACCGTGTCGACGTGGCCGTCGATCTCGAAGCCCTCCCAGGCGGAGTAGTCCATGTTCATGTGGTGGCTGCGGCCCTCGCCGATGCCGATCGAGGTGTGCCCGTTCGGGTCGTAGACGACCACGTCGCCGTCGGCGCCGGGCTGGATCACGCCCTTCTTCCCGTACATCCCGAACATCCGCGCCGGAGTGGTCGAGGTCAGCTCCACCCAGCGCGGCAGTGAGATCTGCCCGGACACGACGCCCTGGTACATCAGGTCCATCCGGTGCTCGACCGAGCCGATGCCGTTCGGGATCTTCGAGAAGTCGCCGACGCCCATGTCCTTCTGGCCCTTCATGCAGAAGGGGCAGTGGTCGGTGGAGACCATCTGGATGTCGTTGGTGCGCAGCGACTGCCACATGTGGTGCTGGTGCCCCTCCGCCTTCGAGCGCAGCGGCGTCGAGCACACCCACTTCGCGCCCTCGAACCCGGGCGCGCCCAGCTGCTCCTCGAGCGAGAGGTAGAGGTACTGCGGGCACGTCTCGCCGAACACGTTCATCCCGCGGTCGCGGGCCTGCGCGATCTGCTCCACCGCCTGCTTCGCCGACACGTGCACCACGTAGAGCGGCGCGCCGGTGAGGTCCGCGATCATGATCGCCCGGTGCGTCGCCTCCTCCTCCGCCTGCCACGGCCGCGAGGTGCCGTGGAAGTAGGGCGAGGTGTTGCCGGCCGCGAGCGACTGCTTCACCAGCTCGTCGATGATCGCGCCGTTCTCGGCGTGCATCATCATCATCGCGCCGTTCGACGCGCCCTTCTGGAACGCCCGGAGGATCTGCCCGTCGTCGGAGAGGAACACGCCCTTGTAGGCCATGAACAGCTTGAAGCTGGTCACCCCCTCGGCCATCAGCTCGTCCATCGCCACCAGGGACGAGTCCTGCACGTCGGAGAGGATCTGGTGGAAGCCGTAGTCGATCGCGCAGTTCCCGGCCGCCTTCTCCTGCCAGGCCTGGTAGCGGTCGACCACGCTCTCGCCCGGGTACTGCACCACGAAGTCCACGATCGAGGTCGTCCCGCCCCAGGCCGCGGCCCGGGTGCCGGTCTCGAAGGTGTCCGAGGCGAAGGTGCCGCCGAACGGCATCTCCATGTGCGTGTGCGCGTCGATCCCGCCGGGGATGACGTACTTGCCGGCCGCGTCGATCACGCGGTCGACGTTCGCCGCGAGGTCGAAGCCCAGCAGCGTCGAGCCGGGCGCGAGCACCGCGGCGATGGTCTCGCCGTCGATCAGGACGTCGGCGGTGGCGGTGCCGGTCGCGTTGACGACCGTGCCGTTCGTGATGAGGGTCTTCATCGATGCTCCTCGGTGGTTCCGGTGCTGCGGCGGTCGCGCGGTCGGTTCGTCGGCGGTCAGGGCGTGGCGATGCTCGTGTACGAGTCCGGACGGCGGTCGCGGTAGAACTGCCAGTCGTCGCGCATCTGCTGCACCATGTCGAGGTCCAGATCGCGGATCAGGACCTCCTCGCTGTCGCCCGAGCCGCGCTCGCCGACGAAGTTCCCGCGCGGGTCGATCACCTGGCTCGTGCCGTAGAAGTCGACGGCCAGCTCGCCGTATTCGTTGTCCTCGCGGCCGACCCGGTTGGGCTGGAGCACGAAGTAGCCGTTCGCCACGGCGGCGCAGGGGCCCTCCACCTCCCACAGGCGGTTCGAGAGGCCCGGCTTGGTCGCGTTCGGGTTGAACACCATGTGCGCGCCGTTCAGGCCCAGCTCGCGCCAGCCCTCGGGGAAGTGCCGGTCGTAGCAGATGTAGACGCCGACCTTGCCGACGGCGGTGTCGAAGACCGGGTAGCCGAGGTTGCCGGGGCGGAAGTAGAACTTCTCCCAGAAGCGGTCGAGGTGCGGGATGTGGTGCTTGCGGTACTTGCCGAGGATCGTGCCGTCGGCGTCGACGACCACGGCGGTGTTGTAGTAGACGCCGGTGATGTCCTCCTCGTAGATCGGCAGGATCATCACCGTGCCGAGCTCCTTCGCCAGCGCGGCGAAGCGCTGCACGATCGGACCGTCGGCGGGCTCGGCGTAGCGGTAGTACTTCTTGTCCTCGGTGATGCCGAAGTACGGGCCGTAGAACAGCTCCTGGAAGCAGACGATCTGCGCTCCCTGGGCGGCGGCGTCGCGGGCGAACTGCTCGTGCTTGTCGAGCATCGACTCCTTGTCGCCGGTCCACGTGGTCTGGGTGATCGCTGCGCGGACGATGGTCATCGGTACCTCCATGCTTCGGTCGGCCCGGTCGAGGCTCCGCCGAGGTCCCGCGAGACGCGGGAGGCGGGGCCGAGGGGCCGTGGTCTCACTGTGGTCCGCGCGAGGGTCGAAGGCAATGACCGCTTCCGCTCCGTGCGCCGGACAGGGGTTCATCGTCGTCCTCCGACGTTTCCCGGGTGTTTCCGGCGCGGATCCGCAGCATTAAGGCGCCGGTCCTTCGGAATCCGCGGTGTCCGCGGTCCGCGGTAGCGTCGACGGATGCGCATCACGATCCTGGCCGGCGGCGTCGGCGGCGCCCGCTTCACCTCCGCGGTCCGCGAGCACCTCCGCGACCTCGAGGCGGCCGGCGGCGGTCCCTCCGAGATCACGGTCGTCGCCAACACCGGCGACGACATGTGGCTGACCGGCCTGAAGGTCTGCCCCGACCTCGACTCGCTCACCTACGCGCTCGCCGGTGTCAACGACACCGAGCGCGGCTGGGGCCGGGCCGGCGAGAGCGAGCGCGTCTCGGCCGAGCTGACCGCCTTCGGTGTCGGCTGGCCGTGGTTCACCCTCGGCGACCTCGACATCGGCACCCACCTCGCCCGCACCTCGATGCTGCGCGACGGGCTGACCCTGTCCGAGGCCACCGAGCGGATCACCGCGCGCTGGCCGCTCGGCGTCCGCCTGCTGCCGATGTCCGACTCCGACGTCGAGACCCACGTCGAGGTCGACCTGCCCGGCGAGGGCGTGCGGCTGCTGCACTTCGAGGAGTGGTGGGTGCGGCTGCGCGCCTCGGTGCCCGCCCGCCGCTTCGTGCAGCAGGGCGTCGAGGAGGCCCGTCCCGCCGCGGGTGTGCTCGAGGCGATCGCCGACACCGACACGGTCCTGATCGCGCCGTCCAATCCGGTGGTGTCGATCGGGACGATCCTCGGCGTGCCCGGCATCGCGGAGGCCGTGCGGACCACGTCGGCCCCGGTCGTCGGCGTCTCGCCGATCATCGGCGGCGCGGTGGTGCGCGGGATGGCCGACCACTGCCTGCCCGCCATCGGGGTCGAGACCTCGGCGGAGGCGGTGGGCCGGCACTACGGCGCGCGCTCCACCGGCGGCCTGCTCGACGCCTGGCTGGTCGGCGAGGAGGACGCGGCGGCCGTCGGCGCCCTCGACGGCACCGGTCTGCGCGTCCACTCGGTCCCGCTCTGGCTCCGCGACCGCGACAGCTCGACGCGGCTCGCGGCCGACGCCATCGCCGCAGCCCGCGCCTGACCACCGCCGGACACGCGCCACCGGCCGGCGCCTCCCAGCCTCGGGGGCCAGGCTGGCAGCACCCCTCACCGCACCATCGAAAGGACCACCCATGCCCGGAGCCCTCGTCCTCGCCGGAGGCGGCCTCGCCGGAATCGCCTGGGAGCTCGGCATCGTCCGCGGCCTCAGCGACGCCTCGCCCGAGGCGGCCCGCCTCCTCCTCGACCCCGCCACGACCCTGATCGGCACCTCGGCCGGCTCCGCCGTCGCCTCGCAGCTGAGCACCTCCGTCGGCCTCGACGAGGCCTACGCGTCCCAGCTGCGCGAGGAGTCCGCCGAGATCGGCGCGGTCGTCGACGTCGAGCGCCTGCAGGCGAGCTACGCCGCCGCGATCGAGGGCGCGACCTCGCCGGAGGACGCCCGTCGCCGCATCGGCGTGCTCGCCCTCGAGACCGCGACCCTCTCCGAGGAGTCCCGCCGCGACGTCATCGCCGCGCGGATCGCCGACGCCGACTGGCCCGCGCAGCGCCTCCTGATCACCGCGATCGACACCGCCACCGGAGCGCTCGCCGTCTTCGACCGCACGAGCGGCGTCGGCCTGGTCGACGCCATCGCCGCCAGCTGCGCGGTGCCCGGCGTCTGGCCGCCGGTGAGCATCGACGGCGTCCGCTACATGGACGGCGGCGTGCGCTCCGGGAGCAACGCCGACCTCGCCGCCGGCGCCGACTGGGTGGTCGTCATCACGCCGATGTCCGGGATCGGCTCGCCCGGTGTCGGCACTCTGCCCACCGCCGAGCTCGAGGCACTGTCGGGCTCGCGCGTCGAGGTCGTCTATGCGGACGAGGCGTCGATCGCCGCCTTCGGCCCGAACTCGCTCGACCCCGAGGTCCGTCCCGCCGCGGCGCAGGCCGGCCGGGCGCAGGGCGCGCGGATCGCCGCCCGGATCGCCGCACTGGTCGGCGCGGACGAGCCGGCCCGCGCCTGACCGGCGCCCGCGTCGCTCCTCCTCAGGGCTTCACGCCGTAGCGGAGGAACACCGTTCCGTCCGCGAAGCTGCGCTGCTGCCGGAGCTCGAGGCGGCTGCGGAAGCCGCGGGGGAGGAACGGCGTCCCGCCGCCGACCGCGATCGGCGCCACGTACCAGCGGATCTCGTCGACCACGCCGGCCAGGAGCGCCTGCGCCCCGAGGGTCGCGCCGCCGACGGAGACGTCGTGCGGCTTCGAGCGGACCTCCTGAGCCACGCCCACCGGATCGAACGTCCGCTCGAGCCGGGTGCGGCGGGTGCGCACGGCGGGCAGGGTCGTCGAGTAGACGACCTTGTCCGCCGCGCGCCACATCTCCTGGAAGTCGTGGATGAAGGCGAACTGCTCGGCGAGCTCGTAGCCCGCGTCCCAGCCGCGCATGGTCTCGTAGATCCGGTGGCCGTAGAGGTACGTGCCCACTCCGGTCTCGGTCTCGTTGATGAAGCGGTGCACCTCGGGGCGGGGCGTGGCCCAGCTGAAGTCCCCGGTCTCGTCGACGGTGTAGCCGTCGATCGAGGCCACACCGCTGTAGACGAGCGCGCCCACAATGGCCTCCTCCGCGGCCGGCTTCGGGTTCCGGCCACGCCCGCGAGGGTAGGTGTGAGAGCGCTCCAGCGCAACACCTGTCGGAGAACAGTCGCTGAACGGCGGCCCCGCGGCGGCGACGGCCCGCTCCGGGCTCAGTGGCGGCCGCTGAGCAGCGCCAGCACGTCGGCGTGGCGCCCCTCGGCCTCGGCGTCGCGGAGGAAGCGCACCCGGTCCACGAGCACCTCCTCCACCTCCGGCTGGGAGGCGAGGATCCGCACCGTCTCGTCGAGGAACTCGTCCAACGGCATCGCGCTCGGGTCGTCCTGCTGCCCCATCAGCGTGGTCTGGACGGCCGGCGGCACCAGCTCGATCACCTGCACCGGAGTCTCCGCGAGCTGCGCCCGCAGGCTCTGCGTGTAGGAGTGCACCGCGGCCTTGGTCGCGCTGTAGGTCGGGGTCGCCGGCAGCGGAACGAACGCGAGCCCCGAGGACACGGTCATCAGCACGCCGTCCGGCTTCGCGGCGATCCACGGCGTGAAGGCGGTCAGCGTGCGGATCGTGCCGAGCAGATTGGTCTCGACGATGGCTGCGGCGGTGTCGAGGTGCCCCGAGTCCTGCAGGTCCTCCGGCAGCATGATGCCGGCCATCGTGACGACGACGTCGAGGTCGGGGTGCTCCCGGGTGACCGTCTCGACCGCGGCGGCGATCGACTCCGGGTCGGTGACGTCGATCACGACCGAGTGCGAACCGGGGTGGGCCGCCGTGAACTCGTCCAGCAGCTCGCTGCGGCGACCGCCGAGGATCACCGTGCTCCCCGCGTCGAGGAAGCGCTCGGCGAGGCCCCGGCCGATGCCCGAGGTCGCGCCGGTGATCAGGATGGTGCTGCCCGTGGTCTTCATGTGGTCTCCTCCGTGTCCCGGGCTGTCCCGCCCGGCTGACCCCAGCGTCGCCCTGCGCCGCACGGGCCGGAAGGGCTGGACGATCCAGGGATCGGCGCTCCCTGGTCCGCGATGCGCGCGGACCGGCAGGATGAGCGCATGGACAGACCTGCGCTCGCCGAGTTCCTCCGCGGCCGACGCGAGCGGCTGCAGCCGTCCGACGTCGGCATGCCGCCCGGAGCGCGCCGCCGCACCGCGGGCCTGCGCCGGGAGGAGATCGCCGCCGCCGTCGGCATGTCCGCCGACTACTGGTCGCGGCTCGAGCAGCAGCGCGGCCCGCAGCCGTCCGAGCAGATGCTCACCGCGATCGCCCGCGGGCTGCGCCTGGACCTCGACGAGCGCGACCACCTCTTCCGGCTCGCCGGGCAGACCCCGCCCGCGCGGCACCGGCGCGACGAGCACGTCTCCCCCGGGCTGCTCCGCGTCCTCGACCGGCTGGACGACACTCCCGCGCTGGTGATCACCGAGCTCGGCGAGACCCTCGTGCAGAACCGCCTGGCCCGTGCCCTCTTCGGCGACGGCGACGCCGGGACCGGCCTGGACCGCAGCGGCATCCACCGCTGGTTCGCGCACCCCGACGAGGCCCGCCGCAGCTACCCCGAGCGCGAGCACGAGCACCAGGGGCGGATGCAGACCGCCCAGCTGCGCTTCGCCGCCGCGGCACCCGACGCCGACCCGCTGGCCGGGCGGATCATCGCGTCGCTGCTCGGTCGGAGCGAGGAGTTCCGCCGCTACTGGGAGCTCCAGGAGGTCACGGCGCGCTTCGAGGACCACAAGACCCTGCGGCACCCCGAGGTCGGCGAGATCGACGTCGACTGTCAGGCCCTCTTCACCGAGAACCAGGCGCAGGTGCTGCTGGTGCTCACGCCGCGGGCCGGATCGCCCGCCTCCGCCGAGGCCCTCCGGCTGCTCGGAGTCGTCGGCGATCAGCGGCTGACGCCGTCCGCGTAGGGCCGGCGTAGGGCAGGTCTCGACCGGGGCGGGTGTCCGCGAGGGTCCGTCCGCGCCGGGGCGCGTGTCCGCCGCGCGCCGGGGTCCGCCTAGGGTGGAGGCGGTCGCAGCGAGCGGCCGCGAAGGGTTCCTCATGAAGATCAGCCAGCTGCGTCACTTCGTGGCCGTCGCCGAGGAGCTCCACTTCGTGCGCGCCGCCGAGAAGCTCGGCATCTCCCGCGCGAAGCTCGACTCCTCCGTCGCCGCCGTCGAGCTCGACCTCGGCCGCCCGCTCTTCGAGCCCGGCGCCGCCGCCACGACCCTCACCGCCGCCGGCCGCCAGCGCCTCGCCTCGGCCCGCGAGGAGCTCGCCGCCCTCGGCGACGAGCCGGAGGAGGCCCCCAAGTCCGGCGGCAAGGCCAAGGCCTCGAAGGGCACCGGCCGCGCCCCCGTCGTCAAGGGCCAGCCCAAGCCCTACAAGCGCCGCCAGTCCCGCTGACCCGAGGTCCCGCGAGGCTCTCCTGTGGGCCCTACCGGGCTCGAACCGATGACATCCACGGTGTAAACGTGGCGCTCTACCAACTGAGCTAAAGGCCCCCGTCGCGGCCGGGCCGCGGACGATCGGATCGATCCTACGACACGGCTCGCAGCGCTACTCTCGGCGCATGGCGGACACGGACGACACCCGCGCGAGGCGCCGGGCCGAGAGCCGCTGGCCGGCCTCCGCCGCGATCCTCGTGGCCGTGGCGCTCAACCTCGTCGGACACGATCCCGGCACCTCGGTCGTCCGGATCGCCGCGGCGGTCCTGACGCTCGCGCTGCTGATCCCGCTGTTCGTGGTCAACCCGCGGCGCCTGGACACCGAGACCCGCTGGTCGCGCGGAGTCTCGATCGCCCTCGCGGTCGTGCTCGCCGCGGCGAACCAGATCAACGTCGGCCGGGTCGTGATCGACCTCGTCGACGGATCCGCCGACGGCCCGCTCCTGTTGCTCACCGCACTGCAGGTCTGGGTCACCAACGTCGTCGCCTACGCGCTGATCTACTGGGAGCTCGACCGCGGCGGCCCCGTCTCCCGCGGCACGCTCGAGCGCTCGCAGCTGCCGCCCGCCGACTTCGCCTTCCCGCAGGACACCTACCGCGACACCGTCAGCGAGGTCGCGGTCGGCTCCTCCGAGAAGGCCGACTGGCGTCCCGGCTTCGTCGACTACCTCTACGTCTCGACGACGAACACCATGGCGTTCAGCCCCACCGACACGATGCCGCTGTCCAGCCGGGTGAAGCTCCTGATGGCCCTCGAGGGCGTCACCGGCTTCGTCCTGCTGGCCCTGGTCATCTCCCGAGCCGTGAACATCCTCAACTGACGCGCTGGCGCAGTCCGCGAGATGCCACTTATGAGCGCGACACGCCGTGAAAGGCGATCATAAGTGGCATCTCGCGGAGGGTGTCAGGCGTGGGCCGGGGTGAGCGCGTCGATCGCGGCGCGGTAGTCGTCCATCGAGCGGGCCTCGCCGGGCGCGGTGATGAAGGTGTCGCGGATGACGCCCTCCTTGTCGATGAGGAAGGTGGCGCGCGTCGCGTAGCCCTTGCCCTCGAGGAAGACGCCGTACTGCTTGGCGACGTCGCCGTGCGGCCAGAAGTCGGAGAGCAGCGTGAAGTCGTAGCCCTGCTTCTCGCCCCAGGCGCGCAGGGTGTGCTTGGAGTCGACGGAGATGCCGATCAGCTCGACCTCGGCGTGCTCGAACAGCGAGAGGTTCTCGCGCAGTGCGCAGAACTCGCCGGTGCAGGTGCCGGAGAAGGCGAGCGGGAAGAAGACGAGGGCGACGTTGCGCCGCCCGTGGAAGTCGCCGAGCTGGATGCGCTCGCCGTACTGGTTCGCGAGTTCGAAGTCGGGAGCCAGCGTGAGCTTCTCGAGAGCCATCGGACGATGTCCTTCCATGCGCACGAATGTCGCGCGAGCACGAGGGGCAATGCTAGACCTGCTCCGCCGATCAGCCAAGGGACCGCGACGATCGGCCGCTGGACGCGGTCCGGATGGAGAAATCCCACAGTGCCCTGTGCGGTTCCGTCGTGGATCGCCACACATGACCGGAATCGCTAGGCTTGCACGGGTGCCCGCGCGCTCCTCGTCATCCGAGGGTCCTGCGCGCGGATCCGCACCGCTTCATGAGAGTGATGTCTCGGGCACGATCTGCCCCCAGAGAGAGGTCGAGGGTGACTGTTAACGATCAGGACCCGTATTCCGTCGGACACGTCGACTCGGATCCCGAGGAAACGTCGGAGTGGAACGAGTCGCTGGACGCGCTCGTCGAGGAGCGGGGTGCCGGTCGCGGACGCGACGTCATGCTCAGCCTCCTCAAGCGCTCCAAGGAGCTGCACCTCGGCGTTCCGATGGTGCCGACGACGGACTACATCAACACCATCGCGGCCGAGAACGAGCCCGACTTCCCCGGCGACGAGGACGTCGAGCGCCGCTACCGCGCCTGGATCCGCTGGAACGCGGCCATCCTCGTGCACCGCGCGCAGCGCCCCGGCATCGGCGTCGGCGGGCACATCTCGACCTACGCGTCGAGCGCCTCGCTCTACGAGGTCGGCTTCAACCACTTCTTCCGCGGCCAGGACCACCCGGGCGGCGGCGACCAGATCTTCATCCAGGGCCACGCCTCCCCCGGCCCCTACGCGCGCGCCTTCCTCGAGGGACGCCTGAGCGAGCACCAGCTCGACGGGTTCCGCCAGGAGAAGTCGCACCAGGGCGGCGGACTCTCCAGCTACCCGCACCCGCGCCTCATGCCGGAGTTCTGGCAGTTCCCGACCGTGTCGATGGGCCTCGGCCCGATCAACGCGATCTACCAGGCGCAGGCGAACAAGTACCTCACCAACCGCGGCATCAAGGACGCCTCCGACCAGCAGGTCTGGGCGTTCCTCGGCGACGGCGAGATGGACGAGGTCGAGTCGCGCGGTCAGCTCCAGGTCGCCGCGAACGACGGCCTCGACAACCTCAACTTCATCATCAACTGCAACCTGCAGCGCCTCGACGGCCCGGTCCGCGGCAACGGCAAGATCGTCCAGGAGCTGGAGTCGTTCTTCCGTGGCGCCGGCTGGAACGTCATCAAGCTCATCTGGGGCCGCGAGTGGGACGACCTGCTCGCCCGCGACACCGAGGGCGCGCTGCTCGACCTGATGAACAAGACGCCCGACGGCGACTTCCAGACCTTCAAGACCGAGGACGGCGCCTACGTCCGCGAGAACTTCTTCGGCCGCGACGAGCGCGCCAAGAAGCTCGTCGAGGACTACAGCGACGAGCAGATCTGGGGCCTGCGCCGCGGTGGTCACGACTACCGCAAGATCTACGCCGCGATGAAGGCCGCGACGGAGCACAAGGGCCAGCCGACCGTCATCCTCGCCCACACCATCAAGGGCTACGGTCTCGGCCGCAGCTTCGAGGGCCGCAACGCGACCCACCAGATGAAGAAGATGACGCTCGACAACCTGAAGGGCTTCCGCGACACCATGCGGATCCCGATCACGGATGCGCAGCTCGAGGAGAACCCCTACCTCCCGCCGTACTACCACCCCGGTCAGGGCGACGAGGCGATCGAGTACATGCAGGAGCGCCGCCGCGCGCTCGGCGGCTACCTGCCCGAGCGCCGGTCGAAGTACACCCAGCTCTCGCTGCCGGACGACTCGGCCTACAAGATCGGCAAGAAGGGCTCCGGGACGCAGGAGATCGCCACCACCATGGCGTTCGTCCGCATCCTGAAGGACATCCTGCGCTCGAAGGACTTCGGCAACCGCGTCGTCCCGATCATCCCCGACGAGGCCCGCACCTTCGGCATGGACGCGTTCTTCCCGAACGCGAAGATCTACAACCCGCGCGGCCAGCACTACACGTCGGTCGACCGCGAGCTGCTCCTGGCCTACAAGGAGAGCCCGCAGGGTCAGATCCTGCACGTCGGCATCAACGAGGCGGGCGCGCTCGCGGCGTTCACCGCGGTCGGCACGTCCTACTCGACGCAGGGCGAGCCGCTCATCCCGGTCTACGTCTTCTACTCGATGTTCGGCTTCCAGCGCACGGCGGACGCGATCTGGGCGGCGGGCGACATGATGGCCCGCGGCTTCATGATCGCGGCGACCGCCGGTCGCACCACGCTGACCGGTGAGGGCCTCCAGCACGCGGACGGCCACTCGCCGATCCTCGCCGCCACGAACCCGGCCGTCGTCAGCTACGACCCGGCGTACAGCTACGAGATCGCGCACATCGTGCAGTCCGGTCTCGAGCGGATGTACGGCGGGAAGCACCCGGACCCGAACGTCATGTACTACGTGACGGTCTACAACGAGCCGATCGTGCACCCGAAGGAGCCCGAGGACGTGGACGTGGACGGCATCGTCCGCGGCATCCACCGCGTCTCCTGGGGTCAGTGGGACGGCCCGAAGGCCCAGCTGCTCGCGTCCGGCGTCGCCGTGCCGTGGGCGATCGAGGCGCAGAAGCTCCTCGCCGAGGACTGGGGAGTGTCGGCCGACGTCTGGTCGGTCACCTCGTGGAACGAGCTGCGGCGCGACGGCATCAACGCCGAGCACCACAACTTCCTCTACCCCGAGGACGAGGCGCAGGTCCCCTACGTCACGCAGAAGCTCGCCGACGCGAAGGGCCCCTTCGTCGCCGTCTCGGACTTCTCGCACCATGTGCCGGACCAGCTGCGGCAGTTCATCCCGGGCGACTTCGCGACGCTCGGAGCGGACGACTTCGGCTTCTCGGACACCCGCGCCGCCGCACGTCGCCACTTCAAGATCGACGGACCGTCGGTCGTGGTGCGCACGCTGCAGCTGCTCGCCAAGCGCGGCGAGGTCGACCCCTCGCTCTCCGCCCAGGCGATCCAGAAGTACAGCCTCCACGACGTGAACGCCGGCACCACCGGCAACGCCGGCGGCGATAACTGACGGACGGCTCGGTGCTCTCCTCCGACGACGCGCAGTCGACGACGCGGGGAACCGCCCCTTCCGCGGAGCGTCCGGCCACCCGGCCGGGCGCTCCGCGCACGAAGGAGCAGACCCTCGCCTGGCTGCGGACCCTCTCGGGCGAGCTGTCCACGCAGACCATCAAGAAGCTCGAGGACACGCTGCCCTGGTACGGCAGCATGCCCCCGGGCCGCCGCTCCGCGGTGGGCATGGTCGCGCAGGCCGGCATCACCTCGTTCATCTCCTGGTTCGACGACCCGTCGGCGACGCCGTGGATCGCCGCCGACGTCTTCGGAGCGGCTCCCCGCGAGCTGCTCCGCTCCGTCTCGCTGACCCAGACCCTCCAGCTGATCAAGGTCACCGTCGAGGTCGTCGAGGAGCGGATCACCAACCGCGGCGAGGACCTGCGCGAGGCGATCCTGCTCTACTCGCGCGAGATCGCCTTCGCCGCGGCCGACGTCTACGCCCGGGCGGCCGAGGCGCGCGGCCTCTGGGACGCCCGGCTCGAGGCGCTCGTCGTCGACTCGATCCTCACGGGCGAGGCCGACGACGAGCTGCCGAGCCGCATCGCGGCCCTCGGCTGGCACGGCCACGGCGAGGTCGCGGTGCTCGTGGGCACCGCGCCGAAGATGCTCGACGTCGACCAGCTCCGCCGCACCGCCCGGCACATGAGCGCCGACGTGCTGATCGGCGTGCAGGGCAGCCGGCTCGTGCTGGTGATCGGCCGCGCCGAGCCGAGCGAGAACGCGACGGAGGAGACCGGCCCGCCAGTCGCCTTCCTCGAGATCGCGAACGCGCTCGAGCCGGGCTTCGGCTCCGGTCACCTGGTCCTCGGCCACGAGGTGCCGACGCTCGTCGAGGCCTCGCGCAGCGCCCGCGCCGCCCTGGCCGGCTTCGCGGTCGCGCGCTCCTGGCGCAACGCCCCGCGGCCGGTGAACGCCGACGACCTCCTCCCCGAGCGCGCGCTCGCCGGCGATCCCCTCGCCCGGCACAGCCTGATCACCCAGATCTACAAGCCGCTGCAGAAGCACTCGACCGAGCTGCTCACCACGCTGTGGGCCTACCTGGACAACGGCCGCTCGCTGGAGGCGACGGCCCGCGAGCTCTTCGTGCACCCCAACACCGTCCGCTACCGCCTGAAGCGGGTGGCGGAGGTGATCGGCTGGGACGCGACGGGCGCTCGCGAGGCGCTCATCCTCCAGTCGGCCCTCATCCTCGGCTCGATGAGCGACCCGGACGGAGCGGTCCGCCGCCGTCCGACCCGCAAGTGAGCCGCACCCCTCCTCGCACCCCGTTGTAGAACCGCCACAAGCTCTTTGTGGTTTGTCAGTACCTCAGAGCGCCGCACGAACCGGCGCGGATCGGAAGACTGAAAGCGTGATCGTCGTCGTCGCCCCGGGTCAGGGCTCCCAGACCCCCGGATTCCTCGAGCCGTGGCTCGCCGTCCCCTCGGTGGCCGAGCAGGTCGCCGCCCACTCGGAGGCGGTCGGCATCGACCTCGCCGCCCACGGCACCGTCTCGGACGCGGACACGATCCGCGACACCGCGATCGCCCAGCCGCTGATCGTCTCCGCCGGGCTGGTCAGCCTGGCCGCACTGCTCGAGGGCGGCCGCCGCGAGCGCATCGCGGGCATCGCCGGCCACTCGGTCGGCGAGATCACCGCAGCGGCCGGAGCCGGCGTCCTCTCCGAGCCCGACGCCCTCGTCTTCGTCCGCGAGCGCGCCCGCGCCATGGCCGCCGCGGCCGCCGCGACCCCCACCGCGATGAGCGCCGTCCTCGGCGGCGACGAGGAGGCGCTCCTCGCCCGCCTCGACGAGCTCGGCCTCGAGCCGGCCAACTACAACGGCGGCGGCCAGATCGTCGTCGCCGGCGCGGTCGACGCCCTCCAGGCGCTGAAGGACGAGCCCCTCCGCGGCACCCGCGTCGTCCCGCTCCAGGTCGCCGGCGCCTTCCACACCCGCTACATGGCGCCGGCCCGCGACGCCCTCGCCGGCGTCGCCGCCTCGATCACCCCGGCCGACCCGACGCTGCGCCTCTGGACGAACAACGACGGCTCCGTCGTCGACAGCGGCTCCCGCTTCCTGGAGCTGCTCGTCGGCCAGGTCGCCTCGCCCGTCCGCTGGGACCTCTGCATGGCGGCCTTCGCCGAGGCGGGCGTCACCGGCCTGATCGAGCTGGCCCCCGCCGGCGCCCTCGTCGGCCTCGCCAAGCGCGGCCTCAAGGGACTCCCGACCCTCGCGATCAAGACCCCCGACGACCTCGACGCCGCCCGCGCCTTCATCGACGAGCACGCCGCCTAGCAGGAGAGACCCATGACGACCCCTTCCCTCACCCAGTCCAGCGGCAGCCAGTACACCCGCATCCTCGGCATCGGCGCGGCCCGCGGCGACCTCGTCGTCCCGAACGACGACCTCGTCGGCCCGATCAACTCCTCCGACGAGTGGATCCGCCAGCGCACCGGCATCGTCGAGCGCCGCCGCGCCTCCTCCGAGATCCAGGCCGTCGACCTCGCGACGACCGCCTCGCTCGAGGCGATCGAGAAGGCCGGGATCCGCGCCGACCAGATCGGCCTCGTGCTGGTCTCCACCATCAGCAACACCGTGCAGACCCCGTCGCTGGCGGCGCTCCTCGCCGATCGGATCGGCGCGAACCCGGCACCCGCCTACGACATCTCCGCCGCCTGCGCCGGGTACACCTACGGCATCGCCCAGGCCGACTCGTTCGTCCGCTCCGGCCTCGCCGAGTACGTCCTCGTCGTCGGCGCCGAGAAGCTCTCCGACATCGTGAAGTCGACCGACCGCAGCATCTCCTTCCTCCTCGGCGACGGCGCC
Organism: Rathayibacter sp. PhB179; assembly: GCF_004345345.1. Taxonomy (NCBI): domain Bacteria; kingdom Bacillati; phylum Actinomycetota; class Actinomycetes; order Micrococcales; family Microbacteriaceae; genus Rathayibacter; species Rathayibacter sp. PhB179. The sequence continues at coordinate 28,337 of NZ_SLVD01000009.1, read as the reverse complement.
GGCGCCGCGATCGTCGGCCCGAGCGATACCGCCGGCATCTCGAAGACCGTCTGGGGCTCCGACGGCTCGAAGTGGGACACCGTCGGGATGGACAACCCGCTCGCCGCCTACCGCGACGGCGTCGCCGAGTGGCCGACGCTGCGCCAGGACGGCCCCTCCGTCTTCCGCTGGGCGGTCTGGGAGATGGCCAAGGTCGCCAAGCAGGCGCTGGCCGAGGCGGGCGTCGCGCCCGAGGACCTCGCCGCTTTCATCCCGCACCAGGCGAACATGCGCATCATCGACGAGCTCGCCAAGCAGCTGAAGCTGCCCGAGACCGTGACCATCGGCCGCGACATCGAGACGACCGGCAACACCTCGGCCGCCTCCATCCCGCTCGCGACCCACCGCCTGCTCGAGGAGCACCCCGAGCTCAGCGGCGGACTCGCCCTGCAGATCGGCTTCGGCGCCGGACTCGTCTTCGGCGCGCAGGTCGTGGTGCTCCCTTAGGGGGCGCAGGCCCACCCCTAAACTGACCTACGGTCACACGACGAACACCTCGATCTCGACGTACACCGAGTCGAAACACCCTGATCGAACACCCCTCAAGGAGAGAACCATGGCACTGTCCAACGAAGAAGTCCTCGCCGGCCTGGCCGAACTGGTCAACGACGAGACGGGCATCGCGACCGATTCCGTCGAGATGGAGAAGTCGTTCACCGACGACCTCGACATCGACTCCATCTCGATGATGACCATCGTCGTCAACGCCGAGGAGAAGTTCGACGTGAAGATCCCGGACGACGAGGTCAAGAACCTCAAGACGGTCGGCGACGCGGTCACCTTCATCGTCAAGGCCTCCGCGTAACCAGCGCACCGCGCTTCCCGTCCTCGCGGCGGACACCCCGGCCAGGGCCCTGAGCCCGGCCGGGGTGCGCCCGGAACCCACCCGTCACGGAACAGAGATCGTCGTCATGAGTCCCAAGAAAATCGTCGTCACCGGCATCGGAGCCAGCACGCCCCTCGGCGGCACCGCTCGCGAGTCCTGGAACGCCCTTCTCGCGGGTGAGTCCGGCGTCAGCACGATCCAGGCCGACTGGGTGACCGAGCTCGAGCTCCCCGTCACCTTCGCCGCGCAGGCGAAGGTGCGCCCGGAGGAGGTCCTCCCCCGGCCCGAGGCCAAGCGCCTCGACCCCTCCAGCCAGTTCGCCCTCATCTCCGCCCGCGAGGCGTGGGCCGACTCCGGCATCACCGACGTCGACCCGCTGCGCGTCGGCGTCGACTACTCCACCGGCATCGGCGGACTCTGGACCCTCATCGACGCGTGGGACACCCTCCGCGAGCGCGGCCCCCGCCGCGTCCTCCCGATGACCATCCCCATGCTCATGCCCAACGCCGCCGCGGCCGCGATCAGCATGTCGATCCCCTCCCGCGCCTACGCCCGCACCGACGTGTCGGCCTGCGCGTCCAGCACCGAGGCGATCGCCAACGCCTACGAGCACCTCCAGCGCGGCCTCGCCGACGTCGTCATCGCCGGCGGCACCGAGTCGGTCGTCCACCCGCTCCCCCTCGCCGCCTTCGCCTCGATGCAGGCCCTCTCGCGCCGCAACGACGACCCGGCCACCGCCTCCCGCCCCTACGACGTCTCCCGCGACGGCTTCGTCCTCGGCGAGGGCGCCGCCACCCTCGTCCTCGAGACCGAGGAGCACGCGCTCGCCCGCGGCGCCCGCATCTACGCCGAGCTCGCCGGCGGCGCCGTCACCAGCGACTCGTACCACATCACCGCCCCCGACCCCGAGGGCTCCGCCGCCGCCCGCGCCATGATCGAGGCTCTCGAGCAGGCCGGCGCCGCCCGCACCGACGTCACCCACGTCAACGCCCACGCGACCAGCACCCCCGTCGGCGACATCGCCGAGTACCGCGCCCTCGCCCGCGTGTTCGGCGACCACCTCCCGAACATCGCCGTCTCCGCCACCAAGGCCGCCACCGGCCACCTCCTCGGCGGCACCGGCGCCCTCGAGGCGATCTTCACCGTCCTCGCCCTGCACGAGCGCACCGCCCCGCCCACCATCAACCTCTTCGAGCAGGACCCGCAGATCCCGCTCGACGTCGTCACCAGCCCGCGCGACCTCGGAGCAGGGCCCCTCGTCGCCCTCTCCAACTCCTTCGGGTTCGGGGGGCACAATGCTGTTGCCGCGTTCCGCTCGGTGTAACGGGGCGTAGCCCCGTCACTCCGAGCGGAACGCGGGCTGCGCCGCGCAGCGCGCGGCGCAGGCGCGTCCGCTCCCTGCATGGTCGCGTTCCGCAGGGCCGGTGCGGTGCGGCGACGGCGATCCGCTGGAACGCGGATCGCCGGATACGCCTCGTGCCGCGAGGGCGGTCGTTCACCGCAAGCCCTCGCCCACAGTCCTGGGAACCAGACCGCATCGCCTGCGGCTCGCTCCGTCGGACACTCGCTGCAGCACTCCGGGTGCGCCCACCCCTCAGAGAGTCGCGCGCACCGTATCGCCGCGCGCCCCGAGGCGCATCCGGCGATTCGCGTACCAGCGAATCGCCGTCGCCGTTCGCACCCCGCTCTGCAGAACGCGACCACCTCCCCGAGCCGACCGCGCTGCGCCGCGCAGGGAGCGGCGCAGAAATCGGCACGGCACAGCGTCGGCTGAGCGCTCTGCTCAGCCGACGCTGTGCATCCAGATGACCCGCGCGAAGTCGCTGGCGGCGCGGAACGGCTCGAGCTCGTCCTCCCAGGCCTGGCCGAGGGCGAGGCGCAGCTCCCGGTGCAGCTCGATGGGGTCGGCGCCGGCGCTCTCCATGGCGGAGCGGATGCGGTCCTCGGGGACGACGGTGTTGCCGGCGCTGTCCGTCTGCGCGTAGAAGACGCCCAGCTCGGGAGTGTGCATCCAGCGGCCGCCGTCGACGCCCGGAGAGGGGTCCTCGGTCACCTCGTAGCGGACGTCGGCCCAGCCGCGGAGCGCGGAGGCGATCGCCGCACCGGTGCCGACCGGTCCCTCCCAGGCGTACTCGGTGCGCTGGGCGCCGCGCTGCACCGGCTGCTCGATCCAGTCGAAGTTCACAGCACGACCGAGAGCGCGACCCGCTCCCCATTCCAGATGGGGGCAGAGCGCGCGGGGGGCGGAGTGCACGAAGAGCACACCCCGAGTCTGTTGCGTCACCACGCTGTCCTCCGTCCGTCCTGGTGCGTCTTCCCCAACGACCTGGACCACGAGCGACGTGCAGTGCCTTCTTGTGCGGTGGACGAGCCACCAGTCGAGATTATGCAGGACCCTCCGCGCCACGACAAGGCGCCTCGCCGCTCCCGCCGCCGGGTCGCGCAGATCCCCTGCCTATACTCGGGAAAGTCCGCCCGAACCGCGGCGTCGCCCGGCTCCGGGCCCGCGACCCGCTCGAGAGGAGCCCCGTGTCGGTCCGCGACGGTCTGCTCGCTCTCCTCACCCTCGGCCCCGCGTACGGGCTGCAGCTGCACGCCGAGCTGCTCGATCGGGCGGCCCACCGCCGTCGCGTCAACGTCGGGCAGATCTACTCCACGCTCGACCGGCTGCGCGAGCGCGGCCTCGTCGCGGCGGCGGGATCGACGGAGGACGGCCTCCCCCTGCACGCGCTCACCGACGAGGGCCGCGCCGAGGCGCTCGCCTGGCTGAGCGGCGAGGGCGCGTCCGCCGAGGAGGACTGGGACGACGTCCTCGATCGCATCCTCCTCGCCTCGAGCCTCTCCGACGCCGACCTCGATGCGGTCCTCGACGCCTACGCGAGCACGCTCCCCGAGGAGCAGGAGGCTCTCGACGAGCACCCGCAGCGCCGCCTCGCCGCACGGGCGGTGCTGGTGCGCGACGACGCGCTGCGCCGGCTCCTCGACGCCGCCAGGGAGGAGCTCGCCGGGGCGGGCGACGGAGCGGCCGTCCGCGGCTACGCCCTCGAGCGCCCGCGGCGAGGGCGCAAGGCAGCGGCGCGGGACGACGCCGCGACCGACGGGCCGCTGAGCGCACAGAACGACCGGCACGAGACAGGCGCGGGCGCCGTCGCCTAGGGTGGGGGCTATGATCCGTTCGCCTCTCGGCCTCCGCGTGTCCACCTCCGCGCGCCGACGGCTCGTCGCAGTCGGAGCGGGCACGGTCCTCGTCCTCTGCGCCGCCCTGGCCGCGCCGATGGCGGCCAACGCCTACGACCCGGCCGACTACCCGTCCTGGTCGGACGTCGAGGCCGCGAAGTCGAGCGAGACCGCGACCGCCGCCGAGGTCGACCGCATCACCGCGATCCTCGCCGACCTGCGCGATCAGGCCGCCGCCCTCACCGACGCCGCCATCTCCCGCGCGTCCGAGGCCGACGCCGCTCAGAGCGCGCTCGACGAGGCCACCCAGCGCGTGACCGCCCTCGAGGAGCGCGCCGCCGCGGCCCGTGCCGACGCGGACGCCGCGAAGGAGCAGGCAGGCCGGCTCGCCGCTCAGCTCTACCGCAACGGCGGCACCGACGCGACGCTGAACCTCCTGGTCGGCGGCGATCAGTCCGACAAGCTGCTCTACCGCCTCGGCACCATGAGCCAGCTCACCCTGCAGACCAGCCGCCTCCAGAGCGACGCCGAGTCGACCGAGAACGCCGCCGCCTCCCTCGCCGAGCAGGCGGAGCAGGCGCGCACGGAGCGGCTCTCCCTCGTCAGCGCCGCGCAGGACGCGCTCGCCACGGCGCAGGCCGCGCAGTCCGAGGCCGACGCGAAGGTCGCCGACCAGGAGCAGTACAGCGCCGGGCTCTACGAGCAGCTCGCCTCGCTGAAGAACACCACGGCCGCGCTCGAGGAGGAGTTCGCCACCGGTCAGGAGGCGAAGGCCGCGTTCGAGGAGCAGGAGCGCCTCTCCCGCCTCGCCGCCGAGGCGGAGGCCCGGCGGCAGCAGGCCGCGAAGGCGCCGTCCGCACCCTCCGCTCCGGCACCGGCGGCGCCCGCGGCCCCGTCGACAGGCGGTGGCGGCGGCCCGGTGGAGCTCGGCGACGACGACGCGTCCGGCAAGGACAGCAGCGCGAAGACCATCGCCGCGCTCGGCAGCTACGCCGGCCGGACCGACGGCATGTCGCCGGCGCAGGCGCAGAACTACGCGCGCTCCGTCATGGGCGTCCACGGCTGGGGCCAGGACCAGGCCGACAGCTGCCTCATCCCGCTCTGGAACGGCGAGTCGGGCTGGCGCTGGAACGCGCTGAACCGCTCCTCGGGCGCCTACGGCATCCCGCAGGCGCTGCCGGCGAGCAAGATGGCGACCTACGGCGCGGACTACCAGACCAACGCCGCGACCCAGATCGACTGGGGTCTGGCCTACATCTCCGACCGCTACGGCTCGCCGTGCGCGGCCTGGTCGGCCTGGAACAACCGCTCGCCGCACTGGTACTGAGCCACCGCACCGGAGCCTCGGTCGGGCAGTCGCGTCACTTCGCCTCGTCGTAGGCGTCGACGATCGCGACGGTGACCGGGAAGTCGATGTCCTGATCGCCGAACAGCGCCCGCCCGGCGCGCACGGCGGCCTCGCGAACGACCGCGGCGACCCGCTCCGCCTCCTCCGCGGGCGCGTGCACGATCACTTCATCGTGCAGGAAGTAGACGAGGTGCGCGAGCGCGCCCTCCGCGCGCAGCCGGGCCCGCAGCTCCCCCATCCAGCAGAGCGCCCACTCGGCGGCCGTGCCCTGCACGACGAAGTTGCGGGTGAAGCGCCCCCAGTCGCGGGCGCGCTGACCACCGGCGTCGACGTCGCCGGGCGGTGAGCTGCGTCCGAGCCGGGTCGACACCCGCTCGCCCCGCTCGCCGGCGCGGGCAGCCGCTTCGACGTGCGCGACGGAGAGGGGGTACGCGCGCGTGAGCCGCGGGAGCAGCCGCCCGGCCTCGCCGCTGGTCGCCCCGTACATCGCGCCGAGCATCGCGACCTTGGCTCGCGGCCGGTCCGGGACGACGCCCGCGTCGACGATGCCCTGGTAGAGGTCCTTGCCCCGCCCGGCCGCGGCCATCACGGAGTCGCCCGCCAGCGCGGCGAGGATGCGCGGCTCCAGCTGCGCCGCATCGGCGACCACCAGCTTCCAGCCCTCGTCGGCGGTCACTGCGGCGCGGATCTGCCGCGGCAGCTGCAGCGCTCCCCCGCCCGACGTCGCCCAGCGGCCGGTGACGACGCCGCCGACGACGTACTCCGGCCGGAAGCGCCCGTCGTGCACCCAGGCGTCGAGCCAGGCCCAGCCGTTGGCGGTGAGCAGGCGCGAGAGCTTCTTGTACTCCAGCAGCGGCGGGATCACCGGATGCTCGATCGAGGTCAGCTCCCAGGAGCGGGTCGACTCGACGGTCAGACCGGCGCGGCGGAGCGCGCGCAGGAGGTCCGCCGGTGAGTCGGGGTTCAGCTCGGGCGCGTCCAGCTCGCGGCGGATGTCGTCGGCCAGTGCCTCGAGGCGGGCCGGCCGTCCGCCGAAGCGCGGCCGCGGACCGAGCAGGTCGGTGAGGACGCGGTCGTGGACGTCGGCGCGCCACGGCAGCCCGGCCGCGGCGATCTCGCGGGCGATCAGCGCGCCGACCGACTCCGCGGCGAGCAGGAGCCGCAGGCGCCCGCCCTGCGCGGCCGCAGCCAGCGCCTCCTCCTGCCGGGCGAGCTCGACCAGCGGGTCCAGCTCGTCCGCCTCCGCGGGCGCCTCCTCGAAGCCGAGCAGCGTGTCGCCGGCGACCGGGGCGGCGGCCCCGGCGTCCCACGCGTCGGGAGCCGAGCGGGCGAGCGGCGAGCGCGCCGTCTGCTCCGAACGGCGGAGGATCGCCCGGGCGAGGCGGAGATCGTGGCAGCGCGCGACGTGCACGCCCTCGGCCAGGAGAGCCGGGTACCAGCGGGCGGTGTCGTCCCAGACCCAGCGCGGACGCTCCGGCTCCCGCTCCCGGACGAAGGCGGCCAGCTCGGCCGGTCCGCGCCCGCCGCCGACCTCGGCCCCCGAGCCGTCCGCGACGACCGCCCGCCACTGCCCCGTGGGGCCACCGGTGAGCGCGAGGAGCATCCGGCCATTCTCCTCCGCGGCAGAGCGAGCTCGGACGACGGCCTCCGCCGCCAGACTCATGAAGCGGGCGCCCCGGCCGGCCTCGACGCCGGGTAGCCCGGGAACGGCTTCTCCTGCGCGGTCAGCGGCTGATGCGCCCACAGCGTCGCCGCGATCGTCTCCATCGACCGCGAGTAGCCCACCAGCGTCCGCTTGCCCGGCTCCGCGGCCCAGGTGACCGCCCGGAACCAGCTCTCGCGGTAGGGTCCCGTCTCGATCCTGCGGATCAGCCCGATCCGCCCGGTCCGCATCGCGTCCACCATGACCCACTCGTCGGGCCCGCTGCTGCGCAGCATCTGGAGGGGACTCCACTCGATCATCTCGCCTCCTGCCCGGTCGATCCGCTGCCGTGTCGAGCACGGGCGCCGCGGCGTACACTCGCAGACTATCGAACACATGTTCGAACGGCCAGTCGAGTCCGGCGGGTCGAGAGGAGCAGGCGGGAGCACCCACGATGGCGGTGATCGAGGAGACGGCGATGGTCGCGACCGACGGTGACGGAGTGCCCGTCGCACTCGAATGGCGCGGCGCCAGCTACCGGGTGACTGACCGTCCGACGGTCTGGACGCGCACCAGCGACTGGTGGGCGCCGCTCGACGGCTTCCCGCCGACGTTCGGCGGCGTGCCGGTCAGCATCGGCGGCTGGCGCTTCCAGGCGACCGATCTCGAGACGGGCGGAGCGTTCGTGCTCGACGTCGTCGCCTCGACGGATCCGTGCTGGAGCGTGGTGCGGTGCTACGAGTGAGGGCGGGCGGGTGCGACCCCGGACCCCGCTACTCGCTGTCGGACCGCTACTTGCTGTCCGACCAGGGCGCCTTCGTCATGGCGACCAGAGCCGCGACTCCGGAGACGAGGCCGACACCGGCGATGGCGGCTACGACGAGCCAGAGCACGAGTTCCATAGGGCCAGTCTACCGAGTGCGTCGAGCCCCCGTTCCATCGCCCGGCTCTGCAATAGCGTGAGCGGAATGACCGACTCCCCCACGCGCGCGAGCGTCGGACTGCGCTCCGAGCGCGGTCCGATCCTCCTGGCGCTGATGATCTCGACCGCGCTGGTCGCCCTCGACGCGACCATCCTCTCGACCGCGGTGCCCTCGATCGTCGCGGACCTCGGCGGCTTCGAGCAGTTCCCCTGGCTGTTCTCCATCTACCTCCTCGCCCAGGCGGTCTCCGTCCCCCTCTACGGCAAGCTCTCCGACGTGATCGGGCGGAAGCCCATCATGCTGATCGGGATCGGCCTCTTCCTCGTCGGCTCGCTGCTCTGCGGCCTGGCCTGGAGCATGCCCGCGCTGATCGCCTTCCGCGCCCTGCAGGGCCTCGGCGCCGGGGCGATCCAGCCGATGGGCATCACCATCGCCGGCGACATCTACACGGTCGCCGAGCGGGCGAAGACCCAGGGCTACCTCGCCAGCGTCTGGGGCATCTCCTCGGTCGTCGGCCCCACTCTCGGCGGTGTGCTGTCGGACCTGGGCGCCTGGCGCTGGATCTTCCTGGTCAACATCCCGCTCTGCCTGCTCGCGGCCTTCCTCCTGATCCGCAGCTTCCGCGAGACCACCCGCGGCGAGCGCACCCCGCTCGACCTCGCGGGCGCCTCGGTGCTCGCCGTCGGCACCGCGCTGCTGATCCTCGGCCTGCTCGAGGGCGGCAACGCCTGGCCCTGGCTCTCGCCCGCGGGCGTCGGCGTCTTCGTCGCCGCGGCGCTCGCCTTCGCCGGTTTCGTGGCCATCGAGCGCCGGGCGGTCGCCCCGGTGCTGCCGCTCTGGGTGCTCACGCGGCGGGTGCTGCTCTCGACGAGTCTCGTCTCGGTGACGGTCGGCGCGATCACGCTCGGCGTCACCTCCTACTTCCCGACCTTCGCGCAGGGCGTCCTCGGCAGCTCCGCCCTCGGCGCCGGCTTCGCGGTCGCCGCGATGACGATCGGCTGGCCGGTCGCGGCGAGCCTCTCCGGCAGGCTCTACCTGCGGATCGGCTTCCGCCGCACGGCCTTCCTCGGCGCGGCGCTGGTCACGGTCGGCACCGGGCTGACGATCCTCCTCGGCGCCTCGTCGAGCCTCTGGGAGATCGCGGGCTTCTGCGTGCTGATCGGCGCCGGGATGGGCCTGGTCGCGACGCCGACCCTCATCCGCGCGCAGGCAAGCGTCGAGTGGAACGAGCGCGGCGTCGTGTCCTCGACGAACTTCTTCGCCCGCAACATCGGCAGCGCGATCGCCGTCGCGGTGTTCGGCGCGATCGTCAACGCCCAGGCCGGTGGCGGCGATCCGACGCCCGAGGGCCTCGCGGCCGGCACCCGCTTCGTCTGCATCGCACTGACGGTGCTCGCCGTCGGCATGCTCTTCGCGGTCCGCGCGATGCCGAAGGACGACCCGCGACCGGCCGAGGCTCCGGCCGCGACCCCCGCGGAGTCCTAGCGCGGAGCGCGGCGGGCGGCGGAGAGGGCCCTCAGCCGCTCGACGTGCCGGCGCCGGGTGCGGTGGATCCAGCGCTGCACCGGGTCGCCGAGCCCGGGGTGCCGGCGCAGCGTGTGCAGGGCGCGGTCGAGGCGCCGCACCATGTCGGCCGCGGCGCCGAACGGTCGCGCCGAGATGCCGACCTCCAGGTGGCGGTCGTAGACGATCCGGTGGCGCAGGCCCAGGTGCACGCTGATCTCGACGTCGTCGTGCACGTAGGGGTCGTCGCGGTGCATCTCCCCCGCGATCTCCTGCCAGGCCGAGCGGCGGACGGCGCAGTTCGAGCCGAAGAGCGGCCAGTTGGCCAGCGCGGAGCCCATCAGCACGAAGTACGCGTCCATGTAGACGATCCGGGCGAGGTTCCGCGCGACCGGGCCGAGCTCGACGAACCGGCCGGGTCCGGTCACCGCTCCGACGCCCGGGTCGGCGAAGTGCGCGGCGATCCGCGCGAGCCAGTGCCGGTCCGGCTGAGAGTCGGCGTCCAGCCGGGCGAGCACGTCGCCCTCCGCCTCGTCGAAGCCGTGCGCCGTGCTGGCGGGTATGCCGGTCCCGCCGTGCACGATCACCCGCGCGCCCGCTGCACGGGCGACGTCCGCGCTGTCATCGGTGCTGCCGTCGTCGACGACGACGATCTCGAAGGGGGCGAGGGTCTGCTCGGCCAGGAGGGCGAGCAGACGCTCGAGGTGCCGGGCGTCGTCCTTGACGGGGACGACGACGGAGATGCGTCGGGAGTCCATCAGGACAGTCAACTCGATCCGGGCCCTCGCCCGGACATCCGCCACGCCCGCGACCGCGGTGACCGGCGTGTCAAGCGTCTGCCGGCCGGGCGACGCCGGTGCTGGGATCGTGATCGAGGAGACGCGCCGCGCCTCGAAAAAGGAGACGTCATGACCCAGGGACCCCGCGACTTCCGCCCCACCCGCGCCGTCGTCACGGCCTCGGACTCCGGCGTCGGCCGGGCCGCCGCCGTCGCCCTCGCCGAGGCCGGCATGGACGTCGGCATCACCTGGCACAGCGACGAGCAGGGCGCCCTGGAGACCGCGGAGGAGGTGCGCTCGCACGGCCGCCGCGCCGAGGTCGCCCGCCTCGATGCGACCGAGCTCGATCGGGTCCGCGACGTGATCGACGACCTCGCCCGGCGCCTCGGCGGACTCGACGTCTTCGTCAACAACGCGGGCGGGGGCGGCGGCGAGCCCTTCCTCGAGCAGAGCCTGGCCAGCTGGCGCGAGGTCGTCGCGCTGAACCTCGACGGAGCGTTCGTCGGCCTCCAGCGCGCCGCCCGCATCATGGTCGAGCAGGGCACCGGCGGACGCCTCATCGGCGTCACGAGCGTGCACGAGCACCAGCCCCGCGTCGGTGCGAGCGCCTACGTCGCCGCCAAGCACGGACTCGGCGGGCTGCTGAAGGTCGCCGCCCTCGAGCTCGGCCGCTACGGCATCACCGCCAACGCGTTGGCGCCCGGCGAGATCGCGACCCCGATGAACGACGCGGAGGACGTGGATCCGCACAGCATCGACCGCCCGGGCATCCCGCTCGGCCGCCCCGGCGACGCGCGCGAGATCGCGGCCGTGATCGCCCTCCTCGCCTCGCCCGCGGGCGCCTACATCACGGGAGCGTCCTACGCGGTCGACGGCGGCATGCTGCAGATGGGGCCGCAGGCCGGCTCGCACCTGCTGCAGGACGACTGGCGGGACGCCTGACCGGCCGACCATCGCGCCCGCCCGACCGGTATTCTCGAAGAGGTGCTCCGGCGGGCGGGGCGCTCGAACCGAGGGTGCAGGTGACGCGCGTGTGGTTCCGCCGTCGACGCAGGTTCAAGATGGAGCCGTACGACCCGGACGAGAACCCGTCGCGCGAGCCCGTCTCGGTCGAGGAGGCCGCGGAGGAGGGCCTGCTGCTCGCCCAGTACGCGAGCCGGATGGCCGTGAAGAACCGCGTGCTGATGGACGGCCTGGCCGAGGGCGTCCCCTTCGACGTCCGGCACTACTCCGTCATCGCCGCCGCCGAACTGGAGAAGCTCGCCGACGAGTCGGAGGCGGCGGCCGAGCGCCTGCGCGCCATCGCCGCGGACGCGACCCTGGTCGGCGGCCGCTCCGACCACGTGCACGACTACCGCTCCGCCGACATCGACAACCTCGACCACCGCGAGCGGCTCTCGCTCGCGGTCGCCGACTCCCTGCGCCACCGCGCGCGGGACGAGCAGTACCTGGCCTCGCTCGTCGACGACGCTCGGCAGGACGCCTGGCGCGAGCTGTCGCAGTCGATCGAGGAGACCCTCGACCGGGCGCCGCTGATCGACGCGGACGACGAGGAGTATCAGCGAGACCGCTCGGTGCGGATGGCGCTCGTCGTCGTCGACGACCTGGCGAAGCTCGCCGCCGAGCGCGGAGTCGCGCTCGAGGAATGAGGCGGGCCCTCGCGGTCGGCGCGAGACACCGGGTCAGCGGCTGACGGAGATCAGCGCGAGGCGACGATCAGGCCCAGCCGGCCCGGAACGACTCGGTCGCCTCGGACGAGCGCTCGCGCACGGCCTCGAGCAGCTCCACCATCGAGGTGCTGCGCAGGAACGCCAGTCGGTCGAGCTCGGTCACGGGAGCGACTCCCGCGAGCTGCCAGGCGTGCGCGGCCGGGTCCTCGGCCAGCTCGACGACGGCGCCGTAGCGCTGCTCGACGAACTCGCTCGCGACCGCCAGCGCCGTCCGCACCGCCGATTCGGCGGAGCGCAGCAGCTCCTCGTGCTCGGGCGCCCACTCCAGCGGCGCGACGGGGCGCACCTCGGCCTTCGGATACGGGTCGTCGTCGTACCAGCGGACGACCTCGAAGCGGTTCTCGCCGACGCTGTCGATGGTGACGAACGACTCGGCGCCGTCGATGTTCAGGATGCGCGCGACCGTGCCGATCGGGAAGCGCTGGTCGCCGCCGCCGACCTCCTGCCCGCGCTCGATGAGGACGACGCCGAACGAGAGCGTGTCGTCCTCGAGCACGTCGCCGAGCATCCGCAGATACCGCGGCTCGAACAGCCGGAGCGGGAGCGGCATGTGCGGCAGCAGCACGGAGCCGAGCGGGAACATCGGGAGGTCAGGCACGAGAACAGCGAACCACGTCGTACGGAGACCGGCCACTACGGGCTTCCGGGCGGCGGACGTGCTAGCGCCGACGCGGTCGACGCAGAAGGAACACCATCCGTTAACCAACGGGGAGGAAGATCCGCCCGTGACCGCTGAAGTGAACCTCGACCAGATCGTCTCCGAAGTGTCCGCGCGCCTGCGCACCCGCTTCCCCGACCGCCCCGCCGCCGAGGTGGAGTCGGCCGTCCAGAAGGAGCTCGACTCCCTCGCCGACCGCCCGGTCCAGGACTACCTGTCCGTCCTCACCGAGCGCGCCGCGAAGTCTCGCCTGAAGAAATCCCGCCCGGACGCCTGACGCCCCCTCTCCGCTCAGTCCGCAGAAGTCGTCGCACTCGCCGTCCGAGTACGACGACTTTCGCGCACTCGCGGCGGGGACCGACGGCGAGGTCGCGTCGAGTGCGCAGGAATTGTCGTACTCAGCGTGCGAGTACGACAACTCTTGCGGAGTCGAGGCGCGGGCCGGCGGCGCGACGGGGACGGGACGGAAGTAGGGCGTACGGGACTTGAACCCGTGACCGACGGATTATGAGTCCGCTGCTCTGACCGGCTGAGCTAACGCCCCGCGGCGCCCGAGGCGAGCGGGGCGGGCCGTCAGGAGGCGGCTCGGCCTGCCGGAGCGGACGCTGCGTCGGCGGCCGGATCGGCCACCGGCTCCCCACGATACAGGCTCTCGAAAGTGCTGATCGTGCGGTTGATGTCGTGCGCAGCGACGATGCGGAGCGAGCTGCGCTTGAAGGCCTCGAGGCGCTCGGGGTCGGCCGTCAGGACGTCGGTGAGGCCGTCGGCGAGGGCCTGCGCGCTGCCGGGCTCGAAGAGGTGGCCGTTCTCGCCCTCGTGGACGAGGTGCGGGAGGGCCATCGCGTCGGCGGCGACCACGGGAAGGGCCGAGGCCATCGCCTCCATGGTCGCGATGCTCTGCAGCTCGGCGATGGAGGGCATCGCGAAGACGGTCGCCCGGCTGTACGCCTGCTTCAGCTCGGCGTCGGAGACGTAGCCGGTGAAGTGGACGCGGTCGGCGATGCCGAGGGTGGTGGCGAGCTGCTGCAGGTTGCGCATCTGGTCGCCGCCGCCGACGATCTCCAGCTGCGCATCCAGCGAGGGGTCGAGCAGCGAGACCGCGCGGAGCAGGACGTCGATGTGCTTCTCGCCGGTGACGCGCCCCACGAAGAGGATGCGGTTGGCGGTGCGCGGAGTGAAGTCGGGCGTGTAGTTGTCGGCGTCGATGCCGCAGGAGATGGCGTGCACGCCCTGCAGCCCCGTGTACTTTTCGAGGAACTGCGCGGCCTTGCGGGTCGGCGTCGTGACGGCCTCCGCGCGGCCGAAGGTGCGGCGGGCGGCCCGCCAGGCCATCGCCACGGCCTTCGCCTGGGCGGCCTTGGGCAGGAGCGTGAACTCGAGCATGTTCTCGGGCATGAAGTGGTTGGTGCCGATGATGCGGATGCCGCGCTTGGCCGCCTCCTGACCGAGGCCGCGGCCGACGATGACGTGGGACTGAAAGTGCACGACGTCGGGCTTCACCTCGTCGAGGATCCGCGCGCTGTTCTGGCGGATGCGCCACGGCATCGCGAAGCGCAGCCAGTCGTGCGGGGGCCACCGGAGGCTGAAGAGGCGGTGCACGATGATCCGCTGGCCCTCGTGGTCCTCGACGCGGGTGCCGCTCCAGCCGTCGGCGGACGGGGCGACGACGTGCACCTCGTGGCCGCGCGCCTGCAGGCCGGCGGCGAGGCGCTCGGCGAACTTGGCGGCTCCGTTGACGTCCGGCGCGAAGGTGTCGCAGCCGATCACGACGGTCAGCGGGCGGCGGGCGGCGTCCGCCGGAGCGGAGTCGCCGGTCGACGACTCGGGGCGTGACGCGTCGCGGGGATCTGACACGGAGTGGGTCCTAACGATGTCGTGTCGCTCGAGGGAGAGGAGCGATCGGCGTGGGTTCGGGCGGGTGCACGGCGTCTCGAAGCGGTCCCAGTGTAGGCGGGGAGGGCGCCGGATCCCGGGATTGCGGCGCCTCGCGTCGGGCGGCTCAGCGGGCCTGCGGGTGGTGCTTCGCGAGGAGGAAGACGCCCCAGATGGCGACCACTCCCGCCGCGATGAAGAGCGGGATCGCCCACGGCGCCGCGTACTGCGCCTCGCCGAGGACGATGATGCCGATCGCCACGGCCACCAGCGGGTCGACGACGGTCAGGCCGGCCACGACGAGGTCCGGCGGCCCGGAGGCGTAGGCGTTCTGCACGAAGTAGCCGCCGAGCGCGGTCGCGGCCAGGAGCGCCACGATGCAGACGACGGTCAGCGGGTCGAACTCGCCGAACTTGATCCGGTTGAGGACGACCTTGGCGAGCGTGGCGACGAAGCCGTAGACGACGCCGGCTCCGAGGATGTAGAAGATCGCGCGGGCCTTCTTGCGGAAGACGCGGAAGGCGATCACGAAGATCGTCATGACGACCGCGAGGATCACCAGGATCGTGATCAGCTGCGACGTCCGGATCGACTCGTCGACCGCATTGAAGGCGGCCACCAGCACGAAGACCCCGACGCCGCCGACGCAGAGCATGATCGCGCGGATCGAGGACGCGTTCAGCCGCACCTTGCTCACCCGGGCGTTGACGATCGCCGTGATGACGAGCGCGACCGCGCCGAGCGGCTGGACGACGATGAGCGGCGAGAAGCCGAGGCTGGTGAGCTGGAAGACGATCGCGAGCGCCAGCATCAGCGTGCCGATCACCCAGGACGGCCGCGACAGCAGCGCGAAGAGCTGCCCGCCGCTCAGACCGCTCGAGCCGGAGCGCTTGGAGAACCGCTCGACCTTGACGACTCCGCGGTGCTGGAACTGCGCACCGAGCGAGAGGAAGACCGCGCCGACCAGTGCGATCGGGATGCCGATGAACTGCGCGGGATCGAGGGTGAACTGATCCGCCAATTCAGTGAGATCAGTGGGCATGAGCACGACCCTACCCAGATTCGATCCGCGCATCCTCCGACGCACGGGGGACCTCGGCTAACCAGCGGATGACGATCAGGACGGCCGCCTGCAGGGCCCGCGATACCCTGATCCCCATGGCCGTCCTCCCCATCCGCATCGCCGGCGACCCCGTCCTGCACTCCCCCGCCGCCCTCGTCACCGAGTTCGACGACACGCTCCGCACGCTCGTCGCGGACATGTTCGAGACCATGGACACGGCGCCCGGCGTCGGCCTGGCCGGACCGCAGGTCGGAGTGCCGCTGCGGCTCTTCGTCTACGACTACGAGGCCGACGACGGCACTCCCCGCCGCGGTGTCGCGATCAACCCCGAGCTGTTCGTCACGCCGACGCCGCTCGGCGAGGCCGACGAGGACACCGAGTCCGAGGGCTGCCTGTCGTTCCCCGGCGAGCGCTTCCCACTGCGGCGGTCCGAGCGCGCGATCCTGCGCGCGGTCGACCTCGACGGCACGCCGATCGAGATCGAGGCGGAGGGCTGGTTCGCCCGCGTCTTCCAGCACGAGTTCGACCACCTCGACGGCGTCCTCTACACGGACCGCCTCGAGCACGAGTACGCCAAGCCCGTCGCGAAGATCACCCGCAAGCGCGGCTGGGGCGTGCCCGGCGTCTCCTGGACCCCGGGCGTCGAGCACCTCGAGGACTGAGCGTCCGAGGCACCCCGCCTCCGCTCCGATTCCGGGCCGGCGCTCCCTGGCCTAGGCCAGGTCGACGCCGTGCACGCCGTTGTGGTGGCGCACGGTCGGGAAGGAGGCGGTGACGCTGCGTCCGACGCCGGGCGTGCGCTTCTCGACGACGTCGCCGCCGAAGAGGCCGGCCCGCTCGCGCAGCTCCGAGAGCGCCGGGCTGTCGATCCGGTCGGTCAGCGCATGCAGGTCGGCGTCGACGGCGCTCGCGTCGGACTCGGCGCCGGCGTGGCGCTCGCGGTCGTCGTCGACCTCGACGCGGAGGCCCGTGGCGGTCCAGCGGGAGGTGATCCGCAGCTCGGTGCCGGTGCCGCCGGACTCGAGGGCCTCGTCGAAGGCGTACTCAAGGACGCGCATCACGGCGACGTCCGCGCCGTCCTGCAGCGGGAACGGCTCGCCGAAGGTCTCCTCCTGCACGACCAGGCCGCGCTCGCGGGCGCTCTCGATGAGGGCGTCCGTCCCGCCGGTCGCGGGGAGCTCGCGCGGATCGACCGCGGCGACCGTCGCGATGCGGCGCAGCTGGGCGAGCGACGCCTCCGCGGCGCTGACGGCCCGCCCGGCGGAGCGCGAGGCGGCGGCGGGATCGCGGTCGATGGTGAGGCGCACGCTCTCGGCCTCCTCGACCACCTTCGACGCGGCGCGGACGGCGAGCTGCTCGAGCTCGCCGACGATGCGCAGCCGCGCCTCCTGCTCCCGGACGGACAGCTCGAGGGCGACGGCGCGCGACGTCTCCTCGGCCCTGCTGTCGAGCGCGCGGTGCTCGGCGGCGGCGGAGCGGCGCCACAGGACGATCGCCCCCGCCGCGACGATCAGGGCGAGGACGAGGACGACTTCGAGCACGACGGCCTCCGGGGCATCAGGGAACGGCGCGGGGGGACGCCGGAGAGCGATGGTACCCGGGAGCGGGCGCGAGAGCCGGAGGCGCGGCGGGGGCTTGCGGTCGGCTCGCCCGACTCGGGCGAGCGGTCAGCCCTCGCGGCGGCTGCGCGCGACGGTGAACTTCGCGCTGCGCTCGATGATCTTGGTCGGCCCGACGGAGCGGCGCAGCTCGGCCGGGTGCGCGAGGTGCGAGTTGAAGACCGTCCACAGCTCGCCGCCGGGGCGGAGGATGCGGCCGGCGGCCGCGATCATCCGGCGCGCGACGAGGTCGGTCACCGCGCCGTCGGAGTGGAACGGAGGGTTGCAGAGCACCACGTCGACCGAGCCGTCGGCGAGCGTGGAGGCGTTGTCGTCGCGGAGCAGCCGGATGCGGTCGCCCAGGCCATTCGCCTCGGCGGTGGCGCCGGCGGACTCCACGGCGGCGCGGGAGCTGTCGGTGGCGATCACGTCGAGGTCCGGGCGGGCGAGCGCGAGCGACGCGGCGAGCACTCCGGAGCCGCAGCCGAGGTCGACCGCGACTCCCCCGGGCAGCGCGGCCGGGTCGAGCGCGGCGAGCAGAGCCCGGGTGCCGAGGTCGAGCTTGGCGCCGGCGAACACGCCGGGCAGTGCGACGACCTCGAGCCGGTGCTCGGCCAGACGGCGGCGCTCCGCACCGGCGGCGGCGGGCTGCTCCGCCTTCGCCTCGCTCGCGAGCAGCGCCCGCGACTTCTGCCGCGCGAGGCTGACGTCGATCCGGTCGTAGCGGCGGGCCAGCACCTCGTTCATGCCGAGCGACATGTGCTTGATCCGCCCGGCGCCGATGAGCTGCGCGGCGGGGTTCGCGAGCGCGACCTCGGCCGCGACGGCGGCCAGCGCGTCGAGCGAGCGCGGGAGGCGCAACAGCACGATCTCGGCGCCCTCGACGGCCTGGGCGATCGAGTCGGCGATCATGAAGGGCGCGAGCTCGATGCCGGCGGCGCGGACCGCCTCGGCGTTGGCGGCGAGGGCCCGCTCGGCGACGATCGAGTCCTGGGCGGAGGAGACCGCCACGCCGTCGGCGGCGAGGGCCAGCGTCAGCGCGCCGTAGGCGTCGCCGACGACGGCGACCCGGGAGTGCCCCGCGGCGAGGTCGAGGAGGAGGCGGTCGCTCGCGTCGACCGCGACGAGGTCGGGGGCCTCGACGTCGGGCCGGCGGCGGAGGAGGTCGAGGACGTCGTCGCGCATGGGGGCTCCGGTCGGGGTCGTGGCAGGGAGCACGGCGGACCGGTGAGCACGCAGGGAACGAGGCGCGGAGACCGGGCCCGGAGGACCGACTCGAGGGCACGAAAAAGGGCCCAGGAGTGGAGTCCCAGGCCCTTCGCTCCCCGACTTGGACTCGAACCAAGAACCTACCGGTTAACAGCCGATTGCTCTGCCAATTGAGCTATCGAGGATCATCCGCTCACCCGGAGGCGAACAGCGCGTGACTACTTTAGCAAAGTCTGCGCGAACTCCAAATCCTGGATCAGTAGCCGAGCACCGGGTCGACGACGCCGAGCAGTTCGCGACCCGCGGCGAAGGCGGCGACGTTGGCGCGGACCCGCTCGGCGAGCAACGGCGTCGTCATCTCCGGGGTGTCCGCGGAGTGCGGGGTGATCAGGCAGCGCGGCTCGCTCCACAGCGGGTGCCCGTCGGGCAGCGGCTCCGGGTCGGTGACGTCGAGGGCCGCTCCGGCGAGCCGTCCCTCCGCGAGGGCGGTCACGAGAGCGTCCGTGTCGACGAGGCTCCCCCGGGCGACGTTGACCAGCACGGCCTCGGCCGGCAGCCGCCGCAGCAGCTCGGCGTCGACCAGCCGGGCCGTGCCGTCGGTCGCGGCGGCCGCGAGCACGAGCACGTCCGCGTCGGCGACCACGTCGGGCAGCTGCTCCGCGGGGACCGTGCGGTCGGCTCCGGGCAGGGCGGCGTCGGTCCGGCGCACCACGGTGACGTGGGCGTCGAAGACGCTGAGCAGCCGCAGCAGCTCCACGGCGATGCCGCCCGCGCCGACGACGACGACTCGCGCGCGGTGCAGCGTCCTGGCGCGCTTCGCCCCCCAGGAGTCGGCACGCGCGCGCTCGGGCAGCGAGCGCAGCAGCGCGAGGGTCAGCGCGAGAGCGTGCTCGGCGACCGGCTCGGCGTAGGCGCCCTTCGCGCTCGTCCAGCGCAGCCCTCGATGCGCGGTGCTGCGCAGCACGGGCGCGAACACGTCGACGCCCGCCCACGGCAGCTGCACCCAGCGGAGGCCCGGGTGCTCCGCGAGGACCGCGGCGAGCTCGTCGGTGCGGCCGTAGGAGAGCCAGAGCAGCGCCTCCGCCTCCTCGACGCCGACGACGGTCCCGCCGCCGGCCTCGATCGCGTCGGTGAAGATCTGCTTCGACCGGGGCAGGACGGCGACGCGCGGCGCGCTCATCCGGCCTCCTCCGCGGGCGCCGTGCGCGCGGCGCGGGAGGCGTCGAAGCGCTCGAACTCGGCGAAGGCGGCGCCGAGCTCGCGGACGTACGGGTGCCGGGAGTCGTTCAGCACCTCGAGCAGCGGTCCGTAGGCGACCACCTCGCCCTCCACCAGCACGGCGATCCGGTCGGTGGCCCGGCTGAGCACGTCGATGTCGTGGCTCACGACGACCGCGGCGAAGCCCTCCTGCCGGCGCAGATCCGTCAGCAGGTCCACGATCGACTCGCGGACGGTCGCGTCGATGCCGGAGGTCGGCTCGTCCGCGATCAGCACCTTCGGGCCGAGGACGAGCGCGCGCGCGATCGCGACGCGCTGCCGCTGACCGCTGGAGAGCTCGTAGGGGAAGCGGTCGAGCAGGAACAGCGGCAGGTGCACGGAGTCGAGCAGCGTCGCCACCCGCACCGCCGCGCTCTTCGGGTCGTAGTGCCGGTCGCGGAGGAAGATCGGCTCGGCGATCAGCTCGGAGACGGTCAGCTCGGGGCGCAGCACCGCTCCGGCGTCCTGCGCCAAGTGCGCGACGTCGAAGGTGAAGCGCTTGATCTCGCGGGCGGGCATCCCACGGAGGCGGTGGCCGGAGACGGTGGCCTCGCCGCCGATGATCACCGGCCGCGTGCGCGCCCCGGCGCCGGCCGGGCCGTCGAGACCCTCGCCGCCGAGGACGCGCGCCAGCGTCGACTTTCCGGAGCCGCTGCCGCCGAGGATGCCGAGCACCTCACCCGGCTCGACCCGCAGGCTGACCCCGCGCAACGCGGTCCAGCGCCCGCTGATGCCGCGCGGCGGGTACTCGACGCTGAGGTCGTCGACGACGATGGGCGCCGAGGCGGCGGCGGCTCGGCTCACGCCTTCCGCTCCGCCTCGACGATGCTGCGCAGGAGCTCGCGGCGCTCGGCCTGCTCCCCCGGGTCCGGCACCGGCAGCGAGGCCAGCAGCCGCTGGGTGTACGGGTGCTTCGGCGCGGACAGCACCTCCTCGCCCGTGCCCTCCTCGACCAGCTCGCCGCGGTAGAGCACGGCGATCCGGTCGGCGAGCAGGTCGACGACGGCGAGGTCGTGACTGATGAAGAGCGAGGCGAAGCCGAACTCGCGCTGCAGCTCCGCGAACAGCTCGAGCACGCGCGCCTGCACCGAGACGTCGAGCGCCGAGGTCGGCTCGTCGGCGATCAGCAGCTTCGGCTCGAGGGCGAGCGACCGTGCCAGGCTGGCGCGCTGGCGCTGGCCGCCGGAGAGCTCGTGCGGGTAGCGGTCGCCGTAGGAGCGCGGCAGCTGCACCGCCTCGAGCAGCTCGTCGACCCGCTTCCGGGCGGCACCGGCGTCGCGGGCGCGGCCGTGCACGATCAGCGGCTCGGCGACGCACTCGGCGATCGTCAGCAGCGGGTTGAAGCTCGACGCCGGGTCCTGGAAGACGAAGCCGATGTCGCCGCGGACGGGGCGGAAGGCGCGCTCGCGGATGCCGCGCATCTCCTTGCCGAGCACCCGCAGCGAGCCGCCGGTGACGGTGGTCAGTCCGGCGATCGCCCGGCCGATGGTCGTCTTGCCCGAGCCGCTCTCGCCGACCAGGCCGAGCACCTCGCCCGCGCGGATGCGGAAGGAGACGCCGTCGACGGCGACGAAGCCGGGGCGGCCGAGGCGGCCCGGGTACTGGATCCGCAGATCCTCGGCGAGGACGAGCGTCTCCGCCTCCGGGGCGCCGGCGCGCTCGATGGCGCGCTCCTTCGCCCGGGCGACGCCCTGGCCCACGTGCGGCACGGCGGCGAGGAGCTTGCGGGTGTACTCGGCTTTCGGAGCGGCGAACAGCTCGGCGACCGGCGCCTCCTCGACCAGCTCGCCCTGGTACATCACCGCGACGCGATCGGCCAGGTCGGCGACGACGCCCATGTTGTGGGTGATCAGGACGATCGAGGTGCCGAAGTCGTCGCGGCAGCGGCGGAGCAGGTCGAGGATCTCGGCCTGCACCGTCACGTCGAGGGCCGTGGTCGGCTCGTCGGCGACGATGAGCCCCGGGTCGAGCACGAGCGCCATCGCGATGACGACGCGCTGCTTCTGGCCGCCGGAGAACTGGTGCGGGTAGAAGTCGACCCGCTTCTCCGGCTCGGGGATGCCGACCGTGCGCAGGACGTCGATGGCGCGCTTCCGCGCGTCCTTGCGCGAGACGGAGGCGTGCGCGCGCAGCCCCTCCGCGATCTGCCAGCCGACGGTGAAGACCGGGTTGAGGGCGGTGCCGGGCTCCTGGAAGACCATCGCGACATCGGTGCCGCGGAGCTCGCGCAGGCGCGACTTCGGCACCGAGACCACGTCGGTCGACGAGCTGCCGTCCTTCTTCGAGAGCAGGATGACGCCGGACGCCGTCGCCGTCTCGGGCAGCAGCCCGAGGATGGTCTTGGCGGTCACGGTCTTGCCGCTGCCGGACTCGCCGACGATGGCGAGCACCTCGCCGCGCTCGACGCGGAGGCTGACGCCGGCCACCGCGCGGACGGCGCCGCGATCGCTCGCGAAGGCGACCTCGAGGTCCTGGATGTCGACGATCGGGCGGGAGCCCGCGTCGGCGGGACGGCTGTCGGCGGGACGCTGGACGCTCATCGGGTCTTCTCCACTCCGGCGACGGGATCGTGTCCCGGCGTCTCCAGGCCGTCCGCGGGGAGCGCACCGCCCGGGACGACGGACGTCGCGGCGACGTCGCCGGAACCGGCGGCCACCGCGCGCCGGCCGCGCAGGCGCGGGTCGGCGAGGTCGTTGAGGCTCTCGCCGACCAGCGTGATGCCGAGCACGACGAGGACGATGGCCAGGCCCGGGAAGACCGAGGTCCACCAGATGCCGCTGGTCACGTCGGACAGCGCCTTGTTGAGGTCGTAGCCCCACTCGGCGGCCGAGGTCGGCTCGATGCCGAAGCCGAGGAAGCCCAGGCCCGCGAGGGTGAGGATCGCCTCGGACGAGTTCAACGTGAAGATCAGCGGCAGGGTGCGCGTGGCGTTGCGAAGCACGTGCTTGAACATGATCCGCGGGGTCGACGCCCCGATGACCTTCGCCGACTCGACGAAGGCGTCGCCCTTGATCCGGACCGTCTCGGCGCGGATCACCCGGAAGTACTGCGGGATGTAGACGACCGTGATCGAGACCGCGGCGGCGAAGATGCCCGACCAGAGGTTCGACTGCCCGCCGGAGATCACGATCGACATCACGATCGCGAGCAGCAGGGTCGGGAAGGCGTAGATCGCGTCGCAGATCACGACGAGCACGCGGTCGAGCCAGCCGCCGAGGTAGCCCGAGACGAGACCGAGGAAGACGCCGAGGAAGATCGACAGCACGACGGCGACCACGATGACGAGGAACGCCGTCTGGGCGCCCCAGATCACGCGCGAGAGCACGTCGTAGCCGCCGACGGTGGTGCCGAGCAGGTGCTCGGCACTCGGCGGCTGCTGCGCGCCGAACGACTCGGTGCCGGTGCGCAGCTGCGAGTAGCCGTAGGGGGCGATCAGCGGGGCGAGGGCCGCGACGAGGAGGAACGCGCCGGTGATCACGAGACCGGTGACGAGCATCCCGCGCTGCAGGCCCACGCTCTGCCGGAGCTGGTGGACGACCGGCAGCCGGTCGACGAGGCGGCGGCGCGGGCGCGCCGGAGTGGTGGTGCTCATGGGTCAGTACCTCACTCGCGGGTCGATGAGCGCCGCGATGACGTCGACGATGAAGTTGGTCAGCGCCACGATCACGGCCAGCAGGGCCACGATGCCCTGCACGGCGACGAAGTCGCGCGCCTGGAGGTACTCGGCCAGCTGGAAGCCGAGGCCCTTCCACTCGAAGGTCGTCTCGGTGAGCACCGCGCCGCCCAGCAGCAGGGCGATCTGCAGGCCGATGACGGTGATGATCGGGATGAGCGCAGGACGGTAGGCGTGCGTGCGGACCAGGCGGAACTCGCTCACTCCGCGCGAGCGGGCGGCGTCGACGTAGTCGGTGCCGAGGGTCCCGATCACGTTGGTGCGCACGAGGCGGAGGAAGATGCCGGCGGTGAGCAGGCCGAGCGCGATCGCCGGCAGGACCGCGTGCGAGAGCACGTCGGCCACGGCGGCGGGGTCGCCGGTCTGGATCGCGTCGATCAGGTAGATGCCGGTCTTGTTCTCGAGGAACTGCAGCGAGAGCTCGGTGTTCGTGGTCGCGCGACCGGCGACCGGGAACCACTTGAGCCAGACCGAGAAGACGAGCTTGAGCAGCAGCCCCGCGAAGAAGACGGGGGTCGCGTAGCAGAGGATCGCGAAGATGCGCAGGACCGCGTCGGGCGTGCGGTCGCGGTGGTAGGCGGCGAGCATCCCGAGCGGGATGCCGACCAGGAACGCCACGATCAGGGCGTAGAAGGCGAGCTCGACGGTCGCGGCGCCGTAGGTGACCAGCACCTCGGTGACCGGGCGGTTGTCGCTCAGGGTGGTGCCGAAGTCGCCGCGCAGCAGGTTGCCGAGGTACTCGAGGTACTGCACGATCAGCGGGCGGTCGTAGCCGGCCGCGGCGACGCGCTCGGCCAGCTGGTCGGCGGTGAGCCGACCGCCCAGCGCCGCGGTGATCGGGTCGCCCGTCGAGCGCATGAGCAGGAACACCATCGTCACGAGGATGAAGACGGTCGGGATGATGAGCAGGAAGCGGACGAGCAGATAGCGCCCGAGTCCTCCTCCGGAGCCGCGCGGTCGCCGGGTGGGCGCCGTCGCCGCAGCCGTCGTGGCTGTCGTCACGTGATGCCTTTCGTGGAGAACGGCCGGCGCCTCCCGGGTGGGGAGGCGCCGGCCGGAGGGGTGGATCAGCCCTTGCTGAGCGCCGCGTAGCGGAACTTGAACGAGGCGTCGAGGGTGTCCTCGGCTCCGCTCACGGTGCTGCCGACGATCGCGACCTGCGAGCCCTGGAGGTAGGGCAGGGTCGACAGCTGCGCCGCGACCTTGTCCTGGATCTCCTCGATCAGCGCGGTGCGCGCATCGGCGTCGGTGGTGGAGACCTGCTCGGCGATCAGGCTCTGCACGTCGGCGTCGTCGAAGTGGTTCGCGAGGAAGTTCTCCTTGATGAAGAACGGCGACAGGTAGTTGTCGGCGTCGGAGTAGTCCGGGAACCAGCCGAGCTGGTACGCCGGGTAGACGTCGCTCGAGCGGTCCTTGGAGTACTGGACCCACTCGGTCGTCTGCAGGTTCACGGTGAACAGGCCGGTCGACTCGAGCTGGTCCTTGATCAGCGCGTACTCGTCGCCCGAGGACGGACCGTAGTGGTCGTTCGAGTACTGCAGGTTGAGGGTGACCGGGGTGGTGACGCCCGCGGCCTGGAGCGTGGCGGCCGCCTTGTCGGCGTCGACACCGCCCTGGCCGTCGCCGTAGAGGCCCTTGAGGGACTCGGTCGCGCCGGTGAGGCCCTGGGGGACGTAGGAGTACAGCGGGGTGTAGGTGCCCTTGTAGACCTGGTCGGCGATCTCCTGGCGGTCGATCAGATCGGCCGCGGCCTTGCGGACGGCGAGCGCCTTGGCCGCGTCGGCCTCGGCGGTCGTCGCGCCGAACGGCTGCGTGTCGAAGTTGAAGACGATGTAGCGGATCTCGCCGCCGGGACCGTCGACGACCTTGACCGCGTCGTTCTCGCGGAGGTCCTCGACGTCGGTCGCGGAGAGGCTCCGGTACGCGACGTCGATGTTGCCCTCCTGGATGTCCAGCTTGAGGTTCGAGCTGTCCGCGTAGTACTTGACGTTGACGGTGCCGGTCTTCGCCGCGCCGAGCACGCCCTGGTAGTCGTCGTACGCCTTGTACTGGATGAGGTTGTTCACGTCGTAGTTGGCGATCGTGTACTGCCCGGCGAAGGCGTCGCCCGAGACGATGTCCGCGTCGGCGGTCAGCTCGTCGGCCGAGAAGACCTCCTCGTC
The DNA here is from genome assembly GCF_004345345.1 of Rathayibacter sp. PhB179. NCBI lineage: Bacteria > Bacillati > Actinomycetota > Actinomycetes > Micrococcales > Microbacteriaceae > Rathayibacter > Rathayibacter sp. PhB179. The sequence continues at coordinate 2,878 of NZ_SLVD01000009.1, read as the reverse complement.
CACGATCGGGCCCGCGGGGCTCGAGAGGATCTGCGGGAAGGTCTGGTCGTTCTCCGACTTCAGCGTGAAGACGACGGTGGTGTCGTCCGGCGCCGCGACGCTGTCGAGGTTCGCGAGGAGCGACGACGGGCCGTTCTCGGCCGCGATGGCGACCTGGCGGTCGAAGGAGAACTTGACGTCCGAGGAGGTCAGGTCGTGGCCGTTGGCCCACTTCAGGCCGTCCTTGAGCGTGACCGTGTACTCGGTCGGCGCCGTGAACTCGGCCGACTCGGCGATGTCGGGCTCGACGTCCGGGCTGCCGTAGGGGGTGTTCATCAGGAACGGGAACACCTGGTTCATCACGGCGAAGGAGCCGTTGTCGTACGAACCGGCGGGGTCGAGCGTGGTGATCTTGTCGGTGGTGCCGATGGTGAGCGTGCCGCCGGCCGCGCCGCCGGTCGAGTCCCCGCCGCCGGCGGAGCAGCCCGCCAGCACGAGCGCGACCGCGGCGAAGCCTGCTGCCGTGCCGAGTGCCCGCGAACCGCGAGTGAATCCGGATGTCATCTCCGTCTGCCTCTTCCTGTCAGAAATCGGATGCGGACCTCGGCGTGGAACGCGGTCCCGCGGCGCAGAGTCCGTCTCGCACGGGGTCCGTGCGGAGCGGTGTCGATCCGGCGCACTGTCCTTCAGGCGCACGGTGTTCTCTGGGCGCACGGGGGCCACGACGCTGAGCGCCCGCATTGCTGTTCCTCAGTGGTAACACATGCGGAAGCGCTCTCCGAACCGGCGCGGGCCGTCGAGCGCTTTCTTCACACGACTGCAACACGTCCCTCATCGAGGGCACGGGGCACCCGCGGCGCCCTCATTCGGTGCGCAGGGCCCGCTTCTCGCGCTCCAGCTCGACCAGGCGGACCTGCACGGCGCGGGAGAGCACGGGGTCGGTCGAGGCGCGCTGCAGGGCGCCGCGCAGCTCGGCGATCTCGCGCAGGAGGTCGCGCTCGATCAGCGAGATCGCGACGTCCTTCGAGTAGCGGGCGAGCCCGGCCTCGTCGGCGGCCGGGATGGGCGCCACGGCGAGCTGGTGCACGAGCGAGGCGAACGGCCCGGGCACGTCGGCCGCCACGTGCTCGACCCAGTCGCGGTCCTGAGCGCGCTCGAGGTTGGCGACCACGGCGTCGCGGACGACGCGGAGGGTCTCGTTCGTGACGGCGGCGTGCGCGGCGCGGGCGAGCAGCGACTCCCCCATCACCTGCGGCAGCTGGAGCATGGCCATCAGCGCCTCGCGCTCGATCCGCGTGACGACGTCGACGGGGAGGTCGGCGATCCGGGCGCCGGCGGGCGCCTCGGGGGCGTCCTCCTGCGGGCGCTCGTCCCGGCCGCCCGGGGCGTTGCGCGCGCGCGAGCCGGCGGAGCGGACGGCGGAGTTGACCTCGGACATGTCCAGGCCGAGCATCCGGGCCAGCTCGCGGGAGTAGCCGGGGCGCAGCGCCGGGTCGCGGATCTCGGCGACGACCGGGGCGGCGGCGCGGAGGGCGGCGATCCGGCCCTCGACCGTGTCGAGGTCGTAGCGGGACAGCAGCTGCCGGATGACGAACTCGAACATCGGCTTCTTGTCGTCGATGAGGCGGCGGACGGCGTCGTCGCCGCGGTTGAGCCGCAGGTCGCACGGGTCGAGGCCCTCGGGCGCGACGGCGACGAAGGTCTGCGCGGCGAAGCGGTGCTCCTCCTGGAAGGCGCGCATCGCCGCCTTCTGGCCGGCGGCGTCCGGGTCGAAGGTGAAGACGACCTCGCCGACCCCGCTGTCGTCGCCGAGCACGCGGCGCAGGACCTTGATGTGGTCGACGCCGAAGGAGGTGCCGCAGGTGGCGACCGCGGTCGTGACGCCGGCGAGGTGGCAGGCCATCACGTCGGTGTAGCCCTCGACGACGACGACCCGGTGGCCGCGGGAGATGTCGCGCTTGGCCAGGTCGAGCCCGTAGAGGACCTGCGACTTGTGGTAGACGGGCGACTCCGGGGTGTTCAGGTACTTCGGACCCTTGTCCTCCTCGAGCAGGCGGCGGGCGCCGAAGCCGACGGTCTGCCCGGTGACGTCGCGGATCGGCCAGACGAGGCGGCCGCGGAAGCGGTCGTAGACGCCGCCGCGGTTGCTGCTGCTGACGAGGCCCGCCGTGGTGAGCTCCTCCTCGGAGAAGCCGCGGCGCTTGAGCGCGGTGGTCAGGCCGTCCCAGCCGTCGGGGGCGAAGCCGACGCCGAAGCGGTCGGCGGCCGCGCGGTCGAAGCCGCGCTCGCCGAGGAAGCGGCGGCCGACGTCGGCGCCGGGGGTGGCGAGCTGCTCGCGGAAGAACTCCTCGGCGGCGTTGTTCGCGGCGATGAGCCGGGCGCGTCCGCCGGTCTCGGGGGCCTGGCCGCCGCCCTCCTCGTACTGCAGCGGGAAGCCGATGCGGCCGGCGAGCCGCTCGACCGTCTCGCTGAACGAGGTGTGGTCCATCTTCATGACGAAGCTGTAGACGTCGCCCGACTCCTGGCAGCCGAAGCAGTGGTAGAAGCCGGCCTGGGGGCGCACGTGGAAGCTCGGGCTGCGCTCGTCGTGGAACGGGCAGAGCCCCTTCAGCGAGCCGACGCCCGCCGACTTCAGGGTGACGTACTCGCCGACCACGTCCGCGATGTTGACCCTGGCCTTGACCTCCTCGACATCCGTCTGTCGAATCCGAGGCATGCCTCCCATCGTATCCGCCGCCACCCGCCCCCCGGCCGAGTGCGCCGTTTCCGCCCGCGCACATGCTGGTCGAGTAGCCGCGGAACGCGGCGTATCGAGCGGCGAAGCCGCTTCGCGTCTCGGTGGTGAGGGAAAACTGCTTGTGGCTGGGCGGGTGTGGTTCGAAGATGGTGGTGTCGTGGT
>NZ_SLVD01000008.1:0-240568 GCF_004345345.1 Rathayibacter sp. PhB179 | reverse complement strand
CGACAGTTCGAGATCCAGACAGCCCTGCCAGGCGTCAGATACGCAGACGAGTCAGAACCCCGCGACACACCAAGGCAATCACCGATACGCCCGCTTCGCGGGCTACTCGATCAGCATGAGCGGTCCGCTTCGCGGGCTGCTCGATCGACATGAGAGGTCCGCTGCGCGGGCTGCTCGATCATCCGGGCGCAAGCGGGCATCCGCGGGTAACGATCGGGCAACGGTGCGGAAACCGGCCCTGACCAGCACCGGAGTCGCCGCATAGCCTGGCTCTGCATCGTTGCAGAGCCCCTGATGTGGAGTCCGCCGTTTGTCCGGACGGACACCCGCGGCTACCGTGGACGGCGGTCCTCGAGACCCCGATGAATCGGTCCGCGCTCGTGCGGCGTCCTCCCCGACGTGCCGCGAGCGTACGGTCAACGGGTGCGCGAGGCGGCCCCGTGGCTGCCTCCCGGACGAACCGGAATCGCCTCCGCGCCCCCTCCGCTCACCGCGGCGGGACGCCCGCGGAGGCTGGAGAGACGGACGTCCCCCGCACCCGACCCGGCACCACGAGATGAGAGTGCAGGGATGCGTCCCTGCGCGCCGACGGAGTGCATGTGCAGCAGAATCAGCAGGACATCAGCGAGCCCGGGAACGGAGCCGGAGCCGCCACAGCGACCCTCGAGCGGGAGGGCCCGGCCCTCGAGGCGAGGAACCTCTTCAAGGTCTTCGGGCGCCGGCCCGAGGAGGTCGTGCGGCGGCTGCGCGAGGGCGCCGACCGCGCCGACCTCGCGGGCCAGGGCACCGCGGCGGTGATCGACTCCTCCTTCGAGGTGCGCCGCGGCGAGATCTTCGTCGTGATGGGGCTGTCCGGCTCCGGCAAGTCGACGCTCATCCGCATGCTCAACGGCCTGCAGGAGCCGACCGCGGGCGAGGTGCTGATCGAGGGCGCCACGATCACCGGCGTCTCCGACAAGGAGCTCCGCCGCGTGCGCCGCTCCTCGATCTCGATGGTCTTCCAGCACTTCGCGCTGCTCCCGCACCGCACCGTGCTCGACAACGTGGCCTACCCGCTCGAGATCCAGGGCGTGCCGGCGGCGGAGCGCCGCGAGCGCGCGCTGCTCGCGGTCGAGCGGGCCGGCCTCGCCGGCTGGCACGAGAAGATGCCGGACGAGCTGTCCGGCGGCATGCGCCAGCGGGTCGGACTGGCCCGGGCGCTCGCCGCCGACACCGACATCGTGCTGATGGACGAGGCGTTCTCGGCGCTCGACCCGCTCATCCGCCGCGAGATGCAGGAGCAGCTGATCGAGCTGCAGCACGAGCTCGGCAAGACCATCGTCTTCATCACCCACGACCTCAACGAGGCCATGCTCCTCGGCGACCGGATCGCGGTCATGCGCGACGGCCGGATCGTGCAGATCGGCACCCCGGAGGAGATCCTCACCGACCCGGCGAACGACTACGTCGCGCAGTTCGTGCAGGACGTCGACCGCGCCCGCGTGCTCACCGCGTCCGCCGTGATGGAGCCGGCGCGCTCCGTCGTGACGCTCGCCGCCGGCCCCCGCGCCGCCCTGCGCACCATGCGCGACCAGCAGACCGCGGCGGCCTTCGTCGTGGGTGCCGGGCGGCGCCTCCTCGGCACCGTCCGCGACCGCGACGTGATCGAGCAGGTCCGCGCGGGCACGACCGACCTCTCGCTCGTCGTCACCGAGGCCGTCGTCAGCGTCGGCCCGGACACCGCGCTCAGCGAGATCATCGAGCCGGCCGTCGAGTCGGCGCTGCCGGTCGCCGTCGTCGACGAGGCGGGGCGGCTCCTCGGCGCGATCCCGCGCGTGACGCTGCTCGCGGCCCTCGGCAATCTCGGACCGCAGACCGGCGGCGTGCCGCTCGTCGAGCCGCCCGCGACCCTCCCCACCGAGATGGTCACCGCGACCCTGCACGCGACCGGCGGCCCCGTCGACGACGCCGTGCTCGCGAGCGAGGGGGGCGTGCGATGAACCCGGACCTCCGCCTCCCGCTCGGCGCTGCCGCCGAGGGCGTCGTCGACGTGCTGACGCAGACCTTCCAGCCCGTCTTCGACCTGCTCCGCACGGTCTTCGGCGCCGCCTACACCGGCGTCGACTTCGTGCTGGCGACGCCGCCGTTCTGGGTCGTCATCGCCCTGATCGCGGTGCTCGCCTACGCTGCGCGCGGCTGGGTCTTCGGGCTCGGCTCCGCGGTCGGGCTGCTGCTGATCGCGAGCGTGGACCAGTGGGACAACGCGATGGACTCGCTCGCCCTGGTGCTCGTCGCCTCCGCCGTCGCGATCGCGCTGAGCGTGCCGCTCGGGATCCTCGCGGCCCGCAACCGGACCGCCTCGACGATCCTGCGCCCGGTCCTCGACTTCATGCAGACCATGCCGGCGTTCGTGTATCTCATTCCGGCGCTGATCCTCTTCCGCGTCGGCGTCGTGCCCGGCATCGTCGCGACGATCGTCTTCGCGATGGCACCGGGCGTCCGGCTGACCGAGCTGGGCGTCCGCGGTGTCGACTCCGAGCTGGTCGAGGCGGGCGAGTCGTTCGGCTCGTCGAAGTGGCGCATCCTCCGCCAGATCCAGCTGCCGCTCGCGCTGCCGTCGATCCTGGCCGGCCTCAACCAGGTCATCATGCTCTCGCTCTCGATGGTCGTCATCGCGGGCATGGTCGGCGCGGGCGGTCTCGGCGGTGACGTCGTGGCCAGCATCGGCCGGATCGACGTGGCGCTCGGCTTCGAGGCCGGCATCGCGGTGGTGATCCTGGCGATCATCCTCGACCGGATGACGAGCGCCCTCGGCGCCCCGTCGCCGGCCCGCGTCGCCCGGGCGAGCAGCCGCAAGGCCGTCGTCGCGACCCGCACGGCCATCGCCGCGGTGTCGGTCGGCGTCGTCGCCTCACTCGGCGCCTCGGCCGTCGCCGGACCGGCGACCACCGCGTCCGTCGACAACGGCGACCGCACCGACGTCACCCTCGCCGTCTTCCAGGGCTGGGACGAGGGCATCGCCGCGTCGCGGCTCTGGGGCGCGGTGCTCGAGGAGGAGGGCTACGACGTGACGCTGCAGAGCATCGACGTGGCGCCCGGCTTCTCGGGTCTCGCCAGCGGCGACTACGACCTCGCGCTGGACACCTGGCTGCCGGTCACCCACGGCGACTACCTCGACGAGTACGGCGACCGCATCGTCGACCTCGGTGCCTGGAACGACGACGCGAAGCTCACCATCGCGGTGAACGAGGACGCGCCGATCGACACCCTCGAGGAGCTCGCGGCGAACCCCGAGGTCGTCGGGAACCGGCTCGTCGGCATCGAGCCCGGCTCGGGGCTGAACGGGATCACGACCGACGCGGTCATCCCCGGCTACGGCCTGGAGGGGATGGAGTACCTGACCTCGTCGACGCCCGCGATGCTGCAGGAGCTCTCCAGCGCGACGGCGGCCGGCGAGAACATCGCCGTGACGCTGTGGCGGCCGCACTGGGCCTACGACGCGTTCCCGGTGAAGGACCTCGAGGACCCGAAGGGACTGCTCGGCGAGGCCGAGGGGATCCACGCCTTCGGCTCCGCGTCGTTCGACAGCGAGTTCCCGACGCTGAGCAGCTGGCTGCGCGACTTCCGGATGGACTCGGACACGCTGTACTCGCTCGAGAACGCGCTGTTCAACGAGGGCGCCGACGACCAGGACGCGGCCCTCGAGTCGTGGCTGGCGGAGAACCGGGAGTACGTCGACGGGCTGACGAGCTGACGAGGGGATCTCGATACGTGCGCTGCGCGCCCTACTCGATCAGCATGATGCGGCTGTGCCGTCGGCATGAGGGGAGCGGTCGCCCGATGGGCGGCAGCCCTCTCCCCATGCTGGTCGAGTAGCGCGGAGCGCGTATCGAGACCCGCGTTCTGCAGAGGGGTGGATCTCGATACGCCCGCTGCGCGGGCTACTCGATCAGCATGGCGGACGCCCGTCGGGCGGCTGCCTCCTCATGCTGGTCGAGTAGCGCGCAGCGCGTATCGAGACCCGCCCTCTGCACGCGGGTCAGGCGCGGGCCGCCGCGTACTGCTCGCGGATGACCGGGCGGTGGTCCGGCGCCGGCTCGGCGAGGGAGGTGACCTCCCAGGTCGGCCGCGCGCCGGTCAGCGCCCAGGCGGCCTGCACCGCAGCGCCGTCGGCGACGTACTCGCCGGGCGTCGGCACGACGACAGGCACGTCGAAGACCTGCGAGGCCGCCAGCTGCACGGCGCTGTTCTGCGCCGCCCCGCCGATCAGCAGGATGCGCCGGGCCTCGACGCCCTGTGCCCGCACGGCGTCCAGGCCGTCGGCGAGGCCGCAGAGCATGCCCTCGATCGCCGCGCGCGCCAGGTTCGGCCGCGTGGTCGACGCGATCGTCATCCCGTGCAGGCTCGCCGTCGCGTCGGGCAGGTTCGGCGTCCGCTCGCCCTCGAAGTAGGGCACGAGCACGAGGCCACCGGAGCCCGGCTCCGCATCGAGCGCGAGCGCCGAGAAGGCGTCGAAGTCGCTCCCCAGCAGCCCGGCCGTCGAGGCCAGCACCCGCGCCGCGTTCAGTGTCGCGACCAGCGGCAGGAACCGCCCGCTCGCGTCCGCGAAGCCCGCGACCGTGCCCGAGGCGTCGCGCACCGGGTCGTCGGTCACGGCGAAGACGGTGCCGCTGGTCCCGATGCTCACCACGACGTCGCCGGGCCCCGCGCCCAGGCCGAGCGCCGCGCCGGCGTTGTCGCCCGCGCCGGGACCGACGACGAGACCGCTCTCGGTCGTGCCCGCCTGCTCCGAGGGGCCGAGCACGCGGGGGAGGAGCGCCCGGTGCCCGAGCGCGCGCTCGAGCAGGTCGAGGTCGTAGCCGTCGGCGCCCCAGTACGAGGTGCCGGAGGCGTCGGAGCGGTCGGTGGTCAGCGCGTCCAGCTGCGGCCCGCGCGCGGAGTCGGGGCCGTAGCCGAGCAGGCGCCAGGTCAGCCAGTCGTGCGGGAGCGCCACGGCCGCGACGCGCGCGGCGTTCTCCGGCTCGGCGTCGCGCAGCCAGCGCAGCTTGGTGGCGGTGAAGGACGCGACCGGGACGCTGCCGGTGCGCTGCGCCCACGCCTCCGCGCCGAGCTCCTCGATCAGCTCGCGCGCCGCGCCGGCACTGCGGGTGTCGTTCCAGAGCAGCGCGGGCCGGACGACCCGCCCGTCGGCGTCGAGCACGACCATCCCGTGCTGCTGCCCGCCGACCGAGATCGCAGCGACGTCGTCGAGTCCGCCCGCGTCCGCGAGCGCGATCTGCAGCGCCTCCCACCAGGCGGCCGGGTCGACCTCGGTCCCGTCCGGGTGCGAGGCGCGGCCGGTGCGGACCACGGCTCCCGTGTCGAGGTCGCGGACGACGACCTTGCAGCTCTGGGTGGACGAGTCGATCCCTGCGACGAGCGTCATCGCCGTCTCCGTTCGTTGTGGCGGGTGCGGAGGCGCGGCCTCCGCTGAAGTCGGGGTGCGGAGACGGTGCCTCCGTCGGGTGGAAGGGCGGGGGCCATGCCTCCGCGGAGGAGAGGCGGGGGAGGGCCGGAGCCGTCACCCGAGCATGCGAGAACGGACGAGACCCCCTGCCGAGGCAGAGGATCCCGTCCGTCTCAGGACGTCCCGCGGCGCACCGCGGGAGCGGCCGGGTGGGTCAGCCGCGCGCGCCGAGCAGGTGCTCGGTGGCGAGCTGCTGCAGGCGGACGAAGCCGAAGCCCTTGCCGCCGAGGTACGCGTCGGTGTCGAACGCCTCGTAGGACGCGCTGTCCGCGAGCAGGTCGTCGTAGGACTCGCCCTCGTTCAGCGTCGGGGTCGACAGCTCGCCGACCTTCGACGCCGCGAGCGCCTCCTGCACCTCGGGGTCGGCGCGGAAGGCCGCCGCGCGCTCCTTGAGCAGCAGGTAGGTGCGCATGTTGGCCGCGGCCGAGTCCCAGACGCCGGTCTCGTCCTCGGTGCGCGAGGGCTTGTAGTCGAAGTGGCGCGGGCCGTCGTAGGCCGGGACGCCGCCGGGGCCGCCGTTCTCCAGGAGGTCGACGAGCGAGAACGCGTTGTGCAGGTCGCCGTGACCGAAGACGAGGTCCTGGTCGTACTTGATGCCGCGCTGGCCGTTGAGGTCGATGTGGAAGAGCTTGCCGTGGTACAGCGCCTGGGCGATGCCGGCCGTGAAGTTCAGGCCCGCCATCTGCTCGTGGCCGACCTCGGGGTTCACGCCGACGAGCTCGGGGCGCTCGAGCGAGTCGATGAACGCGATCGCGTGGCCGAGGGTCGGCAGCAGGATGTCGCCGCGGGGCTCGTTGGGCTTGGGCTCGATCGCGAAGCGGATGTCGTAGCCCTTGTCGGTGACGTAGTCGCCGAGCAGGTTGACGGCCTCGCGGTAGCGCTCGAGGGCCGCGCGGATGTCCTTGGCGGAGTCGTACTCGGCGCCCTCGCGGCCGCCCCACATCACGAAGGTCTGCGCGCCGAGCTCGGCGGCGAGGTCGATGTTGCGGAGGACCTTGCGGAGCGCGAAGCGGCGCACGTCGCGGTCGTTCGAGGTGAAGCCGCCGTCCTTGAAGACCGGGGCGCTGAAGAGGTTGGTGGTGACCATCGGGACGATCAGGCCGGTGGACTCGAGCGCGCCCTTGAGGCGGTCGATCTCGGTCTGGCGCTCGGCGTCGGTCGAGCCGAACGCGAAGAGGTCGTCGTCGTGGAAGGTGAGGCCGTAGGCGCCGAGCTCGCTCAGCTTCTCGACCGCGTGCACGGTGTCGAGGGGCTTGCGGGTCGGGCCGCCGAACGGGTCCGTCCCGTTGTAGCCGATGGTCCAGAGGCCGAACGAGAACTTGTCGGCGCGGGTGGGGGTCAGGGACATTGATCCGAATCCTTTCCGGCGACGTCGCCGAATTGTTGTTGCGCCCAACATATCGATCGGCGGCGTGCGGCGCAACGGTCGTCGCGACGTGTCGCGTGGTGGTGCTCCTCGGTCGGCGCGACGTCTCGCGACACTGTGCTCATCGATCGACGCGACGTCTCGCGTCGATATGTGGCGTCGCCCGACGAATTCCTTGCGGAAGCGTTTCGACTGTGCGTACAGTGCTCAGCAGCAACCCGGTCGAAGCGTTTCGAAGCACTGCTCTCCCGAGCAGGGCGGAGCGGCCGGGCACCGACGACGAGGTCCGGCAGGAGGAACGATGGCGAGCATCCACGACGTCGCCCGCGTGGCCGGGGTCTCGATCAGCACCGTCTCCTACGCCCTCTCCGGCAAGCGATCGATCGCCGCCTCCACCCGCCAGCGGGTCGACGAGGCCGTCCGGCAGCTGGGCTACCGGCCGCACGCCGGCGCCCGCATGCTCGCCGGAGCGCGGACCCACATCCTCGCCCTCTCGGCGCCGATGCGCGGCGAGCTGCACCTGCCCACCCACATGCGCTTCGTCACCGAGGTGCTCGAGCGGGCCCGCGAGTCCGACTACGACGTCCTCCTCCTCGTCACGGACGAGGCCTCCAGCGGCATCGCCCGCGTCTCCTCCTCCTCGCTCGTCGACGGCGTCGTCCTGATGGGCGTCGACGACGAGGACGACCGCGCGGCCCTCATCCGCGCGGCCGGCGTCCCGGCGACCTTCATCGGCGTCCCGGCCGACGCGCACGACCTCGCCTGCGTCGACCTCGACTTCGCCGAGGCCGCCCGCCGCAGCGTCCGCCTGCTCGCCGAGCAGGGCCACCGCTCGATCGGCCTGATCGAGCACCCGCAGTCGTACACCGACCGCAACGCCGGCTTCGTCCGCCGCTTCGACGACGCCTTCGAGGCGGAGTGCGCGGCCCTCGGTCTCGCCCTGAGCGTCGAGCGCCCGCACATCGGCCGAGCGAGCGCGTCGGCGGCGGTCGACGCGCTGCTCACCGCCCCGGTCTCCGCCCTCGTGCTGCACTGCAACGAGCCGGTGGCGGAGGCGGCGATCGAGCGCCTCGTCGAGCGCGGCCTCTCGATCCCCGGCGACCTCTCGGTCCTCGCGGCCTGCGCGAGCTACGACGGCGCGGCGCTCCCGGTGCCGGTCAGCAGCATCCCTCTCCCGTTCGACGCGATGTGCCGCGCGGCCGTCGCCCGCACCCTCCAGCAGATCGACTCCGGCCGCACCACCGGCGTCGACCTCCTCCCGCCCCACTACGTCGACCGCGGCTCCGTCGCGCTCGCCGCGACCGGCGCCCCGGTGCCGGCCGCTCCCTGACCCTTCCCAGTCCTCTTCGCCCCCGCGCTCTCCGCGCCGATCGTCGAAACGCTTCGACAGCTCGGCCGGTCTCAGAGAGCGCTCTTCGACTCGCACGATCCACCACTCACAGCCCTCGTCCACAGCCCCGCGGCACCGTTTGAAGGAGAACTCCCGCTATGTCGCTTCGTCCCCGCACCGCCTTCCACCGCCCTTCCGCCGCCACCGTCGGCTCGCTGAGCCGCCGCGGCCTGATCGCCGGCGGTGTCGGCATCGGCGCGATGTTCGCACTCGCCGCCTGCTCCGGAGGCGGCTCCGACGCCGGCTCCGACGCCCTCGCCACCGACGTCGACGGCGCCGGTCGCACCCTCACCATGTGGGACTTCGAGACCCCCGACAGCGACCGCGGCATCGCCTGGCTCGCCGCCCGCGACATCTTCACCAAGGAGACCGGCGCCGAGATCGCCTACGAGTTCAAGGCCTTCGAGCAGCTGCGCACCGGTGCCAGCCAGATCTTCAACTCCAACTCCGCACCCGACGTCGTCGAGTACAACAAGGGCAACGCGACCAGCGGTCTGCTCTCCAGCCAGGGGCTGCTGACCAACCTCGACGAGGCCGTCGAGTTCTACGGCTGGGACAAGCTCATCCCGGGCGCTCTGCAGACCACGGCCAAGTACGACGACAAGGGCATCATGGGCTCCGGCTCCTGGTACGGCATCCCCAACTACGGCGAGTTCACCTTCGTCTACTACAACAAGGACGTCTTCGCGGCGAACGGCCTCGAGGTCCCGACGACCTACGACGAGTTCACCGCCGTGCTCGACGCCTTCGTCGCGAAGGGGATCACCCCGCTCGCCGAGGCCGGCGCGGAGTACCCGCTGCAGCAGCTCTTCTACCAGCTCGCGCTGCTGAAGGCCGATCGCCAGTGGATCACCGACTACCAGACCTACACCGGCGAGGTCGACTTCGAGGACGCGGCCTGGAGCTACGCGGCCGACCAGCTGCAGACCTACGTGGACAAGGGCTACTTCTCCGCGGACGCCTCCGGACTCAAGGCCGAGGACGCGGGCACCGCCTTCATCTCGGGCGAGTACCCGATCTTCTTCTCGGGCTCGTGGTGGTTCGGCCGCTTCAAGACCGAGATCACCGGCTTCGAGTGGGACACCTTCCTCTTCCCGGGCGCCGAGTTCACGATGGGCTCCGCCGGCAACCACTGGGTCATCCCCGAGACGGCGAAGAACAAGGACCTCGCCTACAAGTGGATCGACATCACGATGCGCCCCGAGATCCAGAACCTCATCGGCAACAACGGCGGCATCCCGCTGGTCGTCGACGAGACCGCGATCACCGACGAGAAGAGCAAGGCGCTGCTCTCGCAGTGGAAGACGGTCGTCGACGAGGACCAGCTCTCCTTCTACCCGGACTGGCCCACCGCCACCTTCTACGACGACCTCGTCGCCGCCTCGCAGGAGCTCATCAACGGCTCGGTCGACCCCAGCGGAATGCTGACGGAGCTGCAGGGCAAGTACGACGACGGAGTCGCGGACATCAAGTAACCGCAAGGTCGTCCCCTCCCGCGAGATGCCACTTGTGCACGCGACACGCCGTGAAAGCCGTGCACAAGTGGCATCTCGCGGCCACCCCGGGCTCCGCCGCCCCCCCCATAGCCCCCACGTTCAAGGAGTACCCATGACGACGACCGTTCCGCGTCGCGCGGAGAGCGCCCCGCCGCCTCCCACGGCGGAGAAGCCGCCCCGCGAGAAGCGCTCCGGCGGCTACTGGCTGTACCTGATCCCGGGCTTCGTGCTCTTCGTGTTCATCGTGCTGATCCCGCTGATCTGGAACATCTACATCAGCTTCACGTCGTGGCGCGGCATCAAGCCGCCGATCTTCATCGGCCTCGACAACTGGATCGAGCTGATGGGCGACGACCAGTTCTGGACGTCGTTCCTCAACTCCGTCTACATGATCATCGCGATGGTGATCGTGCCGACGATCCTCGGCCTCCTCCTCGCCGCGATCCTCTTCGATCTGGTCGGCAAGAAGTTCGGCGGGAGGATCGCCTCCTTCCTCCGCGCGACCTACTACCTCCCGCAGATCCTGCCGACGGTCATCGCCGCGATCGTGATCGGCTGGATCCTCCGCCCGGACAACGGCGCCCTGAACTCGATCCTCGAGGCGGTCGGCCTCGGCTCGCTCGCGCACGACTGGCTCGGCAAGCCCGACACCGCGATGCTCTCGATCATGGTCGTGATGATCTGGGTGCAGCTCGGCTACCCGGTCGTCATCTTCATGGCGGCGCTGCAGCGCGTGGACCCCGAGCTCTACGAGGCCGCCGAGCTCGACGGCGCGAACTGGTTCCAGCGCTTCCGCTGGATCACCATCTCGATCATCCGGCCCGAGGTCTTCGTCGTCACCCTCACCTGCACCATCGCCGCGCTGAAGGTCTTCGGCCCGATCTACGCGCTGACCCGCGGCGGCCCGGGCGACTCGACCATCGTGCCGAGCTACTACTCCTACACCGAGTTCTTCCAGAAGCAGCAGGTGGGCTACGGCGCCACCATCGCGACCGCGCTGACCATCGTCATCGTGATCCTGGCCGTCCTCTTCATCCGCGCCCAGGAGCGCGTCGAGCGCAGCGAAGGAGCCCGCTGATGTCGGCCATCGAAGCCCTGCCGTTCACCCAGGCCGGAACCGACGACACCGATCTGACCACGCCGAAGAAGGCGCCCAAGGCCTCGAAGGGCGCGACCAAGCGCACCCTCGGCGACTGGGCGATCCTGATCGTGGCGGTCGTGATCGGACTCGTCATCATCAGCCCGGTGCTGCTGATCCTGCTCAACTCGTTCAAGACCCCGGCCGAGTACTCCGTGGGCGGCCCGCTCGCCTTCCCGACCGGCCTCTCCTTCGACGGCCTCTCGACCTTCTGGGAGCGGGTGAACTTCCCGGAGAAGCTCGGCAACTCGATCCTGATCTCGGGCTCGGTCGCGATCCTCGCGGTCGCCCTCTCGGTGCTCAACGCCTATGCGATCGGCATCGGCCGGGTCAAGGGACGCAGCTGGATCATCATCCTGTTCCTGCTGGCGAACATGCTGCCGCAGGAGGCCCTGCTCTACCCGCTGTACTACATGTTCAAGGCCGTCGGGATCTACGACAGCCAGCTCTCGGTGATCATCATCTTCACCGTCATCCAGTCGGCGTTCGGCACCTATCTGCTCTCCAGCGTCTACGGCACCTTCCCGAAGGAGATCCTCGAGGCCGCGGCACTCGACGGCGCCTCCAAGTGGCAGGTGCTCACCCGGGTGATCGTGCCGATCTCGCGGCCGACGCTCTCGGTGCTGATGATCTTCTTCTTCATCTGGACTTGGAACGAGTTCCTCATCCCGCTGGTCTTCCTGGTGAGCGATGCGACGCAGACCGTCCCGATCGCCATCTCCAGCCTCCAGGGCGACAAGATCATGGACGTCACGACGACCAGCGCGAGCGCCCTGCTGGGCCTGCTGCCGACGCTGATCTTCTTCCTGATCTTCCAGCGCACCCTGACCCGCGGCATCACCGCCGGCGCGGTCAAGTAGCCCCTTCTCACCGCGGCGCGGGTCCTTCCACCGGGGCCCGCGCCGCTGATCCCCTCGGCGTGCCCGGCCGGGAATCGAAGCGCTTCGACCTCGCTCCCGGCATCGGCCTCCCCATCAGAAAGGCACCACCCCATGAAGTTCACCGACGGGTTCTGGCAGACGAGGGCCGGATTCACGCCCCTCTTCGCGCAGGAGGCGTACGACATCCGCTCCCACGGCACCTCGCTCGAGGTGATCGCGCCGACCAAGGTGATCCAGGGCCGCGGCGACGTGCTGAACCGGCCGACGCTGACCGTCACCGTGTCCTCGCCGGCGGAGGGCGTCGCGAAGGTCCGGATCGAGCACTGGCGCGGCACCGCGACCCGCCGCGGCTTCGACCTGGTCGACGACGCGGTCGGCGAGGCCGGCCTCACCGAGACCGGCGGCGTGCTGCGCACCGGCGACCTCGAGGTGCGCGTCGCGCAGGGCGCGCCCTGGTCGCTCGAGTTCTGGGACACCGCGACGGACACCCGTCTCACCGGCTCCGGCCACAAGGCCGAGGGCTACCTCACCGGCCCCGACGGGAAGGCCTACCTGCACGAGCAGCTCGACCTCGGCGTCGGCGAGCTCGTCTACGGCCTCGGCGAGCGCTTCGGCCCGTTCGTGAAGAACGGCCAGACCGTCGACGTCTGGAACGCCGACGGCGGCACCTCCTCCGAGCAGGCCTACAAGAACGTCCCCTTCTACCTCTCCAGCCGCGGCTACGGCGTGCTCGTCAACGACCCCGGCCTGGTCTCGTTCGAGATCGGCTCCGAGACCGTCGAGCGCGTGCAGTTCTCCGTCGGCGGCGAGGCGCTGGAGTACCTGGTCATCCAGGGTCCGACCAAGAAGGACGTGCTCCGCCGCTACACCGGGTTGGCCGGCCGCCCCGCGATCGTCCCCGCCTGGAGCTACGGCCTCTGGCTCACCACGAGCTTCACCACCAGCTACGACGAGGAGACGGTGAACTCCTTCATCGACGGCTTCGCCGAGCGCGAGCTGCCGCTGTCGGCCTTCCACTTCGACTGCTTCTGGATGCGCGAGTTCCAGTGGACCGACCTCGAGTGGGACCCGCGCACCTTCCCGGACCCGGAGGGGATCCTCGCTCGCCTGCACGAGCGCGGCCTGCACACCTGCGTCTGGATCAACCCCTACATCGGCCAGGCCTCGGCGCTGTTCGAGGAGGGCCGCGAGAAGGGCTACCTGCTGCGCACCACCGCGGGCGACGTCTGGCAGTGGGACCTGTGGGTGGCCGGCATGGCCCTGATCGACTTCACGAACCCGGAGGCGACCCGGTGGTTCCAGGACAAGCTGCGGGTCCTGGTCCGCCAGGGCGTCGACTCGTTCAAGACCGACTTCGGTGAGCGCATCCCGTCCGAGGGCGTGGCCTGGTCCGACGGCTCCGACCCCGAGGGCATGCACAACTGGTACACCCAGCTCTACAACCGCGCGGTGTTCGAGGTGCTGGAGGAGGAGCTCGGCGAGGGCCGCGCGGCGCTCTTCGCCCGCAGCGCCACCGTCGGCGGCCAGGCGCTGCCGGTGCACTGGGGCGGCGACAACACCTCCTCCTACGTCTCGATGGCCGAGACCCTGCGCGGCGGGCTCTCGCTCGCGCTCGGCGGCTTCGGCTTCTGGGCGCACGACATCGGCGGCTTCGAGGGCACGCCCGACCCGGGCGTCTTCAAGCGCTGGCTCGCCTTCGGGCTGCTCTCCTCGCACTCGCGGCTGCACGGGTCGTCCTCGGTGCGGGTGCCGTGGGCGTTCGACGAGGAGGCGGTCGACGTCACCCGGCTCTTCACCCGGCTGAAGCTCTCGCTGATGCCCTACCTCTACGCGGCGGGGGCAGAGGCGGCGCGCACCGGCACCCCGGTGATGCGGCCGATGACGCTCGAGTTCGAGGACGACCGCAACGCGGCGCACCTCGACACGCAGTACATGCTCGGCCACGACCTGCTGGTCGCGCCGGTGTTCACCCCCGACGGCTCGGTCGAGTTCTACCTGCCGCGCGGCCGCTGGACGAACTGGTGGACGGGCGAGAGCACCGACTCGGCGGGGGAGTGGCGCCGCGAGGTGCACGGCTTCGACTCGCTGCCGCTCTACGTCCGCGAGGGCGCGGTGATCCCGGTCGGCGCGCGCAGCGACGTCGCCGAGTACGACTACGTCGACGGGCTGGAGCTGCGGGTGTTCCCGGGCGCGGACGGCGAGACGGTCGTGCGGGTGCCGGCGCACGACTCCGGTGCGGAGACGGTGTTCACGGTGACCCGCTCGGGCGGCGACGTGAGCGTCGACGCGCCCGCCGGCAGCTGGACCTGGACCCGCGCGGGGTCCTGACCGGCGAGGTCGCTGCACAACATCAGCTGAGAGAGGGGTCCCTCCTCTGTGGGGCGAGGGACCCCCTTCTCAGCTGATGTTGTGCGGCCGGAAGCGCCCGCACCCGCGGATAGGCTGGCCCCGGAGAGCAGAGGAGACCGCGGAATGGCCGAGAACGCGACGCGCGGCAACAACCTCGACCGGGTCCGCCGGCACAATCTGTCCGCGCTCCTGCGCCTCGTGCACCGCGGCGGCCCGCGGTCCCGCTCGCAGCTCACCCGCCTCACCGGCCTCAACCGCTCCACCATCGCCGCCCTCGTCGGCGAGCTGGTCGAGCTGGGCGTCGTGCGCGAGCTGCAGCCCGAGACCCTCAACCAGGTCGGCCGGCCGAGCCCGATCGTCGAGACCGATCTGCGGGTCGTCGCGATCGCGGTGAACCCCGAGATCGACGCCGTCACCGTCGCGATCGTCGGCCTGGACGCCGAGGTGCGCCGCCGCATCCGCCGCACCGCCGCCGTGCCGAGCGCCGAGGCCGCGGCGGCGCTCGCGGCCGGCGCCATCGCCGAGCTGGTCGCCGAGCTGCCGAGGGACGCCCGCACGGTCGGCATCGGCGTCGCCGTCCCCGGCCTCGTCCGGGACGCCGACGGCCTGGTCCGGGTCGGCCCGCACCTCGGCTGGACCGATGAGCCGTTCTCCCGGATGCTCGCCGAGGCGACCGGGCTCCCGGTGCTCTCGGCCAACGACGCGAACCTCGGTGCCCTCGCCGAGAGCGTCCTCGGCGCCGGGCGTGACGTGTCCCACCT
The DNA here is from genome assembly GCF_004345345.1 of Rathayibacter sp. PhB179. Classification (NCBI taxonomy): domain Bacteria; kingdom Bacillati; phylum Actinomycetota; class Actinomycetes; order Micrococcales; family Microbacteriaceae; genus Rathayibacter; species Rathayibacter sp. PhB179. Next base: position 225,702 of record NZ_SLVD01000008.1, on the reverse strand, counting down.
CGTCTACCTCAACGGCGGCGCGAGCGGCGTCGGCGCCGGCGTGATCGTCGGCGGCACCCCGCTGCACGGGATCGACGGGTACGCGGGCGAGATCGGCCACACCCTCGTCAACAGCGCCGGCGTCGACTGCCACTGCGGCGCGGTCGGCTGCCTCGAGACCGAGGTCGGCCGGGCGGAGCTGCTGCGGGTGCTCGGCCTCGACGAGAGCGCCGACGTGAGCGAGCGGCTCGAGGAGGCGCTCGCCGCCTCGAGCGATCCTGCGGTGCGTGCGGAGGTGGAGCGGCAGCTCGGGCACCTCGCCGTGGCGCTGCGCAACGTCGTCAACATCTTCAACCCGCAGCTGGTCGTGCTCGGCGGGTTCCTCGGCGCGCTCGTCGGCGTCGCACCGGGCTTCCTCGAGGAGCGGCTGGGCCGCGGCGGGCCGTTCCGGGTGGCGCTCGACTCCGTGCGCATCGCCCGCACCGAGCTCGGCGCCGACCTGCTGATGCTCGGCGCGGCCGAGCTGGCCTTCGAGCGCCTGCTCGCCGATCCGCTCACCGCCGAGCTGCACCCGGCCGGCGGCGCGCGGCCGGCGGCCTGAGCAGCTCCCACCGCCCCCGCCCGATCTGGCCGTCGTCCGCCGCGGCCTCGCGCCGCTCCGTCTCCGCGCGCCCACCCGATGCGCACTCCGGTCCACGGGCTCGGCTCAGGCCCTTGCGCGACCCCCGGTCGAATTGATTCGATAGTCGGGGAATGAATCCGGTCTCCCGTCGCTTGGCGGTAGAGGCGGTGCCCTTCCGCGCTCCCCTCTCCCTTCTCCGCTCTGCGCCCCGCAGGAAGGCTCCGTGACCTCTCTCGCCCCGACCCCCACCGGCTCGATCTCCGTGCACCGGCACGCCGGCGACGCCCTGACCAACCGTCAGCGCCTCGTCTACGTGATCGTCCTCGGCGCGCTCACCGCGCTCGGCCCGTTCACGATCGACCTCTACCTCCCCGCCTTCCCGGCGCTGCAGGGCGAGCTGAACGTGTCGGAGGCGGCGGTGCAGCTGACCCTCACCGGCACGACGCTCGGCTTCGCGCTCGGGCAGCTGGTCGTCGGGCCGTGGAGCGACGTGGTCGGGCGGCGGCTGCCGATCCTGCTCGCGACCTCGCTGCACGTGCTGGCCTGCGTCGGAGCGGCGTTCGCCCCCGAGATCGTCTCGCTCGGCGTCTTCCGCTTCCTGATGGGAGCCGGCGCCGCCGCGGGCGGTGTCGTCGCGATGGCGATGGTCCGCGACCTGTTCGGCGGGCGTCCGCTCGTGAAGATGCTGTCGCGGCTCGCGCTGGTCTCCGGCCTCGCGCCCGTGCTCGCGCCGGTCATCGGCTCGCAGCTGCTGCTGGTGATGGACTGGCGCGGCATCTTCGTCTTCCTGGCCGCCTACGGCCTGCTGGTGATGCTGGCGGTCGCGCTGCTGATCGTCGAGACGCGCCCCCGGGTGGCGCGCGCCGACCGCGACTCCCGCTCGCTCGCGCAGCGCTACCGCGCGGTCCTCAGCGACCGGGTGTTCGTCGGCGTCGCGATCATCGGCGGCATGACCTTCGGCGGTCTGTTCACCTACCTCTCCAGCTCGTCGTTCCTCTTCCAGGGGCTCTACGGCCTGGACGCGCAGCAGTACGGCCTGCTCTTCGCGGTGAACTCGCTCGGCGTGGTGTCGGGCGTCCAGGCGTCCTCGTACCTCAGCCGCCGCGGCGTCGGCCCGCAGTGGATCCTCGCCATCACCACGGTCACGCTCTTCGTCACCGCCGGGCTGATCGCGCTCTTCGACGGCCTGGGCTTCGGCATCGGGGGCACCCTCGTCCCGCTCTGGTTCTTCATCGCGGCCTGCGGCTTCAGCTTCCCCTGCGTGCAGGTGCTCGGCCTGGTCAACCACGGCCGCGAGGCGGGCACCGCCGCGTCGCTGCTCGGCGCCGTGAACTTCGGCACCGCCGGCATCCTCTCGCCGATCTCCGGCCTCTTCGGCGCCGAGTCGGCCGTGCCGATGGCCGGCGTGATGATGGCCACCGCCGCCGTCTCGATCCTGGCGCTCTGGCTCGTCGTCCGCCCCCGCACGGTCCCGGCCCTGCAGGACTGATCCGCCGAGGCGACCTCCGGCTCGCGGAACCGGCTCCGACTCGCCGGATCAGCGGATTCGGGCGTGCCGGAGCGCGTTCCGCGTGCCGGGAGATGTTCGGCTCGCGGAAGCGGCCTCGGCTCGCGAAATCGCCATCTTCCGGCGTGCCGGACCCGTTCTGGCGAGCCGAAGGTGCGGGCGGATGACCTCCGGCTCGCGGATCCGGCTCCGGCTCGTCGGATGGCCCGCTTTCGACGTGCCGGACGCGTTGTCGCGAGCCGGAGGTGTCCGCGGTTGACCTCCGGCTCGCGGTATCCGCTCCGGCTCGTAAAAACGCACCGATCCGACGTGCCGGACGCGTTTCCGCGAGCCGGAGGTGATCACGGCCGATCTCCGGCTCGTCGTTCCGGCTCCGGCTCGCGAAAACGTGCCGCTTCCACGTGCCGGAAGCGATTCCGCGAGCCCGACCCCGCCGCGTCAGCCCGCAAGCCCCAGCGCGTGAACGTCCGGTGGCGCCATCATGTCCGGATGGATCCTCGCCACGACCCCCTGAAGACCGAGCCCGGCGTCGCCCAGCCCGACGCCGTGCAGCGCGAGCGCCTCCACCGGCGCGCCCCCTCGGACGACGTCGTCGCGAAGGTCCTCACCACGGAGGCCGCCCGGCACGTCTCGCGCCGCTGGCCGCTGATCTCCGCCTCGATCGCGCTGGCCGTGACGATCGTCCTCGCCGTGATCATCGCTTTCCGACCCACCAGCGCGTTCTCGTTCGACGTCGAGTGGATGGACGAGATCGTCGAGCACCGCTCGAGCGTCTGGGACGTGCCGGCGCTCATCATGAACACTGTCGGCGCCGGGATCGTCGGCACCGCGATCATCCCGGTCGCGATCATCATCGTTCTGCTGGTCTTCCGCCGGCGCTGGGCCGCCCTCTACTACGCGCTCGCCGCCCTCGTCAGCGTCGGCGCCACCCAGCTCGTGAAGGAGCTGGTCGGCCGCGCCCGCCCCGAGGACATGCTGGTGACCAGCGACTACGGCTCCTTCCCCTCCGGCCACACCGCGAACGCCTCGACCACCGCGATGGTGCTCGCCCTGGTCTTCCCGCTGCTCTGGGTCTGGATCGCCGGCTTCCTCTACAGCGTCGCGATGATGGCCAGCCGCACCTACCTCGGCGCCCACTGGCTCACCGACACCATCGGCGGCCTCCTGCTCGGCCTCGCCGTCGCCCTGATCGTCTGGGCCCCCCTGGCCGGCCGCCTCCGCACCGAGTCCGAGCTCCCTCACCCGCCCCTCTGGGTCCGCCGCACGCACTGATCCCCGCCGCGAGATGCCACTTATGAGCGCGACACGCCGCAAAAGCCGCTCACAAGTGGCATCTCGCGGAGGGGGTCAGAACGCGCGCAGGCCGTCGAGCTCGTTGAAGGTGTAAACGTGCAGGCCGGCGAGGCGGTCGCCCACGGCGGCTTCCAGCCGGCCGACGAAGGCGGACGGGTCGAAGCGGCGGCCGCGCAGCAGCCCGCCCGCCACCGACGAGCTCCGCTTGAGGAAGCCGAGCGACGACCCGACGCCGATCCGCGCGCCGAGCGACAGCAGCCGCGCCCGCTCGACCGGCCCCGGGACGCCTACCCACAGCTCCGCGTCGATCCCGTCCGCCCGCAGCCGGTCGGCGTAGCGGACAACGGCGTCCACGTCGAAGCACATCTGCGTGACGATCCCGCGGAGGTACGGCGCCCGCTCGCGCAGGTGCTTCGCGATGCTCTCGTCCGAGAGGTGCGGGTGCCCCTCCGGGTAGCCGGCGACGTCGACGGCCAGCTCGGGCCGCAGCTCGCGGGCGTCGCGGATCAGCTCGAGCGACGTCGAGTAGCCGCCCGCGGCGCTCCTCGCGTCGCCCGAGATCACGAACGCCTCGTCGATCCCCGCGTCCCGCATCCGCCCGACTGCGCGCTCCAGAGCCTCGCGCCCCTCCACGTTCCGCGCCGCGAGGTGCGGCACGACCCGGAAGCCGCGGCCGGCCAGCTCCACCGCGGAGTCGATCGTCCGCTCCGTCCCGTGCTTCGGCAGGCTCGTCACGGTCAGCGTCACCGCGGCCGGATCGGGGAACGCCCGCTCTGCCTTCTCGCCGATGCCGTCCGACGGGATGATCTCGAAGCGCGCCCTGGTCATCCGCCCAGCCTCGCACGCGCCGGTGTCGGAGGGGCGCCCTACCCTGGAGGCGGTCGTCGCCCGGCGGCCCGGGAGGGAGTCGCGTGTATCTCGAGGACGACCGCAGCGGGGGAGTCCGCCTCGTCACGAGCCCGACCGACCTCTCCTCCTGGTCGGCCTGCGAGTGGGCGGTGCTCCGCCGGCTCGACGCGACCCTCGGCCGGGCGCCCCGCGTCGTCGTCGAGGAGGACGCGATGCTGCAGCGCACCGCCGTGCTCGGCGACGAGCACGAGGTCGCCTTCCTCGCCGAGCTGAAGCGCACGCACGAGGTCCTCGAGTTCGCCCGCCCCGAGCGCGCCGACTACGCGAGGGCCGCGGACGAGGCGGTCGAGGCGATGCGCGCGGGTGTCGACGTGCTCTACCAGGCCACCTTCTACGACGGCACATTCATCGGCTTCTCCGACTTCCTGCTCCGCACCGAGGACGGCGCCTACGAGGTCTACGACACCAAGCTCGCCCGGCACGCGAAGATCCCGGCGCTGCTGCAGCTCGCCGCGTACGCGGAGCAGATGGCGGCGCGGGGGATCCGCGTCGGCGGGAAGGTCCACCTCGTCCTCGGCGACGGCACGACCACCAGCCACGACCTCGCGATGATCGCCCCCGTGCAGCGGGTCCAGCGGGCGCGCCTGCGCGCGGTTCTGGAGGAGCACCTCGCCGCGACCGAGCCGGTGGCGTGGGGCGATCCGCGCTTCACCGCCTGCGGCCGCTGCGGCCTCTGCGCCCCCGAGGTGCAGGCCCACCGGGACCCGATCCTGGTCGCCGGCATGCGCCTCGACCAGCGCGCGAAGCTCGCCGCCGCCGGCATCACCACCCTCGACGCGCTCGCGGTCAGCGCGGGGCCGGTCCCCGGGATGAGCGCCGGCGCCGCCGAGACGCTGCGCGCCCAGGCCCGCCTGCAGCTCGCCACCGAGGCCTCGGCCGACCACGTCCCCGTCGTCGAGGTCGTCGACGCCTCCGTGCTGACCGCCCTGCCCGCGCCCGACCCGGGCGACCTCTTCTTCGACTTCGAGGGCGACCCGCTGCACGCGGAGGACGGCCAGTGGGGCCTCGACTACCTCTTCGGCATGGTCGACCAGGACGAGGTCTTCACCGCGTTCTGGGCGCACGACCTCGCGGCCGAGCGCCGCGCCCTCGTCGACTTCCTCGCCCTCCTCCGCGAGCGGCGAGCGCGCTTCCCGCGGATGCACGTCTACCACTACGCGTCCTACGAGCGCAGCCACCTGCTCTCGCTCGCGCAGCGGCACGGCACGGGGGAGGAGGAGATCGACGCGCTCCTGCGCGACGGCGTCCTCGTCGACCTCTACCCGGTCGTCCGCCGGGCGCTGCGCGTCGGCTCGCGCAGCTACTCGATCAAGAAGCTCGAGCCGCTCTACATGGGCGAGGAGGCGCGCGACACCCAGGGAGTGACCAACGCGGCCGACAGCATCACCGAGTACGTCGAGGCGCGGGCGCTGCTGCAGTCGGCCGATCGGGACGCCGCGTCGGCGGAGAGGGACCCGGCGAGGGCCGAGCTCGACCGCCGCGAGGGCGAGCGCCGCCTCGCCGAGATCGGCGAGTACAACGCCTACGACTGCCGCTCCACTCTGCGCCTGCGCGACTGGCTGCGCTCGCTCGTCCCCGCGCGCGAGGAGGAGCCGCTCCCGCTCGTCGACGTCGACCTGCCCGTCCCGCGCGAGCCGGACCCGGTCGCCGTCGCGCTCCTCGCCCAGGTGGAGGGGATCGAGCCCCGCGAGCGCACCCCCGACCAGACCGCCCTCGCCCTCGCCGGCGCGGCGATCGACTACCACCGCCGCGAGGCGAAGACCTTCTGGCAGGAGCACTTCGACCGGCTGCGCCAGCCGCTCGACGACTGGGCCGACGCCCGCGACGTGGTCGTCGTCGAGCGGGTCGAGGTCGTCCGCGACTGGTCGACGCCGGCGCGGGCGCGCACCCTCTCCCGCGAGCTGCGGATCCTCGGCCGCCTCGCCCCGGGCAGCCGGCTCGGCATCAGCGCCAAGCCGTTCCTCGTCTACGACTCCCCGGCGCCACCCGGGGCGCCCTCGCCCGGACCGGGGATGCGCGGCGCCTCCGACCGCGCCGAGATCCTCGCCGCGTCCGACGACGGCGAGCGGGTCGTGCTGCTGCTCAAGGAGGGCCTGCGCGCGGGGGAGGACTCGCACGACGACGTCCCGATCGCCCTCGCGCCCGCACCGCCGCCCCGGGCCGCCCCGCAGCCCGAGGCGATCGCGGAGTGGGGCGGCCAGGTGCTCGACGCCCTGCCCGCACTCCTGGCAGACCCCGCCCTCGACGTGCTCCGGCGCGTGCCCCCGGCCGTCGTCGCGCCGGTCGAGGGCGACGACGTCATCGCCGCCGTCGTCGAGACCCTGCTCGGCCTCGAGCGCGCGACGCTCGCCGTCCAGGGCCCGCCCGGCACCGGCAAGACCTATGTCGGCTCGCACGTCATCGCCCGGCTCGTCACCGAGCACGGCTGGCGAGTCGGCGTCGTCGGGCAGTCCCACTCCGTCGTCGAGAACGTCCTGACCGCGGTCGTCGCGAAGGGCGTCGACCGCGCCCGGGTCGCGAAGGTGCCCAAGGCCGGCAGCTCCGCGGAGGCCCTCGCCGCCGTCGCCTGGACGCCGGTGAAGAACGGCGCCGCCCTCGCCGCGCTCGCCGGGGGCGGCGGCTGCGTCGTCGGCGGCACCGCCTGGACCTTCGCCAACGCGGGCAGCGTCCCGCGCCGCTCGCTCGACCTGCTGGTGATCGACGAGGCCGGCCAGTTCTCGCTCGCGCCGACCATCGCCTCCGCGATCGCCGCGGAGCGCGTGCTCCTCCTCGGCGACCCGCAGCAGCTCCCGCAGGTCAGCCAGGGCTCGCACCCCGAGCCGGTCGACGAGTCGGCGCTCGGCTGGCTCGCCGACGGCCACGACGTCCTGCCGCCCGCCTACGGCTACTTCCTCGCGCAGACCTACCGGATGCACCCCGCGCTCGCCGCCGCCGTCTCCGAGCTCTCCTACGAGGGCGCCCTCTCCTCCCGCGCCCCGGAGGTGCGCCGGCTCGACGGCGTCAGGCCCGGACTGCACGCGGTCCCGGTCGTGCACGCCGGCGACACCACCTCCTCCCCGGACGAGGCGCGCCGAGTCGTCGAGATCGCCCTCTCGATGGTCGGCCGCGCCTGGACCGACGAGCACGGCGAGCGCTCGCTCACCGCCGCGGACGTCATCGTCGTCGCCCCGTACAACGCGCAGGGCGCGCTCCTCCGCGACGCCCTCGACGCGGCCGGGCTCGAGGAGACGCTGGTCGGCACGGTCGACCTCTTCCAGGGCCGGGAGGCGGTCGTCGCGATCGTCTCGCTCGCCGCCTCCTCCGGCGCCGATGTCCCGCGCGGGCTCGAGTTCCTGCTGCTGCCCAACCGGCTGAACGTCGCGATCTCGCGGGCGAAGTGGGCCGCGTTCCTCGTGCACTCCCCGGCCCTGGCGGCGTCGCCGCCCACCTCGATGGCGGCGCTCGAGCGGCTCTCGCGCTTCATCCGCCTCCTCGAGATCGCGGAGGAGACGGCGCAGGAGTGACGGATTCCGTCGTGCAGATCCGCCCCGCCTCCCGATTCCCGCGGTCCCGACCTTGAACCACGAGCGATTCCGTCGCTACGGTGGCTGCATGAGAATCCTCCTGGTCGGCGCCGGCGGCGTCGGCGACGCCTTCGCGAAGATCGCCGCCCGCCGCTCCTTCTTCGAGCAGATCATCGTCTGCGACTACGAGCTCGCCCGGGCCGAGCGCACCGTCGCCTGGATCCTCGAGCGGCACGGCGCCGACGGCGTCGAGAACCGCTTCGTCGCCGCGCGCATCGACGCCTCCGACGCCGAGAACGTCGAGACCGTCGCCCGCGCGCACGGCGCCACCCACGTGATGAACGCGGTGGAGCCGTCCTTCGTGCCGACGATCTTCGCGGGCGCCCTCGCCGCCGGCGCCGACTACGTCGACATGGCGATGAGCCTCTCCCGGCCGCACCCCGAGGAGCCGCACGCGAAGACCGGGCTGAAGCTCGGCGACGAGCAGTTCGCCGCCGCGCCCACGTGGGAATCCGCCGGCCGCCTCGCCCTGGTCGGCATGGGCGTCGAGCCCGGGCTCTCCGACGTCTTCGCCCGCTACGCCGCCGACCACCTCTTCGACGAGATCGACGAGCTGGGCGTCCGCGACGGCGCGAACCTCGTCGTCCGCGACGACTCCGGCGCCGAGATCTTCGCGCCCTCCTTCTCGATCTGGACGACCATCGAGGAGTGCCTGAACCCGCCGGTGATCTACGAGAAGGACCGCGGCTGGTTCACGACGCCGCCGTTCTCCGAACCGGAGGTGTTCGAGTTCCCCGAGGGGATCGGCCCCGTCGAGTGCGTCAACGTCGAGCACGAGGAGGTGCTGCTGATGCCGCGCTGGCTCGATGCGAAGCGGGTCACCTTCAAGTACGGCCTCGGCGCCGAGTTCATCGGCGTCCTCCGCACGCTCAACCTGCTCGGACTCGACCGCACGGAGCCGGTCCGGGTCCGCTCCGCCGACGGGCCGGTGCTGGTCTCGCCGCGCGACGTGGTCGCCGCGGGCCTGCCCGACCCGGCGAGCATCGGCCCGCGGATGACCGGCAAGACCTGCGCGGGCCTCTGGGTCTCCGGCGCCAAGGACGGCGAGCACCGCGAGGTGTACCTGTATCACGTCAGCGACAACGAGTGGACGATGGCGGAGTACGGCACCCAGTGCGTCGTCTGGCAGACCGCGCTCAACCCGGTGATCGCCCTCGAGCTGCTCGCGACAGGTGCCTGGTCCGGCGCCGGGGTGCTCGGGCCGGAGGCGTTCGACGCCGAGCCGTTCCTCGAGCTGATGGCCCGCCCGCTCGACGAGGGCGGCTACGGCCAGCCGTGGCACGTCCGCGAGGACTGAGCGGGAGCGCGGTCGGCGGGGTCGGCCGTGACGCCGGTCGATGCGGAGTGCGCGCGGATCGGGCCGGGGCGAGCCGGGCTCGGCCGGCGTCGCGACCCTAGGCTGACCCCATGAGCAACGACGACGGGCTCGCCTCGGCGAGGGACGACGCACGCACGGCCCTCGAGGCCGCCCGACGACTGCAGGCCGAGGCCGCCGAGGCGCTGGCCCGCGCGGAGGCTGCCGCCGCGGCCCTCGAGGCGGTCGCCGGTCCGGAGGAGGCGGCCGCGGTCGTCGACGACGTGCGGCTGGTCGACGGCGGTCCGGGGGAGGGGCCCGCGCCCGTCGCAGCGCCCGCACCGGTCCCGGCGCCGACCGCAGTGCCCGCACCGGTCCCGGCGTCCGCGCCCGCCGCGGCATCCGCACCCGCACCGTCCGCCGCCCCCACGCCCGGACCGCTCGCCGAGTCCGCCGTCGACGCCGTCCGCGCCGGCTACGCCTTCACCGGCCCCGCCCTCGAGATCGGCGCCCTCGTCAACGGCGACGCCCGCGCCGACGTCCCCGTCCGCATCCCGCTCGGGATGCTCAACCGCCACGGCCTCGTCGTCGGCGCGACCGGCACCGGCAAGACCAAGACGCTCCAGGTCCTCGCCGAGCAGCTCTCCGCGCACGGCGTCCCCGTCTTCGCCGCCGACATCAAGGGCGACCTGTCCGGACTCGCGACCGCCGGCACCCCCGACGAGAAGCTGCTCGCCCGCACCCGCACCATCGGCCAGGACTGGACCCCCGAGGCCGCTCCCGCCGAGTACTTCGCACTCGGCGGCGTCGGCACCGGCGTCCCCGTTCGCGCGACCGTCACCGGCTTCGGCGCCCTGCTGCTGGCGAAGGTCCTCGGCCTCAACCACACCCAGGAGTCGAGCCTCGGCCTGGTCTTCCACTACGCCGAGAGCGCCGGGCTGCCGCTCGTCGACCTCTCCGACCTGCGCGCCGTGCTCACCTACCTCGTCGGCGACGAGGGCAAGGCCGAGCTGGCCGAGCTCGGTGGGCTGTCCAAGGCCACCGCCGGCGTCATCCTGCGCGAGCTGATCGCCTTCGCCGACCAGGGCGCCGACGTCTTCTTCGGCGAGCCCGAGATCGACACCGCTGAGTTCCTCCGCCTCGCGCCCGACGGCCGCGGCGTCGTCAGCCTGCTCGAGGTCCCCGGAGTCGCGGACAAGCCCGCGCTGTTCTCCACGTTCCTGATGTGGCTGCTCGCCGACCTCTTCAACGACCTGCCCGAGGTCGGCGACCTCGACCGGCCCAAGCTGGTCTTCTTCTTCGACGAGGCGCACCTGCTCTTCCGCGACGCCTCGAAGGACTTCCTCGCGGCCATCACGCAGACCGTGCGGCTGATCCGCTCGAAGGGCGTCGGCATCGTCTTCGTGACGCAGACCCCGAAGGACGTGCCGAGCGACGTCCTCGCCCAGCTCGGCTCGCGGATCCAGCACCAGCTGCGCGCGCACACCCCCGACGACGCGAAGGCCCTGCGCGCCACGGTCTCGACCTACCCCGAGAGCGACTACGACCTCGGCGAGGTGCTGCAGGCGCTCCCCATCGGCGAGGCGATCGTCACGGTGATGAACGAGCGCGGCGCCCCGACCCCGGTCGCCTGGACCCGGCTCCGGGCACCGCGCGGCTCGATGGCGCCGACCCCCGAGGCCGAGCGGGAGGCGAGCGTCCAGCGCTCCCCGCTGCTCGCCCGCTACGGCACCCCGCTCGACCGCGACTCCGCCCGCGAGATCCTCACCCGCCGCCTCGACGCGGCCGCCGACGCCGAGGAGGCCCGCGCCGCCGCCGAGGAGCAGGCCGAGGAGGACGCCCGCCGCGCGAAGGAGCAGGCCGCCGAGGCCGCCCGCAGCGCCAAGGAGCAGGCCGCCGACGACGCCCGCCGCGCCAAGGAGGACGCCCGCGCCGCCGCTCAGCGGGCCAAGGACCGCGCCGCCGCCGAGCGCCGCGCCGACCAGGCGGCCGAGCGCTCCCGCCGCCGCACCGCGCCCACCACCCGCTCCCGCTCCACCCGCCGCGACAAGACCGTCGTCGAGGAGGTCCTCGGGTCCTCGGTGGGGAAGACCTTGTTGCGCGAGGTCGTCCGAGGCATCTTCGGCACGGCCCGCCGCGGCCGCTGACGGGGCGATCTGCGGCGTTGTCGTCGGGCGCGATACCGCCGGTATCGCTTCCTCCTCCGCCTTGCAGCTCACCCCGTCAGCGCCCGCGGCCCGCTCGGGCTGCGCCGCGCGCTGCCCGAGCTGATCGAGTAGCCCAGGCAATGTTCCACACAGTGGAATTCCATGCTGATCGAGTAGCCCGCGCCGCGGGCGTATCGAGATCCACGTCACCGGCACTCCCCGCGCACGTCCGCTAACGCCGCCGTGTTAGCGTCGATACTCGTGACCGAGAGCCCGACGACCCGCGACCGCATCCTCAGCGCGACGGCGGCGCTGCTCGCGGAGGGCGGCCGCGACGCCGTCTCGACCCGAGCGATCAGCTCGGCGGCCGGCGTCCAGGCGCCCACCATCTACCGCACCTTCGGCGACCTCCGCGGCCTGCTCGACTCCGTCGCCGCCGCGGGCTTCGCCTCCGCCCAGGCCGAGTTCGACGCCGTCGACGCACCTGTCGACCCCGTCGACGCCCTCCGCGCCGCCTGGGACCACCACATCGCCTTCGGCCTCGCCGAGCCGCACCTCTACGCCCTGATGTTCACCGGGCGCCCGGGGGAGGAGTCGGAGGCGGCCCGCCTCGCTCGCGGCGTCCTCGCCGCCCACGTCCGCGCCGTCGCCGAGGCCGGCCGCCTGACCGTCGAGGTCGAGCACGCCGCCCGCCTCCTGCAGTCCGCCGCCCTCGGCTGCACCCTCACCCTCGCGTCCGCGCCGGACGACGAGCTCTCCGCCCGCTCCCGCGAGGCCGTCCTCGCCGCGATCACCACGGCGGAGGCGGGCCCGACCGACCCTGCCGCCCGCGCCTTCGCCGCCCACGCGGTCGCCCTGCGCACCGCGCTGCCGGGCGTCGACGGCCTGACCGCCGCCGAGTCCGCCCTCCTCGACGAGTGGCTCCTGCGCCTCACCCGCTGACGAGCGCACTGACTCGCCCGAGAAGGCGCGTTCTCCACTCCGGGAACGAGCCTTCTCGGGCGACTCGAAAGCCTTCTCGGGCGACTCGGCGGGGGAGGCGCCATGCGCCGGGAAACACCACGCGCCGGGAAACAGAGAACGGCGCCGCAGCTGGCGAGAGCGTGCGGCGCCGTTCGGCGGAGGATGGGGGATTCGAACCCCCGAGGGCTTGCACCCAACACGCTTTCCAAGCGTGCGCCATAGGCCACTAGGCGAATCCTCCTGGCGCGACCGTGGCCGCGACTCATCAATACTAGCCGGTGCCGGCGCCCTCCGCTGACCACGGCCCCGCGACGGCCGTGCCTGCACGCCGCCGACGTCGGTTAGACTGTCTCCCGGCTCCCCGCGTGGCGCCATCCAGGCCAACTCCCCCAGGGCGGAAACGCAGCAAGGGTAACCGGGCTCTGGCGGGTGCGCGGGGGGTCTTTCCTTTTAACGGGTCGCGCACCCGGCCCACCTCTCCTCCACACACCGCCGCTCCTGCACGCTCTCCCATCCCGGGCACCCGCCCAGCCTCCGGAGGGCGCCCGTCGCTAGGCTTGCGCCGATGGTTCAGAGCATCTACATCTCGTCCGCCGAAGGTCATTCGGGCAAGTCCACGGTCGCCCTCGGCGTCCTCGACCTGCTCAGCAGTCAGGTGCAGCGGGTCGGCGTCTTCCGCCCGATCGCCCGCTCCACCTCCGAGCGCGACTACGTGCTCGAGATGCTGCTCGGGCACTCCGACTCGGGTCTCGCCTACGACGACTGCATCGGCGTCACCTACGAGGACGTGCACGCCGACGGCGAGGCCGCCCTCTCCCGCATCGTCGAGCGCTACAAGGCCGTCGAGGCGCAGTGCGACACCGTCGTGATCCTCGGCTCCGACTACACCGACGTCGGCAGCCCGACGGAGCTCGGCTACAACGCGCGCATCGCCGCGAACCTCGGCGCTCCCGTCCTCCTCGTCCTCACCGGCCGCGATCCGTCCCGGAGCGAGCAGCTCGGCCAGGCCCCCGCCCGCACGCCCGACGAGATGCGGCAGATCACCGAGCTCGCGGCGGTCGAGCTGCGCACCGCGCACGCGAGCCTCATCGGCGTCGTCGCCAACCGCGCCGACCCGGGTACCTCGGAGCAGGCCGTCGCCGCGATCCGCGAGGCCCTGCCCTCCGGCGCCCCGGTCTGGGCGATCCACGAGGACCCGTCCCTCGTCGCCCCGAGTGTCTCGCGCATCATCGACGCCGTCGACGGCGTCTTCGTCGCGGGCGATCCGGAGCTGCTCGGCCGCGAGGCGCTCGGCGTCGTCGTCGCCGGCATGTCGATGGTCAACGTGCTGCCGCGGTTGATGGAGGGCGGCGTCGTCATCGTCCCCGGCGACCGCCCCGAGGTCGTGCTCGCCGTGATCATGGCGCACGCCTCCGGCAACTTCCCGACGGTCTCCGCGATCATCCTCAACGGCGGCTTCGAGCTGCAGGAGCCGATCGTCCGCCTGATCGAGGGCGTCGACAACCGCCTGCCGATCGTGATGACCGAGCTCGGCACCTACGACACCGCCGTGCGGGTCACCGCCGCACGCGGTCGCCTCGCCGCCGACTCGCCGCGCAAGCGCGACACCTCCCTCGCCCTGTTCGCCGAGGCGATCGACCCCGTCGAGCTGCTCACCCTCCTCGACGTCGGCCGCTCCGAGGTCGTCACGCCGCTGATGTTCGAGTACGGCCTGATCGAGCGCGCCCGCATCGCCGACCGGCACATCGTGCTGCCCGAGGGCGGCGACGACCGCATCCTCCGCGCCGCCGCGACCGTGCTCAAGCGCGGCATCGCCCGCCTGACGATCCTCGGCGAGGAGGTCGAGGTGCGCTCCCGCGCCGCGAGCCTCGGCCTGGACATCGACGGCGCCCGTGTCCTCAGCGTCCTCGACCCGGAGCACCGCAACCGCTTCGCCGAGGAGTACGCCCGCATCCGCGCGCACAAGGGCATCACCTTCGACCACGCCTACGACACCGTCACCGACGTCTCCTACTTCGGCACGATGATGGTGCAGCTCGGCCTCGCCGACGGCATGGTCTCGGGTGCCGCGCACACCACCGCGCACACCATCCGACCCGGCTTCGAGATCATCAAGACCAGCCCCGGCGTCTCCGTCGTCTCGAGCGTGTTCCTGATGGCGCTGGCCGACCGCGTCCTCGTCTACGGCGACTGCGCCGTGAACCCCGACCCGACCGAGGCGCAGCTGGCCGACATCGCGATCTCCTCCGCCGAGACGGCGCAGCAGTTCGGCATCGACCCGCGGATCGCGATGCTCTCCTACTCCACCGGCGAGAGCGGAGCGGGCGCCGACGTCGAGAAGGTCCGCGCGGCCACCGCGCTCGTCCGCGAGCGCCGCCCCGACCTGCTCGTCGAGGGCCCGATCCAGTACGACGCCGCCGCGGACGCGGCCGTCGCCGCCTCGAAGATGCCCGGCTCGCAGGTCGCCGGTCGCGCGACGGTGTTCATCTTCCCCGACCTCAACACGGGCAACAACACCTACAAGGCCGTGCAGCGCTCGGCCGGCGCCGTCGCGATCGGGCCGGTCCTGCAGGGCCTGCGGAAGCCGGTCAACGACCTCTCCCGCGGCGCCCTCGTGCAGGACATCGTCAACACCGTCGCGATCACCGCGATCCAGGCGGCGACCCAGGCCATCGTCCCGCCGACCTCCGCCATCCCCGTCGTGCGCTGAGGGCCACCCGCCCGAGCGCCCCGTCCGACCCCGAACCCCCAGGAGTCCCACCGTGTCCGTCGTCCTCGTCGTCAACAGCGGCTCGTCGTCCTTCAAGTACCAGCTCATCGAGATGACGACGGAGGAGACGCTCGCGAGCGGCCTCGTCGAGCGGATCGGCGAGGAGACCGGCCGCACGAAGCACAGCCACGACGGCGACACCGTCGAGTTCGAGACGCCGATCCCGGACCACACGGCCGGCTTCGACGCGATGATCCGCGCCTTCGCCGAGCACGGCCCGAGCCTCGACGAGTTCCCGCCGATCGCCGTCGGCCACCGCGTCGTGCACGGCGGCAAGCGCTTCTACGAGCCGACCGTCGTCACCGACCTCGTCAAGATCAACATCGAGGACCTCAGCGACCTCGCCCCGCTGCACAACCCCGCCAACCTCGAGGGCATCGAGGCCGCGCAGAAGGCCTTCCCGGACGTCCCGCACGTCGCCGTCTTCGACACCGCGTTCCACCACACCATCCCCGCGGCGGCCTCCACCTACGCGATCCCGGCCGAGCTCGCCGACAAGCACCGCATCCGCCGCTACGGCTTCCACGGCACCTCGCACAAGTTCGTCTCCGAGGCGGCCGCCGCGTTCCTCGGCCGCCGCCGCTCCGACCTCAAGACGATCGTCCTGCACCTCGGCAACGGTGCCTCCGCCTGCGCGATCGACGGCGGCGCGTCCGTCGAGACCTCGATGGGCATGACCCCGCTCGAGGGCCTCGTGATGGGCACCCGCTCCGGCGACCTCGACCCGGCCGTCGTCTTCCACCTCGCCCGCAAGGCCGGCCTCTCCACCGACGAGCTCGACGCCGTCCTCAACCGCCGCAGCGGACTCCTCGGCCTCTCCGGCCGCGGCGACATGCGCGACGTGCAGGACGCGGCCGAGTCCGGCGACGAGACCGCGATCGCCGCGCTCGAGGTCTACTACCACCGCCTCCGCCACTATGTCGGCGCCTACTACGCCCAGCTCGGCCGCGTCGACGCGATCGTCTTCACCGCCGGAGTCGGCGAGAACGTCCCCGCCGTCCGCGCCGGCGCCCTCCGCGGCCTCGAGGGCCTCGGCATCGAGCTCGACCCCGAGCGCAACACCGCCCGCGACCGCGGCCCCCGCCGCATCTCCACCGACGACTCCCGCGTCGCCGTCCTCGTCATCCCCACCAACGAGGAACTCGAGATCGCCCGGCAGTCCTTATCGGTCGTGTAGCGGCGCAGCCGCTACACGACTCGCGGTCGGCTTGCACAGGTGGGAGCGTTCTGTGGAGCGGGTCGCGTCGGGCTGCCCTGAATCGCTGGCACGCGATTCCGGGTCGCGGCCCTCTGCCCTGCCCGTGCAAGCCCGGTGCGGCCGACGTCCTCGGTGGTCGCGTGAGCAGCGGTGGGGCCGCGCTGCCGCGCGAGCTGCTTCCGGCGACGGCGCCGGTGAACGTGCGAGCAGCGGAAGGGCCGCGCTGACGCGCGAGCTGCTGCCTTCCACGTCGCCGATGAACGTGCAAGCAGTGGGAGGGCCGCGCTCGCGCGCGGGCTGCTGCCATCCGCGGTCGCCGTCCTGTGCATGCTGGTCGAGTAGCCGCGGGACGCGGCGTATCGAGACCCACCCTGCCCGAGCTTGCAGACCGAGACCCGCCGGCGTCAGTCTGCGGCGAGGCGGGCGTCGCCCGCGTAGACGTTGAAGCCGGCGCCGCGGCTGAAGCCGATGAGGGTGAGACCCGCGTCGCGGGCGAGGTCGACGGCGAGCGAGGACGGGGCGCCGACGGCCGCGAGGAGGGGGATGCCCGCCATCACGGCCTTCTGGACGAGCTCGAACGAGGCGCGGCCCGACACCTGCAGCAGCGTGCCGCGCAGCGGCAGCCGGCCCTCGCGCAGGCCCCAGCCGACGACCTTGTCGACCGCGTTGTGCCGCCCCACGTCCTCCCGCAGCGCCAGAAGCGAGCCGTCCGAGTCGAAGAGGCCGGCCGCGTGCAGGCCGCCGGTCCGCTCGAACACCGCCTGCGCCTCCCGCAGCCGGTCCGGCAGCGACACGAGCAGCTCGGTCGACACCCGCAGCGGATCCTCCGCCACGCTCCACGCGGACTCCGTCGCGACGGCCTCCAGCGACGCCAGCCCGCAGACCCCGCACGAGCTCGACGTGTACACCGAGCGCTCGCGGTCGAGCAGGATCTCCGCGCGGCCCCCGCGCACCGTCGCGTCGATCACGTTGTAGGTGTTCTCGCTCGGCCCCGCGCCGCTCGCGCAGTAGCGCATCGCCGCGAGCTGCTCCGTCGAGGTGAGCACCCCCTCCGACACCAGGAACCCGGCGACCAGGTCGAAGTCCTCCCCGGGAGTGCGCATGGTGACGCTGAATCGCCGCCCGCCCACGCGGATCTCGAGCGGCTCCTCGACGGCCAGCACGTCCTCGCGGCGGCGGGTCGGCTCCCCGGCGCGGACGGCGATCAGGCGGGTCCGGGCGACGGCACGGCTCATGGGGTCCTCCTCGACGCGGCTGGCGCACCGCCCCGCGACCTGAGAGCCCGGACGGCCGGCGCTCATCCTCCCACCCGCTCCCCGACGTAGCATGCAGGAATGGTCGATGACGCCGAAGCCCGTGAGAACCCGATCGACGAGAGCGCCGTCACGGTCGGCGCCCCGAAGAGGCGGGCCGTCGGCATCCCCGGCGTCGCGCACGCGCTGCAGATCTCGCTCAAGCAGATGGGTCCGCTGCGCAGCGCCGAGACGCTCCTCCGGGTGAACCAGAAGACCGGCTTCGACTGCCCCGGCTGCGCCTGGCCCGAGGGCGACAAGCGGCACGTCGCGGAGTTCTGCGAGAACGGCGCGAAGGCGGTCGCCGAGGAGGCGACGCTGCGCACCGTCACGGCCGACTTCTTCGCCGGGCACTCGATGACCGAGCTCGAGGGCTGGGACGACTACCAGCTCGGCCAGCAGGGCCGCCTCACGGAGCCGATGCTCCTGGACGAGGGCGCGACGCACTACCGCCCGGTCGGCTGGGACGAGGCGCTCGACGTCGTCGCGGACGAGCTGCGCGCCTGCGCCGATCCCGACCAGGCGATCTTCTACACATCGGGCCGCACCTCCAACGAGGCCGCGTTCGTCTACCAGCTGCTGGTGCGCGGCTTCGGCACCAACAATCTGCCGGACTGCTCGAACATGTGCCACGAGTCCAGCGGGTCCGCGCTGACCGAGACGATCGGCATCGGCAAGGGCTCGGTCAGCCTCCACGACGTCGAGCGGGCGCCGCTGCTGATCGTCGCCGGCCAGAACCCGGGCACCAACCACCCGCGGATGCTCACCGCGCTCGAGCGGGCGAAGCGCGCGGGCGGCACGATCGTCGCGATCAACCCGCTGCCCGAGGCGGGCCTGCTGCGCTTCGAGAACCCGCAGACCGTGCGCGGCATGATCGGCGGCGGCACGGCGCTCGCCGACCACTTCCTCCAGGTGCGGCTGGGCGGCGACCAGGCGCTCTTCCAGGGCTTCGGCAAGGCGCTCCTCGACGCGGAGGAGGCGCGCGGCGGTGTCTTCGACCGCGCCTTCATCGCCGAGAGCACCGACGGCCTCGAGGGCTACCTCGACGAGATCCGCGGCACCGAGTGGTCCGAGATCGAGCGGGCGAGCGGGATCGACGAGGCCCGCATCCGCGAGATCGCCGAGCTGATCGCGGCGAGCGAGGGCACCATCGTCTGCTGGGCGATGGGTCTCACGCAGCACGCGCACTCCGTCGCGACCCTCAAGGACGTCGTGAACGTCCTGCTGCTGACCGGCAGCATCGGCAAGCCGGGCGCGGGCGTCTGCCCGGTGCGCGGCCACTCGAACGTGCAGGGCGACCGCACGATGGGGATCTTCGAGCGGATGCCGGACTCCTTTCACGACGCGCTCGACCGTGAGTTCTCCTTCGCCTCGCCGCGCGAGCACGGCACCGACACGGTCGCCGCGATCCGCGCCATGCGCGACGGCAAGGCGCGCGTCTTCATGGGCCTCGGCGGCAACTTCGCCCGCGCGACGCCCGACACCGGCGTCACCGAGGCCGCGATGCGCTCGCTCGCGCTCACGGTGCACGTCTCGACCAAGCTCAACCGCTCGCACGTCGTCACCGGCCGCCGCGCGCTGATCCTGCCGACTCTCGGCCGCACCGACTCCGACAAGCGCGCGACGGGGGAGCAGCGGGTCACCGTCGAGGACTCGATGAGCGCCGTGCATGCCTCGCGCGGGCGGCTCGCGCCGCCGAGTCCGGTCCTGCAGTCCGAGGTCGCCATCCTCACCGGCATCGCGGAGCGCCTGCTCGCCGACCGCCCGAACACGCCGGTCGTCGACTGGGCGGCGCTGCGGGAGGACTACCGCCTGATCCGCCGGCACATCGCCGCCGTCGTCCCCGGCTTCGAGGACTTCGAGCGCCGCGTGAACGAGCCGGGCGGCTTCGTCCTGCCCAACCCGCCGCGCGACGAGCGGCGCTTCGCCACCGCGACCGGCCT
Source organism: Rathayibacter sp. PhB179 (assembly GCF_004345345.1). NCBI lineage: Bacteria > Bacillati > Actinomycetota > Actinomycetes > Micrococcales > Microbacteriaceae > Rathayibacter > Rathayibacter sp. PhB179. Next base: position 206,222 of record NZ_SLVD01000008.1, on the reverse strand, counting down.
CGCCCGCTTCACCGCGAACCCGCTGCAGTACCCGAAGGTCCCGGAGGGGCGCCTGCTGCTGCAGACGCTGCGCTCGCACGACCAGTTCAACACCACGATCTACGGCAAGGACGACCGCTACCGCGGCATCCACGGCGGCCGCCGCGTCGTCTTCGTGCACGCCGACGACATCGCCGAGCAGGGCCTCGCCGACGGCGCGATGGTCGACCTGGTCTCGGAGTGGGAGGACGGCCTCGAGCGCCGGGCCCCGTCCTTCCGCGTCGTCGCGTACGACACCCCGCGCGGCTGCATCGCGGCCTACTACCCCGAGACGAACGTGCTCGTCCCGCTCGACTCCACCGCGGCGGTCAGCGGCACCCCCACCTCGAAGTCCGTCGTCGTCCGCCTGGAGCCGGCCGCCTGACCCGCCCGGTGGATCTCGCTACGCCCGCTGCGGAACATGCTGGTCGAGTAGCCGCGGAGCGGCGTATCGAGACCCACCCTTCCTGACGCCGGCGGATCTCGATACGCCCGCTGCGCGGCCTACTCGATCAGCATGAAGGCAGGCCGCTCGCTACGCCCGCTGCGCACCATGCTGGTCGAGTAGCCGCGGAGCGGCGTATCGAGACCCGCCCCGTCAGCAGTCCGGTCGCGCTCACCACGGCAGCCGAAGCAGCCGCACCCTCTCCCCGGCCGCGGCACCGCCCGCCGGAACGACGGCGACAGCCTCCGCCACCGTGAGCCCCGAGAGCATGTGCGAGCGGATCCCGTGCACCGCCCGCCAGACGCCGTCCGCCTCGACGACCGGCACGAGCACGGTCGACCCGGCGCGGCCGAGCGGCTCGCCCAGCACGCCCTGACGCAGCACCGGCGCGGCGGCCCCGCTCGCCGCGTCCAGCGCCGGCGGCAGGAACGACAGTGCCGCGAGGAACGCGGCGAGCGGATTCCCGGGCAGCGCGAGCACGACCGCCCCGCCGGGCAGCGACGCGATCACCGTCGGATGCCCCGGCCGCATCGCGACCCCGTCGACGATCAGGGTCGCCCCCGCGATCCGGAGCGCCCGCCGCACCGCGTCCACCCGCGACCGCCCGGTCCCGCCCGTCGTGATCTGCAGTGGAGCCGTGCTCGCGAGCAGCGCGCGGGCGATCGCCTCGTCGTCGTCGCCGAGCCGCCGCACCGATCCCACCGCACCCCCGCCGCGCGCGACGAGCGGCGGCAGCAGCGGCGTGAACGCGTCGCGGACGCGCCCGGCCCTGGGCATCCCCGCGGTGTCGACCTCGTCACCGGTGAAGAGCAGATCGACCGTCGCCGGCCGCCGCACGACGAGCTCGTCGAAGCCCGCGATCGCGAGCAGCGCCAGGTGCGCCGGCCGCAGCCGCACGCCGGAGTCGACGAGCGCGGTTCCGGCCGGGGCCTCGTCGCCCGCGCTGCGGATGTGCCGCCCGAGCGGCACCGGGTGCTCCGAGGAGAGCACGTCCCCGGTCACCCGGCCGCGCTCGCTCGGGAGGACGCCCTCGCACCACTCCGGCACGACCCCGCCGGTGACGATCGGCTCGGCGCTGCCCGGTCCGAGCCGCCAGGGCGACGCCCCGCGGACGGCCCAGCCGTCCATCGCCGAGGAGTCGTAGTGGGGGAGCGGTCGCGGAGCGAGCACGGCGCTCGCTGTGACGGAGCCCTCCGCCTCGAGCAGTGGGACCGTCGCGAGCGGCCCGGGAGCGGTCGCCGCGGTGATCCGCGCGCGAGCGCCGTCCCAGTCGATGTCGCTCATCCGTCCATTCTGGTCGCGCCCGCGCCGGGCCGGCGACGGCGCCGGATCCGAGGACCCGGCGCCGTCGGCGGGCTCAGCCGAGGTACCCGTTCGGGTTCAGCACGAACTTCTTCGCGGCGCCCTTGTCGAAGTCGGCGTAGCCCTGCGGCGCCTCGTCCAGCGTGATGGCCGTGGCCTGCACCGCCTTCGCGATCTGCACCTTGTCGTGCAGGATCGCCATCATCAGCGAGCGGTTGTACTTCATCACCGGGCACTGGCCGGTCGTGAAGGACAGCGACTTCGCCCAGCCCAGCCCGAGGCGGATCGAGAGCGAGCCCTCCTGCGCGGCCTCGTCCACTCCGCCCGGGTCACCGGTGACATAGAGCCCCGGGATGCCGAGCGCGCCGCCCGCCGCGGTGATCGACATCAGCGAGTTGAGTACCGTGGCCGGCGCCTCGGTGCCCGAGTCGGCGCCGTTGCCGTGCGCCTCGAAGCCCACGGCGTCGACACCGCAGTCGACCTCCGGCACGCCGAGGATCTGCTCGATCTGGCCGGCCGGGTCGCCCTTGGAGACGTCGACGGTCTCGCAGCCGAACGAGCGCGCCTGGGCGAGCCGCTCCTCGTTGAGGTCCGCGACGATCACGACGGCCGCGCCGAGCAGCTGCGCGCCGACGGCAGCGGCCAGTCCGACGGGCCCGGCTCCCGCGACGTACACGGTCGAGCCGACCCCGACGCCCGCGGTGACCGCGCCGTGGAAGCCGGTCGGGAAGATGTCCGAGAGCATCGTGAGGTCGAGGATCTTCTCCAGCGCCTGGTCGCGGTCGGGGAAGACGAGCAGGTTCCAGTCGGCGTAGGGGACCATCACGTACTCGGCCTGCCCGCCGACCCAGCCGCCCATGTCGACGTAGCCGTAGGCGCTGCCCGGGCGGTCCGGGTTCACGTTCAGGCAGATGCCGGTCTTGCGCTCCTTGCAGTTGCGACAGCGGCCGCAGGCGATGTTGAACGGCACCGAGACGATGTCGCCGACCTTGACGAACTCGACGTCCGGCCCGACCTCGACGACCTCGCCGGTGATCTCGTGCCCGAGGACCAGATCGGCGGGAGCGGTGGTGCGCCCGCGGACCATGTGCTGGTCCGAGCCGCAGATGTTGGTCGAGACGGTGCGGAGGATCGCGCCGTGCGGCAGCTTCCTGCCGATGTTCGCCGGGTTCACGCCCGGCCCGTCCTTCAGCTCGAAGGTCGGGTAGTCGATGTCGATGACCTCGACGACGCCGGGGCTCTTGTAGGCGACTGCTCTGTTGCCTGACATGCGGTTCTCCTTCACGGGATGCGACCGCGGTGCGTGAGCGCCCGCGGGAGCCGCGCCGCGATCGTCCGGAGGAGGGCCGCGGCGTCGGGGCTCGAGCGAAACGTACGCCCGAAGCCTGGTGCCGGATCGAGGGGGAGGGAGTAGCGTCTCAGGATTCGTGCGTTCGCATGCGAATGGCCTCCAGCGACGTCCGCACCGCCGCGTCGAGCGCCGCCCGGTCGCCGCCCTGCAGGCCCGCGGCGTAGCCGGCGAGGAACGTCGTCAGCGGAGCGGCCGGCCGCACCACGCCGTGCGCCGCGTCGCCGGCCAGGGAGAGCAGGGCGTCGCGCTCGACCGGCACATCGGCGAGCCCGAGGGCGGCGCTCAGCTCGTCCCACCAGGCGGCGAGCAGTGCGGCGGTGTCCTCGCGGGCGTCCGGGGCGGAGGAAGGGGTCGCGTTCGTGTCGTGGGTCACGCGTTCAGTCTGCGCCCGGTTCGGATTCTGCGCCCCGCGCGCTCTCCGCGCCCGGCACGGCGATGCCGTGGCGGCGGGCGTCGGCGCGGTCGTCGACGTCCGCGGTCGAACCGGCCGGCACCTCGACGAGCCGCACGGCCAGCCCCGCCAGGAGTGCGCGGACGGAGGCGCCGTCGACCGCCGGGAGCCGGGTCACGGCGGCCGTCAGCGCGGCTCGGCGGTGCAGGCCGAGCAGGAGCTGCGCGCGGCCGTCCCCGTCGACGGCGAGCAGGGCGTCGGTCGCGGGATCGGCGGAGGCGGCGTCCGCCAGCAGCCGGTCGAGCGCGGGGGCCGGATCGACCAGGTCGGCCGCGAGCACGGCGATCCAGCCGGCCGCGTCGTCCCGCGCGAGCAGGGGCAGCGCCGCCGCGAGACCGGCGACCGGTCCGCCGAAGGCGGGCTCCTCCTGGACGAGGAGCGCCGCTCCGACCCCGCCGCGGAGCTCCGGCGGTCCCGCGACCACGACGCGCCGGGCGCCGGCGACAGCGGCCAGGGCGTGCCCGAGCAGCGTCGAGCCGTCGTGCTCGAGCAGCGGCTTGGCCGCGCCGCCGAGGCGCTCGCCGCGTCCGCCGGCGAGGACGACGGCGTCGAACGAGGGAGTGCGGGGGCGGCCGGTCACGGCCTCGAGGCTACGGGAGGCGGCGGCTCCGGCGACCCGCGTCCGGTGTCGGAGGTCGCGGCTACTCTTGTCGGGTGGTAGCAGCCCTGTATCGCCGGTACCGGCCGGAGACGTTCGCCGAGATGATCGGCCAGTCCCAGGTGACCGATCCGCTCATGACGGCGCTGCGCACCAACCGCGTCAATCACGCCTACCTCTTCAGCGGTCCGCGCGGCTGCGGCAAGACGACGTCGGCGCGCATCCTCGCCCGCTGCCTCAACTGCGCCCAGGGCCCGACGGACACCCCGTGCGGCGTCTGCGACAGCTGCGTCGAGCTCAGCCGCGACGGCCAGGGCTCGCTCGACGTCGTCGAGATCGACGCTGCGAGCCACAACGGCGTCGACGACGCGCGCGACCTGCGCGAGCGGGCGATCTTCGCCCCGGCCCGCGACCGCTTCAAGATCTTCATCCTCGACGAGGCGCACATGGTGACGCCGCAGGGCTTCAACGCGCTGCTCAAGATCGTCGAGGAGCCGCCGGAGCACGTGAAGTTCATCTTCGCGACGACCGAGCCCGACAAGGTCATCGGCACGATCCGCTCGCGCACCCACCACTACCCGTTCCGGCTCGTCCCGCCGGCGCAGATGCTCGACTACACGCAGGAGCTCTGCGAGCGCGAGAAGGTCAGCGTCGCCGCGGGCGTGCTCCCGCTGGTCGTCCGCGCCGGCGGCGGCTCGGTCCGCGACACCCTCTCGCTCCTCGATCAGCTGATGGCCGGCTCCGAGGACGAGACGGTCGAGTACGAGCGCGCGGTCGCCCTGCTCGGCTACACCCACGGCGCCCTGCTCGACGAGGTCGTCGACGCGCTCGCCGAGCACGACTCCGCCGAGGCGTTCGGCGCGGTCGACCGCGTCATCCAGACCGGTCAGGACCCGCGCCGCTTCGTCGAGGACCTGCTCGAGAAGCTCCGCGACCTCATCGTCGTCGCGGCCACCGGAGGCGCGGCCTCCGCGGTGCTCCGCGGCGTGTCCCAGGACGAGCTCGACCGGATGGCCGGCCAGTCGCGCGCCCTCGGGCTCGGCGAGCTCTCCCGCATCGCCGACATCGTCAACGACGCGCTCACCGAGATGACGGGCGCGACCTCGCCGCGGCTGCACCTCGAGCTGATGATCGCGCGCACGCTGGTGCACGGCTCCGGCGCGGCGGCCGCCCCCGCGTCCGTCGTGGTGCCGGCGCCGTCGCAGTCCGCCCCGGCGTCGACGCGGCCGTTCGCCGACTCGCGTGCTCCGGAGCCGCGCGCGCCCGAGTCCCGTGCCGCCGCCTCCCGCGCGCCCGAGACCCGCGCACCCGAGTCGCGCATGCCCGAGCCGCACCTCGCGTCGCACGCCGCGACGCCGGAGTCGGTGCCGGAGTCGATCGCGGCGGCCCCGCGCGTCGAGGTCCCGGTCGTCTCCGCGGCGTCGGTCGACGCCGGTTCCGGCACGGCCGCGGCGTCCTCGGCGCCCGACGCCGTCCCGAGCGCCGCCGCCGACTCGACTCCCGCCGACTCGACTCCCGCCGACTCGACTCCCGCCGACTCGACTCCCGCTGATTCGACTCCCGCCGACGCGACTCCGGCCGGCACCGCGGCTCCGCGCCCGGCCGTGCCCGCCGCAGCGCCCCACCCCTCCGCGGCCGACGAGCCCGGCGGCGTCACCCTGCAGCGGATGAAGGACAGCTGGCCCGAGATCCTCGAGGTCGTGCAGAAGGCCCGGATGACGGCCTGGCTCGTCGCCTACACCGCACAGGTGCGGGCGCTGAAGGACGACGTCCTCACCCTCTCCTTCCCGAGCCAGAACGACGTCGACTCGTTCAAGATGGCCGGCAGCGCCGGTCAGCCCGGCGTGAGCGAGCACCTGCGCCAGGCGATCCAGCAGGTCCTCGGCCTCCGGGTCAAGTACATCGCCCGCGTCGAGCCCCGCGCGACCGCGCCCGAGGCCGAGCGCGCCGCCGTCGAGGCGACCCCGCCGCCCGCCGCCGAGCAGTCCGCCGCGCAGCAGCCCGCGGCGGCGACCGCCCCCAGCGACCCCGACGAGTGGGCGACGGTCGCCATCCCGGCCGACCCGGCCCCCGCCGAGGTCGCCGCCGAGCCCGCGATCGAGACGGTCGTCGCTCCCGAGCCGTCCGACGTGCCGGTCCTCGCCCCGTCGCCGCGCTCGACGCCGGTCGTCCCCGAGCAGGAGCCGCCGGTCCGCCCGGCCGCCGCATCGGCCGAGCCCTCCGACGACGAGCCGCCGTTCGACGAGGAGCCGCCCGAGGAGGACATGCCGCCGGTCGAGCCGCCGATGCCCGACTCCTGGGCCACCGTCGCGCCCCCCGGCGAGCCGTCCGCACCACCGGCGCCCGTCGCTCCCGCGCCCGTCCGTGCCCGCGAGCGGCCCGAGCCGGCGCCCCGCCCGGTGACCCGCACCACCCGCTCGGCCACGGCCGACGGCCGCCAGCGCTACGGCGAGGCCGTGGTGCGCGAGATCCTCGGCGCCCAGTTCATCGAGGAGCAGCCGCACGTCCCCCGCGGTCCGCGGGTGACCGGCGCATGACCGTCGCCCCGCTCCTCGCTCCCGCACTCCTCACCACTGAATCCGCATCCCGAGAGGAGGCGCCCGCATGTACGAAGGCATCGTCCAGGAGCTGATCGACGAGCTCGGCCGGCTCCCCGGCATCGGCCCGAAGTCGGCCCAGCGCATCGCGTTCCACATCCTGCAGACCGAGACGTTCGACGTCACGCGTCTCGCCGAGATCCTGCTGGAGCTGCGCAACCGCGTGCACTTCTGCGACATCTGCGGCAACGTCGCGGAGGAGGCCACCTGCGGCATCTGCCGCGACCCGCGCCGCAGCCGCGCCGTCATCTGCGTGGTCGAGGAGGCGAAGGACGTCCCCGCCATCGAGCGCACCCGCGAGTTCCGCGGCCTCTACCACGTGCTCGGCGGCGCGATCAGCCCGATCGACGGCATCGGCCCCGACCAGCTCCGGATCCGCCAGCTGCTGCAGCGCCTGGCCGACGGCGAGGTCCAGGAGGTCATCATCGCGACCGACCCCAACCTCGAGGGCGAGGCGACCGCGACCTACCTCTCCCGCATGCTCAGCACCCTCGGCATCCGCATCACCCGCCTCGCCTCCGGCCTCCCCGTCGGCGGCGACCTCGAGTACGCCGACGAGATCACCCTCGGCCGCGCCTTCGAGGGCCGCCGCCTCGTCGAGAACTGACACGGGCCGCCCCGCCCCTCGTCGCCCACCTCCGGCTCGCGGATCCACGTCCGGCTCGTGGTCTTGGTCGCTCCCGGCGTGCCGAGCCTGTTTCCGCGTGCCGGACGTCCCCGGACCGGACCTCGGGCTTGCGGATCCACCTCCGGCTCGCGGTTCCGGTCGGTTCCGGCGTGCCGTGCCGGTTTCCGCGTGCCGGACGTCCCCGGATCGGACCTCCGGCCCGCGGATCCACCTCCGGCTCGTGGTTCCGGCGTGCCGAGCCTGTTTCCGCCTGCCGGACGTCCCTGTATCGGGCCTCGGGCTCGCGGATTCATCTCCGGCTCGTGGTTTCGGTCGGTCCTGGCGTGCCGTGCCCGTTTCCGCGTGCCGGACGTCCCTGTATCGGACCTCGGGCTCGCGGATCCACCTCCGGCTCGTGGTTTCGGTCGGTCCTGGCGTGCCGTGCCCGTTTCCGCGTGCCGGACGTCCCCGGACCGGACCTCCGGCTCGCGGATCCACCTCCGGCTCGTGGTTTCGTTCGGTTCCGGCGTGCCGAGCCTGCTCCCGCGTGCCGAACATCTCCGAATCGGATCTCAGGCTCGCCGAAGTACCTCCGGCTCGTGGATTCCGTCGGTTTTGCCGTGCCGGGCCAATTCCCGCGTGCCGAACGTCTCCGAACCGGATCTCCGGCTCGCGGATTCATCTCCGGCTCGTCGAATCCGCCCGTTCCCGCGTGCCGGAGCCGGTTCCGAGTGCCGAAGGCACCTCACCGGCCCGCCCCGAGGACACCCCGACAGCCGCCGCCGCAACATGACCCCTCGCGCATGCGCCCGCCGGTAGACTCCTGCGTCGGGTCGCCACGGCCCGAGCCACTGACCCGGGAGTAGCGCGTGAGCCTGATCGTCCAGAAGTTCGGCGGGTCCTCCGTCGCCGACGCGGAGAGCATCAAGCGGGTCGCGAAGCGCATCGTCGCGACGAAGCAGGCCGGCAACGACGTGGTCGTCGCCGTCTCCGCGATGGGCGACACCACCGACGACCTGCTCGAGCTGGCCCACCAGGTCACGCCGATCCCCGCGCCCCGCGAGCTCGACATGCTGCTCTCCTCCGGCGAGCGGATCTCGATGGCGCTGCTCGCCATGGCGATCAAGAGCATGGGCTACGACGCCCGCTCCTTCACCGGCAGCCAGGCCGGCATGATCACCGACGCCCAGCACGGCGCCGCCCGCATCGTCGACATCACCCCGGTCCGCCTGCGCGCCGCGCTGGACGAGAACGCGGTCGTCATCGTCGCCGGCTTCCAGGGCTTCAACCGCGACACCAAGGACATCACCACCCTCGGCCGCGGCGGCTCGGACACCACCGCGGTCGCGCTCGCCGCCGGCCTCGGCGCCGACACCTGCGAGATCTACACCGACGTCGACGGCGTCTTCACCGCCGACCCACGGGTGGTCAAGAAGGCCCGCAAGCTCGACCGCATCTCCAGCGAGGAGATGCTCGAGCTCGCCGCCGCCGGCGCGAAGGTCCTGCACATCCGCGCCGTCGAGTTCGCCCGCCGCCACGGCGTCACCCTGCACGTGCGCTCGTCGTTCAGCCCCAACGAGGGCACCATCGTCTACAACGCCGTGCCCGGCGAGGACGCCCCCGGAAGCACCGAGAAGAATGGACAGCCCGTGGAAGAGCCGATCATCGCCGGAGTCGCCGCCGATCTCAACGAGGCCAAGATCACCGTCGTCGGCGTGCCCGACATCCCGGGCAAGGCCGCGCAGATCTTCACGATCGTCGCGAAGACCGGCTCGAACATCGACATGATCGTGCAGAACGTCTCCGCCGCCGCGACCGGCCGCACCGACATCTCCTTCACGCTGCCCAAGGCCGACGGCCAGACCGTCCTCACGGCGCTCAACGCCGAGAAGGACGAGGTCGGCTTCGAGTCGCTGCAGTACGACGACCAGATCGCCAAGCTCGCCCTCGTCGGCGCTGGCATGCGCACCAACGCGGGCGTCTCGGCCAAGCTGTTCCGCTCGCTCTACGAGGCCGGGATCAACATCGAGATGATCTCCACGAGCGAGATCCGCATCTCGGTCGTGACCCGCGCCGACACGGTGAACGACGCCCTCCGCGTCGTGCACACCGCCTTCGGCCTCGACGCCGAGGACGAGGCCGTCGTCTACGCCGGCACCGGGCGCTGACCGCCGATCGCCCTCGCGATCCCGCCGATCGCACCTTCCGGCCCCGTCGACTCCGCCGTCGTTCGGTACCGTCTCCGGGGAGCCCGCCCCGGCCCTCCCGCCAGCACCCCCTTCGTGCCGCTCCTCCGCGAGCGGCCCACGGACGAAAGAGCCCAGCATGAGCAGCACCCCCCTCCACGTCGGAGTCGTCGGCGCCACCGGCCAGGTCGGCACCGTCATGCGCCGCCTCCTCGAGGAGCGCGACTTCCCGATCGCGTCGATCCGCTTCTTCGCGACCGCCCGCTCGGCCGGCACCACCCTGCCGTTCCGTGGCGAGGACATCGTGGTCGAGGACACCGAGACCGCCGACCCCTCGGGGCTCGACATCGCGCTCTTCTCGGCCGGAGCGACGGGGTCGCGTGCGCAGGCACCGCGCTTCGCCGCCGCGGGCGCCGTCGTCATCGACAACTCCAGCGCCTGGCGGATGGACCCCGAGGTCCCGCTGGTCGTCAGCGAGGTCAACCCGCACGCGATCGAGCAGGCCGTGAAGGGCATCATCGCGAACCCGAACTGCACCACGATGGCCGCGATGCCGATCCTCAAGGTCCTCGACCAGGAGGCCGGGCTCACCCGCCTCATCGTCAGCACCTACCAGGCCGTCTCCGGCAGCGGCCTCGCCGGCGCGAACGAGCTGGCCGGCCAGGTCCGCGCGGCCGTCGCCGACGAGCACCTGCTCGACCTCGTGCACGACGGCTCGGCGGTCGCCTTCCCGGCGCCGGACAAGTACGTCGCGCCGATCGCCTTCGACGTCATCCCCTTCGCCGGCAGCCTCGTCGAGGACGGCCTGAACGAGACCGACGAGGAGAAGAAGCTCCGCAACGAGAGCCGCAAGATCCTCGAGCTGCCCGGCCTGCTGGTCTCGGGCACCTGCGTGCGCGTGCCGGTCTTCACCGGCCACTCGCTCTCGGTGAACGTCGAGTTCTCGGCGCCGCTCAGCCCCGAGCGCGCCCGCGAGCTGCTCGCCGACGCCCCCGGAGTCGCGCTGCGCGAGGTGCCGACCCCGCTCGAGGCCGCCGGCAGCGACCCGAGCTACGTCGGCCGCATCCGCGCCGACGAGGGCGCCCCGGAGGGCCGCGGCCTCGCCCTCTTCATCAGCAACGACAACCTCCGCAAGGGCGCGGCGCTCAATGCCGTCCAGATCGCCGAGCTGATCGCGGCGAAGCAGCCCGTCGCCTGACCCGACGGACCGCCATGCCGGTCGAGTAGCCGCGGAGCGGCGTATCGAGACCCACGCCTTCAGGACGGTGGCTTCCGGCCGCCGTCTCTGCGACGGCGGATCTCGATACGCCCTCTGCGAGGGCTACTCGATCAGCATGGGGCGCCCGCCTGCGCGCCGCGGCACCTGCGTGGGGGGCGCTCGCCTGCGCGCCGCGGTGGTTGCATGCTGGTCGAGTAGCCGCGGAGCGGCGTATCGAGACCCACCCGCCCGAGCAGCGGCCGCCGCCGCCGCCCGCCGACGGGAAAAGCCGTCAATTTGATGGGGGAGCGGCCCCCCGGCCCGCCTCCCGCCCGGCGCCCGACGGTAAACTCGACTCTCGTGAACTCCTCGGAACCGGTCGACGTCGCCCTCATCGGTGGGGGCATCATGAGTGCCACCCTCGGTGCACTCCTCACCAAGCTCCAGCCCGACTGGACCATCGCCGCGTACGAGCGCCTCGGCGACGTGGCACAGGAGTCGTCGAACCCCTGGAACAACGCAGGCACGGGCCACGCCGCCCTCTGCGAGCTGAACTACATGCCCGAGGCGGCCGACGGATCGGTCGACCCCGCCAAGGCGATCCAGATCAACGAGCAGTTCCAGATCTCGCGCCAGTTCTGGTCGAGCCTGGTCGAGGCCGGTGACATCCGCGAGCCCTCGAGCTTCATCAACTCCGCTCCGCACATGACCTTCGTGCACGGCGAGGCCAACGTCGAGTACCTCCGGAAGCGCTACGAGGCGCTGAAGGACCAGCCGCTCTTCGCCGGCATGGAGTTCACCGAGAGCACGAAGACCATCCACGAGTGGGCGCCTCTGCTGATGGAGCAGCGCCCCGCGGGCGGCGGACCGTACGCCGCGACGCGCATCCCGGCCGGCACCGACGTCGACTTCGGCGCGCTCACCCACCAGCTCTTCGACCACGTCGTCGCGCACGGCGGCACGCTCGACACCGGCCACGAGGTCACCGGCATCACCCGGCAGAAGGACGGCACCTGGCGCCTGGACCTCAAGCAGAAGGTCGGCGGCACGCCCAAGAAGGTCGTCGCCCGCTTCGTCTTCGTCGGCGCCGGCGGCGGTGCGCTGCACCTGCTGCAGAAGTCCGGCATCCCCGAGATCAAGGGCTTCGGCGGCTTCCCCATCTCGGGGCAGTTCCTCCGGACCGACAACCCGGCGATCGTCGCCCGGCACCAGGCGAAGGTCTACGGCAAGGCCGCTGTCGGCGCCCCGCCGATGTCGGTCCCGCACCTCGACACCCGCGTCGTCGACGGCCAGGCCTCGCTGCTGTTCGGCCCGTACGCCGGTTTCACCCCCAAGTTCCTCAAGCGCGGCTCCTGGCTCGACCTGCCGCTGTCGATCCGCCCGCACAACATCGGCCCGATGCTCGCGGTCGCCCGCGACAACCTCGACCTGATGAAGTACCTGCTCGGCGAGGTGCTGGCCGGTCGCGACAAGAAGATGAAGGCGCTGCGCGAGTTCCTGCCCACCGCCCGCTCCGAGGACTGGTACCTGATCACCGCCGGCCAGCGCGTCCAGGTGATGAAGAAGGACGAGAAGAAGGGCGGCGTGCTGCAGTTCGGCACCGAGGTCATCACCGGCGCCGACGGCACGATCGCCGGTCTGCTCGGCGCCTCGCCCGGCGCCTCGACGGCCGTGCCGATCATGCTGGACATCGTCAAGCGCTGCTTCCCCGACCGGATGAAGGCTTGGGAGCCGCGGATCCGCTCGCTCGTCCCCAGCTACGGCTCGACGCTCAACGACGCCCCGGAGACGGCCGAGCGCACCGTCGCCGCCACCTCGGAGGCGCTCGCGCTCCGCGCCTCCGTCTGAGCACCGAGGGCGCGAAGCCGCATGCTGATCGAGTAGCCCGCGCAGCGGGCGTATCGAGATCCGCCGTCGTCAGAAGACGGGTCTGCAGACCCGACCTGCTGAGGACGGCGGGTCTCGATACACCGCTTCGCGGCTACTCGACCAGCATGGATCCACCGGAAACGTTCGAACACATGTTCTAATGGATGCATGAGGTGGAGCGGACAGGCGATCGGCGCGGCGGACGAGGCCGCGCTCCCGGGCCTGGTGAAGCTCACTGAGCTGGTCCGCACCGTCCGCACCCCCGAGTTCGACGGCATCACCTTCTACGAGGTGCTCGCCAAGTCGGCGCTGAACCGGGTGCACTCCTCGTCGAAGATGCCGTTCGGCTGGACGATCAACCCGATGCGCGGCTGCACTCACGCCTGCACCTACTGCTTCGCCCGGCCCACCCACGAGTACCTCGAGTTCGACGGCGGGCGCGACTTCGACTCGCAGATCGTCGTCAAGGTGAACGTCGCCGAGGTGCTCACCCGGGAGCTCGCCCGGCCGAGCTGGGAGCGGCACCCCGTCGCGCTCGGCACCAACACCGACCCGTACCAGCGGGCGGAGGGCCGCTACCGGCTGATGCCCGGCATCATCGCCGCGCTGGCCGCCTCCGGCACCCCGATCTCGATCCTGACCAAGGGCTCGCTGCTCCGGCGCGACCTGCCGCTGCTGCGCGAGGCCGCCGAGCACGTGCCCGTCGACCTCGGCGTCTCGATCGCGGTCTTCGACGAGGATCTGCAGCGCTCGATCGAGCCCGGCGCTCCGTCCGCCGCGGCCCGGCTGGCGACCGTCACGGCCGCCCGCGAGGCGGGCTTCGAGTGCTCGGTCTTCCTGATGCCGATCCTGCCGTTCCTCACCGACACCCGCGCCCACCTGGACGCCTCGCTCCGCGCCTGCCGCGAGGCGGGGGCGAGCACGATCATGTACTCGACCCTCTACCTCAAGCCCGGGGTCAAGGAGTGGTTCCTGCAGTGGCTCGCGCAGGAGCACCCCGAGCTGCTCGACCGCTACCGCTCCCTGTATCCCGGGCGCTCCGCCTACGCGCCGGCGGACTACCGCAGCTGGCTGTCCGCCCGGATCCGCCCGCTGATGCGCGACCACCGGCTGGAGGAGGGGGAGGCCGACCCGGCGACCGGCTCGATGCGCTCCTCCGCGCTCGGACCGACCGCGCGCGGCGCCTCGGCGCTGCCCTCGCTCGGCGTGCTGCGGACCCTCGGGGGCGAGCACGGCCGCCCGAAGGACGGCGACGAGCCGGCTCGGCACGCCGGTCTCCGCGGCGGCGGTCTGATCCTCCGCGAACTGGGCGAGGACGGCGCCTCGATGCTGCCCGGCGTGGGCCAGCCGACGCTGTTCTGAGAGGGCCGCGGAGGCAATCCGGCCCCGCGGCTAGGATCGTCGCATGCTCCCTCGCCCCGGTGAGCCGACGTCCGGCTCCTCCGCCCGGGCCGCAGAGTCCCGGTCCGTCGAGACCCGGTCCGCTGAGTCCCGGTCCGCCGAGACCCCCTCCGCCGACGGCGGCGCGCGACCGGTCCGGCTCGGCATCCTCGACGACCACGAGCTGCTCCTGGACAGCATGAGCAGCTGGATCGCCGCCAACGCCCCGGACTTCGAGCTCGTCGTGAGCGCCGGCACCTGGATGGAGCTGGTCACCAGCACGGTGTTCCCGACGCAGGTCGTCCTGATGGACTTCGAGCTGAGCGAGCCGATCTCGATCGAGGCGCGGATCCGCACCTGCCGTGCCGCGGGCGCGACCGTGATCGTCCTCGCCGAGCGCGAGGACGACGAGATCCGCGAGCGCTCGCTGCGGGCCGGCGCCGCCCGGCACCTCACGAAGGCGCAGTCGATGCAGGACGTGATGGAGGCGGCGCGCTCGGCGATGGCGATGCGCTCCACCGCGGGGTCCGCCGCGCAGTGGCGCCCCCTCCCGATCGGGGTGGCCGCGCAGCAGCGTCCGCGCCTGAGCGCGGGGGAACTGGAGGCGCTGCGCCACTACGTCGCCGGCGCCAGCACTCCCGAGGTCGCCGCGAGGATGAACGTGCAGTTCGAGACGGCGAAGACCTACCTGCGCCGCGTCCGGCAGAAGTACGCCAAGATCGGCCGCCCGGCCAGCCGGCGCGCCGACCTGATCCGGCGGGCGGCGGAGGACGGCCTCCTCGAGTGACCGGCACGACCGCGGACGGCACGACGATCACCACGACCACCACGACGACCACGACCACGACCACGAGGACCGCGCCCGGCGCGGCCCGCGGGCACCGCCCGCCCACGAGCAGAGACAGGACCTGATGGCGAAGCTCTACTTCCGCTACGGCGCGATGAACAGCGGCAAGAGCACCTCGCTCCTGCAGGCCGCGCACAACTACGAGGAGCGCGGGCACCGGGTGCTGCTCGCGAAGCCGGCCGTCGACACCAAGGGCGACGAGCTCATCGTGTCCCGCCTCGGCGTGACCCGTCCGGTGGACATCCTGTTCGAGCCCGACGGCGATCCGGTCGCCGTCTTCTCCGCCGCGCGCGCCCGCGTGCTCGCCGAGACGGCCCGCGACGTCAGTGCACTGCTCGTCGACGAGGCGCAGTTCCTGCCGGAGTCGCACGTCGACGATCTGCTCCGGATCGCGATCCTGGAGAACGTCCCTGTCCTCGCCTACGGCATCCGGACCGACTTCCGGACCGCCGCGTTCCCCGGAAGCAGGCGGCTCCTCGAGATCGCGCACAGCCTCGAGGAGCTGAAGACGATCTGCCGCTGCGGGCGGAAGGCGATCTTCAACGGCCGGGTGGTCGACGGCCGATTCGTCTTCGACGGGGACCAGGTCGCCATCGACGGGGCCGAGGTCACCTACGAGTCGCTCTGCGGCTCGTGCTACCTGCAGGAGAGCCGCGGACGCCTGCGCGGCTAGCAGTGTCGAGCAGTGCTCATCGGGCGTGACCCGAATGAAACAGGGAAGTGGGTAGCCTTGCGGGCGTGACATCACCGGAAACGCACGCAGGCCTTCCGACGCAGCACGCGAGACCGGGGGGTTCGATGGCTTCGCAGGAGACTCCGCCGAAGCGCCGTCCGTCCTGGGAGCAGGACTACCGCCGGCGCCTCCTCGCCACCGATGTCGTCGCGATCCTCGTCTCGGTCTTCGGCACGCAGCTGTTCTGGTTCGATCTCGACCTGAACTCCGACGTGGGCTTCAACAACCCCGTGGACATCGCCGTCAGCTACACCTGGGTGTCCGTCGTGCTCTCGATCGGCTGGCTCCTCGCCCTGCAGGTCTTCGACACCCGCGACCGCCGCATCGTCGGGACCGGCTACGTCGAGTACCGGCGGATCGTCGACGCCTCCATCTGGCTGTTCGGCATCGTCGCGATCATCGCCTACCTCCTGCAGATCCTGCTGGCGCGCGGCTACATCATCACGGCGTTCCCCGCCGGGATCCTGCTGATCTGCGTCGGCCGTCTGGTCTGGCGCTCCTGGCTGACCCGCCAGCGCAAGGTCGGCCGCTTCTCCAGCCAGGTCGTCCTGCTCGGCTCCCGCGCGAGCGTGCTGCACACCGCACGCGAGCTCCGGCGCGGCACCGAGGCCGGCTACAAGCTGGTCGGCGCGGTCTCCACCTCCGTCGGCGGCGCCGAGGCGCTCACGAGCGAGGCCGAGCTGGCGGGCCTCTCGCTGCACGGCTTCTCCGGGATCGACGGCGTGCGCGCCGTGATGGACGCGACCGGTGCCGACACCGTCGTCGTCACGAGCTCCGACGAGCTGGCCCCGCAGCGCATCCGCGAGCTCAGCTGGACGCTCGAGCCCGGCCGCGAGCACCTCGTCGTGGCGCCGAGCCTCACCGACATCGGCGGCCCGCGCATCCACACCCGGCCGGTCGCCGGCCTGCCACTGATCCACGTCGAGACCCCGCGCTTCGACGGCCGCCAGCGCTTCGCGAAGCGGCTCTTCGACATCGCCGCGTCGACGATGCTGATCATCCTCAGCGCTCCCGTGCTGATCGTCGTCGCGGTGCTGGTGAAGACGACCAGCCCGGGCCCGATCCTGTTCCGCCAGGAGCGCATCGGGCTGAACGGCTCGACCTTCGAGATGCTCAAGTTCCGCTCGATGGTGGTCGACGCCGAGGCGCGCCTCGCCGAGCTCGCCGCCCAGCAGCGCGACGAGGGCAACAGCATCCTCTTCAAGATGGCCAAGGACCCCCGGGTCACCAAGGTCGGCACCGTCCTCCGCCGCTTCAGCCTCGACGAGCTGCCGCAGTTCCTCAATGTCTTCCGCGGCGACATGTCGCTGATCGGCCCCCGCCCGCCGCTGGCGCGCGAGGTGGAGCAGTACGAGGAGCACGTGCACCGCCGCTTCCTGATGAAGCCCGGCATCACCGGCCTCTGGCAGGTGAGCGGCCGCTCCAACCTGTCGTGGGAGGACACCGTCCGCCTCGACCTCTACTACGTCGAGAACTGGTCGATGACCGGCGACATCGTCATCCTCTTCAAGACCGCTCGCGCGGTCCTGGCGAGGGACGGGGCGTATTGAGCTCCTCCGTGCAGACGGGTGCCGACCAGCCCGGTGACGAGCGATCCGGACCGCGCAGCATGTCGCTGGCGATCCTCGAGGTCCCGTTCCGCGTCGAGTTCGGGCCCGGACTGTCCGACGAGGACGTCGCGCGGATCCGGAGCAGCTGGCGCTCCTGCGCCGCCGCCGACAGCGCCGACGCGCGCGTGATCTCGGCCGATGTGCCGCGTCCCGGCGCGGTCCCGCCGGGTGGCGCGCGGGTCCTCTCGCACTCCGTCGCGCAGCTCGAGGAGTCGCTCACGTCGACCCTCACGCTCGAGGCCATCGGTGAGCGCCGCAGCGACCTCCTGATGCTGCACGCCTGCGGCGTCGCCGCCGACGACGGCCGCGTGCTCGCGTTCGTGGCCGCCTCCGGGACCGGCAAGACGACCGCCTCGCGGGTGCTGGGCGAGCGCTTCGGCTATGTGACGGACGAGACGGTCGCCGTCACGCCCGACGGCACAGTGCTGCCCTATCCGAAGCCGCTGTCGGTGAAGCCCGCGACCGGCAGCGCGCCGAAGGCCCAGCTCTCGCCGGTCGACCTCGGTCTGCGCCCCGTTCCGCAGGCGCCGCTCGTGCTGGCCGGGATCGTCCTGCTCGAGCGCCGTGACGGCGTCGACGCGCCCCGCCTCGAGCAGGTCGAGCCGACCGTGGCGATCGACGCCCTGGTGCCCCAGACGTCCTACCTCGCCGCCCGGCCCAGGGCTCTCTCGGCGCTGGTCCGCACGATCGCCTCGGTCGGTGGCGCGAATCGACTGGTCTACTCCGAGGCGGCGGACGTGCTCGATCTCGTCGACGGTCTGCTCGCCGCTCCGGCCGAGCCGGCGCCGGCGGTCTGGCACGACGTCGTCGCGCTTCCGCTGGGGGCGGAGGACGCGGCCGCCGGCGGCTCCCTGCGCCGCGCGGAGGTCGACGACGCGCTGGCGCTGCCCAGCGGCGAGCTGCTCGTCTTCCGCCAGAACACGGTGATCCGGCTCGCCGGGATCGGGCCGGTCCTCTGGCGCTCCGCGGCCGGCGGCGCCGATCTGCCCGACCTCGTCGCCGCGGTGCTGGCCGAGCTCGGCGGACCGCCGGAGGGGATCGACGCCTCGGCCGCGGTGTCCGCCGCCGTCGACGAGCTGCTCGGGCTCGGCGTGATCGCGAGAGCGACTCCGCTCCAGCCCACCCCGGAAGGGGTGCACGTCTGACGGTCCCCGAAACGGGGCCGATACACCGGCGTGCAATGATTCTGAAGCCCGTCTCCGGCAGTCGCCGATCGGTCCGGACCAGTGAAGGAACTTGACACTGTGGAACTTAGAGACGTCCTCCGACTTCTCCGCGATCACTGGATCGCCCTCGTCGCAGCCGTGCTCCTGGGCACCCTCGTCGCCTACGGCTGGTCGCTGACCCAGAAGCCGCGCTACGCCGCGGAGGCCCAGGGCCTCGTCTCGGCGGCCGTCGCCGATGCCGGGGGAGACCCGAGCCAGGCGATCTACCTGCGCCAGATCGCGGACTCCGTCGCGAAGTCGAGCACCCTCACCTACGTCCCGATCGCGAAGTCGCGGAACGTCGCCGAGATCGTCATCGGCAACCTCGGGCTCGACGTGACGGCGGAGTCGCTGATCACCGCCGTCCAGGTCACTCCCGATCCGGAGTCGCCGATCCTCAACGTCCGCGCGACGGCGTCCACCCCGGAGGGCGCCCGCACCCTCGCCGACGCCTGGATCGACGCGATCGCCGTCCGCATCCAGCAGGTGAACCAGGAGGCGGGAGCGGGCGACATCGTCAGCCTCGCCGGCGTCCAGTCCGCCGCTCTGCCGTCCTCCCCGGAGTTCCCGAACGTGCGCCTGGTGCTCGGCGTCGGCGCGTTGGCCGGCCTCGTGCTGGGCCTCGTCTACGCCTTCGTCCGCAACACCCTCGACCGCCGCATCCGCACCGCCGAGGTGGTGGAGCGGCTGTTCGACCTCCCGGTCGTCGGCACGCTCCCCGTCGACAAGCGCCTGAACGAGACCAACCGCATCGTGCCCGAGGCGGACACGACCGACTACGTGAAGTCCGACGGCAAGCACGCGCTCGCCGAGGCGCTGCGCGAGCTGCGCACGAACCTGCAGTTCATGAACGTCGACAGCCCGCCGCGGATCATCGTCGTGACCAGCCCGCTGCCCTCCGACGGCAAGTCGACCGTGACCGCGAACCTCGCGGTGACGCTCGCCGCCTCCGGTCAGCGCACGGTCGTCGTGGACGGCGACCTCCGCAAGCCCACCGTCGCGAAGTCCTTCGGCCTCGTCCCCGGGGTCGGCCTCACCGACCTGCTGATCGGCAAGGCCGAGCTGCAGGACGTGCTCCAGCCCTGGGGTCCCTCCGGCAACCTCTGGATCCTCGGCGCGGGCTCGATCCCGCCGAACCCGAGCGAGCTGCTCGGCTCGAACGGCATGGACATGCTCCTGCACGAGATCGCCCGCGAGGCTATCGTGCTCGTGGACGCCCCGCCGCTGCTGCCCGTGACCGACGGTGCGATCCTCACCGCCCGCACCGACGGCGCCCTCGTGGTCATCTCGGCCGGCCGGACGACGACCGACGAGCTCGGCAAGGCGATCCAGAATCTCGAGCGCGTCAGCGGCCACACCCTCGGCGTCATCCTCAACCGCGTTCCCCCGCGGGGCCAGGTCGGCCGCGGCTACGGCTACTACTACACGAGCTACTACGGCTCGCAGAAGTCGGGCGCGCGTCCGGATGCGGCAGCCGCTCCGGCTCCTGCCCCGGCCCCCAGCGCGGTCTGAGCGGCCGCGGATGACGTTCCCGGGAGACGACGGCCTGCGGCGCGCCCGGCGCGGGTGGCGCCCCGGTGAGGCGGCCTCGACGCCCGCCGCTCCGGTCTTCACCGTCCTCTCGGTCTGCACCGGCAACATCTGCCGCTCGCCGATGGCGGAGCAGCTCCTGCGGGCGCAGCTGGGCGACCTCACCGCACCGAGTGGCGCGGCGCTCCTCGCCTTCCGCAGCGCGGGCGTGCAGACGCGGGACGGCTACCCGATGGAGCCGACCTCCGCGCGCCTGTCCGCCGAGCTCGGCGGCGACCCCTCCGGCCACGTCAGCGCGAAGCTCTCCGACGCCCTCGCGGGCGAGGCGGACCTGATGCTCGCGATGACCCGCGACCACCTCGTCGACGCGTCGCGGAGCCACCCGCCGCTCCTGCTGCGCGGCTTCACCCTGCGCGAGTTCGCCCGCGTGCTCCCGTTCGTCCTCGCCGAGGTGCCGATCCCCGCGGTCGAGGACCCCGCCGCTCGACTGCGCTCGGTGGTGCGGCTCGCCGCGGCGAACCGGGGCCGGGCGCCCCGCGGCGAGGGCGACGACATCGACGATCCGATCGGCCGCAGCGAGAGCACGCACGTCCGCGTCGCTCAGGAGATCGCCGCGGCCGTCCACGACATCTCCCGGGATCTGAGAGCATTGGCGCGGAGCTGACCTCGCGCGTGCCGCGCGGGCTCCCTCCGCTCCACCCGTTCCTCCCTCCTGCAGTCGCCGACGCGACATCGACCCGCCTACGATTCGGAGAAATCCCGTGAAGCTTTCTGTCATTGGTTGCGGCTACCTCGGAGCCGTCCACGCCGCCGCGATGGCCGAGCTCGGCCACGACGTCATCGGCATCGACGTGGACCCCGCGAAGATCGAGGCGCTCTCCGCCGGCACCGCTCCGTTCTTCGAGCCCGGTCTGCCCGAGCTGCTCTCCTCGGGCGTGGCCTCCGGCCGCCTCCGCTTCTCGACGAACACGGCCGACGCCGCCGACGCCGCCGTGCACTTCATCGCGGTGGGAACGCCGCAGAAGAAGGGCGAGAACGCGGCCGACATGACCTACGTGGACGCCGCGATCGACGGCATCCTGCCGCTGCTGACGGCGGACTCGCTCGTCGTGGGCAAGTCGACCGTCCCGGTCGGCACCGCCGCCCGCCTCGCCGAGCGGATCGCCGCCAGCGGCGCGACGCTCGCCTGGAACCCGGAGTTCCTCCGCGAGGGCTTCGCCGTCGAGGACACGATCAGCCCCGACCGCCTGGTCTACGGCGTGCCCGCGGGCGCGGCCGGCGAGGCCGCCAAGGCGACCCTCGACGAGGTCTACGCGACGGCGCTGGCCGCCGAGACGCCGCTCGTGGTCACCGACTACGCGACCGCGGAGCTGGTCAAGGTCTCGGCGAACGCCTTCCTCGCCACCAAGATCTCGTTCATCAACGCCATTGCCGAGATCGCGGAGGTCACCGGCGCCGACGTCACGCAGCTCGCCGACGCCATCGGCTACGACGTCCGCATCGGCCGCCGCTTCCTGAACGCCGGCATCGGCTTCGGCGGCGGCTGCCTGCCCAAGGACATCCGCGCCTTCTCGGCCCGCGCGGACGAGCTCGGCGTGGGCGACTCGGTCGCCTTCCTCAAGGAGGTCGACGCGATCAACCTGCGCCGCCGCCAGCGCGTGGTCGACCTCGTCACCGAGGGCCTCGGCGGCTCGGTCGAGGGCAGGAAGATCGCCGTTCTCGGCCTCGCGTTCAAGCCGGAGTCGGACGACGTCCGCGACTCGCCGTCGCTCGACGTCGCGACCCGCTTCCACGACCTCGGCGCCGACGTGGTCGCGACCGACCCCGAGGCGATCGAGAACGCGCGCCGCCGCTACCCCGACATCACCTACACGACCGACATCGACGAGGCCCTGCGCGGTGCCGACGCCGTCGTGGTCGTCACCGAGTGGAAGCAGTTCCGCGCGATCGACCCCGTCGCCGCGGGCGAGAAGGTGGCCGGGAAGCTCGTGGTCGACGGCCGCAACTGCCTCGACCAGGACGCCTGGCGCGCCGCCGGCTGGGAGTACCGCGGCCTCGGCCGCTGATCCACGGCGATCGACGGCCGCCCGCTGACCGGCGGCCGCTCCGTTCCACCCGGGGGATCGACCCCTGTCACGCCGGAGGGCGGCGGAGCGGGACACGTGCGCGAGCGCGGTCCCGCTCCGCCGCCCTCCGGCGTCGTCGTGCCGGGAGTCGTCGGCGCAGGACGACGCCGAGGACCGCGCCGATCGCGGCGCCCGCGGTGTTCGCCAGCACGTCGTGCACGTCCGCGTGGCGCTGGGGCAGCAGCAGGAGCTGCACGGTCTCCACAGCGGCGCTCGTCGCCGCGCCGAGCAGGACGGCGAGCCACGCCCGGTGCCCGCGGAGGCGCAGCACCGCGAGCAGTCCGAGCGGGACGAAGAGCAGCACGTTCGCCGTCGCCTCGATCCCGCCGTAGCCGAGGAGCCCGAGGCTCTGGGCGCGGGGCTGCGCGAGGACCTGCTTCAGCTCGCCGGCGTGCCCGCCGTCGACCGGTGTCGGCCAGAAGACCACGGCGGCCAGGACCAGGGCGTAGGCGAGGGCGACGACGACGGTGAGCCGGGTCGGGGGTCGAGGCACGGTTCTCGTCTCGGCGAGGGTCGCTGCGGCGACGGGAGGGAGCGCGTCGTCAGCGACGGCGCGAGCGCTTCAGTCTTCCCGGCTGCGTCGGGCTCCGACGGCCCTGGCGCCGGAACATCGGCTCTCTGGCGCCGCCCGTCCGTCCGCACCGCGGCGTCGCCCTGTCCGTCCGCACCGCGACATCGCTCAGTCCGTCCGCACCGCGGAACGACGAAGCCCGGCCGGATCATCGATCCTGGCCGGGCTTCTCACCGGTCGGGGTAGCGGGATTCGAACCCACGACCTCCTCGTCCCGAACGAGGCGCGCTACCAAGCTGCGCCACACCCCGGTGGACTCTTCGCGGTGAACCGCTCACGAGCCTCGTCAATAGTAGCCGATTTCCGCGGCGGTGTCGGACACCGGTCGCGGCGCCTCGCGCGGGACTCCTCGAGCGGGACCGCTCAGGCCACCGGCTCGAGCGTCAGCAGGCTGACCTCGGGGCGGCAGGCGAAGCGCACCGGCGCGTAGATCGAGGTGCCCACTCCGGCGGAGACGTTGAGGAAGGAGCTGTGCAGGCCGTTGTCCCAGGTGGAGAAGCCGGAGACCTTGTCGCGGGGGATGTCGCAGTTGGTCACCAGCGCGCCGAAGCCGGGCACGCAGACCTGACCGCCGTGGGTGTGGCCCGCGAGGATCACCTCCGCCCCCCGCGCGACGAAGTCGTCCAGGACGCGCTGGTAGGGCGCGTGCGCGACGCCGATGCTCACGCCGGCCGGCTCCTCCGCCGAGGCCCGCAGCTCGTCCACGGCGCCCGCCACGAGGTCGATGCGGTCCAGGCCGATGTGCGGGTCGTCGACGCCGAAGAGCTCGACGCGGGTGCCGCGGACGGTGAGGGCGTGCGCCGTGTTGTTGAGGTCCTGCCAGCCGAGCTCGTCGGTGAAGAATCCGGTCAGCGCGGCGGTGTCGAGGTCGCTGGCGTTGCGCGCGGGGTTCTTCGACGGGCCTCGGAAGTAGCGCAGCGGGTTCTTCACCCGGGGGCCGAAGTAGTCGTTCGAGCCGTGGACGAAGACGCCGGGCACGCCGGCGAAGGGCTCGAGTGCGCGGCGGATTCCGAGGACGCCGTCGCGGTGCCCGAGGTTGTCGCCGGTACCCACGACGAGGTCGGGGGCCAGGGCGGTGAGCGAGCGCAGCCAGTCCTGCTTCTTCGTCTGCCACGGCGCCATGTGCAGGTCGGAGAAGTGCAGGATCCGGAGCGGTGCGGAGCCCGCGGGCAGGACGGGCACCGACTCGTGGCGGACCGTGAACATCGTCCGCTCGACGGCGATGCCCCAGACGGCGGCGGCGCTCCCGACGGCGGCGACGGCCGCGAGGGCCGTGGTGAGGGGGCGAGCGCTGCTGCGTCCGGTCATGGATCCTTCTCTCGTCGGGGCGGGGCTGCGGGAGCGGCCGCGTACAGTCTGCCCGACCCGGCCCGGGGGACGACCCGGCGTCAGCCGCGCGGCGGCGGGGTGGACGGACCGGCGCTGATCTGCAGTGCGATCGGGGCCCCGCGGGAGAGGCGGGAGCCGGCCGGCGGGTTCGTCTGCGCGACCGAGCCCGCGGGCCGATCGGACGGCACGCGGTTCGGGTCGACCGTCACGACGAAGCCGAGCTCGCGCAGGCGCGCGGTGGCGGCGGCGGGGTTCTGGCCGGTCACCTCGGGCACCGCCTGCTGGGGCGCGTCGACGAGCGACTGCCGGGGCGAGGGGAAGGCCGAGCCGCCGTACTTCTGATCGGCGACGCGCATGATCCGCGGCCAGATCTGGTGGCGCACCTGCCCGGCGTTGACGCCGCTCAGCGTGAAGCCGCGCATCGAGGTGAAGCCGCTGACGTTGCCGACCCAGGTCGCCGTGGCGACCTCGGTGCTGGCGCCGACCATCCAGGTGTGGACCGCGTTGTCGGTGGTGCCGGTCTTGCCGATGTGCGGGACGCCGGTGCCGGTCGCGGAGGCGCGGCCGGTGCCGCCCGTCATCACCTGCTGCAGGGCGAAGTCGGCGGTCGCGGCGACCTCCTCGGACATCCCCTGCGTGCAGGTGCTCGCCGGCGGGGCGACATCGGCGCCGCCGCGGTCGACGATCCGGTCGATCGCGATCGGCGTGCAGACGCTGCCCTTGTTCGCGAAGCCGGCGAACGCGGTCGCCATCGTCAGCGGGGCGATCTCGTTGGTGCCGAGGATGGTCGGCGCGAACTTCTGCAGCTCGGTGCCGTCGGCGCGGTGCACGCCCATCGCGAGCGCGGTGTTGCGGATGCCGCAGAGGTCGAGCTGCTGCGCCATCGCGGCGAAGCCGGTGTTGATCGAGCCCTTGGTGGCGTCGAGCGCGGAGTAGACGCCGCCGTTGCCACCCTCGTCGTTCTTGGGGTCCCAGGGCTCGCCGTAGTAGGTGCCGTCGGGCTCGCAGCTGTCGCGGAAGGTCGTGTACGCGCGACGGGTGCCGTCGACGGTCTCGTTCAGGGCCCGGCCCTCCTGCAGCCACTCGGCGAGGGTGAAGACCTTGTAGGTCGAGCCGACCTGGAAGCCGCTCGAGCCGCCGTAGCCGAAGTCGGTGCTGTAGTTGACGCTGGTGTAGTTGGCGCCGCTGACGTCGGGGTCGTTCGAGTAGTCCTTGTTCTGCGTCATCGCGAGGATGCGGCCGGTGCCGACCTCGACCGAGACGCTCGCGCTGCCGATGTTCACCCGGGCCATCGACTTCGGCACCCAGTCCTCGGTGGCGGCGACCGCGGCCTCCTGCAGATCGGAGTCGAGGGTCGTGTAGATCTGGTAGCCGCCGCGCTTGAAGGTCGCGTCGCGCTCGTCCTGGCTGGCGCCGAAGGCGTCGTCGTTCTTGATCACCCAGGTCACGTAGTCGCAGAAGTAGGCCGCGATGCCGGCGGTCTGGCAACCGGTGCTCGGCTCCGTGATCACGGGGACGACCGGCGTCGAGGCGGCCTCGCCGATCTGCTCGGGGGTGACCTTCGACTCGATCCCCATCCGCGTGAGGATGTAGTTGCGGCGGTTGAGCGTCTCGGGGAAGCCCTCCACCGCGAGGTTGGCCGGGTCGTCCGGGCGATCGAAGCGGAACTTCTCGGGGTTGTTCACGATGGCGATCAGGGCGGCGGACTGCGCGAGGGTGAGGTCGCGGGCACTGGTGTCGAAGTAGTACCGCGCCGCCGCCTCGATGCCGTAGACGGTGCCGCCGAAGAGCGCGATGTTGAGGTAGCCGAGCAGGATGTCGTTCTTCGGGTACTCCTTCTCGAGCCCGATCGAGAGCCGCATCTCGGCGACCTTGCGCTCGGCCGTGGTCTCGGTGGCCTCGCGGTAGGCGGCGTCGCGCTCGATCGGGTCGGAGAGCGCCTCCGCCTTCTGCACGAGCACGTTCTTGACGTACTGCTGCGTGATCGACGAGCCGCCCTGCACGTTGCCGCCGGAGGCGACCGTGGCCGCGGCGCGGATCGTGCCGAGCAGGTCGATGCCGCCGTGCTCGTAGAAGCGCGGGTCCTCCGAGGCGACGACCGCGTCCTTGACGAAGGGCGAGATGTCGTCCCAGCCGACCTCCACCCGGTTCTGCGCGTAGAACGAGGCGAGGAGCACGTCCTGGCCGTCGGCGCCCTTCGCGTAGACGTCGCTCTTCTCGGCGAGCGTGCCGATCTCGAGGTAGCCCGGGAGGTTGTCGAACATGGTGACCGTGTTGTTCGCGGCCATCCCGCCGAGCGCGATCGCCGGAGTGACCGACGCCGCGACGAGGACTCCGGCGATGACGCTCATGGCGACGATCCCGATCAGTCCTCCGACCGCGGCGCCGATGGACGTGACGACCCTGTTCCCGACTGCCCCCGACATAGAATCAGCGTAACCGCCGCTCCTGACACCGGACGCGGCGCTCGACCCGCCGGCACCGACTCCTCCGGGTGCGGTGCGCCCGGCATCCGCACCCCTGCCTCACGAGGAGAGCCATGTCCGTCCCCCGCTGGGAATACATCACGACGCCGCTGATGATCCACAACACCACCGCGATCCTGAACACCTGGGGCTCCGAGGGCTGGGAGCTGGTCCAGATCGTCACCGGTCCCGAGGGCGGGCTCGTGGCGTACCTGAAGCGTCCGGTCGCCGAGGTCGGCGCGTGATCGCCGAGCGCCTGGCCGAGCTGGGCATCGAGCTCCCCGCGGTCGCGGTGCCGGCCGGCGCCTACATCCCGGCCGTCGTCGAGGGGAACCTGGTCTTCACGGCCGGGCAGATCCCCTTCGTCGACGGCGCGCTGCCCGCGACCGGCAAGGTCGGCGCGGGCGTCGAGCCCGAGGTCGCGAAGGACCTGGCCCGCGTCTGCGCCCTGAACGCGCTGGCCGCGATCGCCGACGTGATCGGCTCGCTCGACCGCGTGACCCGGATCGTCAAGGTGACCGGCTTCGTCGCCTCCGCACCCGGCTTCAACGGCCAGCCCGGCGTCATCAACGGCGCCTCCGAGGTGCTCGGCGAGATCTTCGGCGAGGCGGGCAGGCACGCCCGCTCGGCCGTCGGCGTGGCGGAGCTGCCGCTCGACGCACCGGTCGAGGTCGAGCTGATCGTCGCCTTCGCCTGAACCGGGTCCCGGCTCGACGCCGAAGGGCGCCGCTCTCCCCTCTCGGGAGGCGGCGCCCTTCGGCGTCGAGGCTCAGTGCGCTGAGGGTCGGTCCTCGGCGGCTCGGCCCTCGGCGGCTCAGTCGTCGGCGGCGACCGCGGAGGAGATGACGGCCATCACCTGCGTGTCCGCCAGCGTGGTCGTGTCGCCGACGGCCCGGCCCTCGGCCACGTCGCGCAGGAGCCGGCGCATGATCTTGCCGGAGCGGGTCTTCGGCAGCTCCTGCACGATGAAGATGCGCTTCGGCCGGGCGATCGCGCCGATGTGCTCGGCGACGTGCGCCTTGAGCGTCGCCTCGAGCTCGTCGTGGCCGCTGGCGAGCGCCTCCGCCTGGCTCGCCTTGGCGATGACGAAGGCGACGACGGCCTGGCCGGTGGTCTCGTCCGCCGCGCCCACCACGGCCGCCTCCGCGACCACCGGGTGCGAGACGAGGGCCGACTCGATCTCGGCCGTCGACAGGCGGTGGCCGGAGATGTTCATCACGTCGTCGACGCGGCCGAGCAGCCACAGGTCGCCGTCCTCGTCGAGCCGCGCGCCGTCGCCGGCGAAGTAGCGGTCGCCGAACTTCGACCAGTAGGTCTCGACGTAGCGGTCCGGGTCTCCCCAGATGCCGCGCAGCATCGACGGCCAGGGCTCGGTGATGACCAGCAGCCCGCCGGAGCCCGCGCCGACCGGGGCGCCGGAGTCGTCGACGACGTCGATCGAGATCCCGGGGACGGGGACCTGCGCCGAGCCCGGCTTCAGGGTCGTGACGCCGGGCAGGGGCGAGACCATGATCGCGCCGGTCTCGGTCTGCCACCAGGTGTCGACGATCGGGGTGCGGCCGCCGCCGATGACGTCGCGGTACCAGATCCAGGCCTCGGGGTTGATCGGCTCGCCGACGGAGCCGAGCAGGCGGAGGCTCGAGAGGTCGAAGCGCTGCGGGATCTGCCGGCCGAGCTTCATGAAGGTGCGGATCGCCGTGGGGGCGGCGTAGAGGATCGTGACGCCGTGCTTCTCGATGATCTCCCACCAGCGTCCGGGGTGCGGGGTGTCGGGCGTGCCCTCGTACATCACCTGGGTGGCGCCGTTCGCGAGCGGGCCGTAGACCACGTAGCTGTGCCCGGTGATCCAGCCGACGTCGGCGGTGCACCAGTAGACATCGGTCTCGGGCTTGAGATCGAAGACCGTGCGGTGGGTGTACGCGACCTGGGTGAGGTAGCCGCCGCTGGTGTGCAGGATGCCCTTCGGCTTCCCGGTGGTGCCGCTCGTGTAGAGGATGAACAGCGGCTGCTCGGCGGGGAACGGCCGTGCGACGTGGTCGGCGTCCACCGCGACGATCTCCTCGTGCCACCACAGGTCGCGGCCCGCACTCCACTCGACGGTGTTGCCGCCGCGGCGGACGACGAGGACGTGCTCGACGCTCGACGCGCCGCCGTCCAGCGCCAGCGCCGCGTCGACCGCGGGCTTGAGCGGGAAGACCGAGCCCTTCCGCCAGCCGCCGTCGGCGGTGACGACGAGCTTCGCCTCGGCGTCGTCGATCCGCGCGCGCAGGCTCTCGGCGCTGAAGCCGCCGAAGACGACCGAGTGCACGGCACCGAGCCGGGCGACCGCGAGCATCGCGATGACGGCCTCGGGGATCATCGGCAGGTAGATCGCGACGCGGTCGCCGGCCTGCACGCCCAGGCTCGTGAAGAGGTTGGCCGCGCGTTTCACCTCGGCGGTGAGCTCGGCGTAGGTCAGGTCGCGGCTGTCGCCGGGCTCGCCCTCCCAGTGGATCGCGACGCGGTCGCCGTGACCGGCCAGCACGTGCCGGTCGAGGCAGTTGTAGGCGACGTTGAGCTCGCCGTCGTCGAACCAGCGCGCGAAGGGCGGCTCGCTCCAGTCGAGGGTGCGCGTGAACGGCCGGTGCCAGTGCAGCAGCTCGCGGCTGCGGTCGGCCCAGAAGGCGAGGCGGTCGGCGGCGGCCTGCTCGGCCTGCCCGGCGGTCGCGGCGGCGTCGGCGGCGAACTCGGCGGGCGGCGGGAAGCGGCGCGTCTCCTGCTGGAGGCTGTCGATGGCGCTCGAGCCTGCGGCCCCGGACGCGTCGAGGGGTGTGGACATCTGCGATTCGCTCCTTCGCGAGTGCGACGTGCGCCGGCCGGCGTGGTCGGTTCCGGACCACCGTAGCGTCCGGGTCTCGGGTGGGGAGGGGACGACGCGAAGCTGACCGTCCGGCGGGGTTTCGTGAAGAGTCGGCTCAGAACGCGGATCCGACTTGGCGAAATCGCCTCCGTGCCCTAACGTTGCATACGGCCGAATGAACTTCGGCTCAGCGGCGCGAGTGATTCCCCCCAATCCAGCGCCGCCGAGGCGGCACCTGTTCCCCCCAATGGGTGCCGCCCCCTTCTCTTCCCTCCGCTGATCGAGCGTCCCGCTCCCCGGAGGATCCGCACGGCCGGGCCGCAGTTGGGCGGCTGCACCTCCGGCTCGCCAGAACACGCTGGGCGCGCTGGATCGGCCGATTTCGGCGTGCCGGAGCACGGATCGCGTGCCCGAGTGTCGACTGCTGGAGCTCCGGCTCGCGGAAACACATCCGGCACGCCCGATCGGCTGGTTCCGGAGTGCCGGGGCTCGAATCGCGTGCCCGAGCTTGGGCTGGTGGACCTCCGGCTCGCGGAAACGCTTTCGGCACGCTGGATCGGCTGGTTCCGGCGTGCCTGGGCTCGAATCGCGTGCCCGAGTTTCGACCGGTGGAGCTCCGGCTTGCGGAAACACGTCCGGCACGCCCGATCGGCTGGTTCCGGCGTGCCGGGGCTCGAATCGCGTGCCCGAGCTTCGACCAGTGGACCTCCGGCTCGCGGAAACGCCTTCGGCACGCTGGATCGGCTGGTTCCGGCGCGCCGGGGCTCGAATCGCGTGCCCGAGCTTCGACCGGTGGACCTCCGGCTCGCGGAAACGACGCCGATCCCGAGCTCGTCGCTCCTCCCCAGGGGCGTCCTCGGCCCTGCCGTCCACCGATCCGGTCCTCGGCGCGCCATCGGAGAGCGCGCGCTCCTAGCGTTCCCGGATGACCACCGGTTTCGTCCCGCTCGTTCCCGCCGCCTACCGCCCGGACGCACCTCGCCCGCCGGGGGAGGACGCCGGCGAGGCACCGCGGCCCGCGCCGGTCCGTCCGGCGGCGGCGGCGCTCGGCCTGCTCGCGCCGTTCGCCGCCGACCCGGCGGTGACCGACCTCTTCGTCAACGGTGACTCCGGTCTCTGGCTCGACCGCGGCGGCGGCGCGGTGCGGGAGCCGTCCTGGACCCTCGACGCCGCGGGGGCCCGGCGGCTCGCGGTGTCGCTGGTCGCGGCCGGCGGACGGCACGTCGACGAGGCGAGCCCGTGCGTGGACGTGCGGCTGAAGCACGGGGTCCGCGTGCACGTGGTGCTGCCGCCGGTCGCGACCGCGGGGACGCTGATCTCGGTGCGCGTCCCGCGGGCCGACGCCTGGAGTCTCGACGAGCTGCACGCGGCGGGGATGCTCGACGACCCGGGTCGCAGTCTGCTGCGCCGGGCCGTCGAGGCGCGCTGGAACCTCCTGGTCACCGGTGCCGGCGGATCGGGCAAGACCACGCTGCTCGGCGCCCTCCTCGGCTGCGTGCCGTCGCACGAGCGCCTGGTCGTGATCGAGGACGTCGGCGAGCTGCGGCCCGCGCATCCGCACGTCGTCTCGCTCGAGGCGCGCCAGCCGAACCTCGAGGGAGCGGGCGGGGTCGGCCTCGACCGTCTCGTCCGCGAGGCCCTGCGGATGCGGCCGGACCGGCTCGTCCTCGGCGAGTGCCGCGGAGTGGAGCTGCGCGATCTGCTCTCGGCGCTGAACACCGGGCACGACGGCGGCGCGGGGACGCTGCACGCGAACTCGCTCGCCGACGTGCCCGCGAGGCTGGAGGCGCTCGGCTCGCTCGCGGGCATGGGCCCGGAGGCGGTGGCACGGCAGACGGTCAGCGCGATCGACCTGGTGCTGCATCTCGAGCGGCGGGGCGGCCGGCGCCGGCTCGCGGCCTCGGGCTGCTTCCGGCTCGACGGCGCCGGGCGGCTCCGGATCGAGGAGGGCGCCGTGCCGCAGCGGGGCTCGCCGTGAAGCGCGGGGAGGGGGTCGACGAGGTGGCGGCCGTGGTGCACCGCCTCTCGGTGCTGCTCGCGGCGGGCGTCGCGCCGGCGTCGGCGCTGGCGCACCTCGCGGCGTCGGACGACTCGGAGGCGGCGGGTGCCGCGCGACGTCGTCGGCTGCTGCGCGCGGTGGCGGTCGATGCGGCGCGCGGCGGGGACGTGACGGTGGCGCTCCTGGCGGGCGTGCCCGCCTCCCGTCGAGAGAGGCGAGGGACGGGGGAGCGCGCCCCTCGTCGCAGGGAGATCGCGGCACGGGGGTCGCGCGATCGCGGAGAGGAGACGGCCTGGGCGGCCCTGGCCGCCTGCTGGCGGGTCGCCGCGGACTCCGGGGCGCCGATCGCCGCGGCCCTCGGCGAGCTGGCCGACTCTCTTCGGGAGCTCGGCCGGGCGCGGCGGGACATCGAGGTCGCCCTGGCGGGCCCGCTCGCGACGAGCCGGGTGGTCGGCGGGCTGCCGCTGGTGGCGCTCGGCTTCGGCACGCTGCTGGGCTTCGATGTGCTGGGCGTGCTGATCGGGACGGTGCCGGGACTCGCCTGCCTGGTGGGCGGGCTCGGGCTGATGCTCGGTGCCGTCGCGTGGACGCGCCGGCTCGTCCGCGGCGCCGGCCCGGGGGACCCGGCACCGGGGCTGGCGCTCGACCTGCTCGCGGTCGCGCTCGCGGGCGGGGGATCGATCGGTGGCGGGCGGGAGCGGGTGCTGGCGGCGCTCGCCGAGTGCGGGCTCGCGTCGGGGCCGCCCGCGCTGGCCGCGGCGGAGCCCGTGCTCGCGCTCTCGAGCGCGGCGGGGGTCCCCGCGGGCCGGCTGCTGCGCAGCGAGGCGGCACTGGCGCGGGTGCGGGCCGCGTCCGAGGCGCGGGAGCGGGCGGCGAGGCTCGGCGTGACGCTGCTCCTGCCGCTCGGAGTCTGCGTGCTGCCGGCGTTCCTCCTGCTGGGCGTGGCTCCGATGATGATCTCGGTGCTGCTCTCGACCTTCGCGGGGCAGCGGTGAGCGGTCCCGCGGGAGCTCTCCACAGGCCGCTCCTCTCTCCTCTTGTCCACCGTTCGCGAGCTCCCCACCCCGACCGGCTCCGGGCTCGGCGATCCTCGAGTGGGGGCAGTGACGACGAACGGAGCGAGCGGATGAACGGCAGTCGGAGCAGCGGTGCGGGGACGATCGGACGAGTGCGGGGCGGTGCCGGGCCGGAGCGCTTCCCGGGCCCTGCCTGGGAGGCGGGGTTGCTGAGCGGATGGCGCGACGAGGAGGGCTCGGCCACGGCCGAGTACGCGATCGCGACGATGGCCGCGGTCGGCTTCGCGGGTCTGCTGGTGGTGATCCTCAAGGGCGACGAGGTGCGCGGGATCCTCACGGACCTGGTCACCCGGGCGCTCACCTCGGGGGGATGAGCGGTGCGGTGCCCGGGTGGTGCGCGTGCGGCGACGAGAGTGGACCTGGTCGCCGATGGGCGACGAGGCGAGGACGGCTCCGCGACGGCCGAGCTGGCGGTCGTGCTGCCGGCGGTGGTGGTCGTGCTGGCGCTCTGCTTGGGCTCGGTGGCGGCCTCGGCGCAGTACGTCCGGCTGGTCGACGCCGCGGCGGACGGCGCCCGGTCGCTGGCGCGGGGGGACGATCCGGATCGGCCCGTCGCGCGGGTCGATGCGGGAGCGAGCGTCGCGACCTCCGCGGACGGCGGGCTCGTCTGCGTGGACGTCACCGCGCGGCTCCGGCCGCTGCCGGCGCTGGAGCTGCCGGTCTCGGTCCGGTCCTGCGCGCTGGGCGGAGGACGGTGATCCCCCGGCCGGAGCCGGACCGCGCAGGGGAGGACGGCTCGGCGGCGGTCGTCGCGGTCGGCGTCGTCGCGGGGACGATCCTCGTGACCGCGGCCGTGCTCGCCGGATGCGGGGGAGTCGCGGGGCACCAGCGTGCCGTGGCCGCGGCGGATGCGGCGGCGCTCGCCGCGGCGGACGTCGCGTCCGGACTGCTGCCGGGCGAGCCGTGCGGGGCGGCCGAGCGTGTCGCGGGGGCGATGCGGGCGACCGTCGCGGGCTGCGCGGTGGAAGGAGGAGTGGCGACCGTCGAGGTCGTCGTGTCCGTCGGGCCGCTCGCGCTCCCCGCCCGGTC
This sequence comes from Rathayibacter sp. PhB179, assembly GCF_004345345.1. Lineage (NCBI taxonomy): Bacteria > Bacillati > Actinomycetota > Actinomycetes > Micrococcales > Microbacteriaceae > Rathayibacter > Rathayibacter sp. PhB179. The sequence goes on along the minus strand of NZ_SLVD01000008.1, from coordinate 172,861 downwards.
GCGCGCCGGGCCGCCGCCGTGACGCTCCTCCCGCGCCGGGGACGGCGGCGACGGCTCCCGCCGCGCCCGGGGCGCAACGGCAGTGCGCTCCCGCGCTCGGTCGGGTCGCCGGTGTCCGACCCGCCCGGTGGGACCGGGGCTCAGTCGGCGCTGACCCGCAGGTAGCGGTAGGCCGCCGCGGTGGGCAGCGCGCCCGCTCCCTCGTCGTGCTCGAGAGCGCCGGCGAGGAGATAGAGGTAGCGGGTGCCCTCGCGGGCGGCCGGGATCTCGAGGCGGCCCGCCGGGGCCGTCGCCTCGCCGTAGGAGCGGCGGAGCGTCTTGCCCTCGAGCGGCCCGTCGAGGAATTTCGCGGTGTAGGCGGAGGTGGTCGGAGCGGAGGTGGTGTGCGTCGTTGCCATGCCCCTCATCATGCGCCGATCGCCGCGATCCGTCACCGGGTGCGGTCCTCCCGATTCGGCGGATTCCCGGGCGGCGGCCGGAGTGCTCCCAGCGCGCGGCGAGCGGACGACGGCGAGGGACGCCCGGAGTCAGTGTGTATGGTGTGCCTGTCGGGCGCCCCGAAGCCGACGCGAACGGATCGTCGTTCCTCCTGCGGACGCCGCGCACCGCCTCCCCGCCGAAGGGGACCCGTCGGACTCGCTGAGCGTCCGATCCGACAGCATCAATCGAGGAGAACTGTGTCCGGCACGAAGAAGCTGGTGATCGTCGAGTCGCCGGCGAAGGCCAAGACCATCGCCCAGTACCTGGGCGAGGGCTACGAGGTGCTCGCCTCCGTCGGGCACATCCGCGACCTCATCGAGCCGAAGAACCTGCCGCCCGAGCTCAAGAAGGGCGGGCTGGGCAAGTTCTCCGTCGACGTCGACAACGGCTTCGAGCCCTACTACGTCGTCTCCGACCAGAAGAAGAAGACGGTCGCCGACCTCAAGCGCGCGCTGAAGAACGCCGACGAGCTCTTCCTCGCGACGGATGAGGACCGCGAGGGCGAGGCCATCGCGTGGCACCTCCTCGAGGAGCTCAAGCCCAAGGTCCCCGTCAAGCGGATGGTCTTCCACGAGATCACCAAGGACGCGATCCAGACGGCCCGCGACAACACCCGCGACATCGACACCTCCCTCGTCGACGCGCAGGAGACCCGCCGCATCCTCGACCGCCTCTACGGCTACGAGATCTCCCCGGTCCTCTGGCGCAAGGTCGGGCCCGGCCTCTCCGCCGGCCGCGTGCAGTCCGCCGCCACGCGCCTCGTCGTGGACCGCGAGCGCGAGCGCCTCGCCTTCGTCTCCGCCTCCTATTGGGACCTCGCCACGGTCCTCGCCCCCGAGGCCGACGCCTCGGCGGCGTTCGACGCCCGCCTGGCGCGCCTGGACGGCAAGCGGATCGGAAGCGGCCGCGACTTCGACGACCGCGGTCAGCTGAAGGGGGACGTCACCGTACTCGACGAGGCCTCCGCCGGTGCCCTCGCCGAGGCGCTGCGCGACCCGAAGACGCTCGTCCGCGTCTCGAACCTCGAGTCCAAGCCCTACTCGCGGCGCCCCGCCGCCCCGTTCACCACCTCGACGCTCCAGCAGGAGGCGGCGCGCAAGCTCCGCTTCTCGGCGCGCCAGACGATGAGCGTCGCGCAGTCGCTCTACGAGAACGGCTTCATCACCTACATGAGGACCGACTCGCCGAACCTCTCGCAGCAGGCGCTGAACGCCGCCCGCTCGCAGGCGGCCTCGCTCTACGGAGCCGAGACGGTCCCCGAGAAGCCGCGCCTCTACTCCGGCAAGAACAAGAGCGCGCAGGAGGCGCACGAGGCGATCCGCCCCGCGGGCGAGACCTTCCGCACCCCGGACCAGCTCGCCGGCACCCTCCGCGGGAACGACCACCGCCTCTACGACCTGATCTGGAAGCGCACCGTCGCCTCGCAGATGGCCGACGCCAAGGGCTCGACCGCGACGGTCACCCTGCTCGCCAACCCGGCCGGCGACACCGAGCGCACCGCCGAGTTCACCGCCTCGGGAACGGTCATCACCTTCCGCGGCTTCCTGCTCGCCTACGAGGAGGGCCGCGACGAGGAGCGCCACGGCGCCCGCGACGAGAAGGACGCCAAGCTGCCCGTGCTCGAGGTCGGCCAGAGCCTCGTCGTCGCCGAGGTCGAGGCCAAGGGCCACGAGACCTCGCCGCCCCCGCGCTACACGGAGGCGAGCCTCGTCAAGTCGCTCGAAGAGCTGGGGATCGGGCGCCCCTCGACCTACGCCTCGATCATCACGACGATCGTCGACCGCGGCTACGTCACTCCGCGCGGCACGGCGCTCGTTCCCAACTGGATCGCCTTCTCGGTGGTGCGCCTGCTCGAGGAGTTCTTCTCCGACCTCGTCGAGTACGACTTCACCGCCGCGATGGAGGGCGACCTCGACCGCATCGCCGGCGGCGAGGAGGACCGGGTCGACTGGCTGAACCGCTTCTACTTCGGCGGCGGCGACCAGCCGGGCCTGCGCCACGTCGTCGACAACCTCGGCGAGATCGATGCGAAGAGCATCAACTCGGTCCGGATCACCGACGACATCACCCTGCGCATCGGCAAGTACGGGCCCTACCTCGAGGTCGCCCAGGAGGAGGGGCAGGAGACGCCGCGCCGCGTCAACCTGCCGCTCGAGCTGGCTCCGGACGAGCTCACGCCCGCCAAGGCGCAGGAGCTCGTCGACGCCCCCGTGCAGACCGACCGCGTGCTCGGCAGCAACCCGGACTCGGGCAAGACCGTCGTCGTCAAGGACGGCCGCTTCGGCCCGTACGTGACCGAGGTCGACCCCGAGCCCGAGACCACCGCCGACCCCGCCACCGGTGAGGTCGTCGAGCCTGCGCCGGCGAAGCGCGGCGCGAAGAAGGCGGCCGCGGTCAAGCCGCGCACCTCCTCCCTCTTCAAGTCGATGGACGTCGCGACCGTCGACCTCGCCACCGCTCTGCGCCTGCTCGACCTGCCGCGCACCGTCGGCGAGGACCCGGAGTCGGGTGAGCCGATCACCGCGCAGAACGGCCGCTACGGCCCGTACCTGAAGAAGGGGACGGACAGCCGCTCGCTCACCAGCGAGGACCAGATCTTCGAGGTCGACCTGCCGACCGCGCTCGAGGTGTTCGCCCAGCCCAAGTACGGCGCCAAGCGCGCCACGAGCGCCCTCGCGGAGTTCGAGGCCGACCCGGTCAGCGGCAAGCCGATCCGGATCCGCGACGGCCGCTTCGGCGCCTACGTGACCGACGGCGAGACCAACGTCACGATCCCCAAGGGCCAGCCGATCGAGGAGATCGACTTCGAGCAGGCGGTGCAGATGCTCGCCGACAAGCGGGCGAAGGGCCCGGCGCCCAAGAAGGCCCCGGCCAAGCGCGCCCCGGCCAAGAAGCCCGCGGCGAAGACCACGGCGGCCAAGACGACGGCGACGAAGACCACCGCCGCGAAGACCACGGCGGCGAAGGCGACGACGGCCAAGACCACGGCGGCCAAGACCACGGCGGCGAAGACGACGGCCGCCAAGACGACGGCGGCGGAGACCACCGCCGCGAAGAAGCCGGCCACCACCCGCGCCCGCAGCACTGCGGCGAAGGCGACGGGCTCGACGGAGTCGTGACCGGGCTGTTCGTCACCCTCGAGGGCGGGGACGGCGCGGGCAAGACCACGCAGGCCCGGCTGCTCGAGGAGTGGCTGGGCTCGCGCGGTGAGACCGTGCGGCGCACCCGGGAGCCGGGCGGCACCGAGGTGGGCGTGCAGATCCGCGAGATCGTGCTGCACCACCGCGGCGAGATCGATCCGCGGGCCGAGGCGCTCCTCTACGCCGCCGACCGCGCGCAGCACATCGGGACCTTCGTCCGGCCCGCGCTCGAGCGGGGCGAGGTCGTCGTCCAGGACCGCTACATCGACTCCTCCGTCGCCTACCAGGGCGCCGGCCGGGTGCTGGACGCCGCGGAGGTCCGCTCCCTCTCGGAGTGGGCGACCCGCGACCTCCGCCCCGACCTCACCGTCCTGCTCGACCTCGATCCCGCCGTCGCCCGCACCCGGCTGGACGCCGCGCGCACCCGCTACGACCGGCTCGAGGCGGAGAAGGCCGAGTTCCACGGCCGCGTCCGGCAGGCGTTCCTCGACCTCGCCTCGGACGACCCGGAGCGCTTCCTCGTCCTGGACGCGAGCCGTCCCGTCGAGGAGCTCGCCGCGGCCGTCCGCGCCCGCGTCGAGCCGATGCTCAGCGCCGGTCCCCAGGGCGCGCGGCCCGCTGTCGGACCTCGCGGTTAGCCTGGATCCGTGACCGTCTGGAGCCAGCTCGTCGGCCAGGAGCACGCCATCGGCGCCCTGCGCGACGCCTCGACCCCCCGCGATGAGAGGGGGCACGAGTCGACCTCGATGACCCACTCCTGGCTGATCACCGGGCCGCCCGGCTCCGGCCGGTCGAACCTCGCCTACGCGTTCGCCTCCGCACTGCTCTGCCGCCGCGGCGGCTGCGGCGAGTGCCCGGACTGCGCGCAGGTCGCCGCCCGCTCGCACCCCGACCTCGCGGTCCTCGCCACCGAGCGCGTCATCATCTCGATCGAGGAGGTGCGCCGTCTCGTCTCCTCCTCGCAGTACTCGCCGTCGGTCTCGCGCTACCGGGTGATGGTCATCGAGGACGCCGACCGGATGAGCGAGCGCACCTCGAACGTCCTGCTGAAGGCGCTCGAGGAGCCGCCCGAGCGCACCGTCTGGATCCTCTGCGCGCCCAGCGAGGCCGACCTCCTGCCGACGATCCGCTCGCGGGTGCGCTCGGTGCGCCTGCGCGTCCCCAGCGTCGAGGACGTCGCCGGCCTGCTCGAGCGCCGCGACGGCGTCGACGCGGAGACGGCGGAGCGCGCCGCCCGCCAGGCCCAGAGCCACATCGGCATGGCGCACCGGCTCGCGACCGATGCGAACGCCCGCGAGCGGCGCGAGGAGACCCTCCGGATCGCCCTGAGTCTGCGCGGGGTGTCGGACGCGGTGCTCGGCGCCGCGCGGATGATCGAGGTCGCCACCGAGGACGCGAAGGCCTACACGCTCGAGCGCGACGAGGTCGAGCGCCAGCAGGCGCTGCGCTCGCTCGGCGTCGAGCCCGGCGGCACGATCCCCGCCCAGCTCCGCTCGCAGCTGCGCACTCTCGAGGAGGACCAGAAGCGCCGGGCGACGCGCAGCCTCCGCGACGGCCTCGACCGCATCCTCGTCGACCTGCTCTCGCTCTACCGCGACGTCGTGCGCCTCCAGCTCGGCGCCCCCGGCGGCGTGATCAACGAGGAGGTGCGGAGCGAGATGACGGCACTCGCCTCGGCCACCGCTCCCGAGCGCACGCTCGCGGTGCTCGACGCCGTGGCGGAGGCCCGGCAGCGCATCGACGCGAACGTCTCGCCCGTCCTCGCCCTCGAGGCGATGCTCGTGGTCGCCGCGCGGCGCCCGGTGGCCGCGTGAGGCGCCCGGGCCGCTGGACGGCGCTCGCCGCGGTCGGCGCCGCGGTCGCGCTGCTCTCCGGCTGCTTCGCTCCCGGACCCTCGCCCGAGCGCACCTCGACGCCCGCCCCGCAGGCGGTCGACGCCGATCTCGAGCAGTACTACGGCCAGGTTCTGGTCTGGGACGACTGCGGCGAGGGCATGCAGTGCACCGACGCGACGGTGCCGCTCGACTGGGACGCCCCGGCCGGCGAGACCGCCTCGATCGCCCTGGTCCGCCACCCGGCGACGGGCGGGGACGCGATCGGCTCCCTCCTGGTCAACCCGGGTGGGCCCGGCGGGTCCGGGGTCGACCTCATCCGGGACAGCCTGGACTTCGCCGTGGACGACGAGCTCGCCGCCCGCTTCGACGTGGTCGGCTTCGACCCGCGCGGCGTCGGCGCCTCGACCGCGGTGTCCTGCCTCGACGCCGCCGGACTCGACTCCTACCTCTACGACATCGTCCCGGGCGAGCGCGGCAGCGACGAGTGGATCGCCGCCCAGCGCACCGCGTCCGCCGCCTTCGCCGCCGCCTGCGAGGAGCGCAGCGGCGCCCTGCTGCCCGAGGTCGGCACCACCAGCGCGGCCCGCGATCTCGACGTGCTGCGGGCAGCGCTCGGCGACCAGGCGCTGCACTACCTCGGCTACTCCTACGGCACCTTCCTCGGCGCCACCTATGCCGGGCTGTTCCCCGATCGCGTCGGCCGGCTCGTGCTCGACGGCGCGATCGATCCGGCCGCGACCTCGCTCGACGTCGTCCGCGAGCAGGCGATCGGCTTCGAGAGCGCCCTGCGCGCGTATCTCACCGCCTGCCTCGGCGGCGAGGGCTGCCCCTTCACCGGCACGGTCGACGAGGCGATGGCGCAGGTCGCCGCGATGCTGGAGCGGGTCGACGCCTCGCCGATCCGCGCCCAGGACGGCCGGCAGCTCGGCTCGAGCACGCTGCTCACCGCGATCGTCTACCCGCTCTACTCCGCCTCCTCCTGGGGCGGGCTGAGCGAGATGCTCACGGATGTGCGTCAGGGCGGCGCGGAGATCGCCTTCCAGTACGCGGACGCCTACAACGGCCGGACGGCCGACGGCGACTACAGCGACAACGCGACCGAGGCCTTCCTCGCGATCAACTGCGTCGACTACGCCTACGACGCCGAGACGGAGTCGATGCGGGCGGACGCCGCGGAGCTCGAGGCGGCGGCGCCGACGCTCGGCCGCTACCTCGCCTACGGCGACATCCTCTGCGGCGAGTGGCCGGCCGCCTTCGAGGGCTCGCGGGCGCCGATCACGGCGGAGGGCTCGGGCCCGATCCTCGTGGTGGGCACCACCAACGACCCGGCGACCCCCTACGTCTGGGCGCAGGCGCTGGCGGAGGAGCTGTCCGACGGGCACCTCGTGACCTTCGACGGCGAGGGCCACACGGCCTACAACAAGTCGAACTCGTGCGTGAACGACGCGGTCGACGCGTACCTGCTCGAGGGCGTCGTCCCCGAGGAGGACCCGCAGTGCTGACCGAGCAGGAGCGCCGCGGCGCGCCGGAGCAGCCGGGCCTCCGGGAGCGCAAGCGCCTCGCGACCCGGCGCGCGATCGAGACCGCGGTGCTGCGGCTCGCGAGCGAGCGCGGGCCGGACCGCGTCACGATCGAGGACGTCTCGCGGACGGCCGACGTCTCCACGCGCACCTTCTTCAACTACTTCGCCTCGAAGGAGGACGCGCTGGTCGGCGGCCTCCCGGTGATCTCCGACGAGACGGCCGCCGCGTTCCTGGCGGGCGAGGCGCCCCTCCTCGTCGACCTGCAGGCGGTCTTCGTCGCGGCGGCGGAGGTCCCGGGGGAGGAGGACCGCGAGCTGCACCTGCTGCGGCGCAGCCTCTTCCGCGAGCACCCGCAGCTCGTCGGCCTCAAGATCGCCGGCATGCGGGAGTTCGAGCTCGCGATCGAGGACCTGGTCGCCGAGCGCCTCACCCGCAGCGGGACGGACGCCGAGGCGGTGCGAAGCCGGGCCCGGATGCTCACCCTGCTCGGCCTCGCCGCCATGCGGCACGCCTGGGCCGGCTGGGTCGACCACGACGGTCGCGACGCGCTCCCCGGACTCATCGTCCACTCCTTCGAGGAGCTGCGCGGAGCGCTCGCCGAGTAGCCCGCGGGCTGCGCGCCCCGATTCACGCCCCGGCCCGCGAGCAGGCTATGCTGTGTAATCGTGTCCGGGGCGAGCGCCTCGCGAGCACGCCGCCTTAGCTCAGTCGGTAGAGCGTCTCACTCGTAATGAGAAGGTCGTCGGTTCGATTCCGACAGGCGGCTCCGCATTTCTCACGTGGTGAAGCAGCGAGTGTCGCCATCGCCCCGTATCTCCGGCCCCCAGGCCCCGTCGATCCCCGCCCGTTACCCTGGTTCGGATGACCGACACCCCGCCCCGCCGCCGACCGCGCGCCCTCGTCGTCGCGGCGGCCGCCGTCGCCGTGCTGCTGGGCGTCGGAGCCTTCAGCGCCGGGACGGCGATCGGCCGCACGGCGACTCCCGCCGCGGCGCCCACCGCCTCGGCACCCGCCACCGCGACGACGACGGCCACGCCGACGCCGACGCCGACGCCCACCGCCCGCCCCGCCGGCACCGAGACCGCCGAGGCGCTGCGCACCTGCTCCGTCGCCGGGCTCGCGGCGGATCCGCGCCTCGGCGCGATGCAGGCGCGGGTCGTCGACGCGGCGACCGGCGAGGTGCTCTTCGACCGCGGCGGCACGACCGCCTCGCGCACCGCATCCGCGCTCAAGATCCTCACCGCCGCCGCCGCGCTCGCCGTCCTCGGCCCGGACACCCGGATCGCCACGACCGTCGTCGCGGGCGACGCGGCCGGCAGCGTCGTGCTGGTCGGCGGGGGAGACCTCACGCTCAGCCGACTGCCGAGCGGTCAGGAGTCGGTCTACGCCGGCGCCGCGCACCTCGACGACCTCGCCGCGCAGCTCAAGGCCGCCTGGGACGCCGACCCGGCGACCGCGGGCACCACGATCTCCTCGGTCGTGCTCGACGCCTCGCTCTACTCCGGCGACACCTGGCAGCCGAGCTGGAACCGCAAGGAGCAGACCGACGGCTACATGCCCGAGATCACCGCCCTGCAGGTCGACGGCGACCGCGCGGATCCGACCGCCGCCACCTCCCGCCGCGGCGAGGACCCGATCGGCCGGGCGGGCGACGCCTTCGCGGCTGAGCTGTCCGGCTCGTCGACGGTGAGCACCGGCACCGCCCCGGCCGGAGCGCGGGTGCTCGGCACCGTCGAGTCGGCCCCGGTCAGCACCCTCGTGCAGCAGATGCTGCTCGTCTCGGACAACGCGATCGCCGAGATGCTCGCGCGGCTGGTCGCGATCCGCACGGGCTCGGGCAACGACTTCGGCGCCGAGCAGGCGGGCGTCCTCCAGGGCCTCGCCGGCTACGGAGTGGACACGGCCGGCATCACGATCGTCGACGGCTCGGGGCTCAGCGACGACAACGCGGTGGCTCCGGCGTACTTCACGAGCCTGCTGCGGAAGGTCCATGCGCGGGAGGGGCAGCTCGGCGTCCTCCTCGACGGCCTCCCGGTCTCGGGGCGCACCGGCTCGCTCTCCTACGCCGACCGCTTCGCCGGCGACAACGCGGTGGCCGACGGCGCCGTCCGCGCGAAGACCGGCTGGATCGACACCGGCTACACGCTCGCCGGCGTGGTCGACGCCCAGGACGGCACCGCGCTCACCTTCGCCGTCTACGCGCTCGGCGACGTCTCCGACTCGGCGAAGACCGCCATCGACACGCTCGTCACCGGCGTCTACCGCTGCGGCGGCGCGCTCTCCGACTCCTGACCGACCCGACCGCTCCGCTCCCGCACCGCTCCCGCCCCCGCTCCCGCTCCGAGAGGACCACCATGACCACGGCACTCCTGATCGTCGACGTGCAGAACGACTTCACCGAGGAGGGCGCCCTCGCCGTCGCCGGCGGCACCCGTGTCGCCGAGGGGATCACCGCGCACCTCGCCGCGAGCGCCGGCCGCTACACGACGGTGCTCGCCTCGCGCGACTGGCACGACGGCGACTCCGACAACGGCGGGCACTTCGCCCCAGAGCCCGACTTCGTCGACACCTGGCCGGTGCACTGCGTGGCGGGGACGGCCGGCGCGGAGTACCACCCGGCCCTCGCTGTCGACGCGGTCGACGTGCACATCCGCAAGGGCCAGGGCCGGCCGTCCTACTCGGCCTTCGAGGGGACGGCGGACGACGGCGCGCCGGTTCCGACGCTGCTCGAGCGCCTGGGCGTGACCGAGCTCGACGTCGTCGGGCTCGCCACCGACTACTGCGTGCGGGCCTCGGCCCTCGATGCGCGCGCGGCTGGCCTGGAGGTGCGCGTGCTCTCCGACCTCGTCGCCGGGGTCTCGCCCGAGGCGAGCGCCGCGGCGCTGCGCGAGCTGGCCGAGGCGGGTGTGCGCGTCGAGGTCTCCTCCACCGTGCTTCCCTCCTCCACCGTGCTTCCCTCCTCCACAGGGGCCGGTCCGTCCACAGGGGTGACCGGCTCCTGAGGTGCGTCCGGGGGCGGTCGTAGACTGAGAAGCGTCGTCGTGCGGGGTCCGCGCGACTCGATCCGCACAGGAAGAGTGTTCTCGTGAGTGATTCCGTCGTTCGAAGCGCCGCCGAGGCTGCCCTGCTCGCCCGCGTCCCGTCGCAGCTGCTCATCGGCGGCGCGTGGGTCGACGGCTCGGGCGGCGGCACGATCGACGTCGAGGATCCGGCCACCGGCGAGGTGATCCGCACCATCGCCGACGCGACTCCGGAGGACGGCCTGCGGGCGCTCGACGCCGCCGTCGAGGCGGGGCCGGCCTGGGCCGCGACCGCGCCCCGGAAGCGCGCGGAGATCCTCCGCCGCGCGTTCGACCTCCTGCAGGAGCGCAAGGACGACTTCGCCCTGCTGATGACGCTGGAGATGGGCAAGCCGTTCGCCGAGGCGCTCGGCGAGGTCGCCTACGGGGGCGAGTTCCTCCGCTGGTTCAGCGAGGAGGCGGTGCGCATCTCGGGCCGCTACGGCGTGAACCCGGAGGGCACGGGGCGGATGATCGTCTCGCAGCACCCGATCGGCCCGTGCTACCTGATCACCCCGTGGAACTTCCCGCTCGCGATGGCGACCCGCAAGATCGCCCCGGCCCTCGCCGCCGGCTGCACCGTCGTGGTGAAGCCCGCCGAGCTCACGCCGCTGACGACGCTCGCCTTCGCCGCCCTGCTCGCCGAGGCCGGGGTGCCGGACGGCGTCGTCAACGTGGTCACCACCTCTTCGGCCGGAGCGGTGTCGGAGCCGATCCTGTCGGACCCGCGGCTGCGCAAGCTCTCCTTCACCGGCTCGACGCCGGTCGGGCGGACGCTGCTGCAGCAGGCGGCCGAGGGCGTCCTGCGCACCTCGATGGAGCTCGGCGGCAACGCGCCGTTCGTCGTCTTCGAGGACGCCGATCTCGACCGCGCGGTCGAGGGCGCGATGCTGGCGAAGTTCCGCAACATCGGGCAGGCCTGCACGGCCGCGAACCGCTTCTTCGTGCACGAGTCGATCGCCGAGGAGTTCGCGGCCCGCGTCACGGAGCGCGTCCGCGCGCTGACCGTCGGCCGCGGCACCGAGGCGGGCATCACGATCGGTCCGCTGATCGACGACCGCGCGGTCGAGAAGGCCTCCTCGCTGGTCCGGGACGCCGTCGACCGCGGAGCCGAGGTCCGGGTCGGCGGGCACGGCATCGACGGAGCGGGGCACTTCTACGAGCCGACGGTGCTCGCGGGGGTCGCGCCCGGCAGCGAGATCCTGCGCACCGAGATCTTCGGCCCGGTGCTCGCGATCGTGCCGTTCCGCGACGAGGACGAGGCGGTCGCCCTCGCCAACGACACCGAGTTCGGGCTGGTCTCGTACGTCTTCACCCGTGACCTCGCCCGCGGGCAGCGGATGATCGAGCGGCTCGCCACCGGGATGATGGGCCTGAACGTCGGTGTGGTCTCGAACGCCGCGGCGCCGTTCGGCGGCGTCAAGCAGTCGGGGCTCGGCCGCGAGGGCGGGCTCGAGGGCATCCACGAGTACCTCAGCACGAAGTACACGCTCACCCCCGACCCGTTCGCCTGATCTGTGGAGCTGATCGAGGTCCGCTCGCTCGAGGACCCGCGGCTGCGCGACTACGCGCACGCCACGGACGTCGCGCTGAAGAACGCCCGTGGCCCGCACGGGCTCTACCTCGCGGAGTCGGCGCTGGTGCTCGAGCGGGCGCTCGCCGCCGGGCATCGGCCGCGCTCGGTGCTCTCGCTCGGCGGCTCGGTCGAGGAGGCCGAGCGGCTGCTCGGCGACCGCGACGTGCCGGTGTTCACAGGGCCCGGCGAGCTGCTGGCCGAGCTGACCGGCTACACGCTGCACCGCGGCCTGATCGCCGCGCTGGACCGGCCCGTCCTGGCCGACCCCGCGGAGCTGCTCACCGGCGCGCGCCGCGTGGTCGTGCTCGAGAACGTGGTCGACCCGACCAACGTCGGCGCGATCTTCCGCTCGGTCGGCGCGATCGGCGCCGACGCCGTGCTGGTGACGCCGCGCTGCTCCGACCCCTTCTACCGCCGGGCGATCCGCGTCAGCATGGGCACGGTGCTCCAGGTGCCGTGGACGCGGGTGGGCGACTGGCCGAGCACCCGCGCGCTGCTGCACGAGGCCGGCTTCACGATCGCCGCGATGGCGCTGACCCCGGAGGCGGTGCCGCTGCGCGACTTCGCGGCGGCCGCCCCGGAGCGGGTCGCGCTCGTGCTCGGCACCGAGGGGGAGGGGCTCACCGCGGAGGCGCTGGCCGCCGCGGACGTCGCGGTGCAGATCCCGATGCGGCACGGGATCGACTCGCTGAACGTCGCCGCGGCGAGCGCGGTCGCGATGTGGGCGCTCGCGTCGCCCTGACCCCCCGTCAGGGCCGTGGCCCGTCGTTCCGCGCACCCCGGCGCCCCGGTCCGAGCGCCTGCGCTACGCTCGCCACGAACCCGGCCGGCACCGCTCCTCCGGCGCCGTGCCGTCCTCCGCCGTCATCCACTCCCGAGGTCGTCCATGCCCGAGCGCTCCCGGCTCCGCGCCGCCCGCCTGCCGTCGGCCGTCGCGGCCGTGCTGCTGCTGCTGGCCCCGCTCGCGGGCTGCGCGCTGGACCCGGCCGAGGTGCCCGACTCCGGTGCCACGCCCGCGCGGACGATCCGCGCGACCGAGCCGACGCCCGTCGCGACCGGAGCGGTGACCGAGGGTGATGAGGTCTCGCAGCTGATCACCCGGTGCCTCGCGCGCTACGGCCTCAACGAGCGGCCCCCGGCGCCGGACGGCTCGCTCAGCGAGACGGAGTGGCTGGCCGCGCAGGAGGCGATCGCCGACTACGACCGCACCCTCACCGACTGCTCCGCCGAGGCGCTCTCCACCGACGCGCCCGCCCCGACGATCGCCCCCTGATGCGCGTCGAGGGCTGCGCGGCGCTGGTCTCCGGGGGAGCCTCGGGGCTCGGGGCCGCGACCGCGCGGGCCCTCGCCGAGGCAGGAGCGCGCGTCGTCGTCCTCGATCTGCCGACGGCGCTCGACAGCGCCGACCTGCCGGAGTCGATTCTGCGGATCCCGGGCGACGTCCTCGACGCCGACGCGGTCCAGCGGGCCGTGACGGCCGCCGAGGGGCTGCGGATCGCCGTGACCTGCGCCGGCGTCGCCACGCCGGGCCGGCTCCTCGGCCGCGACGGACCGCTGGCGCTCGACGCCTTCGAGCGGGTCCTGCGGATCAACACCGTCGGCACGCTGAACGTCCTGCGGCTCGCGGCGGCCGTCATCGCCGAGGGCGAGCCGATCGACGGCGAGCGCGGGGTCCTGATCACCACGGCGTCGATCGCCGCCTTCGAGGGGCAGATCGGGCAGGCGGCCTACGCCGCCTCGAAGGGCGCCGTGGCCGCGCTGACCCTGCCGCTCGCGCGCGAGCTCGCCTCCGCGCTGATCCGCGTCGTCTCGATCGCACCCGGCACCTTCGACACCCCGCTGCTCGCCGGGCTGCCGGAGGCGGCGCGCGCCGCCCTCGGCGAGGCGGTGCCGCACCCGGCCCGGCTCGGCCGGCCGTCGGAGTTCGCCGCGCTCGTCCGCCACGTCATCGAGAACCCGATGCTCAACGGCGAGGTGATCCGCCTCGACGGCGCGCTGCGGATGCCGCCGCGCTGACCGGGCGGCGGGCCGCGCTCAGACCAGCAGCTGGTGCTTGGCCAGGTCGCGGTAGAGCGGCGTCGACTCGACGAGCTCGGAGTGCGTGCCGATCCCGACGACCTCGCCCTTCTGCAGCACCACGATCTGGTCGGAGTCGACGACCGTCGAGAGGCGGTGCGCGATCACCAGGAGCGTGCGGTTCTCGGCCACGGCGTCGATCGCGAGCCGCAGGCGCTGCTCGTTGAGGCCGTCCAGGCTCGAGGTGGACTCGTCGAGCAGCAGGATCGGCGGGGCCGCGAGGAGCGCGCGCCCGATGGCGAGGCGCTGGCGCTCGCCGCCCGAGAGCATGACGCCGCTCTCGCCGACGGGGGCGTTCAGGCCGAGCGGGTTGCGCTCGAGCACGTCGGTGAGGTTCACGGCCTCGAGCACCCGCAGGCAGTCCTCGTCGGAGGCGTCCGGTCGGCCGAGCACGAGGTTCTCGCGGAGGGTGCCGGCCAGCACCGGCGCGTCCTGCTCGACGTAGCCGATCTGGGCGCGGAGGGCGTCGCGGTCGATGGCGGTGATGTCGACTCCGCCGAGCCGGACCACGCCGGCCTCGGGGTCGTAGAAGCGCTCGATCAGCGCGAGGATCGTGCTCTTGCCGGCACCGGACGGGCCGACCAGGGCGGTGCGCTTGCCGCGCGGGACAGTGAAGGAGACGCCGCGCAGGACGGTGCGGTCGCGGGCGTCCTCGTCGACGTCGAGGGCCTTCTCGTCGTAGGAGAAGACGACGTCGTCGAAGGCGATCGCGGAGTCCGCGACGCCCGGGCCGAGGCCGCCGCCGTCGCGCTCGCCGTCGCCCTCGATCGGCAGGTCGATGATCTCCTGGATCCGGCCGAGCGCGCCGAGCGCCGAGTTGACCGAGGTGATCGCGCCGATGAAGTTGCCCAGCGGCATCACCATCATGAAGAGGAAGAGGATGAACGACACCAGCTGCGCGATGTCGATCGCGCCCGAGGCGACGCGGTAGCCGCCGACGCCGAGGACGGCGAGGAAGGCGACCTGCATCGCGATGCCGGCCACCGGGACGACGAGCGCCGAGATGTGCGCGACGCGGATGCCGAGGCGGTAGGCCTCGGTCGCGTGGGTGTCGACGACGGCGATCTCGCGGTCGGTGGCGCCGGCGGCGCGGATGGTGCGGACGGCGCTGATCGCGCGCTCGACGGCGGCGGCGAGGTCGCCGACCTTCTCCTGCGCCTTCCGGCTGGCGACGCGGATGCCGCGACCGAGGGTGAGCGCCGCACCGAGGGCGACGGCGACGACGATCACGATGATCAGCAGCAGCACCCAGTCGATGACCGCCATCGCGATGATCGCGCCGACGAAGAGCAGCGAGCCGGCGATCGAGTCGACGAGGCCCTGGGTGAGCACGGCGCGCAGCAGCGTGGAGTCGGAGCCGACGCGGGAGACGAGGTCGCCGGTGCGGCGGGCGTCGAACTCGCGGATCGGCAGGCGGAGCAGCCGCGCGACGAGCCGGCGGCGGCTGGAGAGGACGATCCCCTCGCCGGTGCGCTGGAGCAGGTAGTGCGCGAAGCCGGAGATGAGGCCGGAGGCGACGACGAGCACGAGGAGCGCCCAGACCAGCGGGCCGAGGTCGAGACCGTCCTGCACGCGGGTGATGACCTGGCCGACGACGAGCGGCTGCGCGAGGCTGGCGGCGGCACCGAACAGGCTGAGCACCACCACGACCGAGAGGATGCCGCGGTGCTCGAGCAGGTAGGGGACGAGCTGCGAGAAGGAGGCGCGGGGTCCGTCGTCCTTGCCGCGGCGGGGCCGCCGTCCGCCGCGCGTGCTCTCCGTGGTGCTGCTCATCGCTCGTTCGTCCTCGCTCATGCCCTGCCGTACTTCTTGTGGACCGCCGTCCATCTTGCCCCTTCGTGGCTGCGAACCGGCCCCCGATCGGGACGGGACGCCATGCTGATCGAGTAGCCCGCGGAGCGGGCGGATCGAGATGCACCGGCGTCAGAACGCGAGTCTGCGGACCGGCCCTGCTGACCACGGTGGGTCTCGATACGCCCCTGCGGGGCTACTCGACCAGCATGAGAAGGGTCGACCAGCATGAAAAGGGTCGACCGGCATGAAGGGCCGCCGCCGCGTCCTGTCGCACGGGCCCGGAGACGGGTCCGGCCCGCCGGGGGAACCGACGGGCCGGACGTACAGGGCAGGAGCGTCCTACGACACGTTGTCGTGGTACGCCGTGTGCTGCGTCTCCTTCGAGAGCAGCAGAGCGATCAGCGTCAGCACCGCCGCGGCACTGAGGTAGAGGCCCACCAGCAGCGTGCTGCCGCCGGCCGACTGCCAGAGCGCCACCGCGATGATCGGCGCGAGCGCCGCTCCGAGGATCGACGCCAGGTTGTACGACATCGCCGAGCCGGTGTAGCGGACGTTGGTCGGGAACAGCTCGGGCAGGACGGCGCCCATCGGGCCGAAGGTGAGGCCCATCAGCGTGAAGCCGAGGATCAGCACCGCCATCACGCCGGCGAAGCCGCCGCTGAACAGCGGGACGAAGAGCAGGCCGAAGACGAGGATCGCCGAGGTGACGACGAGCAGCGTGCGGCGGCGGCCGAACTTCTCGGCCAGCGGGCCGGAGACGAGCGTGAAGATCCCGAAGAAGACGACGCCGACGATCAGCATGATCAGGAAGTCGTTGCGGCTGTAGCCCAGGCCCGGGGTCGCCGCGTCGGAGGGCGTGGTGCCGTAGGTCAGCGTGAACGTGGTCATCAGGTAGAAGAGCACGTAGGTCGCCAGCATGATGAACGTGCCGAGGATGAGCGGGCGCCAGCTCGTCTTGAAGACGCGGGCGAGCGGCAGCTTGGCCACCTCGCCGTTGTCGACGACCTTCTGGAACGCGGGGGTCTCGACGAGCTTGAGGCGCACGTAGAGGCCGACGATCACCAGCACGGCGCTCGCGAGGAACGGCACGCGCCAGCCCCAGGCCGCGAAGGTCTCATCGCTCATCGTGCTCGCGAGCACGAGGAAGAGCACGTTCGCGACGATGAAGCCGATCGGGGCGCCGAGCTGGGGGAACGTGCCGTAGATGGCGCGCTTGTTCGCGGGGGCGTTCTCGGTCGCGAGGAGGGCGGCGCCGGACCACTCGCCGCCCAGGCCGAGGCCCTGGCAGAAGCGCATCACGACGAGCAGGAACGGAGCGAGGAACTCCCAGCCCGGCGTGAGGGCGGTCGGCAGGCAGCCGATCAGGAAGGTCGCGATGCCCATCGTGAGCAGCGAGGCGACGAGGGTCCCCTTGCGGCCGACGCGGTCGCCGAAGTGGCCGAAGATGATCGACCCGATCGGGCGGGCGATGAAGGCGACGCCGAAGACCGCGAAGGAGGCGAGGAGGGCGACCGCCGGGTCCTCGTTGACGAAGAAGAGCGACGGGAAGACCAGGACGGCGGCCGTCGCGTAGGCGTAGAAGTCGTAGAACTCGATCGAGGTGCCGATGAGGCTCGCCAGGATGACCCGGCCCCGGGAGTTCTGCGGGGCGGCGGCGGGAGCGTCGGCTGCGGTACGGGAAGAAGACATGGAAGAGGGCTGCTCCGGTGGAGGGGTCTCCCGGTGCCGGCGGGGGCGGCGTCGATCGGGCGCTGCGGGCCGCGGGGGCCGAGGGGGAGGGAGGGTAGGGCCGCTCGTGACGACCCGTCCACTTTACTCCGGGTCTTCTCAGCAAGAGCGCCTCTCCGCGAAGTGCGCCGACGCCCCCGACAAGGGGGGCGTCGGCGCTCGGGGTCGCGGCTAGCCGCGCAGCTCGCGGAGGACGAGCGCGGTCGCGATCGCCGCCTCCGCCGCCTCGCGGCCCTTGTCCTCCTTCGAGCCGGGCAGGCCGGCGCGGTCGATGCCCTGCTGCTCGGTGTCGAGGGTGAGCACGCCGAAGCCGACCGGCTTGCCGGTCTGGATCGAGACGTTCGTCAGGCCCGAGGTCGCCGCGTCCGAGACGTACTCGAAGTGCGGGGTGCCGCCGCGGATGATGACGCCGAGGGCGACCACCGCGTCGGCGCCGGCCTCGAGGGCGGCCTTCGCGGCCACCGGCAGCTCGAACGAGCCCGGGACGCGCACGAGCGACCAGGAGGCGCCGGACTCGTCGAGCGCGGCCTTCGCGCCGGCGATCAGCCCGTCGCTGATCTGCTGGTGCCAGGTCCCCGCGACGACGACGACGCGGAGGCCGCTCCCGTCGACGGGGGATGTGGTGGGGGCGCCGCTACCGGCCATGGCTTACTCCTTCGGTGTCGCGCCGGAGGGTCCGGCGTCGAGGGGGTCGAGTCCGACGAGGGGGTCGAGATCGCTGAAGTGGCCCATCCGGTCGCGCTTGGTCGCGAGGTAGCCCTGGTTGAAGGCGCCGACACCGGCGACCAGCGGCACGCGCTCGGACACGGTGATGCCGCGGTCGGTGAGCTGGCGCACCTTGTCCGGGTTGTTGGTGAGCAGGCGGACGTCGGTGACGCCGAGGTCCTCGAGGATGCCGACGGCGGCGCCGTAGTCGCGGGCGTCGGCGGGCAGGCCGAGGGCGAGGTTGGCGTCGAGGGTGTCGAGCCCGTCCTCCTGGAGGCGGTAGGCGCGGAGCTTGTTGATCAGGCCGATGCCGCGGCCCTCGTGCCCGCGGAGGTAGATCACGACGCCGCCGTCGCGCTGGATCGTGTCGAGCGCGGCGTCGAGCTGCGGTCCGCACTCGCACTTCAGCGAGCCGAAGGCCTCGCCGGTGAGGCACTCGGAGTGCACCCGCACGAGCGTGCCGTGACCGTCGCCGATGTCGCCCGCCACGACGGCGACGTGGTCGGCGCCGGTCTGGCGGTCGCGGTAGGCGCGCAGCCGGAACGGCCCGTGCGTGGTCGGCACGGTCGTCTCGACCTCGAAGATCACCCGCGGGGTGTCCCGGGCGGGCTCCACGCTCGAGGCGTCCAGCTCGGCGTGGTGCTCCTCGAGGTAGGCGATCAGGGCGGCCACCGTGGTCACCGGCACGCCCTCGCGCTCGCCGAGGGCGATCAGGCCGGGGAGGCGCATCATCTCGCCGTCCTCGGCCACGATCTCCGAGATGGCGCCGACGGGCTCGAGCCCGGCGAGCTTCATCAGGTCGACCGCCGCCTCCGTGTGCCCGTCGCGCTCGCGCACGCCGCCCTCGACGGCGCGCAGCGGCAGGATGTGGCCGGGCCGATGCAGTCGCGCCGGAGTCGCCTCCGGGTCGGCCAGCACGCGGAGCGTGTGCGCGCGATCGGAGGCGCTGATGCCGGTGGAGAGGCGGTCGGCGGCGTCGACCGAGATCGTGTACGCGGTGCCGCGCGGGTCCTCGTTGTCGACGACCATCAGCGGCAGATCCAGGCGGTCGGCGATCTCGTTCGTCATCGGCGCGCAGATGAAGCCGGAGGAGTGGCGCACCATCCAGGCGATCGTCTCCTGGCTGGCGAGCTGGGCCGAGACGATGACGTCGCCCTCGTTCTCGCGGCCCTCGTCGTCGGCGACGATGATCGGCCGGCCGGCGCGGAGGGCCGCGACGGCCTCGGGGATCGTGGCGAGGCTCATGCTCGGCCTCCTTCGTCGGCGGCGGACCGCAGCGCGAGCATCCGCTCGACGTGGCGGGCGAGGATGTCGGTCTCGATGTTGACGCGGTCGCCCACGGCGCGGGCGCCGAGGGTGGTGGCGGCCAGGGTCTCGGGGATGAGCGAGACCTCGAACCACTGCTCCGGCTCGGTGGCGGGGCTGATCGCCGAGACCGTCAGCGAGACGCCGTCGACCGCGATCGAGCCCTTGTCGGTGACGAGCGGGGCGGCCTCGGCGGGGAGGGAGAAGCGCAGCACGCGCCAGGCGTCGCCGGGCGTGACCGCGAGCAGCGTCGCGGTGCCGTCGATGTGGCCCTGGACGATGTGGCCGCCGAGGCGGTCGCCGACCAGCGCCGCGCGCTCCAGGTTGACGGGGTCGCCGACCGCGACGCCGTCGAGCGTGGACATCCGCAGGGTCTGCGCCATCACATCGGCGGTGAAGCCGTCCGCCGACTGGTCGACGACGGTGAGGCAGACGCCCGAGACCGCGATGGAGTCGCCGTGCCGGGCGCCCTCGACGGCCAGGGGGCCGCGCACGGTCAGGCGGATCGCGTCGGTCCCTGCCGAGACGGCCGTGACGACGCCGACCTCCTCGATGATTCCGGTGAACATCAGGACTCCTTCTGCGGGGCGGGCTGCCGGCGGGCGGGGGAGCCCGGCCGGGCGGTGACGAGGAGGTCGCCGCCGAGGACCTCGACAGAGCGGAGATCGAGGCGGTGCGCGCCGGCGATGCTCGCGACGCCGAGGTCGTCGAGGGCGAGCCGCGGGCCGCCGAGCAGCGCCGGGGCGAGGTAGACCAAGAACTCGTCGACGAGTCCGCCGGCGACGAGGGCGGAGGCCAGAGTCGGGCCGCCCTCGACGTAGACGTGGCGGATCTCGGCGTCGTAGAGGCGGTCGAGGACCGCCGCGAGGTCGTGCGTGCGCTCGAGGACCGGGGGGCGCGGGTGCTCGAGGACGCGGGCGCCGGCGGGGACGCCGCGCTCGCCGACGACGACGGGCAGCGGCTGCTCGGCGAGGAGCTCGCCGGCGTCGCCGCGGGCGGTGAGGCTCGGGTCGTCGGCGAGGACCGTGCCGGTGCCGACGAGGATCGCGTCCGCGGCGGCGCGCTGCTCGTGCACGCGCTGCCGGGCCGCGGCGCCGGTGATCCAGCGGCTGCTGCCGTCGGCGGCGGCGGTGCGGCCGTCGAGCGTGGACGCCCACTTGAGGGTCACCCAGGGGCGGCGGCGGCGGGTCGCGGCGAGCCAGACGTGCAGGAACTCCTCCGCCTCCTCGGCGAGGACGCCCTCGATCACCTCGACGCCGGCCGCGCGCAGGGTGTCGCCGCCGCCGGCCGAGCGGTCGCCGGGGTCGCCGACGGCGTAGACCACGCGGGCGACGCCGGCGTCGATCAGGGCCCGGCTGCAGGGGCCGGTGCGGCCGGTGTGGTTGCAGGGCTCGAGGGAGACGACGGCGGTGGCGCCGGTCGCGGCGCCCGGGGCGAGGGCGGAGAGGGCGTCGACCTCGGCGTGAGCGGTGCCGGCGCCGTGGTGCCAGCCCTCGGCGAGGACGGTGCCGTCGGGCGCGAGGAGGACGCAGCCGACGCGCGGATTCACGCCGCGCGAGGGGCCGCGCTCGGCGAGGGCCAGCGCCCTGCGCATCGCGTGCTCGAAGTCGATCGTCATTCCCGGTTCCGTTCGTCGCCGAACTCCGGGGTGCGAGCGGCGGTGCGCGGGCACCGTCGTTCAGCGCCGCGCTCGCGCGCGACGCTCGTGCTGCCTCCCATCCGGACTTTCACCGTCGGTCCCGGAATTCCACCAGGTCAACCGCCTCCCACCGAAGTGGTCAGCGGCTCGCGGACTGTCACCGCCGGTTCGGACTCTCACCGACCCCGGAGCACGTTGTATCCCCGCCAGCCTACTCACCGCGGCTGGGAGCGGGGTCTCGCGGCGTCATGCTCGCCGGCGGCGGGGTCTCGATACGCGCTCCGCGCTACTCGACCAGCATGGCTCGCTCATGCTGATCGAGTAGCCCTCGGAGAGGGCGTATCGAGATCCAGGGTCGTCCGGTGGGTGGGTCTCGATACGCGCTCCGCGCTACTCGACCAGCATGGGCCGCTCATGCTGATCGAGTAGCCCTCGGAGAGGGCGTATCGAGATCCAGGGTCGTCCGGAGGGCGGGTCTCGATACGCCGCTCCGCGGCTACTCGACCAGCATGCCGCCGAACGGGTCAGGACTGGTCGGCGGCGGCGACGTGCTCGGCGTGCGCGCCGTGCTCGTCGTAGTGGTCGCCGTGCAGGGCGTGGCGGTGGGTGCCGTGCGCGTAGTCGACGTGGTCGTCGTGCTGGACGGTGGTGTGGCCGCAGCCGTCGCCGTGCTGGTGCTCGGTGAGGTCGTGCTCGGCGTGGAGGTCGGTGCTGCTCATGGTGCTGCCTTTCGAGGAACGCGGCCACCGGTCGGCGGCCAGGACCAGTGGACCAGATCCATAAACGCATCGCAATACATTCGGGCAATCGAGAGTGATGATCATCCGCAGCAGCGGGCTACCCTCGAGGCGATGGACGAGGACAGGTACGGGCAGGACGTGCTCGCCGGGAACTGGCGGGCGAAGAACACGGTCGAGGTCGCGGTGGTCGAGGCCGAGCGCGATCTCGTGGTCGAGGAGGTCGCCTCCGGATTCGTCGGCGCCGTCGTCGGCGTGGAGCTGCGGATGGTGAAGCTCGAGGACCGCTTCGGCAAGGTCCGCGTCTTCCCGATCGGCCCCGGCTTCCTCATCGACGGCAAGCCGGTGTCGCTCAAGGCGCCCGGCCTCAAGCGCGACGCGAACCTCGGCCGGGCGCGCTCCGCCTCCGGCTCCTTCCACGTCGCGGACGCGAAGGCGCGCGTCGCGCTGCCGAGCCGCATCTACGTCGAGGGCCGCCACGACGCCGAGCTGGTGGAGAAGGTCTGGGGGCACGACCTGCGGATCGAGGGCGTGGTCGTCGAGTACATCGAGGGCGTCGACAACCTCGACGAGCTTGTCCGCGCCTTCGCCCCCGGGCCGGGACGGCGGATCGGCGTGCTCGTCGACCACCTCGTCCGCGGGTCGAAGGAGTCGCGGATCGCCGACGCGGTCGCCGCCGGCCCGCACGGCGCGCACGTCCTCGTCGTCGGCCATCCCTTCGTCGACGTCTGGCAGGCGGTCAAGCCGGCCCGCGTCGGCCTCGCGCGCTGGCCCGACGTCCCGCGCTCGATCGAGTGGAAGAAGGGCATCTGCCAGGCGCTCGGCTGGCCGCACGACGAGCAGGCCGACATCGCGCGCGCCTGGCAGCGCATCCTCGGGCAGGTCCGGACCTTCAAGGACCTGGAGCCCGCGCTGCTCGGCCGGGTCGAGCAGCTGATCGACTTCGTGACGGAGCCGGCGTGACCCGCCGCGCCGGGCTCGGCCTGGCGGTGGACGTCCTCCTGGTCGCGGTCTTCGTGCTGATCGGGCGGCGGACGCACGACGGCGACTCGGTGCTCGAGGGCTTCCTCGTGACGCTCTGGCCCTTCCTCGCGGCGCTGCTGCTGGGCTGGGTGATCGCGCGCGCCTGGCGGACGCCGGATCGCATCCTCGTCTCCGGGCTCGTGGTCTGGGTCGTGACGGTGGCCGGCGGGATGCTGCTGCGGGTGCTCTCCGGGCAGGGCGTGCAGCTGAGCTTCGTGGTCGTCACGACGATCGTGCTCGGGGTGTTCCTGCTCGGGCGCCGCGCGCTCAGCCGGCGGATCGGGCGACGGCGCGCATAGGGCCGGGGGTCCGCCTCAGCCGAGGATCCGCACGCCGAAGTGCTCGGCGAACAGCGGCAGCATCAGGCTGAGCTGCAGCTCCGTGAGCGCGACGCCTCGGAGCCCGTCGAGACCGCCGAGCACGTGCAGCTCGGCGCCGCGCAGGTCGAGGTCCTGGATCTTCGCGCCGGGCAGCTCCAGCGAGCGGACGTCGCAGTCGGTGAAGGCCACTCGCGAACCGGTGGCCCCGCCCAGGTCGAGCTCGTCGATCGTGCAGCGCTCGAAGAGGACGTCGCGCAGGGTCGCTCCGCGCAGGTTGACGTAGCCGAGCTTGCAGTCCGTGATGCGGACCTGCTCGAAGGTGCTCTCGTAGAGCTCGGCCGAGCCGAGCCGGGAGGAGGCGAGCTCGATCGAGCGCCAGCGGCTGCGGGGCGCGGACAGCCCCGGCACGTCCAGCCGCTCGAGCCGCGATTCCACGAGGGAGGCGGCCCGCAGCTGCGCCCGCTCGAGGACCACGCCGTCGAGCACGCACTCGCTGAAGGACGCGGCCGTCAGGTCGGCGCCGGTGAGGTCGACGCCGTCGAAGCGGAGGCCCTCCGCGTGCTCCCGGGCGCCGGTGTCGCCGGCGTAGCCCTCCGCGAGGCCGGCGAGGAGGAGCGGATCGAAACGGGGAGCGGGGAGGGCGGCGCGCACCCGGCGAGCCTACGCGGCGAGCACCTGCGCACCGCCCACCGGCGAGCCTCTGCGCGCGAGCGGGGCCCGGCGGTGAGAGCATGACCGCATGCCCCGACTCCTCGCCGTCTGCCGCGTCGACCGCCTGCTCCCGGACCCGGGCCTGGTCGGCGTGACCGCCATCGACAAGCGCCCCGTCGAGGGGCCGGTCGTCATCCGCGATCTCGGCGTCTACGCCGACGTGCAGGCCGACCGCGCGCACCACGGCGGCGAGGCGAAGGCCCTCTACGCCTACGCCCGCGAGGACGCCGAGTGGTGGGCGGAGCGGCTCGGCTACGAGATGCCCCCCGGACGGTTCGGCGAGAACCTGCGCGTCGAGGGGCTCGATCTCACCGGCGCCGTGATCGGCGAGCGGTGGCGGATCGGCGAGAAGGTCGAGGTCGAGGTGACGATGCCGCGGACGCCGTGCGCGACCTTCCAGCGCGTGCTCGGCGAGCCGCACTGGGTCAAGCGCTTCGCCGACGAGGGGCGCACCGGCGCCTACCTGCGGGTCCTGCACCGGGGGAGCATCGAGGCCGGCGACGCGATCGAGCTGCTCTCGCGCCCGGAGCGCGCCGTGCCGCTGCGCCGCTGGTTCGTCGAGCGCCGCGCGGACGACGCGCAGACCCTCCTCGACGCCGAGGCCGCGGGCGAGCTGCGCCTCGCCGCCGACCTGCGCCCGTACGTCGAGCGCGCCCTCGCCTGACCCGCGGGCTGCTGAACCGGCCCCAGCCTGCTGATCGAGCAGCCCAGTGCGGGCGTCGATCCGGCACGAATGGTCGTCTCCGAATGCGAGAGGGGACCGTTCGTGACGGATCGACTGGCGCGGTCGGGGTGTGGAGAACAGGCGGGTCTGTGAAGAGCGGTTCTCAGGGGTCCGCGTGCGGCACGGTGGCGGGATGCCGCAGCCGTCCCGTCTTCCCGCCGAGCTCCTCGGGCGGCCGTTCACCGTCGCCGAGGCCGCTCGCGTCGGTCTCGCCCGGGGTCGCCTGCGCAGCGGCGATCTGACGGCGCCGTTCCACGGCGTGCGGGTCGAGGGCGTCGATCCGGACCTCGAGATCCGCGCGCGGGCGCTCCTCGCCCTGCTCGGGCCGGGAGCGGTCCTCAGCCATCTGACCGCGGCGAGACTCTGGCCGCTGGAGCTCCCGCGCGCCCTGCCGGGTGAGCCGCTGCACGTCAGCGTGCGCGCGCCGGCTCGGGCGGCACGGCGTCCGGGAGTGGCCGGGCACGCGGTCTCCGATGCGCGGGTACGGCGCGTCGTCCGGCACGGCTTGCCGATGACCGACGGGGCGTCGCTCTTCTGCCATCTGGGCACGCTGCTCGAGCTCGACGATCTCGTGGCGGCGGGCGACGCGCTCGTGCGGACGCCGCACCGCGGAGATCCGGAGGATCCGCGCCCCTGGGTGCCGCTGGGGGAGCTCCGCGAGCGAGTGGCGTGGTTCTGCGGGCGCGGGGCAGCGCGGCTGCGCGAGGCGGTCGCGCTGGTGCGCGACGGCGCCGAGTCGCGGCCGGAGACGCGCTTCCGGCTCGCGTCGGTGCGGGCAGGACTTCCGGAGCCGCAGCTCCAGGTGCCGCTGTTCACGCCGGCGGGTGTCTTCGTCGGGCGGCCCGACGGCTGGTACGAGCGGGAGCGGGTGTCCTGGGAGTACGAGGGCGACGGACACCGCACGAGCAACCGCCAGTTCGCG
This sequence comes from Rathayibacter sp. PhB179, assembly GCF_004345345.1. NCBI lineage: Bacteria > Bacillati > Actinomycetota > Actinomycetes > Micrococcales > Microbacteriaceae > Rathayibacter > Rathayibacter sp. PhB179. The sequence goes on along the minus strand of NZ_SLVD01000008.1, from coordinate 147,564 downwards.
CGCGACGTCGGCCGCTACGACGACTTCCTCGCGATCGGTGTGCACCCGGTGCGCATCGTCGCGGCCGAGTTCCTGCCGCACCCCGAGCGCTCGGTCGAGCGGCTGCGCCGGGCCCTCGCGGATCGAGCGCGCCCGTGAGCGCGGGTCTCGATACGCCGCGGCGCGGCTGCTCGACCGGCATCGGCATGGTGATCGAGCAGCCCTCGGAGAGGGCGTATCGAGATCCACCGGCGTCCGGAGGGTGGGTCTCGATACGCCGCTGCGCGGCTACTCGACCAGCATGCAGGGGCGGCTGCGGAGGCATTCGACCAGCAGGGTGCGGCCGCTGCGGAGGCATTCGACCAGCAGGGTGCGGCCGCTGCGGAGGCACTCGACCAGCAGGGAGGGGCCCTGGCGCAGGAAACTCCGGGAGGATGGGGGGATGACTGCGACGCTGCTCGAACGGATGCCGACGCCCGACGCCGACGGGCGCGTCGACGACGACGCGGTGTACCTGGCGTTCACGGAGTGGGCCGAGGCGCGCGGGCTGCCGCTGTACCCGGCGCAGGACGAGTCGATGATCGAGATCTCGTCGGGGGCGAACCTGATCCTGTCGACGCCGACCGGCACCGGGAAGTCGCTGGTCGCGATCGGGGCGCACGCCGCCGCGCTGGCGAACGGCCGGCGCAGCTACTACACCGCGCCGATCAAGGCGCTCGTCTCGGAGAAGTTCTTCGCGCTGGTCGACGTCTTCGGCGCCGCGAACGTCGGCATGGTGACCGGCGACTCCTCGGTGAACCCGGACGCGCCGATCATCTGCTGCACGGCCGAGATCCTCGCCAACCTGGCACTCCGGCACGGCGCCGAGACGGACGTCGACCAGGTCGTGATGGACGAGTTCCACTTCTACGCCGACCCGTCCCGCGGCTGGGCCTGGCAGGTGCCGCTGCTGACGCTGCCGCACGTGCAGTTCGTGCTGATGTCGGCGACGCTTGGCGACGTGACGGCGCTCGCCGCGGACCTCACCCGGCGGACGGGGCGCGAGACCGCGACGGTCACCGGGGTCGAGCGGCCGGTGCCGCTGCACTTCTTCTACGAGATCGCGCCGATCCACGACTCGATCGAGGAGCTGCTCTCGACGAACCAGGCGCCGGTCTACATCGTGCACTTCTCCCAGGCCGCCGCGCTCGAGCGCGCGCAGGCGCTGACCAGCGCGAACATCGCCACCCGCGAGCACCGCGACCGCATCGCGGAGGTGATCGGCGGCTTCCGCTTCACGACTGCGTTCGGCAAGACCCTCTCGCGCCTGCTCCGGCTCGGGATCGGCGTGCACCACGCGGGCATGCTGCCGAAGTACCGCCGCCTGGTCGAGCAGCTGGCCCAGCAGGGCATGCTGCGGGTGATCTGCGGCACGGACACCCTCGGCGTCGGCATCAACGTGCCGATCCGGACGGTGCTGCTCAGCGCACTGACCAAGTACGACGGCGTGAAGAGCCGCCAGCTCTCGGCCCGCGAGTTCCACCAGATCGCCGGGCGGGCCGGCCGCGCGGGCTACGACACCGCGGGCACCGTGGTGGTGCAGGCGCCCGAGCACGAGTCGGAGAACCGCAAGGCGCTCGACAAGATGGGCGACGACCCGAAGAAGCGGCGCAAGTGGGTCGGCAAGCGCGCGCCGCAGGGCTTCGTCAGCTGGGGCGAGCCGAGCTTCCGCAAGCTCGTCGACGCCGAGCCCGAGACGCTCACCTCGCACATGACGATCACCTCGGCGATGCTGCTCAACGTGATCGCGCGCGGCGGCGACGTCTTCGCGAACGTGCACGCGCTGATCTTCGACAACCACGAGCCGTGGAAGCGGCAGCTGCAGCTGGCCCGCCGGGCGCTGGGCATCTACCGCACGCTCCGCACCGCGGAGGTCGTCGAGCAGATCGTCGACGCCGACGGCGTGGTCCGCATCCGGCTGACCGTCGACCTGCAGCCGAACTTCGCGCTCAACCAGCCCCTCTCGCCGTTCGCGCTCGCCGTGTTCGACGTGCTCGACCCGGAGTCGCCGACCTTCGCGCTGGACGTGATCTCGGTGCTCGAGGCGACGCTCGACGACCCGCGGCAGATCCTCGGCGCCCAGCAGTTCCAGGCCCGGGGCGATGCGGTCGCCGCGATGAAGGCGGACGGCATCGAGTACGAGGAGCGGATGGAGCTGCTCGAGAGCGTCACGCACCCGAAGCCACTCCAGGAGCTGCTCGAGGCGACCTTCGAGACCTACACCGCCGTGCAGCCCTGGGTGCGCGACTTCGAGCTCTCGCCCAAGTCGGTGGTGCGCGACATGTACGAGCGCGCGATGTCGTTCGGCGAGTACTGCGCGTTCTACAAGCTCTCCCGCTCGGAGGGGCTGGTGCTGCGCTACCTCTCCGACGCGTTCCGGGCCGCCCGGCAGACCATCCCGGACGAGATCAAGAACGAGGAGCTGCACGATCTGATCGAGTGGCTCGGCGAGCTGGTGCGCCAGGTCGACTCCTCGCTGGTCGACGAGTGGGAGGAGCTGGTCAACCCGGCCCTGCACGCCGCCGACCAGGCGATCGTGCCGCCCGCGCCGCGCCGGCTGACCGCGAACCAGCGCGCCTTCCGGGTGCTGGTGCGCAACGAGCTGTTCCGGCGGGTCACGCTCGCGGCGCTGGACGACCACGAGGCGCTCGGCGAGCTGGACGCGGCGGCCGGCTTCGACGCTGACGCCTGGGGAGAGGCGCTCGACGACTACTACGACGAGCACGACTCGATCGGGATCGGGCCGGACGCCCGCGGTCCGAAGATGCTGCTCGTCACCGAGACGCCGACCCAGTGGCGGGTGCGGCAGATCCTCGACGATCCGGCCGGCGATCACGACTGGGGGATCTCCGCCACGGTCGATCTCGCGGAGTCGGACGAGGCGGGCGCCGCGGTCGTGCGGGTCACCGCGGTCGGGCGGCTCGACGGCGCGAGCTGACGGCGCAAACCGACGGGCGGCGCGCGGCCGAACGCCGCGAGCCGCCACCGCGGACCGACGCCGCGCGCCGCACGTCGCGTTTTCCGCGACACATCGAGCCCGCATACTGGTTCGCGTGGCAACGGGATCAGGGGACGCGCTCGTCGCGCGCGAGCGGCTCGCCTGGATCGACACGACCCGCGGCCTCGGCGTCCTCGCGGTCGTCCTCTTCCACGTCCTGATCTGGAGCTTCGCCACCGTCGCGGATCCGGGATCCTCGGTCGCCGCGCTCTGGGACCAGGTCGGGGGCTCGCTCGGGCGCATCCGGATGCCGATCCTCTTCGCGCTGGCGGGGCTTCTCGCGCAGTCCGGCCTGCTGCGCGGCTGGCGTCGCGGCTCCGCGCGGGTGCGGCTCGTCTCGAACTACTACCTCTACGCGGTGTGGGTCGTGCTCTACGCCGTGTTCTTCGCCCTGCTCGCGCGCCCCGACTTCCCGCACTCGATCGACTCGCTCGACCGCGTCCTCCTGCAGTTCGTCTTCCCGACGACCACGCTCTGGTTCCTCTTCGCGCTCGCGCTCTACCCGCTCGTGCTGGTGCTGCTGCGGGCGCTGCGGGTGCCGTGGTGGGGGATCCTGCTGCTCGGCACCGCCGCCTGGTTCCTCGCGACGAACCTGCGGGTGATCCTCTTCGGCGACGCGCTGCTGGCCAACTTCGTCTTCTTCGCGCTCGGCGTCCTCGGGGCGGAGCAGCTGCGCCGCTTCTCGCGGCCGGGTGTGCTGGTGCTGCTCGTGCCGCTCGGGGTGTTCCTGGTGGCGGTCGTGGGTGGGCGCGTCGTCGACGGGGCAGCCGGGCAGATCGCGGGCTTCGTGGTGAGCGCGAGCGCGATCCCGCTCGCCGTGGCCTGCGCGGCTCTGCTCTGCCGCTGGGCGCCGGCGGCGCGGGTCGGCTCGGCGATCGGACGGCGGACGCTGCCGATCTACCTGCTGCAGGTGCCGCTGCTCGGGCTGTGGTCTCTCGTCGCGAACCCGGACGCCGCCTGGCTGACGGGGCTGCTCGAGAAGCCGGTGGCGGCGCTGCTCTACCCGCTGGTGCTCACGGCGGCGATCGTCGCGCTCTCGCTCGGGATCCGCCGGGTGCTGGCGCTGATCCCGGGGGATCCGCTCTTCACGGTGCCGGCGCCGCTCGTCGCGCTGACGCGTCCGGCGCGGGCCGGGCGGCACGCGGGCTGAGCGCCGGCAGCCGCGCGCTCAGGCGCCCGCCCGGTGAGGCGATCAGGTGGTCGGACGGTCGGTGCTCAGCCGGCCGGGTGCTCAGCCGGTCAGGCCCAGATCTGGGCCAGGTACTCGCTCGTCACCTGCGGGCTGCGCTCGTGCACGTCGTCGGCGCTCCACTCGAGGATCGACTCGTCGATGATCCACTCGCCCTCCTTCGGTGCCGCGCCGCTGGTCTCGTAGCCGGCGGTCGAGTTCGTCACCGACGCCCAGGTCGCGGCGCCCATCGGCCCGATGAAGGTGCTGTCGAGCGCCGAGCAGCCGAACTCGACGCCGGGGCCGTTGGAGGCGCCGAAGCTGCCGTCCTGGTCGGCCTCGTCCGGCACCGGGAAGACCCGCTTCACGACGTCCGCTCCCACGACCAGGCAGTGCTGGTAGCGCACGTTCTCGGCCGAGCCGATCTGGAACGCGGTGTTCGTCGAGGCGAAGTCGATGCAGTCGATGCTCGTGATGTCGCCGTAGTAGTTGCCGCCCTGGCCGGAGAACTGCACGGTGTCGGTGTGCGCGCCGGAGCCCTTCTCCTTGTACGCGGGGGCGGTGTAGCAGCCGATGCGGAAGATGTGGCGGAGGCCGCCCGCGCCGTCGGTGGGGGTGCGCATGCTCGAGACGTCCTCGTCGCGGAGCTGGGCGTCCGGGACGACCACCTCGACGAGCTCGACGTTCTCGGTGAAGTCGGTGCCGTCGACGCCGTAGACGTTGTAGGCGTTGGTGGTGATCCGCGCGAAGGCCGAGCTGCTGCAGCCGGAGGCGAGGAAGGCGCCGTTGGTGACGATGCCGACGAGCGCGACGTTGTAGACGCGGAGCAGGCGCCAGGAGTTGGCGGTGGTGACCGTGCCCCAGCCGTCGCGCGGGTAGACGAGGACGCGGGTGTCGCGATCGAGCGTGCCGATGTCCTGCATCATCGGGGACGAGCTCGAGCCGGCGCCGCCGCCGGGCAGCTCGCCCGGCGCGACGAGGATGCGGACGGTGTCGGCGGGGCCCGCGGTGTCGAGCGCCGTGGTGATGGCCTCGCTGATCGCCGACCAGGAGCACTCCACCTCGACCTCGAGGTCGACGTCACCGGTGAACCACGGGGTCCGCGAGGGCCAGTGGGTGCCGTTCGGGCCGAAGGAGGGCGTCGGAGTCGGGACGCCGGCCAGCAGGTCGAGCTCGGCGGCCGGGGTGCCCGGCTCGCCGGAGACGCCGGGCTGGTCGGGCTGCAGGGCGCGATAGGCGGCGTAGCCGCCGCCGCCGAGGGCGACGAGGCCGAGGCCGGCGCCGACCGCGCCGAGCACGACGGCTCGACGGGAGGGCCGCTTCGGCGGGAGCTCGTGGAACTGCGACGCGTCGAAGGGAGGCTTCGCGGAGGAGGGCGAGGAGGAGTCGGCCAAGGGTGTCCAAACCGTCAGTGGGCGGTGCCGGAGGCGGCACGCCTCGGGTCCGGCGCGCCACGCTGTGCCGTGAGCGCAGCCGTCGGGACGTCGGCACGCTCGACACGCACCCTAGCAGCCGGGGTCGACGGGACTCCTGGGAGGGGGGTGCCGGGCGGGGCGGGTGCTGTCGGCGGGTGGGTCTCGATACGCCGCTGCGCGGCTACTCGACCAGCATGCAAGCGGGGCGGCGCGGCAGCTCGACCAGTATGAAGCGGGCGTGCGGCTGCTCGACCAGCATGACGGGCCGTTCCGGGCGGTGCGCTGCATGCTGATCGAGCAGCCCGCGGAGCGGGCGTATCGAGATCCACCAGCGTCAGAACGGGAGTCTGCAGACCTGCCCTGCTGAGGAGGGTGGGTCTCGATACGCCGCTGCGCGGCTACTCGACCAGCATGCAGGCGGGCGTCTCTTCCAAGGCGACCGGGGTCAGCGGCCGCGGGCCTCGCGCTTGCGCATCTGGGCGGCGATGTCGGCCTCGGTGATCTCCTTCTTCGCCGGGCCCCAGAGGGCGGCGGCCTGGCTGGCCACCCCGATGCCGATGCCGAGCATCGGCCAGATCGGCCAGAAGTAGCCGTCGGCGCCGGTCGCGAACCAGACGCCGGTGCTGATCGCGGAGACGGTCATCCAGCCGCCGACCGAGCCGGCGAAGTCGCGGCGGCGCTTGAGGTCCTTGACGGCCTGCGCCCGCTCGATGTCCTCGGGACGGGCGAGCTCGACCTCCGCCGGCTTCTCGGCGGCGTTCTCGGCGGGCGGCTGCGCTGCGGAGCCCCGCTCGACCCCGGTCGCCGACGGCTGATCGCGCCGGGCCGACGGGTCCGGGGACCCCCAGACGTTGTCGCTCATGACACCCCTCCGCTCGTTGCGCCCAGCCTACGCAGGCGGGCGGTCGAGGGCACGGCCCGCCTCAGGGGAGCTCGGGCTGGCAGTGCGGGCACCACCAGGTGCGCCGCTGCTCCGGGTCGTCGCGGACCTCGGCGCGGACGAGGACCGTGGTGCCGCAGCGCAGGCACGGCCGGCCGGCGCGGCCCGCGACCCAGTGCCGCTCGCCGCGGCGGGTGTCGCCGGTCGTGGTCTGGAACATCCCGGGCACCGTCACGGACGCGCGCAGGCCCCGGGCGGCGGTGGCGATCAGCGCGCGCACGTCGACGGTGCCGACGGGCCGCCAGGGGAAGAGTCCGCGGAGGAAGCAGACCTCGTTGGCCCAGAGGTTGCCGAGGCCCGCCATCAGGCGCTGATCGAGCAGGGCGGCGACGACCGGCCGCTCCGGTGTGCGGGAGAGGCGGGCGACGGCCTCCTCCGCGCTCCAGTCGGCGCGGAGCGGATCCGGCCCGAGGTGGCCGACCGCGCGTGCCTCGTCGCGGGTCGGCAGCAGCTCGACGACGGGGAGGTCGATGCCCCAGAGGGTGACCCCGTCGTCGAGTCGGAGCCGGACGCGGACGTCCTTCTGGACGGCCCGCGGGACGGCGCGGCCGGGCGAGGTGACCGTCCAGGAGCCCTGCATCCGCAGGTGCGTATGCAGGGTCAGGTCACCGGAGAAGCGGGTGAGCAGGTGCTTGCCGTGCGTGTCGTGCTCGAGGATCCGCAGGCCCTCGAGCGAGCTGCCGGCCGCGTCGCCCGAGCGCAGCTCGCCGTCCGCCACGGTGCGGCCGTCCGCCGCCCGCCTCAGGCGGGCGGCGAGACGGTGGACGCTGTCTCCCTCGGGCATGCTCCGCACTCTAGGAGCCGGACCCGCGCGACGTCAGGGGTGGCGCGACGAGGGCGGGCCCGCTTCTCAGCGGGCCCGCCCCGGCGGTCGGTCGTGCGCGGTGCTCTAGCGGGCGCTGTACGCCTGCCGGTACGTCCGCTCCGTGCCGTCCTTCGCGGTGACCTCGATCGTCGCGGTGCCGGCCTTGATCGGGCGGAGCACCGTGAGGTACGAGGTCGTGAACGACTGGCCGGGCTTCACCGAGCTCTTCGTCCGCGTGCCGAAGGGCGTCGAGATCTCGATCGCGACCGCCTCCGGGCCGTTGTTGACGGCCGTGACCGTCAGCGTGCGGAGCACGGCGAGGCGCGTGGTCTTCGCGCTGGTCGCGACGTCGATCACGGTCGCCGGCGCGGTCTCGGGCAGGTCCAGTCCGACGACGACCGGGTCGTGGTCGCTCGAGCGGTAGGCCGAGGTGTCGTAGAAGATCGTCGCGTTGTAGTCGTAGCGGCTGTACTCCAGCGCCACCGACTCCCCGCTGTTGATGTTCCAGGTGTCGACACCGGTCACGGTCGCGTCGGCCGCCGGGGAGGCGAAGACGTGGTCGAGCGAGCCGACCGCGCCGTCGAAGGAGTAGGAGTACTTCCCGTCCTTCGCGCCCTGGTCGATGTAGCCCGCGTCGCGCAGGACCTGGATCGGGTCCTCCTGCGAGTAGGCGTTGAAGTCGCCGAGCAGGTAGACGAGGTCCGTCGCCTTCTCGGTCTTCAGGCGGTCGGCGAACGCGACGAGCGCGGTGGCCTGGTTGACGCGGGAGGCGTTCGAGGCGCCCTGGCCGTCACCCTGGTCGGCGTCGACTCCGGAGCCGGAGCCCTTCGACTTGAAGTGGTTCACGATCGCGACGAACTCGCTGGCGCTGTCGCCGATCAGGCGGAACTCCTGGGCGAGGGGCTTGCGGGCGTTGGAGAAGGCGACGCCGTCGTTCAGGATGACGGACTCGCCGACCGGCTCGATGACGGCCTTCTTGTAGATGAACGCGGTGCGGATGACGTCCTCGTCCGCGAGCGCGGGGAGGGCGGCGGGCGAGGGCACGTACGCCCACAGCTCCGAGCCGGCGGCGGTGTTGAGGGCGGCGGTCAGCGTGGCGAGGGCCTCGTCGCGCGGCTTGCCGAACTTGGCCGAGTTCTCGATCTCCTCGAGCGAGACGACGCCGGCGCCGAGGCTGTTGATCGCGGTGACGATCTTGGCCTGCTGGCGCTCGAGGTCGTCCGCGTTCGCGGCGCCGCGGGCGTCGCAGCCGCTGTTCACCGTGACGGGGTCGCCGTCGCGGTCGGTGTAGAAGGTGCAGCCGGTGATCGAGTCGCCGGTGGTGGAGAAGTAGTTGAGCACGTTGAAGGACGCGATCGAGAGGTCGCCGCCGACGGCCTCGGGGGCCGCCTCGCGGGTGTTCGCGAACGTCGCCGGCTGGACGGTCGCGGCGTTCTCGACCGTCAGCTGCGTCGTCGGCTGGAAGGACCAGCCGCCGTTGCGGTAGTCGAGCACGACCGGGGTCGTGAAGGTCGCCGGGGCGCCCACGCGGATCGGCTCGGTCGGGGTGAGGTAGGGCAGCGGGATCGCCTTGTTCGCGGCGGCGCCGAGGAAGTTGATCGAGGCGCCGTCGTCGAGGACGATCGCGCGCGCGGCGTTGTCGGCGACGACCGCGGCCAGCTCGGGCGTTCCGGGACGGGCGACCTCGGTCGGGGTCAGCAGCGGCGAGTCGCCGGCGGCGAGGCCGATGGAGCCGAAGCTGTTGAGGTCGAAGGTGTCGGTCACGGTGAACGCGCCCTGCGGGGCGATCAGCATGCTCTCGAGCGTCTCGCGCTCCTCGACGGTGCGGGGGAGGCCGACGGCGGCCGGGATCGGCGCGGCGGCCGGGGTGCCGAGCTTCTCGACGGTCGCGGCCGAGGTCGGGGTGAGCTCGGTGAGGCCGTTGAACTCGCTGACGGCGCCGGTGATGCGCAGGTTGTCGCCGATCGCGACCGCGCCGACCGAGGCGGAGGAGTAGACGAAGACGGCGTCGGAGGCGGTGCGGCCGGTGGTCTGCGCGCCGGTGCCGGCGGTCTGGATCACGAAGCCGCTGTAGCCGCCGGTCGCGTAGCGCGCGGTGACGACGCCGGTGGTGGTGACGGTCTGCCCGACGAGCGGGGACGCGGCTCCGGTGCCCTGGATCTCCGCGATCGAGACGGTCGGCGCGGTGGTGGGCGGCGTCGTCGGCGGCGTCGTCGGCGGGGCGGTCGGGGTCGCGGTGGGGGTCGGCGTCCCGGTCGGCGCGGGCGTCGGCTCCGGGGTGCTGCCGCCGGCGGCCTCGGGGGTCATCGCGCCGACGGTGAAGTCGGCGGCGTTGGAGTCGGTGTCACCGGTCGCGGTGTCGGCGCGCGCGATCGACTCGGTCAGCGTCGGCGCGGTGGCGGCCGCCGACTCGAAGGTGTTCGAGGTGCCGTAGCCGAGGAGGTCGAGGACCGCCTCGGGCTGCTCGGCGGTGCCGATCGGCGGGGCGACGAGGGTCGCGGTGCCCTCGACCAGGAAGAGCGTGCCGCCCGCGGCCGCGATGTTGAGGCCGTTCGCGGTCTGGTCGGCGGCGGGGAGCGGCGCGCCGTTGGTGCCGTTGCTCGCGCCGGCGATGAGGAAGTGGCCCTCGGCGGGGACGGTGCCGGTGAGCGCGACGGTCGTCGTCGGGTTGGCCGTGCCGGTGGCCGAGCGGTACTGCAGCGAGAGGCCGGTGAGCGCGACGTCGGCGCCGGTCGGGTTGAAGAGCTCGACGAAGCGGTTGCTGTAGGTCGCGCCGGCCGAGCCGCCGCGGGCGAAGACCTCGCTGATGACCAGCTCGTCCCCGCTCGGAGCGGCGGTGGCGGGGGCAGCGACCAGCGGCGAGGCGACGAGGGCCAGGCCGGCGAGGGCCGCGAGCGCGAGGCCTCTCCGGGGTGCGCGGGCGCGGGGCCTCTGCGCGGGGAGTGCGGGGGAGTCGGGCATGGTGGTCCTCTCGATCGCCGCTCCGGGGAGCGGTGGTGCGTCACCGCACGTCGACGGCGACCCTCGCCCCTGAAAGGGGCACAGTGAGCCACGCTATGCAGTGCGGGTGCCCGGCCTGTGAACCGGACGTTTCATGAACGTAAACTCACCCACCGACATCGGGGCCGCGGTCCCGTCTTCGCGGCCTCCGTCCGGGAACGCGCGCCATGATCGGGGGATGATCTCCTTCGAACTGGCCAAGGCGCTGCGCACCGCGGGTCTGCGCTGGGCACCGGTCACCGGCGACCGCTTCCGCATCGAGCGCGAGGGGTTCGACGGCGACGTCTTCACCGTGAGCGACATGACCATCGAGCCGCACGAGTACGAGACCGGCACCGTGCTCGGCTTCAACGGCACGACCGAGTGGGCGCTCGACTCCGTGGCGCTCGACGACTCGCTCTGGCTGCCGCGCGAGGACCAGCTGCGCGAGCTGCTCCGCGGCACGTTCCGCTCACTGCGTCGCGTCGCGGACGGCGGGCCGGTGCGCTTCGCCGTGACGGTCGAGCTCGCCGGCGAGCAGCGCGACTTCGAGGACGAGATCGCCGAGAACGCCTACGCGGAGGCGCTGCTCGCGCTGGTCAGCTCGGTCGCGGTCGACCTCGACGACGTGGACGAGCTCGCCTGAGCCGATCCTCCGGGCCGGTCGGGCTCAGGACGCCGCCTTCTCCTCCTCCGCTCCGGCCGTCGAGGCCGCCGTCTTCGCGGCGGGCTTCTTCTTCGGAGCGATCTTCTTGGGAGCAGCCTTCTCGTCGTCGTCGGTCTTCGCGGCGCTCTTCTTCGCCGGCGGCTTCTTGGCGACGGTCTTCTTCGGCGCCGAGTCCTCGTCGGCGGAGGAGTCCTCGTCCGCCTTCTTCCTCGTCACGCGCTTCTTCGCCGGCGCCTTCTCCTCGGAGTCCGCGGACACCCCCGCCTTCGCGCCGCGGCTGCGCTCGACCGAGCGCTTCAGCGCCTCCATCAGGTCGAGCACCTCGCCGCCGCCCTCCTCCTCGGGCTTCTCGCCGAAGGTCGCGGAGGTGTCGAGGGCGTCGCCCTGCTCGATCTTCGCGTCGATGAGGGTGCGCAGCTCGGCCTGGTAGGAGTCCTGGAACTTCGACGCGTCGAAGTCCTCCGAGTAGGAGTCGACCAGGTGCGAGGACATCTCCAGCTCGCGGGCGGCGATCCGGGTGGTGCCCTCGAGGGACGGGAACTCGACCTCGCGCACCTCGTCCGCCCAGAGCAGCGTCTGCAGCATCAGCAGCTTGCCGCGCACGCGCAGCGCCGCCAGCCGGGTCTTCTGCCGGAGCGCGAACTCGACGATCGCGGTGCGGTCGGTCTCCTCGAGGGTGCGGCGCAGCAGCACGTAGGCCTTGGGGGAGGAGGAGTCCGGCTCGAGGATGTAGGCGCGGTCGAACATGATCGGGTCGACCTGCTCGCTCGGCACGAACTGCACGACGTCGATCTCGCGGTCGCGCTCCTCCGGCAGCGCCTTCAGCTCGTCCTTGGTGAGCACGACCGTGCGCTCGCCGTCGTCGTAGGCCTTGTCGATGTGGTCGAAGGTCACGACCTCGCCGCAGATCTCGCACTTGCGCTGGTAGCGGATCCGGCCGCCGTCCTTGTCGTGCACCTGGTGCAGGGGGACGTCGTGGTCCTCGGTGGCGCTGTAGATCTTCACCGGCACGTTGACCAGGCCGAAGGTGATCGCGCCCTTCCAGATGGCTCGCATGGCCCCAGTGAACACCGTGCGCCACCGCGGCGGGAAGCCCCGCCCCTCCCGCGAGATGCCACTTGTGCACGCGACACGCCGTGGAATCGGGTCACAAGTGGCATCTCGCGGCGCGGAGGGGGAGGGGCACTCGACATCCTTTCGGGCGGCGGGTGTCGAATGGACGGCGATGACTGACGAGAACCGGCCCGCCGACAGGCTCCGCGCCGCCCTGACAGCCCCCGACGCGTCGTCCCGGCTGCAGGCGGCGATGACCGCCGGCACCCGGCCCGCCGGCGAGTACGCCCCGGTGCTCGTGGCCCGCTGCGCCGTCGAGCCCGACTTCGGCGTGCGCGAGATGCTCACCTGGGCGCTCACCCGCCACGATCCGGCGGTCACCGTCGACCTGCTGCTGCCCGAGCTCGCGTCCGGGACACCGCAGGCCCGCAGCCAGGCGCTGCACACGCTGTCGAAGGTGGGCGACCCGCGCGCGTTCCCGGCGATCACGCCCGCGCTGCTGCACGACGAGCACGCCGCGGTCGCGCACGCGGCCTGGCGCACCGCCGCCCGGCTCGCCCCGGACTCCGAGCGGCCCGCGCTGGCCCGGCAGCTCGCGGAGCACCTCGGCGAGCGCGACCGCCCGGACCAGCGCGCCCTCACCCGCGCGCTGCTGATGCTCGGCGACGCCGCGGGCCCCGTCCTCGAGGCCGCCGCGCGCTCGGAGGAGGACCCCCGCCGCTTCCACGCCCTGGCGACCCTCCGCCTCCTCGCCGACCCGGACGAGGACGTCGAGGAGGCCTTCGCCCGCGCCCGCCGCCCCTGACGCGGGCCCGACCGCTCGGAAGCGGACGCAGGGAACGCGTGAGGCGTCCCGTTCCCGTCGAGGCGTCCAGCAGCAGCGGGACTCCTCGACGGGGACGGGACGCCTCGGGCGTCCGGGTCGGCTCAGCCGATCGGGGTCGGGTTCACGGGGTCCGGCGGAACGGGCAGCGAGCCGTTGATGCGGTTCTGCGCCTGGCACTGGCTCGTGCAGTTGGTCGCTCCCTGCGAGAGCTCGACGGCGTCCTCGCCGAGCACCCCGCCGAGGCGGCCACCCGAGGCGACGGTCCACTTCGTGACCGTGCCGCTCTGGAAGGTCTTCGTGGCGACCTGCGGGCTGTCCTTGCCGAGCAGCATCGAGTGGTAGCCCGTCGCGCTCTGGGCCGGGGTCACTGCGTCGACTCCGCTGCCGAAGTTGATCTTGCCGGTGAAGCTGTTGACGAAGTAGAACAGCCCGGGGCCGAGTGTGTGCACGAGCTCGACGTTCCCGGCGAACTCGGGCTCCATCTGGAAGATGCCGCCCTGCGCGCCGTCCTTCGCCTGCACCTTGAGCTTGCCGGCCGCGGTCCGGAGGATCACCACCAGGGTGTCGTCCTTCACCTCCAGCGAGTCGAGCCGCGCGCCCGCGAGCTGCGCCGCGGTGAGCGTCGGCACCTTGGACGCGAAGACCACCGTCGGCGAGGTGACCATCCGCTGCGTGTCGGGGGCGCCGGTGAGCGTGTAGTCGTAGACGCCCAGCGTCGACACGCGGAGGTCGAAGCGGTTGTTGACGCCGCGCACCGCGATGGTCCCAGCGACGGCGACGTCCTTGAGCTTCACGTCCTTGCCGGCGGCCGGGTCGTAGGTGGTGCCGTTCACGGTGACGGAGTAGTCGCCTCCGACGGACGAGGTCTTGGCCTGCGCGGGCGAGGCCGCGAGGCCGGTGAGGAGCAGCGCGATCGCGGCGATCGCCGCAGTGCGGGCGGTTCTGCTGAGGGGGGACATCGTGGCCTTCCTGTCGACCGGCGCTGGGCCGGTGCGGGTAGGAGGCAACCCTCGCCCGCGCCGCGCCGCGCGGCAATCGGACCTTGGTACTAGTACCCGGGCAGGTGGTCGCGCACCCACAGCGCGGCGCTCGTGCGATCGCGCACGCCGATGCGCGTGAAGGCGTGCCCGACATGCACCTTGACCGTCCGCTCCGCGATCCCGAGCTCTCGCGCGATCTCCTTGTTCGCTCGGCCGGAGGCGATCAGCCGCAGCACCTGCTCCTCGCGAGTGCTGAGCGCGGGCAGGGCGGCACCGGCGCCGCCCGGCAGCAGAGCCCGGGCCGCCCGCGGATCCAGCGGGGCGTGCCCCGCCGCCGCCGAGCGGACCGCGTCGAGCACCACGGCGGGGTCGGCGTCCTTGAGCTGGTATCCCTGGGCGCCCGCCCGCAGCGCGGCGAGGACGCGGCCCCGGTCGTCGAACGAGGTCAGGACCACGACGCGGATCGCCGGGTGCAGGGCGAGCATCCGCGCGGTCGCCTCGATGCCGTCCATGCCCGGCATCGACAGGTCCATCAGGACGACGTCGGGCGCGGACTCCGCCGCCGATCCGAGCGCCTCCTCGCCGCTGCCCGCCTGCCCGACGAGCAGCAGGTCCGGCGCGCTCGAGATCAGCGCGGCGAGGCCCGCGCGGACGAGCGGATGATCGTCGACGATCAGGACGCGGATCACGGCGCCGGCTCCAGTCGCCAGTGCGTCCCCCGGCCTGGAGCCGTCAGGAGGCGCAGCTCGGCGCCGCGCTCGCGGGCGAGATCGCGCAGGATGCTCAGCCCGAGGTGTCCCGCTTCCGGGTGCGCGAGCGCCGTCGCCGCGTCGAAGCCGCACCCGTCGTCGACGACGTCGAGCGCGACCGAGCGGCCCGTGCGATCGCCTGCGCGCCGCAGCCGGACGAGGACGCTCCGCGCGCCGGAGTGCTTGACCGCGTTCGTCAGCGCCTCGTGCGCGACCCGGTAGAGGAGCCGCTCGTCGTCCGCGGTCAGGCCGGTGCGCGGCGGCGCCTCGACCACCACGTCCAGTCCGCGCGCGCGGGTCGTGACGGCGAGATCCTCCAGAGCGGCGGCGAGCCCCGCGTCGGCGAGGCTCGGCGGGTAGATGTCGACGAGCAGCGACCGCAGACCGCCGAGGCCGGTGCGGACGGTCGCGGCGACCTCGCGGAGATCCGCGGCGAGGGCGGGATCGCCGTCCGCCTCGGCCCGCTCCGCCCGCCCGTGCACGGCGAAGGAGGCGGCGACGAGGTCCTGCACGGCACCGTCGTGGACGGTCGCCGCGATCCGCCGGCGCTCGTCCGCCGAGGCGTCGAGGGCGCGCTGCAGCAGTGCTTCGCGACTCCGCCGCGACCGCCCGATCAGCGCGAGCAGGCGCGCGAGCACCGGCAGCAGCACGAGCACCAGCAGCACCGTGCTCGCGATCGAGATGACGGCGAAGCTGCGCCAGAGCTCGCCGCTGCGCTCGACGACCTCGTCGTAGCGGAAGTAGCTCTCGAACAGGAGCGGAGTCCCCGACGGCGTCCGCACGGTCCGGTAGGCCTCGAGGAGGCGTCCGCTGTCGCGCTCGTACACGTTCTCCGGGGCCTGCAGGTCGGAGACCTCGGCGTGCACAGCGACGTCGGCGAAGGCCTCCAGATCGTCCTCGTCGAGGGTGAAGGTCCGCCCCTCCAGGCGCCGGTCGTCGGAGTAGAGGATGCGGCCCGAGCGGTCCCAGAGCTTCACGCGCACCAGGGAGTCGTCGAGCACGTGCGCCCGGACCTCGCGGTCGACGAGCTCCAGCGCCGCCGGGTCGCCGGTGAGCACGGCGTCCGCGAGAGCCGGCTCGACGATCACCTCCGCGAGGAGATCGGCGGTGTCGGAGGCGTCGGCGACGGCCTCGGACTCCGCGAGCGTCCGCGCAGCCTGGACGTCGAGGGCGCTGATGCCGAGGATCAGGAGCAGGGCGACGGCGATCACGCCGGCGAACACGCGCCGCGGCCGGACGGCGGGCTCGCCGGTCCGCTCGCCCGCGGCCACGACGACGATCCAGGAAGGCTCCATCGCTCGCGAGGCTATCAACGACATCCGTCGTTCAGTGCGAGCGGTCCGGGTCGGCGGCGGCCCGCCGCGAACGAGCGAGGCGTCCCGCCCCCGTCGAGGCGTCCTGCCGGAGCGGAACGCGTCGACCGGAGCGGGACGCCTCGGGTGGTGCGGTGGCTACGCGCCGATGAGCACGCCGCGGTCGGCGAGGTACTCGCGGATCAGGCGCTCAGCGCTCGCCCGGTCGGTGATGCCGTAGCGGTCGATGATCTGCTGCACGTAGGGACGCGCGATCGCCTCGGTGATGCCGAGCTCGGCGGCGATCTCGCGCGGCGAGAGGCCGGCGGCGATCAGCCCGAGGACCTGCTCCTTGGTGGGGAGCACGAACGGCGGGGTGGTGGGCTCCGGCTCCGGCGTGGTCGGGTCCTTCTCGGCGTCGATCGCGGAGGTGTCCTCGGCGAAGGAGGCGGTCACGAAGGCGATCGCCTTCGAGGTGATGCCGAGCGCCTCCTGGTTGATGTTCGCCAGGTCGTCGCCGGCCGAGTGGTAGTTCGGGTCGTGCGCGATGCCGACGGTGCCGCCGAAGAGCGCGGCCTCCTCCTCGGTCTTGATGTCGTCCGCTCCGGTGAACAGGCCGGAGGCCGGGATGCCGGCGGAGATGAAGCCGTCGTAGTCGCTGCGGCCGTCGAACGCGGTGTCGATCCAGGGCTGGCCGATCGAGTCGAAGTAGTCCGTGAACGCCTTCTCGGTGGCGATGGAGCCCGCGGGCACCTCGACCGGGGCCTCGTAGGTGGACTCGTTCGCGTCGTAGACCGAGACGACGTAGTTCGGCGAGGCGACCATGTCGAAGTTCAGGTAGGTCGCGATGTCGCCGGCCTCCTCCTCCGAGAGCGAGTCGACGTAGGTGTACGAGCCGACGAGCCCGACCTCCTCGGCGCCCCACCAGGCGAAGCGCACGGCGTTGGTGGTCTCGCCCGCGTCCGCGAGCTGGACGGCGGTCTCGAGGAGCGTCGCCGATCCCGAGCCGTTGTCGTTGATGCCGGGGCCCTCGGGCACGCCGTCGAGGTGCGCGCCGAGCATGACCACGTTGTCGTGGTCGCCGCCGGGCGTCTCGGTGATGATGTTGAAGGTGTCGGTGTCGGTGGTCGTCTGCTCGAGGACCAGCGTCGCCGTGCTGGGCAGCGCGGCGATCAGCGACTGGCCCTCCTCGAGCGTCACGCCGACCGACGGGATGTAGCTGTCGTCGGGCGCGCCGAGCGTGCCGTTGAGCGCCTCGCCGGGAGCGTTGTTGTAGATGATCACGGCGGAGGCCCCGGCGGCGCCGGCGGCGGCCGACTTCTCCGAGAAGCTGCAGGTGCCGCGGCTGACCAGGGCGACCTTGCCGGTCGCGTCGAGTCCGGCCCAGGCGTCGGCGTCGCAGCCCAGCGGGTCGACCGGCTGGATCAGCTCGCCCGTGACGCCGCCCTCGGGGGTGGAGGGGGTGAACGACATCGGGATGCCCTCGACCGCGGGGGTCGTGGTCAGCGAGAACTCGTCGATCGTCTGGGTGGTGGTGGTGAAGTCCTGGCGCTCGGTGGTGTAGCCGGCGGCCTTCAGCACGGCCTCGACGTACTGGCCGCTCTGCTCGTAGCCCTCGGTGCCGATCGCGCGGTTGCCGTCGTTGGCGTCCGCGATCGCCTGGAAGGCCTCGAGGTGGTTCATGATGCCGTCGACGGTCACCGCATCGGCGAAGTCGACGGGCTCGACGGCGTTCGCCGCGGGAGCGAAGGCGAAGCCGGCGACCAGCGCGCCGGCGCCGATCATCGCGGCCGAGCCGAGGAGTGGACGCCGACGTCGTGCGCCGGAGGTGTCTTCAGTGGTGGTAGCCACAGGTGGTCCCTTTCGTCGAGGGCGGCGGCCGTCGGACCGACGGCCTCCGTCGCCCTCGCTGTGCTGAGAAGCGGCGGTGCCCTCTGCGAGCGTATTCACAGGTCGCGCGCGAATGACACCCCTTCGCGGCACTTGTCACCCGGTGGAAACACGGAGCGCCGGCCGCGGCCGGAGGGCGTCTCAGGCCGTCGCGTCGCTCTCGGCCCACTCGCGGAGCATCGCGATCGTCTCCGCGGGCCGGTCGCGGTGCGGGCTGTGACCGGCTCCGGCGACCACCGCATAGCGGACGCGCGGGTTCGCGCGGAGGACCTGTGCGGCGAGGGACGGCGGGAAGAACGTGAACACCTGCGGGTCGCCCGCGAGCACGAGCGCGGGCGTGCGCAGGGCCGGGACGTCGGCGAGCAGGTCCCAGGGGTCGTTGTCGTCGACGGTCGCGGCGACGGCGGCCGGATCGGCGGCGTGCGCGGCGCGGAGCTTCTCCGCGCGGTCGCGCTCGTCCCAGCGCGGCTCGGCGGCGGCGAGCCCGTCCGCGGTGACGGCGAGGGCGGCGAGCTCCTCCGCGCGGACCTCCGCCCGCGACTCGGCCGGCAGCTGCAGCACCGGGTCGAGCAGCACCAGCCGGGCGGCCCAGCCGGTGTCGCGCGCCGCCGCCCGCACCGCCACCGCTCCGCCGAGGGAGTGGCCGACCACGAGGTCCCAGGTGCCGGACGGAGCGCGCAGGGCGAGCACGTCACCGGCGTAGTCGTCGTGCCGGGACGACCCGCCGCGGGCGCCCGCACCGTGCCCGCGCAGATCCGGTGCCGTCACGCTCCAGCCGGCACCGGTCAGCGCCTCGGCGACCCGCCACCAGGTGCCGGACGCGCCGCCGAGTCCGTGCAGGAGGAGGGCGGTTCTCGTCTCCGGGGCTCGCGTCGTCATGCCGCCAGGCTAGGGCGCGTCAGTCGAGGCTCGGGTCGCGGCCGGTGCGCTCGCCGGACGCCAGTGCACCGATTCCTGCCAGATCCTCTTCGTCGAGGGCGAAGCCGAACACGTCGAGGTTCTCCCGGATCCGCGCGGGCGTCACCGACTTCGGGATCACGACGACTCCGAGCTGCACGTGCCAGCGCAGCACGACCTGCGCGGGCGAGACGCCGTGCTTCGCGGCGATCGACGCGAGCACCGGCTCGTCGAGCAGACGGCCGCGGGCCAGCGGCGACCAGGCCTGCGTCACGATGCCGTGCGCGGTGTCGAAGGCGCGCAGCTCGTCCTGGGGGAGCCGCGGGTGCAGCTCGACCTGGTTGATCGCGGGCACGACCTCGGTCTCGCCGAGCAGCCGCTCGAGGTGCTCGATCGCGAAGTTCGAGACGCCGATCGAGCGCGCCCGGCCCTCCTGGCGGATCCGCTCCAGCGCGCGGTAGGTGTCGACGTAGCGGTCGCGCGAGGGGATCGGCCAGTGCACGAGGTAGAGGTCGACGTAGTCGGTGCCGAGCAACTCGAGGCTGCGGTCGAAGGCCTCGAGCGTCTCGTCGAAGCCGTGGTCGTCGTTCCAGACCTTGGTGGTGACGAAGACCTGCTCCCGGGGGAGGCCGCTGGCGCGGATCCCCTCGCCGACGCCGCGCTCGTTGCCGTAGAGGGTCGCCGTGTCGATGTGCCGGTAGCCGGCCTCGAGCGCCGTGGCGACCGTGTGGGCCGCCTCGTCGTCGCCGATCTTGTAGACGCCGAGCCCGATCTGCGGGATCGCCCGCCCGTCGTTGAGGGGGAGAAGGGGAACGCTCATCCCCCCATTCTTCCCCCTCCGCGAGATGCCACTTGTGCGCACGACACGCCGCGAAAGCCGGTCACAAGTGGCATCTCGCGGGAGGGGTCAGAGGTGCCAGTGCAGCTCGCCGTGCGGGCCGACGCGGACGGTGTCCTCGATCAGGGCGGCGAGGCCGGCGACGCCGAAGAGGAGGCGGCGGTCGTCGCGCGCGGCCTGGCTGGTGTGCACGAAGCGGCGGACGGCGAAGTAGTCGTCGTGTCCGGGCTGCAGTCCGTCGACGAGGCCCTGCTCCCCGAGGGCGCGCAGTCCGCGGCCCGGTCGGCGGGCGGGCCCGAGACCGAGCCAGAGCGTGCCGGTCTCGAGCAGGACTACGGTGCTCGGCACGATCGCGCCGGCCCGCAGGCGCCGGGCCGTGATCTGCCAGCCGAAGCCGAGGTGGTGCACCCGGATCGGATGCGGTCCGCGCCAGGCGTGCGAGGGGTCCTCCGCGCGGTAGTAGACGGGGCTGGGGCGGAACGAGCCCTGCCAGAGTGCCGCGGCCAGCTCGCCGGCCCACTCGGGCGTCTCGGGGTCGGCCCAGGGGTCGAGGACGTGCGCCTCCTCCGCCTCGCGCTGATGCTGGCGGACGAGTTCCTCCGCGTCGTCGCGCAGTGCCATCGGCAGCCCCTCCGTCCCGTGCGAGCCCCACCCTAAGGGGGACAGGCTGGGAGCCTCAAGGGAGCCGAGTCGGAGCGGAGTGGGAGACGCCTCCGCGCGAGGACGTCGGAGGACGCCGACTCAGGTCGGCAGCTCCACCGGCTCGGTGTCCGGCAGCGGACTGGCGTCGCGACCGCGGAGGTCCGGGTGGAAGCGGCGGCCGAGCGCCGGGACGACGAAGCCGACGAAGGCGAACACCGCGGCGACCACGATCGCGGCCGTCGGGCCGGACCGGTCGATCTGCACGCCCGCGATCGCCGAGCCGAGCGCCGCGCCGATCAGCTGCCCGGTGCCGACCCAGCCGTAGGCCTCCGCCGTGTCGGAGAACTTCACGCTCGCGGCCGTGATCGTGAAGAGCGCGGCCAGCGCCGGCGCGATGCCGACACCGGCCAGGAACAGCGTGATCGAGAGCCACCAGAAATCGGTCGAGAACGCCGCGAGGCCCATGCCGACGGTGACGATCAGCATCCGTCGCGCGGTCGCCCAGCGGCTGATCGGGATGTGACCGAGGGTGAGCCCGCCGACGAGCGAGCCCGCCGCGAAGACCGCCAGGACGACGCCCGACTCCACGCCGCCCTCGCCGAAGACCGCCACGACGCCGGCCTCGACCGCGGCGCAGGCGCCGACCAGCAGGAAGCCGACGACGGTCGCGAGCAGCACCGGCGGCTTGGTCAGCACGGCGCCGAGCTTCCGACGCGAGCGCGGGATGCGCACCCGGCCGACCTCGGGCGAGGCGATGAACCAGATGCCGCCGCCGACGAGGAAGACCGCGGCGGTGAGGATGCCCGCGACGGTCGAGATCTGGATCGAGACGAAGGTGGTCAGCACCGGGCCGAGCACCCAGATGATCTCCTGCGCCGAGGCGTCGAGCGAGAAGAGCGGGGTCAGCTGCGAGCTGGGCACCATCTTCGGGTAGATCGTCCGGACCGCCGGCTGCACGGGCGGCATGCTGAGGCCCGCGACGAAGCCGATGACGACGAACTGCCAGATCTCCAGCGGCAGCAGCGCCATCGCGATGATCGCGGCCGCGCAGACGATGAGGGTGGCGGTGAGCACCCGCCGCATCCCGAGCCGGCCCATCAGGCGGCTGGTCAGCGGGCCGGCGATCGCCTGGCCGATCGACATCGAGCCGAGCACCAGGCCGGCCGCGGCGTAGGAGTCGTGCACGCGCTCCACGTGCAGGAGGAACGCGAGCGAGAGCATCCCGAACGGGAAGCGCGCGGTGAGCTGGGCCGCGATGATGCGACCCACGCCGGGGGTTCTCAGGAGTTCGGTGTAGCTGCCCACCGGACGACACTAGCGGCCCGCGGCGGCCCGCCGGCGTCGTCCGCCGAACCGGCCGGCAGCGGCCCCGGTCAGCCCGCGAGGACCTTCCGGATCCGCTGCAGCGAGACGCTCTCGACGGTGCCCAGGCTCTGCGCGAAGAAGCTGATGCGCAGCTCCTCGATCAGCCAGCGCGCGCGCACGAGACGCTCCGGAGCGTGCGGCGGCAGCGGGATCGTGCCGCCCGCGGAGCGGTAGAGCTCCTGCGCCGCCTGCACCTCGTTCAGCCAGACCCGGTCGCGGCCGACGTTCTCGCCGATCTTGCCGAAGCGCTCGGTGATGCCGCCGAGGTAGCGCGGCAGGTGCCGGAGCCGCTCGAGTCCCGTCGCGGAGACGAAGCCGGGGTGCACGAGGCCGGTCAGCTGCTCGCGGGCGTCGGTCAGCGCGGGGAGCAGCGCCATGCTCGTCGAGGCCTTGAGCGCCTTCTCGACGCCGCGCGCCGTGGTGAGGATCGTGGTGACCGTCTTCACGGTCTCGAACATCGAGTCCATCACGCTGCCCGAGACCCGGTCGCGCACCGCGTCGAACTCGGCGCGGAGGAAGAGCATGCCGTCCGGCTTCATCCGCCAGAGCACCGCATCGACGCAGGCGAGCAGGCAGTCGCCGAACAGCGCCGTCGTGTTCTGGTACGGGCTCTGCGCGAGGACGAGCTTCTCGTTGGCGGTCAGGTACTGCTGCACGTAGGCGACCGGGCTGGGTGTCGCGAGCAGCAGCAGGCGGCGGACGCCGCGCGGGTGCTCGCGCGCCTGGTCCTCCGCGGTCGCGAGGAGGCGGATCGAGACGGAGTCGCCGTCGTCGATCAGTGCCGGGTAGGCGCGGATCGTGTTGCCGCCCTGGCGGGTGTCGGTGACGCGGGGGAGCTCCGCCATGTCCCAGGTCTTGATGCCGCGGCGCTCGAGGGCGTCGGGCACGCGCGCCTCGACGACCCGGGCGACCTCGTCGCGGACCCGGCCGCGCAGGCGCTCGGCCAGCGGCGCGAGCTCCTTGCCGGCGGCGACGGTGCGGCCGCGCTCGTCGGCGATCGCGAAGGTGACCCGGAGGTGCGCGGGGATGCGCTCGAGGTCGAAGTCGGAGGCGTCGATCACGACGCCGGCCTCGCGGCGGATCGCCCCGGCGAGGGTCGCGGCGAACGACTCCGTCGGCGGGTTCGGCACGTCCTGGGGGAGCGCGGCGGTGAGCTTGCGCGCCCAGTCGTTCGCCGGGACGACGTTCCGGCGCAGGTGCTTGGGCAGCGCCTTGATCATCGCGGTGACGAGCTCGGCGCGGAGCCCCGGGACCAGCCAGTCGAAGCCGAGCGGCGTGACGCGCGGCAGCAGCGCGAGCGGCACGTGCACGGTGACGCCGTCCTCCTCCGTGCCCGGCTCGAACCGGTAGGAGAGCCGGAAGCGCTGGTCGGCCTGGCGCCACTGGGTCGGGAAGGCGGTCTCGTCGATCTGCTCCGCGTCCTCGGGCAGGAGGGTCTCCTGCGTCATGGTCAGCAGGTCGGGCTCGTCGTGCTGCGCGGTGCGCCACCAGGAGTCGAAGGAGCGCACCGAGGTGATGTCGCGCGGGACGCGGCGATCGTAGAAGTCGAAGACGGCCTCGTCGTCGACGAGCAGGTCGCGGCGGCGGGTGCGCTCCTCGAGGCGCTCGAGCTCGGCGCGCAGGGCCCGGTTCTTCCGGTCGAAGGCGTGCCGCGCGTCCCACTCGCCCTCGACGAGGGCGTGCCGGATGAACAGCTCGCGGGCGTAGCCGGCGTCGATCCGGGAGAACTGCACCCGGCGCCGGGCGATGATCGGCACGCCGTACAGCGTGACCTTCTCGTAGGCGACGGCCGCGCCCTGCGCCTTCTCCCAGTGCGGCTCGCTGAACTGCCGCTTCACCAGGTCGCCGGCGATCGCCTCGGCCCAGGCCGGATCGATCGCGGCGTTGGAGCGGGCGAAGAGCTTGCTGGTCTCGACCAGCTCGGCGCTCATCAGGGCGTCGGGCTGCTTCTTCGCCAGTGCGCTGCCGGGGAAGATCGAGAACTTCGCGTTGCGGGCGCCGACGTACTGGACGCTCTGGCGCTCGCGGTTCTTCGCCGCGCGCTGCGCCTGCTGCGAGGTGGTGTCCTTGATGCCCAGGTGCGAGAGCAGGCCGGCGAGGAGGCTCCGGTGGATCCCGTCCGGGTCGACCTTCGGCTCGCCGAGCTCGAGCTTCAGCGGCCGGGCCAGCTGGCGCAGCTGGCGGAAGACGTCCTGCCACTCGCGCACGCGGAGGTAGTTGAGGTACTCGGCCTTGCAGAGCCGGCGGAAGGCGCTGGAGGAGAGCTCGGCCTGCTTCTCCTCCACGTAGTTCCAGAGGTTGAGCAGGGTCAGGAAGTCGCTGGTGGGGTCGACGAAGCGGGCGTGCTGCTGGTCGGCCTGCGCGCGGCGCTCGAGCGGGCGCTCCCGGACGTCCTGGATCGTCAGCCCGGCGACGATCGCCATCACCTCGCGGCTGACGTCGTGCTTGCGCGACTCGATCACCATCCGCCCGAAGCGCGGGTCGATCGGCAGCCGCGCGAGATCCCGCCCGATCCTCGTGAGCTGAGGCGCCGTGTCGGCCCCCGTTCCCCGCGAGATGCCACTTGTGCTCGCCTTCTCCGGCGTGTCGCGTACCGAAGTGGCATCTCGCGAGGGGGAGTCGGCGGGGGTGGCGGGGGAGCGGAGGGCGCCGAGCTCGGTGAGGAGGTCGAGGCCGTCCTTGATGCCGCGGGAGTCGGGCGGGGTGAGGAACGGGAAGCCGGCGATGTCGCCGAGGCCGAGCGAGATCATCTGCAGGATGACGGCGGCGAGGCCGGTGCGCAGGATCTCCGGATCGGTGAACTCGGGGCGGCGCTCGAAGTCCTCCTCCGAGTAGAGCCGGATCGCGATGCCCGCACTGGTGCGGCCGGAGCGACCGGAGCGCTGGTTCGCCGACGCCTGCGAGATCGCCTCGATCGGCAGGCGCTGCACCTTCGAGCGGGCGCTGTAGCGCGAGATGCGGGCGGTGCCGCCGTCGATGACGTAGCGGATGCCGGGCACGGTGAGGCTGGTCTCGGCGACGTTGGTCGCGAGCACCACGCGCCGGCGGACGCCCGGGGTGCGGCCGCGCTCGAAGACGCGGTGCTGGTCGGCGGCCGAGAGCCGGCCGTAGAGGGGGAGGACCTCGGTGCCCGGGATGTTCCGGCCGCGGATGGCGTCCTCGGCGTCGCGGATCTCGTTCTCGCCGGAGAGGAAGACGAGGACGTCGCCCTGGTCCTCGCGCGCCAGCTCGGCCAGCGCGTCGGCGATGCCGGTCATCAGATCGCGGCTGCCGCTCGTGGCGTCGGGGACGTCGGTGTCCTCCTCCTCCTCGGGCTCCTCGGCGACGAGCGGGCGGTAGCGGATCTCGACGGGGTAGGTGCGGCCGGAGACCTCGATGATCGGGGCGGGCTCGCCGGCGGCGTCGCGGAAGTGCTCGGCGAAGCTCTGCGGGTCGATCGTGGCGGAGGTGATGATCAGCTTGAGATCCGGGCGGCGGGGCAGCAGCCGGTGCAGGTAGCCGAGCAGGAAGTCGATGTTGAGGCTGCGCTCGTGCGCCTCGTCGATGATGATCGTGTCGTACCGGCTGAGCATCCGGTCGTGGTTCATCTCGTTGAGCAGGATGCCGTCGGTCATCAGCTTGATCCGGGTCGACGCGCTCGCCTTGTCGGTGAAGCGGACCTGGTAGCCGACGATCCCGCCGACCTCGTCGTCGAGCTCCTCCGCGATGCGCTCGGCGATGGTGCGGGCGGCGATGCGGCGGGGCTGGGTGTGCGCGATGCTCTCGCGGCCGAGCTCGAGGCAGATCTTGGGCAGCTGCGTCGTCTTGCCGGAGCCTGTGGCGCCGGCGACGATCACGACCTGGTGGTCGCGGATGGCGGCGGCGATGTCGTCCCTGCGCGCCGAGACGGGGAGTTCGGGAGGATACCGGATGCTGAGGACGTCGGACATGAGCCCTCCATCCTACGGCGCCGTGACATGATGCCCAGGTCTCCCGGCGGAATCCCGCGGGCGGTCACCCGCGCCGAGCGGGCCGAGCAGAGAGCCGAGTGTGAACACGCAGTCCCTCCTCGTGATCCTCAACATCGTCCTGCTGATCCTCGCGATCCGGGGCGTGCTGGCGAACGGGCGGCTGTCGAAGGTCGCGAAGGTCGGCTGGGTGGCACTGATCGTGATCCTCCCGTTCGCGGGGAGCATCGCGTACCTGGTCTTCGGCCGGCGGGCGAGCGGCGGCGGGTCGCCGGGGCCGCAGCGGCCGACCGGCTGGTTCTTCGAGCGCTGAGGCGTCCTTCGGCGTTTGGGGTGCTGGCGGGTGGGGCGGACGCGGTGCCTCGTCGCGGCTCCTTCCCGCGCGCCTGCGGCGCGCCCGCCAGACCCGAGCCAGGAGCCGCGACGAGGCACCGCGTCCACCCCTCCGGGGTGAGACGGAGGCGAGGGGCGGGCCTATCCCTTCGGGAGGAGACTCGACGTCGTCAGCTCTGAGGCCGGTGCCTCCATCGCAGGGAGAGGCCCATGAAACATGCTGGTCGAGTAGCCCCGGAGGGGCGTATCGCAGCCATGCTGGTCGAGTAGCCCCGGAGGGGCGTATCGAGACCCACCGCCGTCAGCAGGGCGGGTCTGCGGACTCATCTCCTGACGGTGGTGGATCTCGATATGCCCGCTGCGCGGGCTGCTCGAGCAGCATGAAGTCAGCAGATCATGCTGGTCGAGTAGCCCCGCAGGGGCGTATCGAGACCTACCGGCGTCAGCAGGGCGGGTCTGCATGCTCGGCTTCTGACGGTGGTGGATCTCGATACGCCCGCGAAGCGGGCTACTCGATCAGCATGGGGCCCCGCGGAGCGGGGGTCCACCGGGGGGAGCGGCGAGAGTGGGGGGCGGCTGTCAACGGCCCGGACGGCGGCGGGCGGCGCGTCTAGCGTGGAGGGCATGGCCGAACGACTCCGCTCCAGTGTCAGCCCGTACCTCCGCTCGCATGCGGACAACCCCGTCGACTGGTGGCCGTGGGGGGAGGAGGCGTTCGCCGAGGCGGTGCGCCGGGACGTGCCGGTGCTGGTGTCGATCGGGTACGCGACCTGCCACTGGTGCCATGTGATGGCGCGGGAGTCGTTCTCGGACCCGGTGCTGGCGGCGCGGCTGAACGACGGGTTCGTGGCGGTCAAGGTGGACCGGGAGGAGCATCCGGACGTCGACACCGCGTATCTGACGGCGGCGAGCGCGTTCACGCGGAATCTGGGCTGGCCGCTGACGGTGTTCACGACTCCGGCCGGGGAGACCTTCTACGCGGGGACGTACTTCCCGCCGCGGGCCGTCGGCGGGGTGCCGGCGTTCTCGGACGTGCTCGACGCGGTGTCGGAGGCGTGGCGGCTGCGGCGCGACGAGGTGCAGGCGACGGCGGGGTCGCTCAGCACCGCGCTGCGGGAGGCGACCGCGGTGGTGCCGTCGGGAGACGCGCTCCCGGACGACGCGACGCTCGCGGCGGCCGTCGGGGCGCTCGCGGCCGAGGAGGACCGGGTGCACGGCGGTTTCGGCGGGGCGCCGAAGTTCCCGGTGGCGCCGGTGCTCGGGTTCCTGGCGTCGCGGGACGACGGCGCGGAGTTGGCCGAGCGGACGCTGCTGACGCTGGCGGGCTCGCCGCTGAGGGATCGCGACGGCGGCTTCTTCCGCTACGCCACCCGCCAGGACTGGAGCGATCCGCACTACGAGCGGATGCTCTACGACAACGCGCAGTTGCTCGACGTCGCGGCGGTGCTGCTCGGGCGCGACGGCGTCGACCGGGAGGCGCTCGCCGGGGTGGCGGAGGGCGTCGCGTCGTTCCTGCTCGCGACGCTGCGGCGGCCGAGCGGCGGCTTCGCCAGCGCGCAGGACTCCGAGAGCGTCATCGACGGGCAGCGCTCGGAGGGCGGCTACTACCTCGCCGAGGACCGCACGGATCTGGCGCCCCCCGCGCTCGACGAGAAGGTCGTCACCGGCTGGAACGGGCTGGCGATCGGAGCGCTCGCGCGAGCCGGGCGGGTGCTGGGACGGGAGGACTGGATCGCTGCAGCGCGTGCCGCCGCCGATCTCCTCCTGGAGCGGCACCTCGTCGACGGGCGCGTCGGCGTCCGCGCCTCGCTCGGCGACTCCGTCTCCGCCGCGCGCCCGGCGCTGGAGGATCTCGGCATGCTCGCCGGCGGGCTGCTGCAGCTGGCGCTCGCCGAGGGGACGCCCCGCTCCGCGGTCGTCGCCCGGACGCTGATCGACGGGGCGCTGGACGCGGCCGCGTCCTGGCCGCCGTTCGCGCTGCCCGGCGGTGGGGACCCGGCGCTCACCGCGCGTGGGCTGCTGCTGGCGGCCGATCCGTCCGAGGGCGCCTACCCCTCGGGCCTCTCGGCGGCGGCCGACGCGGCCCACGTGCTGTACCTCCTGACGGGGGAGCGGCGCTACCGGGAGGCGGCGGAGGCCGTGGTCGCGGGCATCGGGCCCGGGGCACTCGGGCAGCCGATGGGGTTCGGCGGGGTCCTCGCGCTCGCCGGGCGCCTCGCGCGGCCGGTCACGCAGATGGTCGTCGTCGTCCCGGACGACGGCGCACGGGCACCGCTGCAGCGCGGCGCCCGGGAGACCGGGCTGGGCGTGCTCGCGGTGGTGAGCGACGACGTGGCGGCGGAGTGGGCCCGCGCCGGCTTCGAGCTCTTCGAGGGCCGGACGTCGCGCGACGGTCTGCCGACGGCCTACTCCTGCGAGGCCTTCGTCTGCGCGCTGCCGACGACCGAGCTCCCGGAGGAGCTGCTCACGCGGCCGTGACGACGAGCGGGGCGTCGGGATCGGCGGCCCACTCGTTGAGCGAGCCGTCGTAGACGACCGCGGTGTCGACGCCGAGGACGGCGAGCGCGAGCGCGTCGGCCGTCGCGGCGATCCCGCCCGCGCAGTAGAGGACGATCCGCTCGGCCCGGAGCGTCTCGCCGAAGAGCGCCCGCAGCCGCTCCGGCGGGAGGAGCGTGTTGTCCTCGCGGTCGACCAGCCGGACGGCCGGGACGCTGACCGAGCCGGGGAGGTGGCCGAGGCGCGGCCGGCGCCCCTGCTCGCCGGTGAACTCCTTCGGCGGCACGGCGCAGATCAGGGCGCCCGGCTCCTCGCCGCGGACGACGCGCTCGACGCCGGCCTTGTCGATCCAGAGCGGGCGCTCGGGGCGGACGGTGATGCCCGCGGCGGCCCGCGGCTCGACGTGACCGGTCTCGATCGGGCGCTCCTCCCGCCGCCAGGCGCTGAGTCCGCCGTCGAGGACCGCGACCGCGTCGTGCCCGGCGGCGCGCAGGAGCCACCACAGGCGCGACGCCCACTGGCCCACCGCGGAGTCGTAGACGACGACCACCGAGTCGTCGTCGATGCCGAGGGCGGCCGTCGCCGCGGCGAAGCGCTCGGGGTCGAGCCGGGTGAAGGGGAGGGCCGCCTCCGGATCCGAGAGCTGCGCGAGCAGGTCGCCGAAGACCGCACCGGGCACGTGGCCCTCGAGGAGGTACTGCTCGTCGCCGCCGAGGTAGCCGGGCCGGCCGTCGAAGCCGGTCACCAGCAGGACGCTCGCGTCGACCACGACGAGGTGCTCGCGGCCGAGCTGGTCGGCCAGCCACTGGGTCGAGACGATCGGCCGGGCGAGGTAGGGGGCTGCAGTGCTGCTCACCCGCACCACGCTAGGCGCGACCCCCGACGCTCCGCAGGCCGGTGCGTCATCGTGGTTCATCCGGCGTCACAGTCCGCTTGGCGCGGCCGTCCCTCCTGCGGTACCGACCGCCGCCCTCAGCACTCGATGACGTTGACCGCGAGGCCGCCCTCGCTGGTCTCCTTGTACTTCGAGGACATGTCGATGCCCGTCTGGCGCATCGTCTCGATCACGGTGTCGAGCGAGACCCGGTGCGTCCCGTCGCCGTGCAGCGCCAGCCGCGCCGCGCTCACCGCCGTCGAGGCCGCGATCGCGTTGCGCTCGATGCACGGGATCTGCACCAGCCCGCCGACGGGGTCGCAGGTCAGCCCGAGGTGGTGCTCCATCGCGATCTCGGCCGCGTTCTCCACCTGCCGCGGGGTCCCGCCGAGTACCGCGCACAGCGCGCCCGCCGCCATCGCGCAGGCCGAGCCGACCTCGCCCTGGCAGCCGGCCTCGGCACCCGAGATCGACGCGTTGGTCTTGCAGAGCGAGCCGATCGCCGTCGCGGTGAGCAGGAACCGTCGGATGCCCGCGCGGTCCGCCCCGGGCACGAAGCGGAGGTAGTGGTGCGCGACGGCCGGGATGATGCCCGCCGCCCCGTTCGTCGGCGCCGTGACGACGCGTCCGCCGGCCGCGTTCTCCTCGTTCACCGCGAGCGCGAACGCGTGCAGCCACTCCACCGAGGTCGCCCGCGCGCGGTCCAGCGGGTCGTCCTCGAAGGCCTCGAGCCTGCCGCGCAGGACGGAGGCGCGGCGCTGCACGCCCAGACCTCCCGGCAGGACGCCCTCGGTCGCCAGGCCGTGCTCGACGCAGGCGGCCATCGCGTCCCAGATCGCGTCCAGCCGCGCGTCGACGTCGAGGCCGGGGTGCAGCGCCCGCTCGTTCGCGGCGGCGATCTCGTCGATGCTCGAGCGGGTCCGGTCGCAGGTCGCGAGCAGGTCGAGCGCGGAGACGAAGGGGTAGGGGTGCGGAGCGAGCGAGGCCAGCTCGGCGCGCTCGCCGGCCCGGCGGATGAAGCCGCCGCCGATCGAGTAGTAGGTCTCCTCCCACTCGGGCAGCGCCGCGTCGCCGAGCCAGACGCTGAACGTCAGGGCGTTGGGGTGCTCGGGGAGCCGGGTGCGCGGCTCGAAGGCGATGTCGTCGCGCGTCATCGGCAGGCGCGCCTCGCCCGCGAGCGCGATCGCGCCGTCCTCGTCGAGCCGCCGCCACGCTCCGCGGACCTCCTCCGGGTCGCAGGTCTCCGGGTGCAGCCCGGACAGCCCGGCGACGATCGCGTCCGGCGTCCCGTGGCCGATGCCCGTGGAGCCGAGTGAGCCGTAGAGCGTGCAGACCACGCGGCTCACCCGGTCGAGCAGGCCGGCGTCGCGCAGCCGCTCGGCGAGGGCCAGAGCCGCCCGCATCGGGCCGACCGTGTGCGAGCTGGAGGGGCCGATCCCCACGCTGAACAGGTCGAAGGCGGAGACGTATGCACTCATCTCCCGAGACTACGCCTCGCGCGCGGAAGGGGGCGGGCGCCCGATCGAGCGCCCGCCCCCTGTTGTTCCGAGTACCCGGACCGAGGTCCCGAGGGTCAGAACTCGCAGTGCACGTGGTCCGAGTGGCCCGCGTCGCCGGGGCCGAGCGTGAGCGTCGCGCCCATCTCGGCGCAGGCGTTCTGGATCGCCTGGTGGTCGGCGCCCTCGTAGACCCGCACGCCGTCGATCAGGTCGATGTCGACCGCGTCGCCGGTGTAGTGGCCGGAGCCGGTGGAGTGGTCCTCACCCGCGATGGAGGTGACCCGCAGGGTGTGGCCGTACTGCGTGTTCAGCTTCAGCAGCGCGTCGAGCATGGCCGGGTTCAGTGCGACCGAGGTCACGCCGGCGTCGCCCTCGGGGCTCGTCTTGGCCGGCTGGCCGGCGGCCGTGTCGCGGATGTTCGCGAGCGAGGTGGAGGCGGCGTCCGAGCCCAGCTCGTAGAGCTCGATCCCCGGGTTGTCGAGGATCGCCTGCGCGGTCGCGGCGGCGTCGCCCGACGGGGGAGGCGTCGTGCCGCCACCGGTCCCGGCGACGAGCGCCTTCCAGGTGGCCGGTCCGACGATGCCGTCGGCGGTCAGTCCGGCACTGCTCTGGAAGCTCTGCACCGCGGCGGTGGTCGCCGCGCCGAACGCGCCGTCGACCGCGACGGACGCGCCGTTCGCGTTCAGCTGCGTCTGGACGGCGCTGACGGCGTCTCCGGAGGCGCCGCTCTGCACGGTCACCGTCAGGGCACCCCAGGTGGCCGCACCGATCACGCCGTCGGCAGCGAGACCCGCGCCGGACTGGAAGGAGGTGACCGCCGACTGCGTGCCGGCGCCGAACGCGCCGTCGACCGCGAGCGACTGGCCGGAGGAGCGGAGCAGGTACTGCGCGGTGGTCACGTCCTCCCCGGTCGAGCCGGAGGAGAGGACGGGCCAGTCGGCCGCCTGAGCGCTGGTCGCGGTCCCGACGCTGACGCCGAAGGCGAGCAGCAGGGCGGTGACGACCGCGAGGGCGCGGGCGCCGAGACTCCGTGCGCGCCGGGTCTCGGGGGTCGTGGTGGCGGCGGTCGTGCTGATCGTCGGCGTGCTGATCTCTGTCGTTCTGATGTCCGTGGTGCTCATGATCCTCATCCCTCGCTCTCGACGGCCTCGCGCGCCAGGGTCTCCCACTGCGCGTAGGCGTCCGGGTAGGCGGAGACCTGCACGGCCTGGGCCGCCTCGGTCACCGACATCGACTCCCAGTCGGCGATGTCCGTCAGGCCGGTGTTCGTGGTGGGGCTGTTCGCCGCCCCGTAGAACGCCCTCGAGGCGTAGACCGGGTCGACGAGGTCGGCCGCGTCGCCCCAGCCCGCCGACGGGCGCTGCTGGAACAGGCCGACCGAGTCGCGGTCGCCACCGGAGAGGTTCCGCAGTCGTGACTCCTGCATCGCCGTGGCGATGGCGACGACCCAGCCGTACTCGGGGACGCCGGCGGTCCTGCCCTCCGCGATGATCGTGCGGACGTTCGCGAGCTGCTCCTCGCTGAGGGTCGCGAACGTCTCGCCCGGCTGGCCCGGGTCGGGCGTGGTGCCCGAGCCGGCGCCGACCAGCGACTGCCAGGTCTGCGGTCCGACGACGCCGTCGACGGTCAGCCCGGCCGCGGACTGGACACTCTTCACGGCGGCGAGGGTCGCGGCGCCGAACGCACCGTCGACCGTGAGGCTCGCTCCGACCTTGTTCAGCTGCACCTGGAGCGCGCTGACCGCCTCGCCGGAGTCGCCGGAGGACACCGTCGTGATCAGGGCGGCCCAGGTCTGCGCGCCGACGATGCCGTCGGCGGAGAGGCCGCGCGCGCTCTGGAAGGAGGTCACCGCGGCGGCGGTGGCGGGGCCGAAGACGCCGTCGGCGTCCACGGAGGCGCCGGCGGCGTTCAGCAGGTGCTGCACCGTGCGGGCGTTGGCGCTGTTCTCGCCCTCGGCGACGACGGGCCAGGCGGCGGCGGACGCGGCAGCGGCGCTGACCGGCGCCTCGGCCGCGAAGACGGCCGGGGCCGTGGCGACCGACCCGAGGGCGAGGGCGCCGCAAGCGAGCCCTGCGATCAGGAGGCGCCTCGGGCGCTGGGCGACTGGAGTGGGACGGGTGGTTCTCATCGTTTCGTACACCTCTTCGTGGCCGCCGGGCGGCCGGATTCGTTGTCACGATCGGCGGAGTTCGCTTCTCCCTTGCCCGTCCTGCCTACTCCTGTCGCTGTCACGGATCCGGGGACACGGAGGGGTCGCCCAGAGAGCGCCCACGCGATGCGGAGGAGACTCCGACTCGAGGGGGAGGTGCTCACTGGACGGCAGGAGGATCCTTCGCCGATGTGCTCCGACGTCCCGTGCCGCGCGACACGCCCGGGTTGCACGGCACCAGTAGCACTGCTAGCTTCGGCGGGCGCGCCACCGGAGTGCGCACCCCTGACGCCCGGAAGGAGCAGCCCGTGACCGCGAACCGATCGACCCGCGACGAGCTGCTCGTCGCCGATCGCCTCCGCGCCCTCGTCGGCGCGGTCGAGTTCGAAAGCTCGAAGCGCGATCTCGCGAACCTCCAGCCCGGCGTCGTCCGGCACCCCTAGGCATCCGCCGCGGGCTCCCGGACGACATCGTCTCGGGGCCCTCGTGCGTCGGCACTCCTCTGCAGGGGAGGGGCCTCGCGGTCGGCTCGCGGCATCCCGCCGCCCCGAGCGCGTCCCACCCCGATCCCGGCGACCGCCGGGCCTTCACGAGAGGAAGGACCATGCAGAGAATCACGGAGCGGCTCGTCTCCTGGGCGAGCATCCTGGACGACAACGCGCGGCAGCAGGCGCTCACCGCGTCGGAGATGCCCTTCATCCACCCCCACCTGGCGCTGATGCCCGACGCGCACCTCGGACTCGGCGCGACGGTCGGCTCGGTCATCCCGACCCTCGGCGCGCTCATCCCGGCGGCCGTGGGCGTCGACATCGGCTGCGGCATGATCGCCGTGCGCACGCAGTTCTCCCGGGGCGACCTCGCCGGCCGCGATCTGGGCGAGCTGCGGCGCCAGATCGAGCGGGCGGTGCCGCTGTCGGCGGGCGCGGCGAACCGGAAGGTCGTCGCGACCGCCGAGCCGCGGGTGGCCGAGTTGGAGGCGCTCGCCGTCGAGGCGGGCTTCGACCCGGCGCGCTCGGCGAAGCACTGGCGGCTGCAGGTCGGCTCGCTCGGCAGCGGCAACCACTTCATCGAGGTGAGCCTCGACGAGACGGACGCGGTCTGGCTGTTCCTGCACTCCGGCTCGCGGGGCGTGGGCAACAGGATCGCGACGGCGCACATCCGGGTCGCCCGCGAGTACTGCGAGCGGCACTGGATCGCGCTGCCGCACCCCGACCTCGCCTACCTGGTCGAGGGGACGGAGCCGTTCGACCGCTACGTCGCCGAGCTGCGCTGGGCGCAGCGGTTCGCCCTGCTCAACCGCGAGGAGATGATGGACCGGGTGATCCGCCAGCTCGCCGAGTGGAGCGGCGTCGCGGTCCAAGAGCGGGAGCGGATCAACTGCCACCACAACTTCACCGAGAAGGAGCGCCACTTCGGCCGCGACGTCTGGGTGAGCCGGAAGGGCGCGATCCAGGCCGACGCCGGACGGCCGGGGCTCATCCCCGGCTCGATGGGGACCGCCTCGTACGTGGTGGTGGGGCGCGGTGACGCGATGTCGCTGAACTCGTCGCCGCACGGCGCCGGTCGCGAGTACTCGCGGTCGGCGGCGCGGAAGGCCTTCAGCCGCGAGCAGCTGCGCGAGGCGATGGCCGGCATCGAGTACCGCGACACCGACGCCTTCCTCGACGAGATCCCGGCGGCCTACAAGCCGATCGACCGGGTGATGGCCGACGCGGCCGACCTCGTCGAGATCCGGCACACCCTCCGCCAGCTCGTCAACGTGAAGGGCGACTGACCCCCTCCGCGAGATGCCACTTGTGCGCGCGACACGCCGTGGAAAGCGTGCACAAGTGGCATCTCGCGGAGGAGGAGGGCGGCGTCAGCGCAGGGTCTTGCGGGAGGTGATCTGGCCGGTGTCGAAGCCGAGGAGGTGCAGGCCGCCGTGGAAGCGGGCGTGCTCGACCTTGAGGCAGCGATCCATCACCACGGTGAGGCCCTTCGACTCGCCGTACTCGGCGGCCTCCTGGTTCCAGATGCCGAGCTGCACCCACACCGTCGGCGCGCCGATGGCGACGACGTCGTCGATGACCGAGGGGATGTCGCTGGCCTTGCGGAACACGTCGACGATGTCCGGCACCACGGGGAGGTCCGCGAGGCTCTTGTAGACCGGCTGCCCCAGGATCTCCTTCGCGTTCGGGTTCACGAAGTACAGCTCGTAGTCGCTCGACTGCTGCAGATAGGTCGACACGAAGTACGAGGAGCGCGCCGGGTTCGGCGAGGCGCCGACGATCGCGACGGTCTTCGCGCGGCGGAGGATGTCCAGCCGCTTCTTCGCGTCCGGCCCGACCCAGGTGCGCTGCGACTTGAGCAGCTTCGCCAGGGGCGAGTTCGTCGGCACGGAGCAGCTGAGCCCGTTGGACAGGTGCGCGACGACGGTGTCGTCGGCCTCGGTGGTCGCGGCGGTGTCGGCAGCGATGCCGGTGGCGGTGTCGCTCATGGTCAGACCTCCACGGTCGGGGAGTCGATGGTCACCGAGACGTCGTCGGGGAGCTCGGTCGGTGCGTCCGGCGTGCCGTGCTCCTCGACCGCGCGGGTGAGCGCCTGGTCGAGGTCGTAGATGATGTCGTCCGCGTCCTCGATGCCGACCGAGAGCCGGACGAGACCCGGCAGCACCCCGGCGTGCAGCAGCTGCTGCTCGGTGAGCTGCGCGTGCGTCGTCGAGGCGGGGTGGATCACCAGCGTCTTCGCGTCGCCGATGTTGGCGAGGTGGCTGGCGAGGTCGACCGACTCGATGAAGGTCTGGCCGACGGCGCGGCCGCCCTTGACCACGAAGCTGAACACCGAGCCGGGCCCCTTGGGCAGGTACTTCTGCGCGCGCTCATGGTGCGGGTGCGCGGGCAGGCCGGCCCAGTAGACCTCCTCGATCCGCGGGTCGGCGTCGAGCCACTCCGCGACGCGGCGCGCATTGTCGACGTGCGCCTGGATCCGGTAGGGCAGCGTCTCGACGCCCTGCGCGAGCAGGAAGGCCGAGTGCGGGGCGAGGACCGGGCCGATGTCGCGCAGCTGCTCGGCGCGCAGGCGGGTGAGGAAGCCGTACTCGCCGAAGTTGCCGTCCCAGGAGAGACCCCCGTAGGAGGCGACGGCGTCGTGCAGCAGCGGGAACTTCTCCTGCGAGTAGTGGAAGCGGCCCGACTCGACGACGACGCCGCCGAGCGTGGTGCCGTGCCCGCCGAGGAACTTGGTGGCCGAGTGGATGACGATGTCGGCGCCCCACTCGATCGGGCGGACGAGGTAGGGCGTCGCGACGGTCGAGTCGATGATCAGCGGGATGCCGGCGGCGTGCGCGACGGCGGCCAGACCCTCGATGTCGGCGATCTCGCCGGACGGGTTCGCGATCGTCTCGGCGTAGAGGACCTTAGTCCTGTCGGTGATCGCGGCGGCGTAGTCGGCCGGGTCGCTCGACTGCACGAAGGTGGTCTCGACGCCGAAGCGCCGCAGCGTGACGTCGAGCTGGGTGATCGAGCCGCCGTAGAGGTTGGCGGAGGAGACGACGTGGTCGCCCGCGCCGACCAGCGCCGCGAAGGTGATGAACTGCGCCGACAGGCCGGAGGCGGTCGCGACGGCACCGAGGCCGCCCTCGAGGCTCGCGACCCGCTCCTCGAACGAGGCGACGGTGGGGTTGGAGAGCCGGGAGTAGATGTTCCCGTACTTCTGCAGCGCGAACCGCGCCGCCGCGTCGGAGGTGTCGTCGAAGACGAATGCGCTCGTCTGGTAGATCGGCAGCGCTCGCGCGCCCGTCACCGGGTCGGGGATGTTGCCGGCGTGGATTGCCCGCGTCTTGAAGCCGTACTCGCGATCTGCCATGCGATCGACGCTAGCGGGCGCCGCCGACACCGGGCCGCCGGAGCGACGCATCCCGTAACAGTCCCAGGCGGCGAGCACTCGAAGCGTCGCGCCGCGACGACCGTCACAGCGTCGCGTGCACCGCCGCCAGCGACATCACGGCGATCGCGAACCACGAGGCGAGCGCGACGACCAGCGCCCGCCAGCCCGTCGTCAGCAGCGCCCGCAGCCGCACCCCGCTCCCGAGCGCGAAGAGCGCCGCCGCCAGCAGCCAGGTCTGCGCCGTGTCCGCCGCGACCAGCACGCTCTCCGGCAGCGGCAGGAGCGTCCGCAGCAGCACCGCCGCGAGGAAGCCGACCACGAACAGCGGCACGATGGCGGGGCGCGGTCCGCCCTCGTCTCCGCCGCGTCGCGTCACGGCAGCGGCGACCGCCACCATCGGCGCCAGCATCACCACGCGGGTCAGCTTCACGACCACCGCGATCGCGAGGGCCGACGCCCCCGCGACCTGCGCCGTCGCCACCACCTGGCCGACGTCGTGCACCGACGCGCCGACCCAGTGCCCGAACTGCACGTCCGTGAGGCCGAGCGGGTAGCGCAGTGCCGGCAGCACCGCGATCGCGAGGGTGCCGCAGAGGGTGACCAGCGCGACCGGCACGGCCTGCTCCTCCTCCTTCGCGCGGGTCGCCCCGGCCATCGCGCCGATCGCCGAGGCCCCGCAGATCGAGAAGCCCGCGGCCAGCAGCAGCGGCTCGCGGCCGGGCAGGCGCAGTGCGCGCCCGAGTCCGTAGGTCAGCCCGAAGGTCGCGAGCACGATCGCGACGACGATCAGGATCGCTCCCCAGCCGAGCGAAGCGATGTCGACGAGCGAGAGCTTGAGCCCCAGCAGGACGATGCCGGCGCGCATCAGCGTGCGCGAGGAGAACTTGAGCCCCGGGGCCAGCCGGCCGCTGAGCAGCGGGCGGGCCGCCGGCAGCTGCGCGACCAGGATGCCGAGCGCCACGGCGGCCGTCAGCATCGGCACGGCGGGGATCGCCAGGTGCACCGCGAACGCCAGGACCGCCGCGGCCGCGCAGGCCGCGAGCCCGGGCCCGATCCGGGCGATCAGACCCACGAGGGCAACCACATGTGCGCCTGCCAGAACGAGAACGACGTCTGCTGCCCGGTCCAGAGCGGGTAGAAGTAGGCGGTCAGGGCCGCCGCGACCACCACGAAGATCAGCACGATCACGATGCCGCGCGTGCGTCTGCCGCGCTCGTCACCGCGCTTCCCGATCACCACCCCGGCTGTCAGGGCGAGCGCCAGCATCATGTAGGGCTCGAAGACGACGCAGTAGAACTGGAAGACGGTGCGGTCGAGGTACAGCATCCAGGGCAGGTACCCGGCGACGATGCCCATCAGCACGAAGCCGGCGCGCCACTCCCGGTAGCGGGCGAGCCGGTAGAGCAGGTAGACCAGCGCGAGCACGCCGGCGTACCAGATCAGCGGGTTCGCGACCGAGGTGATCGCCTCGTCGCAGCGCACCGCCGCGCAGCCGTCGACCCCGGTCGCCTGGTCGACGAAGTACATGCTCGTCGGCCGCAGCATCAGCAGCCAGGTCAGCGGGTTCGCCTCGTAGGGGTGCGTGGCGCGCAGATTGATCGAGTAGTCGTACATCTGCACGTGGTAGTGCCAGAGGCTCTGCGCCCAGTCCGGCACCCAGGCGAGCGCGCCGGTCCAGGCGTTGCCCGGGGCCTCCGTCGCCCACTGCCGCGCCCAGCCGCCCGAGGTGCGCAGCCAGCCGAGCCAGGTGCCGAGGTAGGCGATCAGCGCGATCGGCACGACCAGGAGGAAGGTGACCGGCCCCTGCTTGAGGATCGCGCCGCTGACCCAGAACGGCACGCCCGCGCGCCGGCGCAGCAGCGCGTCGACGACGACCGCGTAGACGCCGTAGGCGGCGAGGAAGTAGATGCCCGTCCACTTCACTCCCGCGGCGAGGCCGAAGATCAGACCGGCGGTCAGCAGCCAGGGCCG
This sequence comes from Rathayibacter sp. PhB179, assembly GCF_004345345.1. Lineage (NCBI taxonomy): Bacteria > Bacillati > Actinomycetota > Actinomycetes > Micrococcales > Microbacteriaceae > Rathayibacter > Rathayibacter sp. PhB179. The sequence continues at coordinate 108,909 of NZ_SLVD01000008.1, read as the reverse complement.
CCACCAGAGCACCGGTCCCCAGCTCGGCAGGTCGCCCGCGGCGACCTTCACGGCCATCCGCTCCTCGGCCCAGCGCCGGTCGAGCAGGATCGCGGCGACACCGCAGAGGGCGACGAACATCAGGATGCCGTCGAGCAGCGAGACGCGCGACATCACGATCGCGTGGCCGTCGATCGCGAGCAGCAGGCCGGCGAGCGAGGCGAGGAAGGTGGAGCGGAAGAGCAGCTTCCCGATCACGATCACGAGGGCGACCGCGAGGATGCCGACGATCGCGGTGGCGAGGCGCCAGCCGACGCTGTCGTCCGCGCCGAGCAGGCCCATCCCGAGCCCGATGATCCACTTGCCCAGCGGCGGGTGCACCACGAAGGACGGCGCTCCGGTGAAGACGTCGACGGCGCCGGTGGCGAAGCCCGGGTCGGGGTTCTCCGGCCAGGCGCCCTCGAAGCCGAGGTTCCAGAGGGTCCAGGCGTCCTTGACGTAGAAGGTCTCGTCGAAGACCAGCGAGCGCGGGTGCCCGAGGTTCCAGAGGCGGAGCACGGCGGCGACCACGACGACGAGGACCGGCAGCCCCAGCTCCCAGAGCCGGCGGCGCGCGGTGGTCGCGACGAGGCGGTCGTGCACGTCGTCGAACCAGGAGCCACGCGGCAGGTCCGGCGCGCTCTCGCGCACGCGCGTCGTCGGGGCGCTCTCGGCGGTGCTCGCGGCAGTGCCGCGGGCGGTGCTCTCGGCGGTGCTCCCGTCCGCGGGCCCGACCGGCACGGCGCGCGAGGCCCCCGCGGAGTCGAGGAGCAGGTCGTCGAAGTCGCGCTGCGGTCGGTCCGTCACCCGGCCATGCTAACGGCGCGCGGATCCGCCGCCGGGCCGTGTTCGGCCGCCGACGCGCGCCGACTGGGAGGATGGACGGATGATCATCCTGGCCGGCACGCCCATCGGCAATCTCGGCGACGCGACGCGGAGGCTCGTCGAGGCGCTCGAGAGCACCCGGCACATCGCCGCCGAGGACACCCGCGTCACCATCCAGCTGCTCCGCGCCCTCGGGATCGAGAACCGTCCGCAGCTCTACGCCCTGCACGACCACAACGAGCGCGAGCGCTCCGCCGAGCTGGTCGAGCTCGCCCGCGAGGAGGACCTCCTCGTCCTCAGCGACGCCGGCATGCCGACCGTCTCGGACCCGGGCTACCACCTCGTCGAGACCGCCGTCGCCGCCGGTGTCCGCGTGACCGCCCTGCCCGGCCCGTCGGCCGTGCTGATGGCGCTCGCCGTCTCCGGTCTGCCGACCGACCGCTTCAGCTTCGAGGGCTTCCTGCCGCGCAAGCACGGCGAGCGGGTCACGCTGTTCCGCTCGCTCGTCGACGAGCGCCGGACGATGGTCTTCTTCGAGTCGCCGCACCGCATCGGCGACTCCCTCGCCGATCTCGTCGAGGCGATGGGGCCCGAGCGACGGGTCGTGGTCTGCCGCGAGCTGACCAAGATGTTCGAGGAGGTCCGCCGCGGCACCGCGGCCGAGCTCGCCGAGTGGGCGGCCGACGGCCTCCGCGGCGAGATCTGCCTGGTGGTCGAGGGCGCTCCCGAGCGCGAGTCCTCCCTCGAGGACGGGCTCGCCGACGTGCTCGAGCGGGTCGCGGCCGGCGCACGGCTCAAGGAGGCCTCGGCCGAGGTCGCGGAGATGACCGGCCTCTCCAAGCGCGCGCTGTACGAGGCGGCCCTCGCCTCCCGCCGCGGCTGAGCCCCGGCCCGGGTCGCGTCCGCACCGCTCCGTCACACAGCGGGAGGCCACGGCGGCGAACCCTAGGATGGTCGCCATGTCCGACGGCGCCTCCTTCTATCTCACGACCCCGATCTTCTACGTGAACGACGTCCCCCACATCGGGCACGCGTACACCGAGGTCGCCGCCGACGTCCTCACCCGCTGGCACCGCCAGGCGGGCGACGACACCTGGCTGCTGACCGGGACCGACGAGCACGGCCAGAAGATCCTGCGCACCGCCACCGCGAACGGGACGACCCCGCAGGAGTGGGCCGACCGGCTCGTGCAGAACTCGTGGAAGCCGCTGCTGTCGACGATCGACATCGCCAACGACGACTTCATCCGGACCACGGAGCAGCGCCACGAGGTCAACGTGCAGAAGTTCCTGCAGAAGCTCTACGACGAGGACGCGATCTACACCGGCGAGTACGAGGGCTACTACTGCGTGGGCTGCGAGGAGTACAAGCAGCTCTCCGACCTCGACGAGGGCACCGGCGAGTACGAGGGCCAGTACGTCTGCAAGATCCACTCCAAGCCGGTCGAGCTGCTCAAGGAGAAGAACTACTTCTTCAAGATGAGCGAGTACACCGAGCGCCTGCTCGCGCTCTACGAGGAGCGCCCCGACTTCGTGCAGCCCGAGTCGGCGCGCAACGAGGTCGTCAGCTTCGTGCGCCAGGGCCTCGCCGATCTCTCGATCTCGCGCTCGAGCTTCGACTGGGGCGTCAAGGTGCCCTGGGACGACTCGCACGTCGTCTACGTCTGGTTCGACGCGCTGCTCAACTACATCACCGCCGTGGGCTACGGCCAGGATGAGGCGGAGTTCGAGCGCCGCTGGCCGGCGACCCACATCGTCGGCAAGGACATCCTCCGCTTCCACGCGGTGATCTGGCCCGCGATGCTGATGGCCGCCGGGCTCGACGTCCCCAAGCAGGTCTTCGGCCACGGCTGGCTGCTGGTCGGCGGCGAGAAGATGTCGAAGTCGAAGCTCACCGGCATCGCACCGGAGCAGATCACCGACACCTTCGGCTCGGACGCGTTCCGCTACTACTTCATGAGGGCGATCACCTTCGGCCAGGACGGCTCCTTCTCCTGGGAGGACCTCGCGGCGCGGTACCAGGCCGAGCTCGCCAACGGCTTCGGGAACCTCGCCTCGCGGGTCATCGCGATGCTGCACCGCTACTACGACGGCGTCGTGCCCGAGCCCTCGGCAGTGAGCGAGGCGGAGGAGCGCGTGCGGGCGACGGTCGCGGAGGCGGCGGCCGCGGCCGACCGCTCGATCGAGACCCTCGCGATCCACGACGCGATCACCGCCGTCTGGACGATCGTCGACGAGCTCAACGGCTACATCACCGAGCAGGAGCCGTGGGCCCTGGCCAAGAAGGACGAGCGCGAGCGCCTCGGCACCGTGCTCTACACGGCGTCGGAGGGGCTGCGCGCCCTGGCGGTGCTGCTCTCGCCGGTCGTGCCCCGCGCGACCACGGCGCTCTGGGAGGCGCTCGGCGTGCAGGACGCGCTCGGCGCCCTCACCGCCCAGCCGCTGCGCGCGGCGGGGGAGTGGGGGCAGCTGCCCGTCGGCACCACCGTCGGCACCCTCGCGCCGCTCTTCCCCCGCATCGAGGTCCCGGAGTCCTGACCCGTCCGGGCCGTTGATCGCGGAGCCCGCTCCGCGGGCGCCTTCATGCTGGCGGAGCCCGCTGCGCGGGCGCCTTCCGAGGGTCACGGAGCCTGCTCCGCGGGCGCCCATATGTTGATCGAGTAGCCCGCTGCGCGGGCGTATCGAGATCCGCCGTCTGCAAACGCGGGGTCTCGATACGCCGCCTGCGGCGGCTACTCGACCTGCATGGTGGGCCGCCCTGCGGAGGGCGGCCGGACCAGCAGGCGGACGCGTTCCCAGCCGACGGCTGCGCCTCCATGCTGATCGAGCAGCCCGCGCAGCGGGCCCTTCATGCTGATCGAGTAGCCCGCGCAGCGGGCCCTTCATTCTGATCGAGTAGCCCGTGCAGCGGGCGTATCGAGATCCGCCCTCTGCAAGCGCGCACTCTCCAGATCCGCCCGCCGGGGCCCCGCCGCCCCGCCCCGGTAGCCTGGACGCATGACCGACAGCCAGCACGTCCGCGCCCGTGAGAACACGTCCGGCCGCGACCTGACGTACCCGCCGCTGCCCGAGGCGCTCGTCGTCCCCGTCTACGACAACCACACCCACCTCGAGATCAGCGACGGCCTCGAGCCCCTGGACTACCGTGAGCAGCTCGACCGCGCCTCCACGGTCGGCGTCCGCGGCGTCGTGCAGGTCGGCACCGACGTCGAGACCAGCCGCTGGTCGGCCGAGCGCGCCGCCTCCGAGCCGCGCATGCTCGCCGCCGTCGCGATCCACCCCAACGAGGCGCCCGCGCTCGAGGAGCGCGGCGAGCTCGACGACGCCCTCGCCGTGATCGCCGAGCTGGCCACCCAGCCGCGCGTCCGCGCCGTCGGCGAGACCGGCCTCGACTTCTTCCGCACCGGCGAGAGCGGCCGCGCCGCCCAGTTCCGCTCGTTCGAGGAGCACATCCGCATCGCGAAGGAGACCGGCACCGCGCTGCAGATCCACGACCGCGACGCGCACCGCGAGGTGATGGAGACCCTCCGCCGGGTCGGCGCCCCCGAGCGCACCGTCTTCCACTGCTTCTCCGGCGACGCCGAGATGGCGCGGATGTGCGCGGAGGAGGGCTGGTACCTCTCCTTCGCCGGCACCGTCTCGTTCAAGAACGCCGAGTCGCTGCGCGAGGCGCTGGTCGCCACTCCGCGGCACCTGATCCTCGTCGAGACCGACGCGCCGTACCTCACTCCGGAGCCGTTCCGCGGCCGCCCGAACGCGCCCTACCTGATCCCGCACACCCTCCGCTCGATGGCCGCGACGCTGGAGACCGACGTCGGGCACCTGGCCGCCACGATCGCCTCCAACACCGAGCAGGTCTACGGCGAGTGGGGTGGCGAGGTCGGCTCTGAGCCGTCGGAGCCGGTCGGGCAGCTGGCATGACCGGCCGGCACGCGGCGGAGGCGGCCGCCGAGGAGGTCGCCGTCCCGAAGCTGCTCGGACCCGCCGAGATCCGCGATCTCGCCCAGCTGCTCGACGTCACGCCGACGAAGAAGCTCGGCCAGAACTTCGTGCACGACGCCAACACCGTCCGCCGCATCGTCAAGCTCGCCCGCGTGGAGCGGGGCGAGAGCGTCGTCGAGATCGGCCCGGGGCTCGGCTCGCTCACCCTCGGCCTCCTCGAGGCCGGCGCCGGGGTCGTCGCCGTCGAGATCGACGGCCGGCTCGCAGAGCAGCTGCCCCGCACGGTCCAGCTGATGGCGCCCGCCGCCGACCTCACCGTGATCCGCGCGGACGCGATGAAGGTGCTCGAGCTGCCGGGCGAGCCCGTGCGGCTCGTCGCGAACCTCCCGTACAACATCTCGGTGCCGGTGCTGCTGCACTTCCTCGAGCACTTCCCGAGCATCCGCTCCGGCGTGGTGATGGTGCAGTCCGAGGTCGGCCTCCGCCTCGCGGCCGGCCCGGGCTCCAAGATCTACGGCGGCCCGAGCGTCAAGGCGTCCTGGTTCGGCTCGTTCACGACCGGCGGCACCGTGTCCCGGCAGATCTTCTGGCCGGTGCCCAACGTCGACAGCGTCCTCGTCTCGTTCGAGCGCGGCGAGGAGCCGGGCGACGAGACCCTGCGCCGCGCTGTCTTCGCGGTGGTCGACGCGGCGTTCGCGCAGCGGCGGAAGATGCTCCGCCAGTCGCTCGCCGCGCTCTTCGGCGACAGCACGGCCGCGATCGCCGCGCTCGAATCGGCCGGCGTGCCGCAGACGGCCCGCGGCGAGGAGCTCGACGTCGCGGCGTTCACCGCCCTCGGCCGGGCGCTCGACCCGGCGCGGGTGCCGGTCCGCGGTGGCGCGGTGCCAACTGCGACAGGGCCCGAGGACGACGGCGAGAGCGTCGACGAGGATGCCGGCGAGGCCGTCGACGAGAGCGCTCCCGCCGCGGACGAGCGCGGCTCCGCCACCCTGTAGCGTGGTCGCATGGCCCATCGCGCGACGACGTCGAACCGGGTCCACGCGCGAGCGCCAGGCAAGATCAACGTCTACCTGAAGGTCGGCGCGGTCCGCGAGGACGGCTACCACGAGCTCGCGACGGCCTTCCAGTCGCTGTCGCTCTACGAGGACGTCCGCGCGAGCGACGCCCCCGACTTCTCGGTCGAGTTCTCCGGCTCGATCGACACCCGCGGCCTCGCCGTCGACGGGTCGAACCTCGCGATCAAGGCGGCGCGGGCCCTCGCCCGGGCGACCGGCTACCGCGGCGGCGTGCACCTCGAGATCGAGAAGAACGTGCCGATCGCGGGCGGGATGGGCGGCGGCTCGGCCGACGCCGCCGCGACGCTGCTGGCCTGCGACGCGCTCTGGGGCACCGCCTGCACCCGCGAGCAGCTGCTCGGGATCGCCGCCGGGCTCGGCGCGGACGTCCCGTTCTCCTTCACCGGCGGCACCGCCATCGGCGTCGGCCGCGGCGACGAGCTGAGCCCCGCGCTCGCGAAGGGCCGCTTCGAGTGGGTGCTCGTGCTCTCGGAGCAGGGCCTGTCGACCCCCGAGGTCTACCGCGAGCTGGACCGCCACCGCGAGCGGCACCTGCACGACTTCCGGCCGATCTCCGCGACGCCGAGCATCGAGCCCAACGTGCTGCAGGCACTCCGGGCCGGCGACGCCGCGATGCTCGCCGATGCGATGCACAACGACCTCCAGGCGCCCGCCCTGCACCTGCAGCCCGGCCTCGCGCGGATCCTCGAGCGCGGCGAGGAGAGCGGCGCCCTCGGCGGCCTGGTCTCCGGCTCCGGCCCGACGGTCGCCTTCCTCCTGCCTGACGCCGACGCCGCGCTCGACCTGCAGCTCGAGCTGACGTCCGCCCGCCTGCGCGCCGTCCGCGTCTCCGGCCCGGTCCACGGCGCCCGCCTCCTCTCCACCTGAGGCATGCCGTCGGGGCATGCTGGTCGAGTAGCGGCGCAGCGGCCCACCCATGCTGGTCGAGTAGCCGCGGAGCGGCGTATCGAGACCCGCCCTGCTGGACACGGTGGATCTCGAGACGCCCTCTGCGGGGGCTGCTCGATCAGCATGTGCGGGGCACCGGCTTTCACCATGCTGGTCGAGTAGCCGCGGAGCGGCGTATCGAGACCCGCCCTGCTGGACACGGTGGATCTCGAGACGCCCTCTGCGGGGGCTGCTCGATCAGCATGTNNNCACCATGCTGGTCGAGTAGCCGCGGAGCGGCGTATCGAGACCCGCCCTGCTGGACACGGTGGATCTCGAGACGCCCTCTGCGGGGGCTGCTCGATCAGCATGTGCGGGGCACCGGCTTTCACCATGCTGGTCGAGTAGCCGCGCAGCGGCGTATCGAGACCTACCCGCCGTCCGCAGAGAACGCTCGATCTCGTGGCCTAGAGTGCCGCTCATGGCCCCCAGACGAGTAGCACTGTTCGCGATCCTCACCGGGCTCGTCTCGGCCGCCGTCACCCTCGCCACCGCCGAGCTCGTCGCCGTCTTCACGGGCGCCGGCGGCAGCCCTCTCGTCGCGGTCGGCGGCTTCGTGATCGACATCGTCCCGCCCGGCGTCAAGGACACGGTCATCGCCCTGTTCGGCACCGGGGACAAGCTCGTCCTCCTCGTCTCCCTCGGGATCGCGGTCGCCCTGCTCGCGATCGCCGCCGGACTGCTCGAGTACCGCAAGACACCGCTCGGCGTCCTGGTCCTCGCCGCCGTCGCGGGCCTCGGAGCCCTCGCGGCCGTCAGCCGGGAGGGCGCCTCCGGCATCGACGCCGCGCCGAGCGTCGTCGGCATGGTCGCCGGCGCGATGGTGCTGCGCGCCGCCTCCGCCCGCCTGCGCGCCTGGGACGAGGAGCCCGCCCAGGGCTCGACCGACCGCCGCTCCTTCCTCCGCCTGGTCGGCATCGCCGGTGCCGCCGCTGTCGTCGCGGGCGTGGGCGCGCGGGTCGTCACCGCCGCCGCCTCCGCCGTCACCGCGGTCCGCGAGGCCGTCGTGCTGCCGACCCCCGCCGCCACCGCCGCGCCGATTTCCGCGACCGGCGTCCTCGACGACATCGAGGGCATCAGCTCCTACGTCACCTCCAACGACGACTTCTACCGGATCGACACCGCGCTCTCCGTGCCCAGCGTCGATCCGGCGGACTGGTCGCTGAAGATCACCGGCATGGTCGAGGAGGAGATCACCCTCACCTGGGACGAGCTCCTCGCCCTCCCGCTCGAGGAGCACCTCGTCACCCTCTCCTGCGTCTCGAACGAGGTCGGCGGCGACCTGATCGGCACCGCGCTCTGGCTCGGCTACCCGATCCGCGAGCTCCTCGCCCGTGCTCGCCCGACCGCCGGTGCCGACATGGTGCTCTCCCGCAGCATCGACGGCTTCACCGCCTCCAGCCCGCTCGAGGTGCTGACCGACGAGGGTCGCGCCAGCCTCCTCGCCGTCGGCATGAACGGCCAGCCGCTTCCGGTCGAGCACGGCTTCCCGGTGCGGATGGTCGTCCCGGGCCTCTACGGCTACGTCTCGGCGACCAAGTGGGTCACCGAGCTGAAGGTCACCACCTTCGAGGACGACGTCGCCTACTGGTCGACCCGCGGCTGGACCGAGCGCGGCCCGATCAAGGTCGAGTCCCGGATCGACGTCCCCCGCCAGGGCCAGGCCGTTCCGGCCGGCACGGTCGCGGTCGCGGGCGTCGCCTGGGCGCCGCACACCGGCATCTCGAAGGTCGAGGTCCAGATCGACGGCGGTGCCTGGCAGACCGCGCGCCTCGCCGAGGCCGTCACGGCCGACACCTGGATCCAGTGGGTCTACGAGTGGGACGCGATCGCCGGCGACCACGTCGTCCTGGTCCGCGCCACCGACTCCGAGGGCCTGGTGCAGACCCAGGACGAGGCGCCGCCCGCCCCCGACGGTGCGACCGGCTGGCACATGCGCACCGTGACGGTCGCCTGAGCGCACCGCGTCCGCCCGTGGGGATCCGCGGAGGCGGCCCCCGGTAAACTCGGCCCCTATGGCACATCTCCTGGGCGCTGAGTCGCTCCGCCTCGAGTACCCCACGCGGGTCATCTTCGACGACGTCTCCCTCGGCATCGAGGAGGGCGACCGCATCGGCATCGTCGGCCGGAACGGCGACGGCAAGTCCACCCTCCTCCGCCTGCTCGCCCAGCGCATCGAGCCGGACGGCGGCCGGGTCACCCACCGCCGCGGCGTCACGCTCGGCATGCTCGACCAGGCCGACACCGTCGACGAGGAGCTCACCGTCGCCCAGGCCGTCGTCGGCGGCCTCGAGGAGCACGAGTGGGCCGGGGACGCGCGCACCCGCGACGTCATCGCCGGCTTGCTGCGCGACGTCCCCTGGGACGGCGTCGTCGGCGCGCTCTCGGGCGGCCAGCGCCGCCGCGTCGCCCTGGCCAAGCTGCTCGTCGGCGACTGGGACGTCGTCTTCCTCGACGAGCCCACCAACCACCTCGACGTCGAGGGCATCGCCTGGCTCGCCGAGCACCTCAAGCGCCGCTGGGCCGCGACCTCGGGCGGCCTCGCGGTCGTCACCCACGACCGGTGGTTCCTCGACGAGATCTGCACCGCGACCTGGGAGGTGCACGACCGCCTGGTCGAGCCCTTCGAGGGCGGCTACGCGGCCTACATCCTGCAGCGCGTCGAGCGCGACCGGATGGCCTCGACCATGGAGTCGAAGCGGCAGAACCTGATGAAGAAGGAGCTGGCCTGGCTCCGCCGCGGCGCTCCGGCCCGCACCGCCAAGCCCAAGTTCCGCATCGACGCGGCGAACCAGCTGATCGAGAACGAGCCGCCCGTGCGCGACTCCGTCTCGCTGTCGCAGCTGGCCGTCTCGCGGCTCGGCAAGGACGTCGTCGACCTGCTCGACGTCACCGTCCGCTACGGCGAGCGGACCGTGCTCAATCGGATCGAGTGGCGGATCGCTCCCGGCGAGCGCACCGGCGTCCTCGGCGTGAACGGCGCCGGCAAGTCGACGCTCCTGGGTCTCGTGGCCGGCAGTGTGGAGCCGACCAGCGGCAAGGTCAAGCGCGGCACCACGGTCCGCGTCGCGATCCTCGACCAGCAGCTGCGCGAGCTGACCGAGGTGCAGCACCAGCCGGTCCGCGAGATCATCGCCGAGCAGCGCACCAGCTACTCGATCGGCGGCAAGGAGATGACGCCCGGGCAGCTGCTCGAGCGCCTCGGCTTCTCCAGCGCGCAGCTCTCGACGCCGGTGAAGGACCTCTCCGGTGGCCAGCGCCGCCGGCTGCAGCTGCTGCTGATCCTGCTCAGCGAGCCCAACGTGCTGATCCTCGACGAGCCCACCAACGACCTCGACACCGACATGCTCGCCGCGATCGAGGACCTGCTCGACTCCTGGCCGGGCACGCTCCTCGTCGTCTCGCACGACCGCTACCTGCTCGAGCGGGTCACCGACCAGCAGTACGCCGTGATGGACGGCGCGTTCCGCCACCTGCCCGGTGGTGTGGAGCAGTACCTCGACCTGCGCCGCGCGCTGGAGAAGGGCGCGCCCGCGGGCGGCTCGACGGGCGCATCCGCTCCGGCTCCGTCCGGCCTCGGCGGCGCCGAGCGGCGCACCGCCGAGAAGGAGGTGTCGGCGATCGACCGGCGCCTGCACAAGCTCACGCAGCTCTCCGCCGCGGTGCACGAGAAGATGGCCACCCACGACCCGGACGACTACGACGGCATCCTGGGCCTGAACGCGAAGCTGCGCGAGCACCAGGACGAGGCGGCCGGGCTCGAGCTGCGCTGGCTGGAGCTGTCGGAGCTGCTCGAGGGCTGAGCGCGGCGCAGAACATCAGCTGAGAAGGGGGTGCCTCCGCTGTGGGGGGAGGGACCCCCGTCTCAGCTGATGTTCTGCAGCGGAGTCAGCCGAAGTCGAGCGAGAGCTTGCGGAGCAGCTGCGCCAGCCGCTCCTGCTGCGCGTGCGTGAGGGCTCCGAGCAGCTCCTGCTCGGCGTCGACGAGCCGGGTGATCGCCGCGTCCACCCGGGACAGGCCCGACGGCGTCATCTGCACCAGCACGCCGCGGCCGTCGTTCGGATCGTCGAGGCGCTCGACGAGGTCGCGCTCGACCAGCCGGTCGATCCGGTTGGTCATCGTGCCGCTGGTGACCATCGTCGCCTGGAGCAGCTGCTTCGGGCTCATCCGGTAGGGCGCCCCTGCGCGGCGGAGGGCGGAGAGGACGTCGAACTCCCAGGTCTCGAGCTCCGAGCGGCCGAACGCGCTGCCGCGCGCCCGCTCCAGCTGCTTGGCGAGCCGGCGCATCCGGGAGAAGACCTGCAGGGGAGTGAAGTCGAGGTCGGGCCGCTCGCGCACCCAGGCGTCGACGATGCCGTCCACCTCGTCATTCGCGCTCACCCGTCCATTCTGGCGGGTGCGCGCCCCGGGAGTCGCCGGGAGCCGCTCGACGGGGACGCCACGGCGACGGCGGGTGCGGGCGGATGGCAGGATGGACGGCGCGCGAGAGCGCGGTCCGCCATGGTGTAACGGCAGCACGGCAGCCTTTGGAGCTGTCCGGTCCAGGTTCGAATCCTGGTGGCGGAGCTCGAGCACCGAGCACCGGTGCCGGACGGAGGAGCACGCGCACCATGGTCGACAGCACGCTCGCGGTGGTGATCCTGGCCGCAGGCCAGGGCACCCGGATGAAGTCCCGCACCCCCAAGGTCCTGCACCGCCTCGCCGGGCGCCCGCTGCTGGGGCACGTCCTCGACACGGCCGCCTCGCTCGACGCCGGCCACGTCGTCACCGTCGTCCGGCACGAGCGCGAGCGGGTCGCCGCCGCGGTCCTGGACCACACGCCCGCGGCCCTCGTCGTCGATCAGGACGAGGTGCCCGGCACCGGCCGCGCCGTGGAGCTCGGCCTCGCCGCGCTGCCGGACGACTTCGACGGGACCGTCGTGGTGCTCAGCGCCGACGTCCCGCTGCTGGACGCCCCGACGCTGCGCCGCCTGGTCGACGAGCACCTCGCGGCGGCCAACGCCCTGACGATGCTGTCCTGCGTGCTCGAGGACCCGACCGGCTTCGGCCGCATCGTCCGCGGCGTCGACGGCGGCTTCGCCTCGATCGTGGAGCAGAAGGACGCGAGCGACGCCGAGCTCGCGCTCACCGAGACCAACGCCGGCGTGTACGCCTTCGAGGCCGCCGCCCTCCGCGCGGTGATCGGCGCCATCGGCACCGACAACGCCCAGCAGGAGAAGTACCTCACCGACGCCGCCGCCGCGCTGAAGACCGCCGGCCGTGCGATCGAGGCCGTCCCCGTGCAGGACCGCTGGCTCGTCGCCGGCATCAACGACCGCGCCCAGCTCGCCGACGCGGCGCTCGAGCTGAATGCCCGGATCGTCCGCCGCTGGCAGCTGGAGGGCGTCACGATCCAGGACCCGGCCACCACCTGGATCGACGTCGACGCGGTCCTCTCGCCCGACGTCGAGATCCTCCCCGGCACGCAGATCAAGGGGCCGACTGTCATCGCCTCCGGGGCGATCATCGGGCCGGACACGACCCTCGACTCCTGCGAGGTCGGCGAGGACGCGGTGATCAAGCGCTCGGATGCGACGCTCGCGGTGATCGGCGCGCAGGCGCAGGTCGGCCCGTTCTCGTTCCTCCGCCCGGGCACCGTCCTCGGCGAGCGCGGCAAGATCGGCACCTACGTCGAGACCAAGAACGCGACGATCGGCGCCGGCTCGAAGGTGCCGCACCTCTCCTACGTCGGCGACGCGACGATCGGCGAGGAGTCCAACATCGGCGCCGGCTCGATCTTCGCCAACTACGACGGGGTGAACAAGGCGTCCTCCGTCGTGGGGTCGCACGTGCGCGCCGGGTCGCACAACGTCTTCGTCGCCCCCGTTAGAATCGGTGACGGAGCGTACACGGGCGCCGGCACGGTCATCCGCAAGGACATCCCCGCCGGAGCCCTCGGCATCACCGTCGCTCCGCAGCGCAACATGGCCGGATGGGTGCAGACCCATCGTCCGGGAACCGCGTCGGCCACCGCCGCCGAGGCCGCCCAGGCGTCGGAGCCCGAGGGCACCGACCGCGCGACCGGAGGAAGCGGAGCACAGTGACGGGCATCACCGCCAGCAACAAGAAGAGCCTGGTCCTGGTCTCGGGGAGGGCGCATCCGGCACTGGCGGAAGCGGTCGCCGACGAGCTGGGCACCGAGCTGGTCACCACCGAGGGGCGCACCTTCGCGAACGGCGAGCTCTACGTCCGCTACGGCGAGTCGGTCCGCGGCGGGGACGTCTTCGTCCTGCAGTCGCACACCTCGCCGATCAACGAGTGGCTCATGGAGCAGCTGATCATGGTGGACGCGCTCAAGCGCGCCTCGGCCAAGCGGATCACCGTGGTCGCGCCGTTCTACCCCTACGCGCGCCAGGACAAGAAGGGCCGCGGCCGCGAGCCGATCTCGGCCCGCCTGGTCGCCGACCTGTTCAAGGCCGCCGGCGCCGACCGCATCATGTCGGTCGACCTGCACGCCGCGCAGATCCAGGGCTTCTTCGACGGCCCCGTCGACCACCTCTTTGCGATGCCGGTGCTGCTCGAGCACTTCCGCGAGAAGCTCGACCCCTCGACCCTCACCGTCGTCTCGCCGGACATGGGCCGCGTCCGCGTCGCCGACATCTGGAGCGACAAGCTCGGTGTCCCGCTCGCGATCATCCACAAGCGCCGCGACCCCAAGGTCGCGAACCAGGTCTCGGTGCACGAGATCGTCGGAGAGGTCAGCGGCCGCGTCTGCCTCCTCGTCGACGACCTGATCGACACCGGCCGCACCATCGCCAAGGCCGCCGAGGCGCTCAAGGCCGCCGGCGCCATCGGCGTCGTCGTCGCCGCGACCCACGCCGTCTTCTCCGACCCGGCCCGCGAGCTGCTCAGCTCCGAGTTCATCGACTCGGTCGTCGTCACCGACACCCTGCCGCTGCCCGAGGAGAAGAAGTGGGACCGCCTGACGATCCTGCCGATTGCCCCGCTGCTCGCCCGCGCGATCCACGAGGTCTTCGACGACGGCTCCGTCACCTCCATGTTCGACGGCGACGCGTAGGCCGCAACCGGAGACGTCCGGGCTCTGCGCGCCACATGCTGGTCGAGTAGCCGCGGAGCGGCGTATCGAGACCCGCCGTCCTCAGCAGGGCGGTCTGCAGACCGGCGTCTGACGGTGGTGGATCTCGATACGCCCGCTGCGCGGGCTACTCGATCAACATGGTGCGGCGCCGCTCGCGCGCGAGCGGCTCAGTGCCGTTCCATGTTGGTCGAGTAGCCGCGGAGCGGCGTATCGAGACCCGGCGTCGCCCGCGGGGTGGTCTGCGGACCCGCGTCTGACGGTGGTGGATCTCGACACGCCCGCTGCGCGGGCTGCTCGATCAGCAGGGGCGTCCGCGGTCAGCGGCCTTCGGCTCGCTCGGGGGAGCGTCCGACGCCCTAGCATGAGTGAATGCGCATGCATGGTGATCAGACCCGGACGGGGGGTCTGCTGCGCGCCTCCGAGCTGTCGCGGGCGTCGATCGCCGTGGCCGCGCTCTTCCTGGTCTGGTCGCCCGCCGCGCACGAGGCCGGCTGGTGGCTGCTGCTCGGTCTCGGGCTCGCGGCGGCGATGGCCGTGGTCGGCGCAGTCGCCGACTCCGGCCGCGAGGTGCACGACGGACCGACGGGGGAGTGGCTCGGGCTCGCCGGCCGCGCGCTCGCGGCGTCAGCGCTCGCACTGACCGCCGCCGACTCGATCGTCGGCGCGAGCGCGCGCCCGGTCGCCGTGCTCCTGATCGTCGGCACCACCCTCTTCGTGCTCCGCGGCGGCGCCGTCCCGCCCGGCCTCGCGCGCCTGCTCCTGGGGCTCGTGCTGCTCCTCCTGCTGGCCTCGGCCGCGATCGTCGCCCTCGCGGACCCCGCCGCGATCCCGTCCCAGACGGTGATCGGCGGCGCGGAGGGGGCCGGAACGGCGGCCGCCCTGCTGCTCGTCCTCTTCGCGCCCGCCTCGCCCGGCGAGACTCCGACGCTCGGCCGATCGCTGCTCGGGATCGGCGTCACGACCCTCGTGGCGGCCGTGATCGGCGTCGGGCTGCTCCTGCTCGTCGGTCCGCAGGAGCTCGCCGATGTCCCGGCCTCGCTCTCCGCGGTCGCAGCCGGGACCCCCGCCGCCGCCCTCGTCGGCATCGCGGCCGTGCTCGCCGCCCTCCTCGCGCTCGTCGCCCTGACCCGGCTGGACGCCTCGGCGCTGGTCCGGCTCGCGGACGCGGGCGAGATTCCCGGCCCCTTCGCCCACCGCAACCGCCGTACGGGCGTGCCCGCGGCCGGTCAGCTCGCCGTCTGCCTGGTGTCGGTGCTCGCCGTGGTCGTCCTCGACGCCGACGCCCTGCTCGCCTTCGCGGTCGCGGCCTCGCTGATCGCGCTGATCCTGCGCCGGCTGGACCGCGGAGTCGCCGGCGCGCGGTGGCCCGCGATCGTCTCCGCGGCGGGCGCGCTCGTCCTCCTGCTCGCGCTGCCCTCGGCGACGGCCGCCGCGGTCGCCGTCCTGCTCGCGCTGCTGCTCATCGTCCGCGCCTTCCGGCGCTAGCGGCCCCTAGGCGAGCGCGGCGGTCTCGACCGGCCGACTCGGCAGCTGCAGTGCGAGCGGATCCGCCCGCACCCGCCCGAGTCCTGAGCGGACCGCGCCGAGAGCGACCGCCTGATCGCCGAGCGTCGACGGCAGGATCTGCGGCGCCGGAGCGTGCACCTCGCCCACCAGGCGCTCGGAGACCGCCGCGAGCAGCGGGCCGGCCGAGGCCGCCAGCGCTCCGCCGACCACGATCAGGGAGACGTCGAGCAGGTTGGCGACGGTCGCGGTGATGGCGGTGAGGCGGTCGATCAGCCGCGCGACGACGGCGGAGGCCAGGGGATCGCCCGCGTCGGCCGCGGCCAGCACCTCGGCGGCCCCGGGCTGCGCCACGGCGTCGAGGAGCGACGCCGGCCGGCCCGCCACGGCCAGCGCCTCGCGGGCCCAGGTCCGCGCGAGGGCGGCGATGCCCTCCGCCGAGCCGACGCCCTCGACCAGGTCCAGGTAGCGCATCTCGCCGGTGAGCCCGCGGGCGCCGCGCAGCAGCGAGCCACCGAGCACGATCCCGCCGCCGAGCCGCTCGCCGGAGAGCAGCGCCAGGTAGTCGTCGCAGCCGATCGCCGCGCCGCGCCAGCCCTCGGCCAGCGCGGCGAGGTTCGCGTCGTTGTCGACCACCGGCGACCAGCCGCGGCCGGAGTAGTGGTTCACGAGCCCGGGGTTCATCGCGCCCCAGAAGCCGTTGTCGCCCGCGGGGGAGTGGCCGAGCGCGTCGACGGGAGCCGGGACGCCGAGGGTCACTGCGAGGACCTCGTCGTCGGTCACGCCGGCGAGGAGGAGGGCGCGGTCGAGCACCCGATCGATGTCGGCGACGCGGCGCTCGTGCGGGAGGTCCTCGACGAGCTCGTGATCGACGGCCTCGACGTGCCGCACGAGGGTCTCGCCGAGCAGATCGGCGACGAAGACGCCGACGCTGTGCTGTCCGGCGTCGACGCCCACGACGACGCCCGCGCGGCGGCGGAGTGCGTACCGGCGCGCAGGCCGCCCCTTGACGTAGTCGCCGGCGGCGCGCTGGTTCTCCAGCTCCTCCAGCCAGCCGAGCTCGATCAGGTCGTCGCAGACGGCGATGACGGTGGAGCGGGTGAGGCCGGTGCGCTCGATCAGAGCGGAGGCGGTCACCGCCTCGCCGGTCCAGGCGCGCTCGAGCACGTCGAGCGCGCTGCGCCGGCGCTGGAACGAGCCGGTGCTCACGGAGAGCCTGCTCTCGGACATCGAGTCCCCCTTCCCCTTGACCTCGGCCGGATCGGCTGCAACAGTACATCGCGTACTAGATCTACTACCTAGATTTAGTCACTGAAGCAACTTATCCGCAACCCGGGAGACGACGACGTGCCCCTCACCACCACCGCCCTCAGCCGGCGCACCCTGCTCACTGCGGCGGGTGCCGGCGCCGCCGCGCTCGGCCTCGCCGCCTGCGCCTCCCCCTCCGGTTCGGGCGGGGTCACCGAGATCACCTTCTTCCAGTCCAAGCCCGAGGTGATCGGCTACTTCGACGAGGTCATCGACCGCTTCCACGCCGCGCAGTCGCGGGTGCGGGTCGTGCACGACTTCTCCTCCAACCTCTCGGCCGGCTTCGTCCGCACCAACCCGCCGGACCTCGGCTGCCTGAACTACAACTTCGAGGTCGCGCGGTTCGTCGAGCGGGGCGCCCTGAGCGACCTGTCCGACATGGCCGAGGCGAAGCGGATCAACCCCGACCTGCAGCCGCTGATCGAGCAGACCGCGTCCTACCCGGGCCGCACCAGCGTGCTGCCCTACTCGCTGATGATGTCGGCGGTGCTCTACAACCGCGAGATCTTCGCCGCGCAGAACCTCGAGGTGCCGACCACCTGGACCGAGTTCCTCGCGGTCTGCGACGCACTGACCGCGGCGGGCATCACCCCGATCTACGGCACCTACAAGGACCCGTGGACCGTCGCGCAGGGGCTGTTCGACTACTCCGTCGGCGGGACCGTCGACCTCGAGTCCTTCTTCTCGCAGCTGAAGGAGCAGGGCGCCGACGTCGGCCCCTCCTCGCCGGTCTCGTTCGAGAAGGACTTCGCCGCTCCCGTCGACCAGATGGTGCAGCTCGCCGGCTACGCGCAGCCGAACGCCGCCAGCCGCGCGTACGGCGACGGCAACCTCGCCTTCTCGAACGGCGAGGCGGCGATGTACTTCCAGGGCCCGTGGGCGCTGAGCGAGATCGCGAAGACCGCCCCGGACCTCTCGATCGGCGCCTTCCCGCTGCCGATGACGGACGACCCGGACGAGCGCCGCGTGCGGGTGAACGTCGACCTCGCGCTCTGGATCCCGGAGGCCTCGACCAAGAAGGCGGCGGCGCGCGAGTTCCTCTCCTTCCTGATGCAGCCCGAGATCATCGACGCCTACAACGCCGACAACAACGCCTTCGGCGTCACCACCGACGCCCCGGCCGTCACCCAGCCCACCCTCGTCGAGCTCCAGGAGTTCTACGACCGGGCGGCGTTCAGCCTCGGCGCCTCGCAGCTCGTGCCGCAGAACATCCCGCTGCAGAACTACGTCCAGGGCGTCGCCCTCGGCTCCGACCCCGCCGCGACGCTCCGCACGATCGACGCCGACTGGGCGCGCATCGCGTTCCGCTCCTAGACCTCCCCGACCACCTCTCAGAGACGAGACACCATGGCCCTCTCCGCCCCCGCCCGCCCGGAGGAGCGCACCGTCGCGACTCCCCGCGCGGCCGTCGCCCCGCGCCGGAAGCCGCGCACCGACCGCACCTTCCTGCTCTACCTGCTCCCCGCGCTCGTGCTCTTCACGCTCGCGATCACCCTGCCCGCGCTGATGGGGATCTTCTTCAGCTTCACCGACTCGATCGGCTTCGGCGAGTGGAGCTTCATCGGCCTCACGAACTACGTCGCGCTGTTCTCCGACCCGGCGATCCTCGCCTCCTACGGCTTCACCGTGGGGCTCGCGCTGGTCACGGTGCTCGCGGTGAACGTGATCGCGTTCCTCCTGGCGATCGCGCTCACCTCGCAGATCCGCGGCAAGGTCGCGCTGCGGGCCGTGTTCGTGCTGCCGATGGTCGTCTCGGGCATCATCATCGCGTTCGTCTTCAACTTCCTCTTCTCCAACTCGCTGCCCGCCTTCGCGCAGTCGGTCGGAGCGACGCCGCTGGCGAGCAGCATCCTGGCGGATCCGAACCTGGCCTGGCTCGCGATCGTGATCGTGACGGCCTGGCAGGCCGTGCCCTCCGCACTGCTGATCTACATCGCCGGCGTGCTCTCGATCCCCGGCGACGTCTACGAGGCCGCCTCGCTCGACGGCGCGTCCAGCTGGGGGCAGCTGCGCTCGATCACGCTGCCGCTCGTCGCGGGCTACGTCGTGATCAACCTCGTGATCGGCTTCAAGAACTTCCTCAACTCCTACGACATCATCGTCGGCCTGACGGACGGCGGCCCCGGGACCTCGACCCGCAGCGTCGCGATGACGATCTTCTCCGGCTTCACCAGCGGCGACTACGCCTACCAGATGGCCAACGCCACGATCTTCTTCCTCATCGCGCTCGTGATCGCGCTCGTACAGCTGCGCGTCTCGCGCGGAAAGGCGGCCTTCTGATGACCAGCCAGGTCCCCCTCGCCCCGTCCCTCCCCGGCACCCGCGCCGCCGTCGACGCCGACGCCCGTCGCGGGGGGAAGCGGCGGCGCTCGAGCCTCCTGCTCACCCTCGTCCTCGTGGTCTGCGCCCTCTCGGTGATCGGCCCGCTGTGGGTGACGCTGACGATGGCCTTCAAGACCGGCGCCCAGGCGGTGGACGGCAACGCCTTCTCGATCCCGCTGCCGTTCTCGGTCGACGGCTTCGTCCAGGCCTGGAACCTCACCGACTTCCCCCGCGGCTTCGCGGTCTCGGTCTTCGTCTCGGCGATCACGGTCGGCGGCACGATCGTCCTCTCGGCCCTCGCCGCGTTCGCGATCTCGCGCAACTGGGGCAAGCGCTTCTACCGCTGGTCGTTCTTCTACCTGCTCGCGGCGATGTTCCTGCCGTTCCCGGTGCTCGCGCTGTCGCAGGTCTCGCTCACCGGACTCGTCGGACTCGACAACCCGCTCGGCGTCGCGATCCTGCACGTGATGTTCCAGCTGAGCTTCAGCGTGATGCTCTTCACGGCGTTCCTGCGCTCGCTGCCCGAGGAGCTCGAGGAGAGCGCCCGGCTCGACGGCGCGACCACCAACCAGGTCTTCTGGCGGCTCGTCTTCCCGCTGCTCGCCCCGATGAGCGCGACGGTCGGCATCTTCGCCTTCCTCGCCTCCTGGAACGACTTCATGATGCCGTCGCTGATCACCTCGGACCCGTCGCTGCAGACGCTCCCGGTGCTGCAGAAGATCTTCCAGACCCAGTTCAGCAACGACTACAACGTCGCCTTCGCCTCCTACCTGATGGCGATGGCCCCGGCGATCATCGTCTACCTGTTCACCCAGCGCTGGGTGATGTCGGGCGTTACTCAAGGCGCCATCAAGTAGGGCTCGCGGGCCTCGGGGCGGCCGTCTGCGGCGTTGTCGTCGGTCGCCGTAGCTCCGCTACGCCTCCCTCCTCCGCCTTGCAGCCGACCACCCCGAGACCCGCGGGCTCGTCTTCGGGAGGCGAGGGTGCCGTGCTGCGCACGAGCCGGCCCCGAACATGCTGGTCGAGTAGCGCCGCAGGGGCGTATCGAGACCCGCCGTCACCGAGCGCTCGGCCGCGGCCGACGACGAACCACCAGACCAGACCACAGACCACGACGAACGGAAGGACACCCGTGACGGACACGGTACTCAGCAGGAGCGGCTCGACCGAGGACGCCCAGTGGTGGCGGCAGGCGGCCGTCTACCAGATATACCCGCGGAGCTTCGCGGACGCGAACGGCGACGGCATCGGCGACCTCGCCGGCATCCTCGAGCGGATCCCGTACCTGCGGGAGCTCGGGATCGACGCGGTCTGGCTCAGCCCGTTCTACCCGTCCGCGCTGGCCGACGGCGGCTACGACGTGGCCGACTACCGCGACGTCGACCCGCGGATCGGCACCCTCGCCGAGTTCGACAAGCTGACCGCCCGCCTGCACGAGAGCGGCATCCGCGTCATCGTCGACATCGTGCCCAACCACTCCTCCGACCTGCACCCGTGGTTCCAGGAGGCGCTCGCCGCCCCGAAGGGCTCGCCCGCCCGGGAACGCTACGTCTTCCGCGACGGCCGCGGCGAGGACGGCGCCCTGCCGCCGAGCGACTGGGAGTCCGTCTTCGGCGGCCCCGCCTGGGAGCCGGTCGGCGACGGCCAGTGGTACCTGCACCTCTTCGCGAAGGAGCAGCCCGACTGGAACTGGGCGAACCGCGAGATCCGCGACGACTTCCTCGAGACCCTCCGCTTCTGGTCTGACCGCGGCGTCGACGGCTTCCGGATCGACGTGGCGCACTCGCTTGTCAAGGACCTCACCGAGCCGCTCCCCGCCGCGGCGGAGATCGACGGCCAGCGGATCGACGGCAGCCACCCGTTCTGGGACCGCGACGAGGTGCACGAGGTCTACGCCGAGTGGCGCGCCCTCTTCGACTCCTACGACCCGCCGCGCACCGCCGTCGCGGAGGCCTGGGTCGACGCCTCCCGCCGCGCCCGGTACGCCAGCCCGGAAGGGCTCGGCCAGGCGTTCAACTTCGACCTGCTCGAGGCCGACCTCGACGCGGAGGAGTTCCGCCGGCTGATCACCTTCAACCTCGAGCTGGCCGCGGAGTCGGGTTCGTCGACGACCTGGGTGCTCTCCAACCACGACGTCGTCCGGCACGCGACCCGCTACGGGCTCCCGCAGAAGGGCGCGGCCGAGACCGCCCCCGCGAAGCAGTGGCTGCTCAGCGGGGGAGCGGAGCCGGTGCTCGACCGCGCCCTGGGCCTCCGCCGGGCCCGCGCCGCGACCCTCCTGCTGCTGGCCCTGCCCGGCTCGGCCTACCTCTACCAGGGCGAGGAGCTCGGCCTGCACGAGGTGGCCGGCATCCCGGACGCCGACCGCCAGGACCCGACGTTCTTCCGCAGCGGCGGCACCGACGTCGGCCGCGACGGCTGCCGAGTCCCGCTGCCCTGGGAGGCGACCGGCGACTCCTTCGGCTTCGGCCCCGGTGGCGCGCACCTGCCCCAGCCCGCCTGGTTCGCCGACTCCTCCGTCGAAGCGGAGGAGCTCGATGAGGACTCGACGCTCGCGCTCTACCGCAGCGCCCTCGCCCTCCGGCACCAGCTGCAGACCGACGAGAGCCTGGAGTGGCGTGACGCGCAGCCCGGCGTGCTGCACTTCGCGCGCCCGAACGGCTGGCACTCGGTGACCAATCTCGGCGAGGAGCCGGTCGCGCTCCCCGAGGGCGAGGTGCTGCTAGCGAGCGCGCCGCTCGAGGGGCGCCTGCTGCCGCCGGCCACGACGGTCTGGCTGCGCTGACCCGTCGCTCCATCGCTCCGCACGACGAAGGCGCCCCCGCCCGCGGGATCCGAGGATCCGACGGGCGGGGGCGCCTTCTGCGTGTGCACCCGTGGGTGCGTCCGCGGGTCAGTGCGTGGACGGGTCCTGCTCGACCTCGGTGCGGTCGCCCGACCACAGCGTGTGGAAGGTGCCCTCCTTGTCGACGCGCTGGTAGGTGTGCGCGCCGAAGAAGTCGCGCTGGCCCTGCACGAGGGCGGCGGGCAGGCGCTCGGAGGCGAGCGAGTCGTAGTACGACAGCGCGGCGCCGAAGCCGGGGATCGGCACGCCCGAGAGCGCGGCGGTGGAGACGATGCGGCGCCAGGCGGCCTCGCCGTTTGCGACGGCCTCGGCGAAGTACGGGTCCTCGAGCAGCGTCGTGATCTCCGCGTTCTCGGCGTAGGCGTCGACGATGCGGTTGAGGAACTGGGCGCGGATGATGCATCCCGCGCGCCAGATCTTCGCGACGGCGCCCTTGTCGATCTCCCAGCCGTACTTCTCGGCGCCGGCGATGATCGCGTCGAAGCCCTGCGAGTAGGCGACGACCTTGGAGGCGTAGAGGGCGGCGCGGACGTCGTCCTCGAAGCCGTCGTAGAGGGCGACGGGCGTCGGGCGCGAGGTGACGCGCTTCTGCACGGCGGCGCGCTGCGCGGGCTTGGAGGAGACGGCGCGGGCGAAGACGGCCTCGGCGATGCCGCCGACGGGCACGCCCAGGTCGAGCGCGTTCTGCACGGTCCAGACTCCGGTGCCCTTGGAGCCGGCCTGGTCGAGCACGATGTCGAGGAAGGGCTTGCCGGTGTCGGCGTCGACCTGGCGGAGCACCTCCGCGGTGATCTCGATGAGGTACGACTCGAGGTCGCCCTTGTTCCAGGCGTCGAAGACGTCGGCGATGGCGGCGGGCTCGTGGCCGCCGACCGTGCGGAGCAGGTCGTAGGCCTCGGCGATGAGCTGCATGTCGGCGTACTCGATGCCGTTGTGGATCATCTTGACGAAGTGGCCGGCGCCGTCGGTGCCGATGTGGGTGACGCAGGGCTCGCCCTCGGCGACCGCCGCGATCGAGGCGAGGATCGGGCCGAGGGTCTTGTACGACTCGACCGAGCCGCCGGGCATGATCGACGGGCCCTTGAGCGCGCCCTCCTCGCCGCCGGAGATGCCGGTGCCGACGAAGTGGATGCCGGTCTCGCGGACGGTCTTCTCGCGGCGGATGGTGTCGGTGAACAGCGCGTTGCCGCCGTCGACGATGATGTCGCCGGGCTCGAACGCGGCGGTCAGCTGCTCGATCACGGCGTCGGTGCCGCGGCCGGCCTGGACCATGATGATCGCCGTGCGCGGGGTCTTCAGCGAGGCGGCGAAGGCCTCGATGGTCTCCGAGGCGACGAAGCCGGCCTCGGGGTGCTCGGTGATCAGCGTCTCGGTGCGCCCGTACGAGCGGTTGTAGACGGCGACGGTGTTGCCCTCGCGGCTGGCGAGGTTGCGGGCCAGGTTCGAGCCCATCACCGCCAGACCGACGACTCCGATGTTGGCTGTGGCGGTGGGCTGGTCAGACACGGTTCTCCTCGACGTACACGTTCAGGGTTGACGGATCCAGGCTAGCGCCGGGGTCGGACGCGCAGCCGGGAGCGGCCGTGCACGGAGGTCCTCCCTCCGACGCACGGCCGTTCAGACCTCAGGCGCCGTGGCCCTCGGGGACGACCTCGGCGGGGATCGGCGGGCCGGGCGGGGTGCCGTCGCCGAACGGGCGGCCGCCGAGCTCCTCGCGGTGCGAGGGGACGAGCCAGCCGGACAGGTCCGGGCCCTTCGGCACGACGCCGGTCGGGTTGATGTCGCGCTGCACCTCGTAGTAGTGCGACTTGATGTGCGTGAAGTCGATCGTGTCGCCGAACCCCGGGGTCGCGAACAGGTCGCGGGCGTAGCCCCAGAGGGCCGGCATCGCCGAGAGCAGGTTCCGGTTGGCCTTGAAGTGGCTGTAGTAGACGGCGTCGAAGCGGGCGAGCGTCGTGAAGAGACGGACGTCGGCCTCGGTGATCGTGTCGCCGACGAGGTAGCGCTGCGTGCTGAGCCGCTCCTCCAGCCAGTCGAGTCGCGCCCAGAGTGCGTCGTACGCCCGCTCGTACGACTTCTGCGAGCCGGCGAAGCCGCACTTGTAGACGCCGTTGTTGACGTCCTGGAAGACCAGCTCCGCGACCTCGTCGATCTCGTCGCGGTGCTCCTCCGGGTAGAGGTCCGGGGCTCCGTCACGGTGGAACTCCGTCCACTCCCGCGAGAAGTCGAGCGTCATCACCGGGTAGTCGTTGGTGACGACCTGGCCGGTGGGGATGTCGACGATCGCCGGCACCGTGATGCCGCGCGGGTAGTCGGGGAAGCGGGCGAGGAACGCGTCCTGCAGTCGCGGGATGCCGAGCACCGGGTCGACGCCGCCCGGGTCGAGATCGAAGGTCCAGCTGCGCTTGTCGTGCGTCGGTCCGCAGATGCCCATCGACAGCGCGTCCTCGAGGCCGAGCAGGCGGCGGACGATCACGGCGCGGTTCGCCCACGGGCAGGCGCGCGAGACGACGAGCCGGTAGCGGCCCGCCTCGACCGGGTAGCCGTCGCGGCCGTCCGCGGTGATGCGGGTCGGGATGTAGTTGGTGTCGCGGTGGAAGCCGTTCTTCTCGACGTAGGAGCCGAAGTCGTCAGAAGTCATGCCCGCACGCTAGCCAGCCCGGCTGGGGGCGCGGTAGGGGCGCCCGCGGGTGGCGGCTCGGCCGCGCGGCCGGTAGGGTGGGCAGCTGAACTTCGGCGAGGGATGCCCCGTGCATCCGTGATCGACGCGGTGGAACCAGGTGGAGCTCCGGAAGGAGCGCCGCGGACCTTTCCTCACGCAGACACGCGTTCGAGTCGAAACCCCGTCCGCGGCCCCAGGCCGGGACCCGAGCAGGCGGCGCACGGCGCCGTCCAGGAGAACACCATGGCAGAACTCACCAACAAGGTCGTCGCCGAGGTCCGCACCTCGTTCGGCAAGGGAGCGGCCCGCAAGATCCGCGCCCAGAACAAGATCCCCGCGGTCCTCTACGGCCACGGCACCGAGCCCGTGCACGTCACGCTGCCCGGCCACCAGATCCTCCTGCTGACCCGCAAGGCGAACGCGATCCTCGAGCTCGACATCGAGGGCGTCGCCCAGACGTCGCTGGTCAAGGACATCCAGCGCGACCCGGTCCGCCAGATCATCGAGCACATCGACCTCGCGGTCATCCGTCTCGGCGAGAAGGTCTCGGTCGACATCCCCGTGCACGTCGAGGGCGAGGCCGCTCCCGGCACGCTCGTCTCCACCGAGGCGAACACGCTCTCGCTCGAGGTCGACGCCACGAAGATCCCGCAGAACGTCGTCGTCTCGGTCGAGGGACTCGAGGCCGGCACGCAGATCACCGCCGCCGACGTCACCCTCCCCGAGGGCGCGACGCTGCTCACCGACCCCGAGGCGCTCATCGTGAACGTCACCGAGGAGGTCGAGCAGGACCTGGGCGAGGAGGGCGAGCCCACCACGCCGGCCGAGCCCACCGAGGCCGCCGAGTAGTCGGAGCACCACCCGCACGGACGGGCCCGCCGCGATCGCGAGCGGGCCCGTTCCGCGTCCGGGGGCTTCGCCCCGCGGAAGACGTCGCTGCTGAGCGCATCGAGAAGAGGGAACGAGATGGGCGAGACCTGGCTGGTCGTCGGACTGGGCAACCCGGGCGCGCAGTACGCGCGCAATCGGCACAACGTGGGGCAGATGGTGCTCGACGAGCTCGCGACCCGGATCGGCGGCTCGTTCCGCCGGCACAACCGCGCCAACGCCGTGGTCGCCGAGGGCTTCCTCCGCCCCGGCGGACCGAAGCTGATCCTCGGCAAGCCGAACAGCTTCATGAACCTCTCCGGCGGCCCGACCGCGCAGCTGCTCGACTTCTACTCCCTCGCGCCCGAGCGCCTGATCGTCGTGCACGACGAGCTCGACATCCCCTTCGACACCCTGCGCCTCAAGAACGGCGGCGGCCACGGCGGCCACAACGGCATCCGGGACATCCTCGCCGCGACCGACGGCGCCGACTTCCTCCGCGTGCGCGTCGGCATCGGCCGCCCGCCCGGCCGCCAGCCCGCCGCCGACTTCGTCCTCAAGGACTTCGCGGGCCCCGAGCACGAGAACCTGCCGATCCTGATCGCCGACGCCGCCGACGCCGTCGAGCTGATCGCCGACGCCGGCCTCCAGGCCGCCCAGCTGAAGGTCCACACGACCCCGTAGTGCGGTACGTCGAGACGACCGCTGGGCGGCCGCCTCGACCAGCATGCTGCGGCTGCCGCGACCTCGCGAGGGGCGCGCACTCCATGCTGGTCGAGTAGCCCCGCAGGGGCGTATCGAGACCGACCTCCCCAGCGCGGCGGCTCCGCCCGCGCTCCCGGCGCCGATCCGTCGCAACCGGCTGCTCCAGCCCCTCCCGAGCGACCACTCCTGACGGATCGAGCACCACCACCCGGCAGACCAGCCGACCACCCGGCAGGCGAATTCGAAATCGTGTGCCAAGCGATTTCGAAGAGCCGAACGCAGGACGCTCTGCGGAACGCACCCCGTCGCACAGCCGACTGCGCTGCGCCGGGCGAAGACCGGCGCAGAAAGCGAGCACGTCGGAGGTCGGCAGTAAACTCCTCCGGTGCCTCTCAACCGGATCATCTCGGCGCTCTCGCGCGCCTCCACGTTCGACGACGCTCTCGCGTTCGCGATCCGCGACGCCGATTTCTCCGTGGCCGACGGCCTCCGCGTCCCCCTGCTGGCGGGCCTCCTGGAGCGCCGCGCCGAGGCCGACCGTCCGCAGGCCGCGCTCGTCGTCACCGCGACGGGGCGCGACTCCGAGAACATCCG
Organism: Rathayibacter sp. PhB179; assembly: GCF_004345345.1. Classification (NCBI taxonomy): domain Bacteria; kingdom Bacillati; phylum Actinomycetota; class Actinomycetes; order Micrococcales; family Microbacteriaceae; genus Rathayibacter; species Rathayibacter sp. PhB179. The sequence continues at coordinate 82,238 of NZ_SLVD01000008.1, read as the reverse complement.
CGCGTCGCTCAGCTGCGTGCTGCCGGACGCCGAGGTCGTCGAGTTCCCGGCCTGGGAGACACTGCCGCACGAGCGCCTCAGCCCGAGCGCCGAGATCGTCGGCCGCCGCCTCGACGCTCTGCGCCGGATGAAGACCTGGTCGGGGGAGAAGCCGCTCGTCGTCGTCGCCTCGGTGCGCGCCGCGCTGCAGCCGGTCGCCGACAACCTCGCCGACATCGCGCCGATCCGCCTGGTCAAGGGCGGCCGCGGCTACGACCTCGGCCGGATCTCGTCCGAGCTGGTCGACCTCGCCTACTCGCGGGTCGACATGGTCACCCGGCGCGGCGAGTTCGCGGTCCGCGGCGGCATCCTCGACGTCTTCCCGGCCGTGGCCGAGCACCCCAGCCGCATCGACTTCTTCGGCGACGAGGTCGACTCCATCCGCGGCTTCTCCGTCGCCGACCAGCGCTCGCTGCCGGGGGAGGCCGACTCCGTCGTGCTGCCGCCGAGCCGCGAGCTGCTGCTCGTGCCGGCCGTCCGCCAGCGCGCCCGCGAGATGCTGCACGAGTTCCCGAGCCTCTCCGCGATGCTCGCGAAGATCGCCGAGGGCATCCCGGTGGAGGGCATGGAGTCGCTCGCGCCCGCGCTGCTGGAGCGCCTCGTCCCGATCTCGCACTACCTCCCGGCCGGCGCCGCGGTGGCCGTGCTCGCCCCGGAGCGGGTCGCCACCCGCGCGATCAGCCTCGCCGAGACGAACCGCGAGTTCCTCCAGGCCGCGTGGAGCGCCGCGACCGCCGGCGCCGAGGCCCCGATCGACCTGGCCTCCGGCGAGTTCATCTCGCTCGGCGCCCTCCGCGACGCCGTGAAGTTCAGCGCTCCCGGCGCCGAGACGCCCGACCACCCGTGGTGGACGATGAGCACCTTCCGCCAGGGTCCCGCCGCCGGCGAGGCCGAGGTGCTGCCGGAGGACCTCGGGATCGACGAGATCCTCGCCGTCCGCGTCGACGGCGAGCCCGTGCCCGGCTTCGGCGGCGCGGTCGAGGGCGCGCTCGCGCACGTGCGCGCCCGCCTGGCGGACGGCTGGAGCGTGGTGCTGACCGCCCCCGGCACCGGCACCGTCGAGCGCACCGACCAGGTGCTCGCCGAGCACGAGGTCGCCGCCCGCATCGTCCCCGATCTGCCCGCCGAGCTCGAGCCCGGCCTCGCCTACGTGCTGCAGGCCAACGTCGACCACGGCTTCGAGGTCGACGGCGCCAAGGTCGCGCTGCTCACCGACACGGAGTTCTACGGCCGCACCGTCGGCTACGACTCGCGCGCCGTGAAGAAGCTCGCCTCGCGACGGAAGAACGTCGTCGATCCGCTGCAGCTCAGCCCCGGCGACTTCGTCGTGCACGCCACCCACGGCATCGGCCGCTTCGTCGAGCTCTCGCAGCGCGAGGTCTCCAGCGGCGGGCGCAACGCCGTGAAGACCCGGCGCGAGTACCTCGTCCTCGAGTACGCGCCCAGCAAGCGCGGCTTCCCGGGCGACAAGCTGCTGGTCCCGACCGACCAGCTCGACCTCCTCTCCCGGTACGTCGGCGGCGAGGCCCCCGCGCTGAGCAAGATGGGCGGCAGCGACTGGGCGCAGGCGAAGAGCAAGGCGCGCCGCGCGGTCCGCGACATCGCGGTCGAGCTGGTGAAGCTCTACTCCGCCCGGATGGCCTCGCGCGGCCACTCCTTCCCGCCGGACACCCCGTGGCAGCGCGAGCTGGAGGAGGCGTTCCCGTTCGCGGAGACGCCCGACCAGCTGACCGTGATCGACGAGGTCAAGGCCGACATGGAGCGGCCGATCCCGATGGACCGCCTGCTCTCCGGTGACGTCGGCTTCGGCAAGACCGAGGTCGCCGTGCGCGCCGCGTTCAAGGCCATCCAGGACGGCAAGCAGGTCGCGATGCTCGTGCCGACCACCCTGCTCGTGCGCCAGCACCTCGAGACGTTCCAGGAGCGCTTCGCCGGCTTCCCGGTGCACCTGCGCGCCCTCAGCCGCTTCCAGAGCGCGAAGGAGTCGAAGGAGACGATCGAGGGCCTCGCCGACGGCACCGTCGACATGGTCATCGCGACCCACCGCCTCCTCAGCGACAACATCGTCTTCAAGGACCTCGGCCTCCTCGTGATCGACGAGGAGCAGCGCTTCGGCGTCGAGCACAAGGAGAAGCTGAAGGCGCTGAAGAAGAACGTCGACATCCTCTCGATGAGCGCCACACCCATCCCGCGCACGCTCGAGATGGCGGTCACCGGCATCCGCGAGATGTCGACGCTGGCGACGCCGCCGGAGGAGCGCCACCCGATCCTCACCTTCGTCGGCCCGTACTCGGAGAAGCAGGTCTCGGCCGCGATCCGGCGAGAGCTGCTGCGCGAGGGCCAGGTGTTCTTCGTGCACAACCGCGTCTCGACGATCAACCGCGTCGCCGCGCAGCTCGCCGAGCTGGTGCCGGAGGCGCGCATCGCCGTCGCGCACGGCAAGCTCAGCGAGTCGCAGCTCGAGCGGATCATCGTCGACTTCTGGGAGCGCAAGTTCGACGTGCTCGTCTCGACGACCATCGTCGAGACCGGCCTGGACATCCCGAACGCGAACACACTGATCGTCGACCGCGCGGACAAGTACGGCCTCTCGCAGCTGCACCAGCTGCGCGGTCGCGTCGGCCGTGGCCGCGAGCGCGCCTACGCCTACCTCCTCTACGACGAGATGAAGCCGCTGTCGGAGACCGCGCACGATCGCCTGCAGACGCTCGCCGCGAACTCCGACCTCGGCGGCGGCATGCAGATCGCGCTGAAGGACCTCGAGATCCGCGGCGCGGGCAACCTGCTCGGCGGCGAGCAGTCCGGCCACATCCAGGGCGTCGGCTTCGACCTCTACCTGCGGATGATCGGCGAGGCCGTCGACGGCTTCCGCGGCGAGGTGGCGGAGGGGCAGACCGAGCTGCGGCTCGAGCTGCCGGTCGACGCGCGGATCCCGGAGGAGTACGTCGACAGCGAGCGGCTGCGCCTGGAGGCGTACCAGAAGCTGTCCGCGGCGACCTCGCCGACCGCGAAGGAGGGCAGCGTCGACCTCGTGGTCGAGGAGCTGACCGACCGCTACGGCGAGCTGCCCGAGGCGGTCGAGAACCTCGTCCTGGTCTCGCGGCTGCGGATGCGGGCGCAGCGCGCCGGTCTCAGCGACGTGGTCGCGATGGGCTCGAACGTCCGCGTCGCGCCGGCGCACCTCGCCGACTCGATCCAGGTGCGCCTGCGCCGGATGTACCCGACCGCGAAGTACCTGCAGCAGGCGAACGCCGTGGTCGTGCCGATGCCGGTGCTCGACGGCGTCCCGCTCGGCGACCGCGCGCTGATCGACTGGGTCGCGAACCTGCTCGACGCGCTCTTCCCCGAGCCCGCCGCCGTCGCGAGCTGACCGCCGGCAACCCTCTCGACCGGGCGGCGCCACCGTTCCGGACGCCGCCCGACGACTCCGACCCCGACGACACCGACCCCGACGACACCGACCCCGAACGAAGGACGATCATGACCGCCTCCGACGAGCACTCCGTCCCGCCGCGCATCCCCGGCCCCGACGAGCCGAGCATCCCCGAGCTCGAGGAGGACGAGACGATCGCCCCCCGCCCCGAGGAGGAGGCCGCCGACCTCGACCGCGCGACCCCCGACCTCGCCCCGCACCCCGAGGGCTAGCCCTCCCCGCGAGATGCCACTTGTGCACGGGTATCACGGCGTGTCGCGTGCGCAAGTGGCATCTCGCGGCGGGGATCAGGACGCGAAGTGGGCGCGGACCTCGGCCTGCCAGCGGGTGCGGTCCTCGTCGGAGATGAAGGCGGCGTCGAAGGAGTTGAGCGCGAGGCGCTCCAGCTGGGCGTCGTCCATCCCGAGCTCCTCGACCAGCGCGCGGTAGTTCGCGTCGACGTAGCCGCCGAAGTACGGCGGGTCGTCGCTCGAGACGGTGACGATCAGCCCCGCGTCGAGCATCGCCGGCAGCGGGTGGTCCTTCATCGTGTCGACGGCGCGCAGCGCCACGTTCGACAGCGGGCAGACCGTGATCGGCACGCCCTGCACGCGGAGCATCGCCACGACGGCCGGGTCCTCCATCGCGCGGATGCCGTGGTCGATCCGCTCCACCTTCAGCAGCTCGAGGGTCTCGGCGACCGTCTCCGGGCCGCCCTCCTCGCCCGCGTGCGCGACGAGGTGCAGGCCCTCCGCCGCGGCCCGCGCGTAGACGTCGATGAAGAGCTCCGGCCCGAAGCCGACCTCGTTCGAGTCGAGGCCGACGCCGATGATGTGCTCGCGGTAGGGCAGGATCGCGGTCAGCATCTCGTCCGCCGCGTCGGCACCGAGGTCGCGCAGGAAGCACATGATCAGGTCGGTCGAGATGCCGTGCGTCTCCTCGCTCCGCCCGAGCGCGCGGGTGAGCCCGGCCATCACGACGTCGAGCGGCACGCCGTTGCCGAGGTGCGTCTGCGGATCGAAGAAGATTTCCGCGCGGCGGACGTTCGCGAGCTTCGCGCGATCGAGATAGCCGGTGGCCAGCTCGAAGAAGTCGCGCTCCGTCTTCAGGACCGTGAGGTTCGAGTAGTGCAGCTCGAGGAACGAGGCGAGGTCCTCGAAGGCGTAGCGCGCGCGCAGGGCGTCGAGGTCCTCGGTCGGCAGTGCGATGCCGTTGCGGCGCGCCATCTCGACGATGTGCTCGGGCTCGATCGTCCCCTCGATGTGGATGTGCAGCTCGGCGCTCGGCGGCGCTCCGCGATCGAGGGCGGTGCCGGTGGCGGGAGGCGTGAGGGTCACGGTGGCGTTCCTGTTCCGGGCCGCGGTCGCGCCCCGCGGTCACCGTAGTCGGCGCGTGTTACGCGCCGATGACCGGCGGATGTGCGGCCCGCGACGACGCCCGCCCGACCGGCCGAGACCGCGCACCACCGCGGTCGCTCGCGCACCCGCTGAGAGGATGAGGTCATGCCGTTGCTCGCTCCCCGCCGTCGTCCCGCATCCGAGCCGGGCCCCGCGCCGATGGTGCGCCTGCGCGACGCGGCCGTCCGCGCGGGGGAGACGGAGCTGCTCGCGCCGCTCTCGCTCGAGGTCGAGCCCGGGGAGACCCTTGCGGTCACCGGTCCGAACGGCAGCGGCAAGACGACGCTGCTGCGCCTGGTCGCCGGCCTGACGCCGCCGAGCTCCGGCACCGTCGAGATCGCCGGCCGCCCGGTCACGGAGCGAGACCGCCAGCATCGGCGCCGGGTCGCCGCCCTCGTCGGCACCCCGCCCTTCGAGCGCGACCTCACGCTCGAGGAGCACCTCGAGATGGTCGCCCTGTCCTGGGGAGCACCGCTCGCCGAGGCGCGCCGCACGGCCGTCGCCGGTCTGGACGCGCTCGGCCTCGGCGCTCTCGCCCGCCGGTTCCCGCACGAGCTGTCCTCCGGGCAGACTCAGCTCCTCTCCCTCGCGCTCGTGCTCGCCCGGCCCGGCGAGGTGCTGCTGCTCGACGAGCCGGAGCAGCGGCTCGACGTCGACCGCGTGCCGCTCGTGATCGAGGTCCTTCGCGAGGCCGCCCGCGGTCGAGCGGTGCTGATCGCGTCCCACAACCCGCTGCTGACGAGCGCACTGGCCACCCGCGTCCTCGAGCTGAGCGGCCGATGAGGGCCGGCCGCGTCGGTGTCAGGCGCCTCCGGGTCGGCGGCCCGAGCGAGCGAGTCCACGCCGTCCGCGCTCTGCACCGGTCCCGCGCCGCGGCCGAGCAGCGCGGTGGCGCCTACGCCGGCTACCTCGCGGCGATGACCCTCCTGGTCGTCGTCCTGCCCGTGCTCCGGGCCGTCGTCCTGCTCGCCGCGGAGCCCGACCCCGCCCTCGCCGCCCTCGACCCGACGACCGTCGTCGGCCTCACCGCCGGGCTGCTTCTGCCCGCCGCCGTGCTGCTCGGCCGCGTCCGCGGTCCGGCGGTCGGCGAACCGCACACCACCGCCGTGCTGCTCGCCACCGACCTGCCCCGCCACCTCGTGCTGCGCCGGCCCGTGGCGATCGCGGGGACGGCCGCCGTGCTCGCGAGCGCCGCGGCCGCCCTGCTCATCGCCGTCGCCGTGGGCGGTGCACCGCTCGTCGCTGTCGGTGCCGGAGCGGCCTTCGGAGTCCTCCTCGCCGTCGCCTGGCTCGCCGGCCAGTGCCTCCCCGGCCGAGGAGCGGCCCTGCTCACCGGGGTGCTGGTCGCCGCAGCAGCGCTCCCGGCTGGTCCGGATGCCCTCCTCGGCCGCGCGCTGACGACGGCCGACCCATCAGCCCTGCCCGGTACCGCGGTGCTGACCGCCCTGGCCGCACTCGCGCTCGCCGTCGTCCCGCGCCTGCTCGACACGGTCCGCGGCGGCGTCGTCGTCGCGCAGTCGCGGCAGTGGCGGTCGGCCCGGAGCAGGGGAGCGATCGGCGAGGTCGCCGACGCCCTCGAGGGCTACCGCGCCCGGCCCGGCCGCTTCCGCCGCCTGGACGCCGTCCGCGTCGCCCCGTTCGCCCTCGCCGTGCCGCTCCGAGACGCGATCGGCGCGTTGCGCACGCCCGGCCGCTCCGTCGCCGGGGTCGCCGCGCTGGCCGCCGCGGGGCTGGCCCTCGCCGTCGCGGCCGTGGCGCCGCCCTCGCTCCTCGCGCTCCCCGCCGCACTGGCCGGCGTCCTCGCTTACTGCGGCGCCGGGGTCTGGAGCGACGGCCTCCGCCACGCCGCCGCGACCGCGGGCCAGCCGGCGCTGCTCGCACCCGCGCCGTTCGAGCTGCTGCTGCTGCACGGGATCCTGCCGCTGCTGCTCGCCGTGGGGATCGTCGTCGCGGCCTGCGCTCTCGCCGCCGGGCCCGCGTGGCCCGCCGTCGCGGTCGCGGTGGTCGCGGTGGCCGCCCGGGCGATGGACGCGACCCGCGGCCCGCTCCCGCCCTCGCTGCTCGGGCCGATCCCGCTGCCGATCGGGGACGGGGCCGGCGCCGCGGTGCTGCTGTGGAACCTCGCCGGCGTGCTGGTGACGGGCGCCGCGGCGGTGGGAGTCGCGTCGGCCCCGGGCCTGCTCGCGGCGGTCCCGGTCGTCGCGGTCGGGTGCCTCCTGATCGCCCGCCGGCGTCTCGCTCGCGCCTGAGCCTCCCGACCTCCGCTCGCCGAGCGGATGCGAGGATGGCCGGGTGACCGCGCATCCCCGGCTCGACGAGCTCATCCGCACCGTCCACGTCCTCCGCGCCCCGGGCGGCTGCCCGTGGGACGCCGAGCAGACCCACGAGTCGCTCGTGCGCTACCTGATCGAGGAGTCGCACGAGCTGGTCGACGCGATCGAGGCCGGCGCCCGGGCCGACCTGATCGAGGAGCTCGGCGACGTGCTCTACCAGGTGCTCTTCCACTCCGACCTCGCCGCCGACGGGCCGGAGCCGTTCACCATCGAGGACGTCGCGGCGCACATGAACGCCAAGATGATCGGCCGTCACCCGCACGTCTTCGGCGACGCGACCGCGGAGACCGCCGACGACGTCATCGCCGTCTGGGACGAGCTGAAGAAGACCGAGAAGCCGCACCGCACCAGCGTCCTCGACGGGATCCCGCAGGGCATGCCCGCGTTGGCGCTGGCGGACAAGGTGATCGGCAAGGCGACGACGCTCGGCATCGTCGACGCGGGGGAGGGGCCGCTGCCGATCGAGTCGGAGGAGGACCTCGGCCCGCTGCTGCTCGCGATCGTCGCCTCGGCGCGGGCGCAGGGGCTCGATGCGGAGCGGGCGCTGCGCACGGCGACCCGCGACCTGCAGGACGAGATCCGCGCGGTGGAGCTGGAGCGTCGGGAGGGGTAGCTGTCGCCTCGAGTGCTGATGGCGGGGATCTGGATACGCCCGCTCCGCGGGCTACTCGATCAACAGGGGTGGCAGGCTCTGCACAGTGCGGCGTGATTCATGCTGGTCGAGCAGCCGCGGAGCGGCGTATCGAGACCCCACGTCTCCAGAACGGTGGATCTCGATACGCCCGCTGCGCGGGCCACTCGATCAGCATGAGTGGCCCGCTGCGGGGGCTACTCGATGAGCATGAGTGGCCCGCTGCGGGGGCAACTCGATGAGCATGAGTGGCCCGCTGCGCGGGCTGCTCGATCAGCAGGAAGGCCGTCGGTCAGGCCACGCGGCGCCCGCGGGGCAGGCGCGCCGCCGGCGTCGCCGTGCGGCGGATCGCGCCGAGCAGCAGGCCGACCGCCAGCACCAGCTGCAGCGTCAGGCCGACGAACCAGGACGGGACGGTCGCGTCGAAGACCTCCTCCGGAGTGCTCGGCCGCGTCGAGCCGGTGTAGCCGGAGCAGGAGAGCTCGACGACCGGCTCCGGCGCGATCTGTGCCTGCCGCACCAGCAGCGAGAGCCCGGTGAACAGGTCCTCCGGCGAGCCGTACTCGTCGAGCTGCGGCGGGACGGCGTCGGCCAGCACCACGAACGGGTTGAGCGCGAGCAGCCCCCAGTAGTAGTCGGCCCGCGCCACCTGCGTCTCGTAGTCCGGTCCGCAGATCCCCTGCTCGTCGTCGACGAAGACGGTCTGCTGCTCCGTGGTCGTGACCGCCGTCAGCAGCCCGAACGCGATCAAGGATCCGACGCTCATCGCCGCGACCAGCAGGTAGGTGGTGACGACCGACATCAGCGGCCGGTCGAGGATCCCGCTGAGACCCACTCCGATCGCCGCGACGACGCCCAGCTGCACCGCGAGCACGAGCACCGAGACCGACGCGGAGGCGAGCGACACCCCGCCGACCCCGACGGCGACGAGCAGGAACGGCACGGTGCTCGCGAGGAACGCCAGCGCGACCAGCCAGGCCGAGACGAACTTGCCGAGCACGAGCTGCGCCGTGGTCACGAGGGTGACCTGCGTCGTCGCGAGGGTCCCCGCGTCGCGGTCGCCGTTCACGGCCGTGCCGGAGAGCGCGGGCGTCACCAGGCTGCCCAGCAGCAGCACGAAGTAGACGAGGGTCGAGTAGAGGAAGCCGCCCACGACGGCGCCGCTGCCCGAGAAGACGCCGGTCGCGACGACCAGCAGTCCGGTGACCGCGCCGACCAGCAGGAAGAACAGCCCGAGCAGGACGAAGGACGAGGTCCCGCGCACCCGCTGCGCGAGCTCGAGGCGGAGCACGATGCCGACGCCCTGCAGGAAGGGCAGCGGCCGGGCGGTGGTCTCGGCGCTCATCGGGCGTCCTCCTCGTTCTCGGTGCCCGGTTCCGCGGGCCGGCCGGGCCCCGCGGCACTTCCCGGCTCCCCGGCCGAGCGGGTCAGGTCCGAGAAGGTGTGCTCCAGCTCCCCGACCGCGGGCGCGAAGCGGCTGACCGCGACCCCGGCCGACACCAGCCGCGAGAGCAGCTCGGCCGCCGCCGCATCGTCGACGACCGGCACGAGCGCTGCATCGCGCTCCACTCGGACCGGCACGCCCGTCAGCCGCTCGACGACCTCGGCGAGCTCCGCCCCGCGCGGCCGCACCGCGTCGATCCGCCAGGCGCGCAGCGCCCGCGACGCGCGCGCGACCGCCTCCTGCGAGGCCGTCACCCCGCCGTCGAGGTAGACCGCCGCGGTCGCCATCTCGTCGAGCTCGGAGAGCACGTGACTCGAGACCAGCACCGTGCGCCCCTCGCCGGCGAGCCGCAGCACGAGGTCGCGCAGCGCGATCCGCGCCCCGGGATCGAGCCCGGAGGCCGGCTCGTCGAGCACCAGCACCGACGGGTCGTGCACGAGCGCCCGGGCGAGGCTGAGCCGCTGCTTCTGGCCGCGCGAGAGCACCCGGGTCGGCCGGTCGCCGAACTCGACCAGATCCACGAGCCCGAGCAGCTCGTCCGCCCGGGCCTCGGCGTCCGGGCGCGGCAGCCCGTACAGCTGCCCCGTCGTCCGGAGGGTCTCCCGGCAGGTCAGGCTCGCCCACGAGCCGAGGACGTCGGGCATCCAGCCGAGCGCGGCCCGCACGGCGGCGGGCTCCTCCACAGGGTCGTGACCGGCGACGCGGAGCAGCCCGGCGTCGGGGCGCAGCAGCGTCGCGAGCAGCAGCATCAGCGTCGTCTTGCCCGCGCCGTTGGGCCCGATCAGCGCGGTGACCTCACCGGGCCGGGCCTCGAAGCTGGCGTCGCGCACGGCGTGCACCGGCCCGAACGCCCGCGACACCCCCTCCGCGACGATGCCGGCATCAGCGTGCGTGTCCATCGAGTCCCCCTCGTCGGTCCGCGGCGATCCCCCTGACCGCGCGAGCGCCGCGAGCCTAGCCGACACCCCCGACCGGCCGGACGCCCGCGGCGCGGAGGGCCGGAGAACACCGGTCGACGGTCTGGGAGAATCGCCGCATGGCTTCTGCGATCACCCCGCCCCGCGGCATGCGCGACTTCCTCCCGGCCGACAAGGCGAAGCGCGAGCACGCGCTCGGAGTGATCCGCCGGGTCTACGCGGCGCACGGCTTCGACGAGATCGAGACCCCGGTGGTCGAGGACTTCGAGCGCCTGCACTCCGGCCTCGGCGGCGACAACGAGAAGCTCGCCTTCAGCGTGCTGCGCCGCGGGCTCTCGCACGACGACCTCGCGGCGGCGGCCGCGGCGGACGACGCCTCGGGCCTCGCCGACCTCGGCCTCCGCTTCGACCTCACCGTCCCGCTCGCCCGCTTCTACGCCAGCCACCGCGCCGAACTGCCGACCGTCTTCCGCTCCGTGCAGATCGCACCGGTCTGGCGCGCGGAGCGCCCGCAGAAGGGCCGCTACCGCCAGTTCGTCCAGTGCGACATCGACATCATCGGCGAGCCGGGGCAGCTCGCCGAGGTCGAGCTGATCACCGCGACGGCCGCCGCCCTCGACACCCTGGGCCTCCGCGACTGCACCATCCGGATCAACGACCGCCGGATCCTCACCGGCATCCTCGAGCACTGCGGCTTCGCCCCCGAGCGCTTCGGCCCCGCGCTGATCTCGATCGACAAGCTCGACAAGATCGGGGCGAGCGGAGTCGTCGCCGAGCTCGAGGCCGACGGTCCGGACGCCGCGGCCGTGCTCGGCGGCTACCTCGCCCGCATCGAGGCGGCCGTCGCGGCCGGGGGAGTGGCGCTCGAGCAGTCGGCGATCCTCGGCGTGCTGCCCGAGGGCATCGACCCGGAGGCGGTGCTCGCCCTCGAGACGCTCGCCCGGTCGCTGCGGTCGCTGCCGACCGGCGTCTCGCTCCGCTTCGACCCCACGCTCGTGCGCGGGATGGGCTACTACACCGGCACCATCTTCGAGATCGCGCACCCCTCCTCCGGCTCGTCCGTCGGCGGCGGCGGCCGCTACGACGGCATGATCGGGCGCTTCCTCGGCCAGGACGTGCCGGCCTGCGGCTTCTCCATCGGCTTCGAGCGGATCGTCGAGCTGATCGACGTGCCGCTGGACGAGCGGCCGGACGCGGTCGTCCTCGTGCACGAGCGCGACGCGGCCCCGGAGGTGCTGCTCGCGCTCAAGCAGGAGCTGATCGCCGGCGGCTCCCGTGTGCGCCTGGAGCGCCGCGCGAAGAACCTCACGCCGCTGCTCGACCGGGCCGCCGCCGCCGGATTCACGCGCTTCGCACTCGTGCCCCGCGACGCCGCAGCGGCCGCGGATCTCGCCTTCAAGCCGATCGGCTGAGCTGAGAGGGGCCTCAGCCGATCCGCCGGGAGGGAAGGGCGGAGCGGTCGGATCGTTGTCGGATCCGTGAGACCCTTAATACCCGCGAAATCTGCGGACACACCGGAGAAATCTCCCGAGGATAGCGTCGAGGCACCCCGATCGGCGCGGCTTGGCGCGCCCCGTGGGGCACCCGTCGCGAACCGCGCACCACAGCAGCTTCCACCGCCTTACCCGAGGAGTCCCCCTTGCCCCTGTCGCCCTTCCGCACCTCGCAGACCTTCGACCGCCGCAGCGTCCTGCGCATGGCCGGCGTCGCCGGTCTCGCCCTCGGCGGCGTCTCCGTCCTCGCCTCCTGCGCCTCCGACTCCTCCGGCGCCTCGGCCGAGGACGGCGGCGACCTCGGCACCCTGAAGGTCCAGCTCTCCTGGATCAAGAACGAGGAGTTCGCGGGCGAGTTCTTCGCCGACTCCAAGGGCTACTACACCGAGGCCGGCCTCTCCGGCGTCACGCTGACCGCGGGCCCCTCGACCGGCACCGCCGAGCTGCTGTCCGGCTCGGCCGACGTGGCGCTCAGCGACGCCGTCTCGGTCGGCACCGTCGTCGCCAACGAGAAGGCGCCGCTCAAGATCATCGGCGCGACCTACCAGAAGAACCCGTTCACGGTCCTCTCGATCGCGACCGCCGGCAACATCGCCACCCCCGCCGACCTCGCCGGCAAGAAGATCGGCGTCCAGGCGTCGAACACCTCGCTCTTCCAGGCGCTGCTGAAGGCGAACGGCCTCGCCGAGTCCGACGTCACCGTCGTCCCGGTCGAGTACGACCCCTCGGTCCTGATCAACGGCACCGTCGACGGCTTCATCGCCTACCTGACCAACGAGGCGATCACCGTCGCCGCCGAGGGCTACGAGGTCGTCAACCTGCCCTTCGCCGACAACGGCCTCCCGTTCGTCGCCGAGACCTTCACCGTCACCGACCAGGCCATCTCCGAGAAGCGCGAGGCGCTCAAGGCGTTCCTCGTCGCCGAGATCAAGGGCTGGACCGACGCGGTCAACGACCCGGAGGCCGGCGCGATGCTCGCCCTCGAGACCTACGGCAAGGACCTCGGCCTCGACGAGGAGTCCTCCAAGAAGGGCTCCACCATCCAGTCCGAGGAGCTCGTCGTCTCGGACGAGACCGTCGCGAACGGCCTCTTCACGATCTCGGACAGCCTCCAGGAGGAGACGCTCGCGTCGCTCTCGGGCGCCGGCATCGAGGTCGACGCCGCCGACCTCTTCGACATGAGCCTCCTCGCCGAGGTCTACGAGGAGAACCCCGACCTCGTCAAGTACGCCGCCTGACACCGGCTCTCGAACCAGCGCCACCACACATGCAGCACCACGGAGGGCACCACTCGTGACCGACACGACCGACGCCGGCACTCTGCGCGAGCAGGGTGCCGGCGGCACCGGCATCCAGATCCACGGCCTGTCGAAGACGTTCCGGATGGGCTCTCGCAGCGTCACCGCGCTGCAGGACACCGATCTGCACACCGACCAGGGCAGCTTCCTCGCGCTCCTCGGCCCCTCGGGCTGCGGCAAGTCCACCATCCTGCGGATCCTCGCGGGGCTGGAGGAGCCCACCTCGGGCTCCATCCGGGTGGACGGCCGCACGCCCAAGGAGCTGCGCCGCGACAACAAGCTCGGCATCGCCTTCCAGGACCACGCGCTCCTGCCCTGGCGCAGCGTGATGTCGAACATCCGCCTCCCGTTCGAGATCGCGGGCAAGTCGGTGGACCAGTCCTACATCGACGAGCTGATCGACCTGGTGGGCCTGCGCGGCTTCGAGAAGGCCAAGCCGGCGCAGCTCTCCGGCGGCATGCGCCAGCGCGTCTCGATCGCCCGCTGCCTCATCCTCAAGCCCGAGGTGCTGCTGCTGGACGAGCCGTTCGGCGCGCTCGACGAAATGACGCGGCAGAAGCTCAACCTCGAGCTGCTGCGGATCTGGACCGAGAAGCCGGCCACGACCCTCCTCGTCACCCACGGCATCTCGGAGGCGATCTTCCTCTCGGACCAGGTCGCCGTGATGAGCCCGCGGCCCGGCCGGGTCAAGGAGATCATCGAGATCGACCTGCCCCGCCCGCGCACGCCGGAGATGCAGCGCACCCCCGAGTTCCACGCCTACGTCGACCAGGCGTCCGAGCTGCTGTTCGGCGACGGCGGCGCGGCCGCCGACGACCACTGAGGCGCCCCGTGGCCACCCTGCTCCCCGCTCCCGTCCCGCCGACCGAGCGCCGCTCGCGCTCCCTCCCGCCCTGGGCCTCCGGGCTGATCGGCATCGTCGGCATCATCGCCGTCTGGTGGCTGATCGCCCTGGTCACCGCCCCCACCGGCGGCACGACCTACGCCCCGGTCCCCACGCCGATCCAGGTCGCGCAGACGATCGCCGAGGACGGGCCCGCGTTCTACTGGGCCAACTTCTCGGTGACGATCGGCGAGGCCGCGGTCGGCTACTTCTGGGGCAACCTCATCGCCCTGGTGCTCTCCGCGCTCGTCCTGATCGTGCCGTGGCTGGAGGGGATCGTCTCCCAGCTCGCGGTCGTCACCTACTGCGTGCCGATCGTCGCGATCGGGACGCTCGTGCTCCTCATCCTCGGCGGCTCCGACGCGCCGGGGCGGCCGAGCGACACCGCGATCTTCCTCGCCGGGCTCTCGGTCTTCTTCACCACCGTCGTCGGCAGCCTGCTCGGCCTCAAGGCGGCCGACAAGGCCTCCCTCGACGTCGTGACCGTCTACGGGGGCACGAAGTTCACCCAGCTCCGGAAGGTCCGCGCCATCGCGGCGCTGCCGAACATCCTCTCCGCGCTGCAGATCGCCGTTCCCGCGGCGTTCCTGGGCGCGATCCTGGGGGAGTACTTCGGCAAGATCGAGACCGGGGTCGGGCCGATCCTGGTCGCGGCGCAGGTCTCGCTGAACTCGCCGCGCGTCTGGGCGCTCTTCCTCCTCTGCGCCGCCGTCGCGCTGATCGGCTACGGCCTCGTCGGCCTGATCGGGCGCCTCGTCGCCCCGTGGTCCTCCGGAAAGCGGGCATGACATGACCTCCACGATCCCCGACCGCACCGAGCAGTCGAGCCCGACGCAGATCATCGCGGTCGACGAGCTCCGCCGTCAGCTGCGCAGCGCCGCCCTCGGCGCCACGCTGAAGAGCCTGCGCAAGAGCCTCCTGATCGCGCTGTCGACCGTCGCGATCGTCCTCGCGATCTGGATCGGCGTGATCCTCTTCAGCGGCGTCTCGCCGTACGTGATCAAGGGTCCGTGGGACGTCTGGGCGCACCTGGTCACCGACGAGTCGGCGGCCGAGAACCGCGCCGAGCTGGGCGGGCTCTTCGCCGTCACCATGGTCGACTCGTTCATCGGCTTCGCGGCCGGCCTGATCGTCGCGATCCTGGTCGCGATCCTCTTCCGGCTGTCCAAGGGCGTCGAGCACGCACTGATGCCGTTCGCGCTGCTGCTGCGCTCGGTCCCGCTGATCGCGATGACGCCGCTGATCATCCTGGTCTTCGGCCAGGGGACGGTCGCCTCGGTCGCCGTGGTCGGCGGCATCGTCGTGCTCTTCCCGGCGCTGGTCACGATCGCGTTCGGCCTGAACAACGCCTCGCCGCAGATGCTCGACGTCGTCTCGGTCTACGGCGGCTCCACGCTGACGGCCATCCGCAAGGTCGCCATTCCCGGAGCGCTGCCCTCGCTCTTCGCGGCGATCCGCGTCTCCGTCCCCGGAGCGATCACCGGCGCGCTGCTGGCCGAGTGGCTCTCCACCGGCGACGGCATCGGCGGCGGCATCGCCGGCTGGACCGCGCAGGCCCGCTTCGACGACATCTGGTCGGCCGTCGTCCTCGTGACCGGCGTCTCGCTGATCCTCTACATGGTCGTCCAGGTCGTCGAGACCTTCGTCCTCTCCCGGATGTCCCTCTCCCTCTCCTGACGCACGTCTGCTCCCCTCCGCGAGATGCCACTTGTGCACGCCCGACACGGCGTGTCGCGCGCACAAGTGGCATCTCGCGGAAGCGGGGAGGGACGGGTCAGACGGTGACGATCGCGTCGATGCGGCGCGGGGACAGGAGGTCGCGGCCGCCGAGGCCGTCGAGCTCCATCACCACGGCGATGCCCTCGAGGGACCAGCCGGCGCGCTCGATCAGGCGGCAGCTCGCGTCGAGGGTGCCGCCGGTGGCGAGCACGTCGTCGACGAGCAGCAGGCGCGCGCCCTTCGGCACCGCGTCCTCGTGCACTTCGAGCTGCGTGCTGCCGTACTCGAGCGTGGCCTGCTCGCTCAGCACGGTCCGCGGCAGCTTGCCGGGCTTGCGGATCGTCACGACTCCGAGGCCCGCGGAGTAGGCGGCGGCCGCGGCGAGGAGGAAGCCGCGCGCCTCGACCCCGGCGATCGCGTCGATCCGGCCGCGATACGGCTCGATCAGCGCGTCGGCGACCGCGCGCAGCGCCTCGCCGTCGCCGAAGACCGGCGTGAGGTCGCGGAAGAGGATGCCGGGCTTCGGGAAGTCGGGGACGACCTCGGTGAGGCGCTCGACGAGGGCGGCGGCGGTGCTGGTCACGGGGTCCTCCGGTGGTGCGGGAGCGGATCGGCGGCCGTGCGGCGCGGCTGCCGTCAGGGCCCTGGGAGTCTACCGACGCCTCGCGGACGCCTCCCGTTCCGAGGCGGTCAGTAGACTCCTTCCCGACCGCTCCCGCCCTCCGGGAGCCCACCCGTCAAGAGGAGATAGTTGTGGCCCTTATCGAGGCAGTCGTCGCCCGAGAAATTCTGGACTCCCGTGGCAACCCCACGGTCGAGGTCGAGGTCCTGCTCGAGGACGGCGCGTCCTCGCGAGCGGCCGTCCCCTCCGGTGCCTCCACCGGCGCCTTCGAGGCCTACGAGCTGCGCGACGGCGACGCCGAGCGCTACCTCGGCAAGGGCGTGCAGAAGGCCGTCGACGCCGTCATCGACGAGATCGGCCCGGCCATCGAGGGCTTCGACGCCACCGACCAGCGCCTCGTCGACGCCGAGCTGATCGAGCTCGACGGCACCGAGAACAAGTCGCGCCTGGGTGCGAACGCGATCCTCGGCGTCAGCCTCGCGGTCGCCAAGGCCGCCGCGCAGTCGGCCGACCTCGACCTCTTCCGCTACGTCGGCGGCCCGAACGCGCACACCCTGCCCGTCCCGCTGATGAACATCATCAACGGCGGCGCGCACGCCGACACCGGCGTCGACATCCAGGAGTTCATGGCCGTCCCGCTGGGCGCCGAGTCCTTCTCCGAGGGCCTGCGCTGGGGCGTCGAGATCTACCACGCGCTCAAGGCGCAGCTGAAGAAGGCCGGCTTCGCCACGGGCCTGGGCGACGAGGGCGGCTTCGCCCCCGACCTGCCCACCAACCGCGAGGCGCTCGACTTCATCCTCAAGGCCGTCGAGGCCGCAGGCTTCACCCCCGGCAAGGACATCGGCCTCGCGCTCGACGTCGCCTCCTCCGAGTTCTACGAGGACGGCAAGTACACCTTCGAGGGCAAGAAGCTCTCGGCCGAGGAGCTCTCCGCGTACTACGCCGACCTCGTCGCCAACTACCCGCTGGTCTCCATCGAGGACCCGCTGGACGAGGACGACTGGGCCGGCTGGACCCACCTCACCGCCGAGATCGGCGACAAGGTGCAGCTCGTCGGCGACGACCTCTACGTCACCAACCCGGTGCGCCTGGCCCGCGGCATCGCCGAGAAGGCCGGCAACTCGATCCTGGTCAAGGTGAACCAGATCGGCACGCTCACCGAGACGCTCGACGCGGTGGCCCTCGCCCAGCGCAGCGGCATGACCGCGATCCTCTCGCACCGCTCCGGCGAGACCGAGGACACCACCATCGCCGACCTCGCGGTCGCGGTGGACGGCGGCCAGATCAAGACCGGCGCCCCCGCGCGATCGGACCGCGTCGCGAAGTACAACCAGCTGCTGCGCATCGAGGAGATCCTGGGAGGCGCCGCGACGTACGCGGGTCGCTCCGCCTTCCCGCGCTTCACCGCGTAGTCTCTCCCCGCCGGAGCGGCCCCGGAGCCCAGCACCTCGGTGCCGGCACCGGGGCCGCTCCCGTTCCGCCCTCATCCGTTCCACCGCTCGAGGAGGCACCCGCCCATGGCTCGACCGCCCCGCCGGCCCTCCGCTCCCGGGAGCGCGCCCCGCCGCCCGGCCGACGCCGAGACGCCGGACTCGACCGCTTCGAAGCCTGGGCCCTCGAAGCCCGGGCCCTCGAAGCCCGGGTCCTCGAAGCCCGCCGCCGCGACGTCGAGTGCCTCGACGCCGTCAGCAGCGAAGAAGCCGGCGTCGAAGCCCGCCACTTCGTCGTCCGTCGCCTCGAAGCGCCCCGGCGCGAAGCCCGGATCCTCCGCCCCGAAGTCCTCGCGCACCCCCCGCGCGAAGCAGCCTCCCGTCACACCGTCCTCCGCCTGGGTCGCCGGCGTCCGCGGCTCCGGGTTCACGCTGCTCGTGATGGGCATCATGATCCTGGCCGTCGTCGTCCTGGCGCCCAGCGTGAAGAACTTCGTCGAGCAGCGCGCCGAGATCGCCGAGCTGCAGCGCTCCGTCGATGCGGCGAAGACCCAGTCGCAGAACCTCGACGAGCAGCGCGTGCGCTGGTCCGACCCCGCCTTCATCCGCGCCCAGGCCCGCGAGCGCCTGTACTTCGTGATGCCGGGCGAGGTCAGCTACCTCGTCCTCGACGACATCGCCGTCGCGCAGCAGGCCGCGCAGCCGGCGTCGAACTCGGTGCAGAAGACGCCGAGCGACTGGGCGGGCTCGCTGCTCTCCTCGATCGCGGTCTCCGGGCTCGGCGATCCGACGACGGCCGAGCTCACGCCCGCTCCCTGACCCCGGCCCCCCGCCCGGCCGCCGCCTACACTGGAGAGTTCCCTCCGGTCCCCGCGCCCCCTGGAGTCCTCCGTGACCACGCCCCCGTTCGACCCGCCCACCGAGCACGACATCGCCGTCGTCTCCGCCCAGCTGGGCCGCCCCGCCCGCGACGTGGTCGGCATCAGCGCGCGCTGCGTCTGCGGCAACCCGACGGTGGTCTCCACCAGCCCGCGGCTGAGCGACGGGACGCCGTTCCCCACCTTCTACTACCTGACCCACCCCGCCGCGACCGCCGCGATCTCGCAGCTCGAGGCGACGCAGGTCATGGTCGAGTACAACGCACTCCTGGCCGAGGACGAGGCGCTGCGCGACGCGCACGCGGCGGCCCACCGCGCCTTCCTCGCCGACCGCGAGAGCATCGCCGTCGTGCCCGAGATCGCGGGCATCTCCTCCGGCGGCATGCCGACCCGCGTGAAGTGCCTGCACGCCCTCGCGGGCCACGCGCTCGCCGCGGGCCCCGGAGTGAACCCGATCGGCGACCTCGCGCTGGCCCGCGCCGACTGGTCGCCCGAGCGCTGCGAGTGCCGGCCGCTCGAGGTCTGACCGACTCCGCGGACCGGCGGGTCGACGCGATTCGACGCGCGGTTCGCTAGGCTGATTCCCAGTCGGGGTCAGTGCTGCCACCCGCATCGAGAGCGGGCACTTCGCGAGTAGCAGGGTGTTCGCATTGTCCATCCCTCTGGAGTGTTCACCGTGCCCAAAATCCTGATCGTCGGAGGCGGCTACGCCGGCTTCTACACCGCGTGGAAGCTGGAGAAGTACCTCCGCGCCAACGAGGCCGAGGTCACGATCGTCGACCCGCTGCCCTACATGGCGTACCTGCCCTTCCTCCCCGAGGTCGCCGCCGGCTCCATCGAGCCGCGCCACGCGATCGTCTCGCTGCGCCGCCACCTCAAGAAGACCGCGATCCTCGCCGCGAAGGTCACCAAGATCGACCACGCGTCCAAGACCGCGACGATCACCCCCACGGTCGGCGAGCCCTACGAGTTCGTCTACGACCAGATCGTCGTCACCGCGGGCTCCGTCTCGCGCACCTTCCCGATCCCCGGCGTCGCCGACAACGCGATCGGCCTCAAGACGATCGAGGAGGCGACCGCGATCCGCGACCGCATCCTCACCAACTTCGACAAGGCCGCGACCCTGCCGGCCGGCCCCGAGCGCTCGCGCCTGCTGACGGTCACGGTCGTCGGCGGCGGCTTCGCCGGCATCGAGGTCTTCGCCGAGCTGCGCTCCTTCGCGAGCGCGCTGCTCAAGCGCTACCCCGAGATCGACTTCGAGGAGACCAAGTTCCACCTCGTCGAGGCGATGGGGCGGATCATGCCCGAGGTCGCGCTCGAGACGAGCCACTGGGTCCTGAAGAACCTCGACCAGCGCGGCGCCACCGTGCACCTCGACACGCAGCTGAAGTCCGCCGAGGGCGGCGTCATCGAGCTGTCGACGGGCGAGACCTTCGAGTCCGACCTGATCATCTGGACCGCCGGTGTCATGGCGAACCCGTCGATCAAGAACTCCGACCTCCCGATCGAGGAGCGCGGCCGTCTGCGCGTGCGCGCCGACCTCCGCGTCGGCCACGACGACGTCATCGTCGAGGGCGCCTGGGGCGCCGGCGACGTGTCGGCCGTCCCCGACCTCACCGGCGGCGGCGTCGGCGGCTTCTGCGTGCCGAACGCCCAGCACGCCGTCCGCCAGGGCAAGCTCATGGCGACCAACATCATCGCGGTCCTCCGCGGCGAGGCGCCCAAGGACTACTTCCACAAGAACGCGGGAGCGGTCGCCGGTCTCGGCATCGGCATCGGCGTCTTCCAGTCCGGCAAGATCGCGATCAAGGGCTTCCCGGCCTGGGTCATGCACCGCGGCTACCACGGGCTCGCCATGCCCTCGTGGGAGCGCAAGTTCCGCGTGGTCTGGGGCTGGTGGAACAACCTCTGGCTCGGCCGCGACATCGCCTCGATCGAGGCCCGCGAGTACCCGCGCGGCTCCTTCGAGACCTACGCGTCGCGCCCCCGTCCGGCCGCCCCGGCCGCCGAGTCGGCTCCGGCCGGCACCCCCGGCCCGGCCGGCGCGCCGGTGACCGTGGGCGGCGAGCCCGCCAAGGCCTGACAGCACCCTCGGGCGGCGTGTGAGTGATCACGCCGCCCGGTGGTCGCCCCCATAGCCCAATCGGCAGAGGCAGACGACTTAAAATCGTCTCAGTCTGGGTTCGAGTCCCAGTGGGGGCACTCTCTCCGCGGCTGTTACGCGGCGCGTGCGTGCGCGGCCTTCTCGAGCGCCGCAGCCGGCAGCGCCCCTTCGAGGCTCGCTTCGTCGAGCAGGGCCGCCTCGAGGGCGGCGGTGATCTCGCCGGGGGTGCACTCGGCGCAGAGGACGACGAGCTCCTCAGAGCTCAGACCCTCGGGGTCCTCGCCGCCGGAGCGGTCCAGGACGACGGCATCGGTTCCGCAGCTTCCGCATTCGATCATGCGGGTACCGTACGTCCGACCTCCGACATCGCCGCGATGCGCGGACGGTGAGTCGCGCGGGAGTGCGAGAGTTCCGATCCGGGCCATCGGGCCGTGTCCGTTCCTGTCAATCGCTACGCCGGCGCCCGCCCTCGCATAGAGTCGTCGCCGGGCGGTCCTCGCCCGGACGGAGCGTTCGCGCCGCCGTCCCGGGGGCGGGCGTCCCGGTGGCGCCTCGTGGCGTCTCCTTCTTCTCGTGCCCTCGGGCACTGTCATGCATCACCCGGCGACGGGTGGTCGGGAGGCCTCCATGGGGAAGCTGCTCTACGGAGCCTCGGGTGTCGAGATCGAGTTCGACGACCGCACGCTCACGCACGTCCAGATCGTCATCGCCAACAAGCTGCGCCGCCGCGAGAGCTTCTTCTTCTCCTGGCGCGACGACCCGGCGGTCGGCGACGGCCGCTCCAGCATCTGGCTCGACCCGTCGGTCCCGCTCTACTTCAAGTACTTCGGCGGCCGGGTGCCGTCGATCAACCGCACCTGGATCGACCTGCTGACGGTCTCCGCGAACTCCTCCGGCGGGCTGCAGCTCGTGCAGGAGCCGGACGCCGCTCCCACCCCGCCGCCGAAGGGCGAGCAGGGCGCGTGAAGCGCGACGTCTCCGCCCGGCTGACCCTCGACGTCGCGCGACCCGCGACGCTCGTCTTCTCGATCGCGGTCGCAGAGGCCTACGGCGCTCCGGAGCGGCTGTCCCTCGAGCTGGACGGGCGCGAGGTCGCCGCCCGCGAGGTGCTCGACCAGCACGGCACCCGCCTGCACGTCCTCGAGGCGGGCGTCGGACGCCTCGTCGTCGACTACACCGCGAGCGTCGACGGCGTGCTGGAGCCGGTGCCCGGCGAGGAGGTCGACCGCCTGCGCTACCTGCGGCCGAGCCGCTACGCCGAGTCGGACATCCTGTGGGCGACCGCGCGTGCCGAGTTCGCGGGCCTCGAGGGCGCCGCCCTGCTCGCCTCGGTCAGCTCCTGGGTCGGCACCCGGCTCGCCTACGTGACCGGCTCGAGCCTCCCCACCGACGGTGCGGAGCGGACGCTGCTCGCCCGCCGCGGGGTCTGCCGCGACTTCGCCCACCTCGTGGTGGCGCTGCTGCGTGCGCTCGACGTGCCGGCCCGGCTGGTCGCGGTCTACGCGCCGGGACTCGCGCCGATGGACTTCCACGCGGTCGCCGAGGCCTGGATCGAGGGCTCCTGGCGGGTGGTCGACGCGACCACGCTGGCGCCGCGGTCGAGCCTGGTGCGGATCGCCACCGGCCGCGACGCGGCGGACACGGCGTTCCTCAGCGTCTACGACGGCATCGCGACCCTGACCGACATGACCGTCGGCGCCGTCGTCGACGTGCTGCCGGACGACGACGTGCGCGAGCTCGCCGCGATCGGCTGAGCCCGCACACGGGCCACGCGGCCGGAGCCCGGCCCGCCGCTACTCGCCGACGTCGACGAAGCGCCGCCAGGCCCAGATCGACGTGCAGACGGCCGTGAAGGCGACCACGGCGAAGAGCGCCGGCCCGCCGCCGCCGTCGGTCGCCCAGGCGGCGATCGTCGGCGTGAGGAGCAGGAAGAGCACGGTGCTCGCCAGCAGCGTCAGCCCGAGCCAGAGCACGGGCGACCAGCGCAGGATGCTCTGCCCCGCGGGCCGGCCGACCGGGAAGAGCAGCACGACGCTCGAGCCGACCGAGAGCAGCGTCGTCGCGCTGAGGATCTCGGTGGTGAGGACGGCGGCGAAGGAGCCGTCGGCGGGGACGGCCGCGGAGGCTCCCCAGGCGACGGCGGCGAGGCCGAGCAGGGAGACGATCCGCACGGTCGCGAGCTTGGCGCGCGACACGGCCGAGGCACCCTCGGGCAGGACGAGCCCGATCACCACTCCGAAGAGGAAGGCCGGGTCGAGGCCCGCGAACCGCGAGAGCAGTGCGGCACCGGCCACCAGCAGCAGTGCGCGGGGCGAGGCGACGATGCGGATGCCCGGCAGGCCGAGCCGGCGCCCGACCAGGGCGGGGACCCCTGCGGCGACGGCGTTGACCACGGCGACCGCGACGATCACCGCGATCAGCAGACGGAGGTACGCGGGCTGCCCGTCGATCCGGCCGGAGAGCAGCACGAGGCCGGCTGCGCAGCCGATCATGCCGACCACCATCGTCCGCGCGGAGACGGGCGCGGGGTCCGGCCTGTCGTCGTACTCCACGCTCGCGCGGTTGCGGCCGGTCAGGCGCCAGGTGCGCGGCTCGCGCGGCACCCGGCCGGCGACGGCCAGGCGGGCGGGGACGACGAGCAGGGCGAGGGAGGCGACCGCCAGCGCGAGCGAGCGCATCCAGTCGGCCATCGTGCCGATCGGAGCGCCGGAGGAGAGCGCCGTGGTCATCCCGGTGGCCGCGCTCCAGCCACCGGGCGCGGAGCCGCCGTCGGCGGGAGCGGGAGCGGTGGGGGGCGGGTCGCTCGGAGCGGCTCCCGGCGCCGGTGCAGCGGTGGCGCCGTCGGACGGGGCCGCCTCGGGCGCGGTCGCCGTCTGGCCCGGGCGCGCCGGGGAGGGCGTCGCGGTGCTTCCCGGCGTCGTCGGCCGCGCGGTCGGCGAGCCGGGTGCGGTGGTCGGCGTGCCGCCGCCGGGGGTCGCCGTGCTCGTGCCGGGAGCTGTCGCCGAGGGAGTGGCGGAGGGCGTCGTGGTCGCCGCCCAGAAGGTGGCGTCGATCCACGGGCTGCGCGAGCTGTAGTTGCCGGCAGCGTCGCCGGCGATCGCCGACACGCGGTGCGCTCCGGCCGTCACCGTGCCGCCGGTGCAGCTCCAGGCACCGCCGGTGATCGGCGCGTCGCAGGTGTTGACGAGGTCGACGTAGACGTAGACCCGCGTGCCCTCGGTGGCGGTGCCCGAGTAGACGGCGCCGGTGAGCGGCAGCGCGGCGCCCGGGCCGGGGGAGGCGAGGACCGGCGCGACCGGAGCCGCGGTGTCCACGACGAGCGAGACCGCCGCGCTGGCGGGCGAGACGGTGCTCCCGGCGAAGGAGGCGGACTGGGTCGCGGTCACCCGGTAGCTGCCGGGGGCTGGGGTGGGCGCGAGCTGGCAGAACCAGCGGCCCGCGCCGTCGGCGGTGGCGAGGCAGGAGGCGCCGCCGTCGGAGGTGACGGCGACGCTCGCTCCCGGGTAGGCGGTGCCGCTCACCGATCCGGCCGACGTCGCCGAGCCGTCGACCGACTCGATGACGGGAGCGCTGAGCACGGCGACCTCGGTGCGGGCCGAGGTGGTGCCGCCGGCGGCGAGGAGCTCGACGGCGCTCAGGCGGATCCGGCCGTCGTCGAGGTCGAGCAGGCAGCTCCAGGTGTCGTCGGCCTCGACGGTGGTGATGCAGAGCGGCTCGCTGCTGCCGGTGAGGCCGATCTGGATCTGATCGCCGGCCGTGCCGGTGCCGGTCGCGGTGACCGCGCCGCTCGGCAGCACGGTGCCGGAGGCCGGGGAGGTGATCGTGAGGGGTGCGGCGGCCAGCGCGCTCGGCGCGGTCAGGCCGGCGGCGGCGCCCAGCGCGACGAGCAGCACGAGCAGGAGGGCGGCCGGACGGCGGCGCGACGAACGGGGGGAGCGGCGGAGGCGACCCGTCGGCACGGCCGACGGACCCCTCGTCGCGGAACCCCCCGGAACAGACGCGGCGACACTCGGAATCACGGTGCGTCCATTGCACGGGGGCGCACGGGTGGTGTCAAGCGCGGCGCGCCCCCGTTGCCGGATGTACACCGAAGGGCGGATCGGCCTCCTCCGCCCGGGGGAGCGGCTGGTCGGAGCGGGAGAGCGCTTCCGCGACAATATACCCATCGACGAGTCGGAGGAAAGATGAGCGAGGACGCAGCACGCGGACGCGATCGGCAGCAGGTGCGCGCCGAGACCGCGCGCTTCGACGACCCGCGGGAGCTCGGGCGGCTGCTGCCTCCGGGACTGCGGATCGGACTCGCGCAGAGCGCCTTCCAGACGGAGGGCTCGCTCGAGGCCGGCGGTCGCGGCCGCTCCGTCTGGGACGACTTCGCCCTGCGGCGCGGCACGATCGCCGAGGAGGCGACGCCCGAGTTCGCCACCGACTTCGTCCTGCGCTGGCGCGAGGACCTCGCCCTGCTCGTCGACCTCGGCGTCGACGAGCTGCGGCTCTCGATCTCCTGGACCCGGCTGCAGCCGGACGGCCGCGGACCGATCGACCGCGGCGGCCTCGGCTTCTACGACCGCCTCCTCGACGAGCTCGCCGGAGCCGGGCTGCGGATCGCGCTCACCCTGCAGCACCGCGACACCCCCTCCGCGCTCAGCGGGGGCTGGATGAACCGCGACACGGCCTTCCGCTTCGGCGACGTCGCCTTCGAGATCGGCTCGCGGCTCGGCGACCGGGTGGCGGACTGGATCACCCTGGATCAGCCGTCGACCGTGTTCCTCGAGGGCTACGCGCTGAAGAACCAGGCGCCGGGCGCGGGGCGGTTGTTCAGCGCGCTGCCCGCGCTGCACCACCAGCTGCTCGGGCACGCGGTCGCGGTCGAGGCGCTCCGCTCCGCCGACCTCGCCGGGCGCATCGGGCTCGTCGACGCGCAGGCCGTGGTCGAGCCGGCGAGCGAGTCGGAGCGGGACGGCGCGTGGGCGGCGCTCGCCGACGTCCTGCAGAACCGGCTCGTCGCCGACGCCGTGCTCACCGGCGTCTATCCGTCCGGGCCGGAGGAGCTGCCGCCGTTCCTCGCGCCGCTCGCGGGCGTCGACCCGGTGGACCTCGCCCGCATCAGCGCCCCGCTCGACTTCTACGGGGTCGCGCCGCTGGCCCCGCAGCGGATCGCCGCCGGACGCGATCCGGCGCTGCCGACCGGGCCGGGTGCTCCGCCCGCTCTGCCGTTCCACGCCCGGCCGTGGCCGGAGCTCGACCGGACCGGTGACGGCTCGCCGTTCGCGCCGTGGGCGCCGGTGGCGGTGCTGCGGAGCCTCGTCGAGCGCTACGGCGACGCGCTGCCGCCGCTGGTGCTGACGGAGCTCGGCGCGAGCTACCCGGATCTGCCGGACCGGCAGGGCGCCATCGTCGACACGGAGCGGATCCGCTGGCTGGGCGCGCACCTCGGGGCGCTCGCCGAGGCCGTGCACGAGGGCCTGCCGCTGGAGGCCGTTCAGCTGTGGACGCTGGTGGACGCCTTCGAGTGGCAGCACGGCTACACCCGGCCGCACGGGCTGGTGGCGCTGGACTCCCGCAGCCGCGACCGCGTGCCGAAGGCCTCGTTCGACTGGCTGCGGCGCGTGCTCGACGAGCGCTCCTGACGGCGACCGCCTGCGGGTCTCGATACGCCCCTGCGGGGCTACTCGACCAGCATCGAGTGGCCCTGCAGGGGTGCTCGACCAGCATGAGGCGGGCCTCCGGGGCTGCTCGACCAGCACGGGCCGGGGCCGCTCGAGCAGCAGGGGGGCCGGTCCGGCGTGGGAGACTGCCGCGATGCGCAGCATTCTCGCCCTCGCCTCGATCCTGCACGCCGAGCCCGCCGTGGTGCTCGCCGCGCTCGCCGACGTGCTCGCCGCCGACGACGGGCCGGCGTTCGCGCGCTCGGCGGACGGGCTCGAGCGGCGGCTGCCGGTCGTCGGCCTCGAGCAGTGGCGGGTGCTGGCGGACGAGGAGGGCTCGCGGGTCGAGTGCGAGCTGGTCGCGTCGGGAGCCTCGTCCGCACTCGCGGGGGTGCTGGCCCGACGCCGGATCCGGGACGCGCCGCAGCGCTTCCGCACCGTGGTCACCGCCGTCGCGGACGTCGTCGAGCCCCGAGCCTGAGTGCCCCCCGCACGGGGAATGCACGACCCCCG
Source organism: Rathayibacter sp. PhB179 (assembly GCF_004345345.1). Classification (NCBI taxonomy): domain Bacteria; kingdom Bacillati; phylum Actinomycetota; class Actinomycetes; order Micrococcales; family Microbacteriaceae; genus Rathayibacter; species Rathayibacter sp. PhB179. The sequence goes on along the minus strand of NZ_SLVD01000008.1, from coordinate 55,480 downwards.
CGCGCTGTTGTCCTCGATAGCGGGGTGGGGCCCGAGTGCCTCGCCCATCGGATCGCTCGGAGGAGCTCGAGGCAGATGGCAGGAACAGGAATGAGCAAGGGACGGGGAGTGCGCGGCGCCGACGAGGAGATCGTCTACCGCCGTCACGCGAACGGACGCGGCATGGTCGCTCCGGGATCGCGCGTCTCCGCGTCGGCGTACGTCGAGACCGGCGCCTACGTCGAACCCGGCGCCACCGTCGGGGAGCGGGCGTGGATCGGCGCCGGCAGCTGGGTCGACCGCGACGCGATGATCGGGCACAGCGCCTTCATCGGCGCGAACGTCCACGTCGGCCCGGAGGCCATCATCGGCCCCGGTGCCCGCATCGGCAGCTACTCGCGGATCGGCGGCTCGGCCGTCGTCGCGACCGGCGCGCGGGTCGACCGCGACACGGTCATCACCCCGGGCAGCCGGTTCGGCACCGACGACGGCGTCCGCGAGATCGGCCGCCGCGCAGCGTAGGCCTGCACGACCCCACGACCCTGTTCCGCCCGACCTCGGCGCTCCCAGAGCGGCACCGAGGCGGCGGAATAGGGTCGTTCCATGTTCGAACTCCATCACCTCAGCGCTCAGGAGCAGTGGGACTGGCTGCAGCGCGGCGAGATCACCCCGCTCGAGCTGACCGAGCACTACCTCGCCCGGATCGAGCGCTGGAACGGGGAGCTCGGCGCCTTCACCACCGTGACCGCGGACGCGGCGCGGGCCCGGGCGGCCGCGATCGACTCCGTGCCGCGCACCGCGCTGCTCTGGGGGCTGCCGAGCGGCGACAAGGACCTCTGGCGCCGGGCCGGCGTCCGGACCACCTTCGGCTCGCGGCTGCGCGAGTCGTTCGTCCCCGACGCCTCCGACGAGATCGTCCAGGTGCTCGACACGGCGGGGGCGATCAGCCTCGGCAAGACGGCTGCGCCCGAGTTCGGCATGCCCTCCTACACCGAGAACCTCGTCGGACCGCCGACGGTCACGCCCTGGGACACCTCGCGCGGCGCGGGCGGGTCCAGCGGCGGCGCGGCGAGCGCGGTCGCGGCGGGTCTGCTCCCGTTCGCGCCGGGCTCCGACGGCGGCGGCTCGATCCGCATCCCCGCCGCCGCCTGCGGTCTGGTCGGTCTCAAGCCCTCCCGCGGCCGGGTGCCGGCGCTGTCCGGAGTGGGGGGAGTGGGCGGCCTCGTCGTCGCCGGTCCGCTGACGCGCTCGGTGGCGGACGCCGGGATGCTGCTGGAGGGGATGCTCGAGCGTCGCAACGGCGTCGTCCCGCAGCGCACGGCGCTGACCGCGCCGGGGGACGGCGACGGCTCCTTCCTCGGTGCCGCCGTGCGCGGCGAGGGCCGGTTCCAGATCGGCGTGCTGACGGCCTCGCCGTGGGACGAGGAGTACGACATCGGGCTCGCTCCGGAGGCGCGCGCCGCTCTGGACGAGGGGATCGCCGCCCTGTCGGCGCTCGGCCACGGGCTCGACGACGCGGTGCTGCCGCCGTCCGCCGCCTACCCGGATGCGTTCCGGGCGCTCTGGCAGAGCGGGGCGTCGACGCTCCCCGTCGAGGGCGACGAGCTGGAGCTGCTCGAGCCGCTCACGCAGTGGCTGGTGCGCGAGGGGCGACGGCGATCGGCCCGCGACATCGTGGAGGCCGCGGGCGTGCTCTCGGCTCACGAGCGCGCGGTCATCGCCGCCTTCGCGCCGTTCGACGCGATCCTCACCCCGTCGATGACGATGACGCCGCGGCCGGTCGGCTGGTACGACGCCGAGGATCCGGAGCGCAACTTCGAGCAGCAGGTGCGCTACACGCCGTACACCTCGTTCGTGAACGTGAGCGGCCTGCCCGCGATCGCGCTGCCGCTGAGTGTCACGGCGGACGGCCTGCCGATGGGGATCCAGCTGATCGGGCGCCCCGGCGGTGAGGCGGTGCTGCTGTCGATCGGCGCGCAGCTGGAGCGCCGGGCGCGCTGGCAGCGGCGGCACCCGCCGCAGTGGTGAGGCCCGGGGAGCCGAGCGCCGCCGACACCCGGCGAACGGGCAGGTCCGCACCCTTGGCCGGTCAGGTTAGGCATGCCTATACTTACTTCCGATGTGCATGTTCGAGGGACGAGACGGCTCGGAGCCGGTCGACGTCAAGCAGTTCCTGATCGCGGGTGACGAGACCGTCGTGCCCTGGATCCAGAGCATGCTCGACGCGCTCCCCGCGAATGCCCGGGGCCAGGTCTTCGTCGAGGTCGACGACGCCCGCGGCCTGCCGCCGCTCTCGGCGCCCGGCCGCGTCGGCGTCACCTGGCTCGGCCGCTCGCAGCGCTCCGGCGCTCCCGGCACCGGCCTCGCCTGCGCGCGCGGCGTCGCGCTCGACCGCGCGGTGCGCGCCTGGATGGGCGAGATGTCCGTCGTCGACGGGGACTACCCGTGGGCGGACGACCGGCACGACTTCTGCGCCTGGATCGGCGGAGAGGGTGCCGTCGTCGCGGAGCTCGCCGCCGACGTCGACGCCCGCCTGCGGGTGTCCGCGGAGCACGCCGCTCGCTGAGAGCCACTCAGGATTAGGTAAGGCTTACCTTCTCTGCGAGACTGGTCCGGTGCCTCCGCTGACCGAAGCCCCCGCCCGCCCGGCCTACCGGCCGTATCTCGCGACCGTCGCCCGCGCGACCCGGATCGCGCCGCACTTCATCCGGATCACGCTGACCGGTGACGATCTCGGCTCGGTCGGCTGCACCGGCCCGGACCAGCGGATCAAGCTGGTCGTGCCGACGCCGACCTCGAGCGCACACGACTTCATGGCCTCGGTCGCGGATGAGAGCGGGCCGGACGGCCTCGCTCCCGACTGGTACACCCGCTGGCGCGAGCTGCCGGACGTGCTGCGGAACCCGCTGCGCACCTACACGATCCGCGCGACGCGCCCCGAGCAGGCCGAGGTCGACGTCGACTTCGTCGCACACGGCGACACCGGTCCCGCCTCCGCCTGGGTCGAGTCGGCCCGCGTCGGCGCGCAGGTCGTCATCATCGCGCCCGACACCCGCTCGGAGCTCGCCGGCGGCGGCGTCGAGTGGCACCCGGGTGCGGCGACGACGCTGCTGATGGCGGGCGACGAGACCGCGGTCCCCGCGATCAGTGCGATCCTCGAGAGCCTCCCCGCCTCGGCGACGGGGGCCGCCTTCCTCGAGGTGCCGAGCGCGGCGGACGTCCTGTCGCTCCAGCACCCCGCCGGAGTCCGCGTGCACTGGCTCGTGCGCACCGGGACGACGCCGGGCGCGCAGCTCGGCGACTCCGTCCGCGGCTGGGCGACCCGATTCCTCACGGCGCATCACCGCGGGGTCGAGGTGTCCGACGTCGACGTCGACAGCGAGATCCTCTGGGAGGTGCCCGCGGAGCGCACCGACCCCGGCCTCTACGCCTGGATCGCCGGCGAGGCGGGCGCGATCAAGCTCATCCGCCGCTGCCTCGTCACCGAGCTCGGCGTCGACCGGACGCGCGTCGCCTTCATGGGCTACTGGCGGACGGGACGCTCCGAGGCCAACTAGCCTCGCGCCGAGTCCCCTCCGCCCTCAGAGTGCGGCGGGCACGCCGACCAGGCGGCTGGAGAGTGTCCAGAGGTCGCGGCCGAGCTGACGGTCGCGGGCCTGCGCCGCCACGGAGCCGCCGGCGCGGAGTCCGTCGAAGTAGCTGCCGCTCGCCGCGCCGACGTCGGGCTCGGACGCCAGCGTGATCAGCGGGACGGCGCCCGCCTCGGCGGAGATGCCCGGCGACCCGCTCAGCGACAGCAGCGACATCAGCCGCGAATCGGCGCCGAAGCCGGTCGCGACGACGCCCGGGTGGAACGAGTAGGCGTCGACGGCGGTCGGCAGCAGGCGCTCGGCCAGCTCGCGGACGAAGAGGATCGTGGCGAGCTTCGAGGTGCCGTAGGCGCGCCAGCCGCCCAGCCACGGCCCGCGCCGGCGATCGAGGTCGTCGAGCGAGAGCCGGCCGATGCGGTTGGCGGCGCTCGCGGTGGAGACCACGCGGGCACCGGGGCGCTCGCGCCCGGTCTCGATCAGGCGGGGGAGCAGGAGCCGTGTCAGCAGGAACGGGGCCAGGTGGTTGCTCTGGATCGTCCGCTCGTGCCCGTCGACCGTCTCGCCGCGGTGCGAGACGAGACCGCCCGCGTTGTTCGCGAGCACGTCGATGCCGTCGTAGCGGGCGAGCAGCGCCGCGGCGAGGTCGCGGACGTCGTCGAGGCGGTCGAAGTCGGCGAGGAACGGATCGCCGCCGATCTCCGCCGCGACCGCGCGGGTCCGCTCCGGGTTCCTCCCGACGACGGCGACGCGGGCTCCGGCCGAGGCCAGCGCGCCGGCGGCGATCCGTCCGATGCCGGAGCTCGCCCCGGTGAGGACGACGACGCGCCCCGTCTGATCAGCGACCACGGACGTAGCCGCCCTTCTCGAGGCCGGCCTCGATCTCGAAGCGGTTGCGCAGCGGGTCGCGGCCGGCGACGAAGTACATCAGCGGGAACCACATGCCGAAGGTGCGCCACTGCACCTTGTGCACGGCCTCGTGCTCGAGCACGCGGTCGGAGACGTTGCTGTCCGTCAGGTAGCTCGTGCCGACGCAGGAACCGCCGCGGCCGAAGGCCCACGAGGGCAGGCCGGTGAAGACGACGAGCCCGTGGCGGCGCTCGATCGGGCCCGTGCTCCAGAGCGCGCCCCAGGCCAGCCCGACCGCGCAGGCGAAGAGGTAGCCGGGTCGGGTGATCGCCGGGTCGAGGGCGACGACCGCGACCGCGCGCCGCAGGGCGCTCACGCGCTGTCGCGCCCGTAGGTCTCGAGCAGGCGCAGCCAGACCTCGCTGATCGTCGGGTAGGAGGGGACCGCGTGCCAGAGGCGGGACAGCGGGACCTCGCCGACGACGGCGATCGTCGCGGAGTGCACGAGCTCGCCGACCTCCTTGCCGACGAAGGTGACGCCGAGCAGGACCTCGCGGTCCTCGTCGACGACCATCCGGGCTGTTCCCTTGTAGCCGACGGCGGCGAGCGAGGCGCCGGCGACCGAGCCGATCTCGTAGTCGACGACCCGGGTGCGGTAGCCCGCCTTCTCGGCCGCGGCGGCGGTGAGGCCGACGGAGGCGACCTCGGGGTCGGTGAAGACGACCTGCGGTACGGCCTCGTGGTCCGCGGTGGCGACGTGGGCGCCCCAGGGCGCGTCCTTCACCTCGCCGCCGGTGCTGCGGGCGACGATCACGTCGCCGGCGGCGCGGGCCTGGTACTTGCCCTGGTGGGTGAGCAGCGCGCGGTGGTTGACGTCGCCGACGCCGTAGAGCCAGGGCGTGCCGGAGCCGACCGGGGAGCCGTCCTCGCCGAGCACGAGCATCGTGTCGTCGACCTTCAGAGAGTCGCCCGGCTCGAGGCCGACGACCTCGAGGCCGATGTCGCGGGTCTGCGGGGCGCGGCCGGTGGCGGCGAGGATCTCGTCGGCCTCGACGACGTCGCCGCCCTCCAGGGTCACGGCGACGGTGCCGTCGGCGCGGCGCTCGACGGACGCGGGGGAGCCGCCGATCCGCACGTCGACGCCCAGCTCGCGGAGGGCGTCGCCGACCAGCTCGCCGGCGAACGGCTCGAACGGGGCGAGCAGCCCGCTCCGGGCGAGCAGGGTCACGGTGGCGCCCATGCCGGCGTAGGCGGTCGCCATCTCGCAGGCGACGACGCCGCCGCCGATGACGACGAGGCGGTCGGGGACGATCTCGGCGCTGGTCGCCTCGCGGCTGGTCCACGGCGAGGCGGCGCGCAGCCCCGGGATGTCGGGGACGACGGCACTGGTGCCGGTCGCGACGGCGACGGCGCTCCGGGCGTGCAGGACGCGGACGGAGCCGTCGGGGGCGGTGACGCTGACCTCGCGCACGCCGCTGAGGCGGCCGTGGCCGCGGACGAGCTCGATGCCGGCGCCCTCGAGCCACTGGACCTGGCCGTGATCGTCGAAGCCGCTGGTGACGGAGTCGCGGTGCGCCAGGAGCGCGGCGATGTCGACGCCGCCGGTGACGGCCTGCGCCGCTCCCGGGAGGTCACGGGCGGCCCGCAGCGCCATCGGCGCGCGCAGCAGCGCCTTGGACGGCATGCAGGCCCAGTAGGAGCACTCGCCGCCGACCAGCTCGCTCTCGACGATGGCGGCGGTGAGGCCGCCCTGCACGGCGCGGTCGGCGATGTTCTCGCCGACCGGCCCCGCGCCGATGACGATCAGATCGAAGGTGTCGGTCGCTGCGGTCTCGCTGGCGGCGTCGGTGCTCGGCGTGGTCATGGTCTCTCCGGATCGTTCTCGGGGGCGGATCGCCCGTTCTGTCCTGGACTCCGGCGCCGTGCGGCCCGGAGGACGTCCTCAGTGCGCGGGCACGATCTCGGCGCGCCAGCCGTCGTAGCGGCCGCCCTCGCGCTCGACGACCTCGATCACCTGGCGGAGGAAGGCGGTCGTCGCCTCCTCGTCCACCGCGGCGTGGTGACTCGCGACCAGCACGAGGCGCAGCCGCAGGCGCGAGATCGCGATCTCGAAGCCGGAGGCGACGAGCGCCCGCCCGGCCCGGCGTGCCCTCGAGCGGCGGGAGAAGACGGCGAAGTGGTCGACCTCGCGCAGCTCCCAGACCTGGTCGCCGTAGCGCAGGCGGACCTCGAGCTGCTGGGCCGCGCGCTCGCGCTGGGTATCGAGGACGGACCGCTGCCGGGCCGCGGGATCGGCGGTGCCGGTGGTGGTCGGGACGGACGTGGTCACGGGTGCCTGCTCGCTCATCGGCCGGTGAACTCCGCTCGGGTGCGGGAGACGAAGGCCTGCATGCCGATCCGCGCGTCGTCCGACGCGGCGAGGCGTGCCAGCTCGGCGGGCAGCGCAGCGGCGGCCTCGGCGTCGGAGGAGGCGACGGCGAGGCGGGCGCTCGCGAGCGCCGCCTGGACGGCGAGCGGAGCCTGCGCGGCGATCCGCTCGGCGAGCGCTCGGGCCGCCTCGGCGACGGTGCCGTCGGCCACCACCTCCTGGACCAGGCCGATCCGGTGCGCCTCGCGGGCGTCGAACTCGTCGCCGGTGAGGATCCAGCGCATCGCGTCGCCCCAGCCGGCCGCGCGCGGGAAGCGCAGCGTGGCACCGCCGAAGGGGAGGATGCCGCGCGCGACCTCGATCTGCCCGAAGCGGGCCGACTCCTCGGCGACGACGACGTCGCTCGCGAGCGCCAGCTCGATGCCGAGGGTGAGGCAGGTGCCCTGCAGACCGATCACGACGGGCTTGGCCACCGGGCGGGTGCGGATCGCCCACGGGTCCAGGCCGCCCTCGGGCACGAAGTCCAGGCCGTCGCCGCCGAGCCGCGGCCCGATGTCGGCCAGGTCGAGCCCGGCCGTGAAGTGGGCGCCCTCGGCGAGGACGACGCCCGCGCGGAGCTCCGGATCGCGGTCCAGCTCGCCGTAGGCGGCGGCCAGCTCGCTCAGCAGCCGGAAGTCGGCGGCGTTCCGCTTCTCGGGCCGGTCGAGGACGATCTCGAGCACGTGCCCGCGCCGTTCGGTGCGCACACGTCGCCGGTCGTCGCTCATCGGTCCTCCGCTCGGGTCGCGTCCGTCCATCTTGCCCGGTGCCGCCGACACCGGGTCGCGGCGGGGCGCCGATTCGGAGTCGCCGCTCAGGCCGACGACGTGCCGGCCGGTGCTCGGACGGCGCGGAGTGCTCAGACGCCGCGGGTCGTCGCGCCGACCAGGCGGAGGATCGTCGGCAGGTCGTCGACCGCGGCGGTCGGCGAGGACGGCGCGAAGGAGGTGAGGCCCGCGCCCGCGAGCGGGAACCGGGCCCGCAGCGCGGCGAGGCACTCGACCAGCCGCGAGGCAGGGACGCCGAATGGCACGGGGTCGAAGAGGCCGGCGACCTCGGCGGGGTCGAGGACGTCGAGGTCGATGTGCACGTAGACCGAGCCGGCACCGGTCGCCTCGACGGCGGCGACGAGCGCCTCCGGATGGAGCGCGTCGACGCCGAGGTGGGTGGCGCCGCGCTCGAGCAGTCCGTCGAGCTCGCCCGGGTCCGAGGCGCGGACGCCCGCGAGCACGACGTGCTCGTCGGCGATCCGGTCCGCGGCGGACGCGCTGAGCAGTCCGACGCCGCGGCCGAGGACGGCCGAGAGCACCATGCCGCAGAACGCGCCGCTCGGCGAGGTCTCCGGGGTGTTCGCATCGGGGTGCGCGTCGAGCCAGACCAGGGCGACCGGCTCGGGGGAGGAGCGGACCGCGTGCCCGATCGCCGCGAACTCCACGCCGCAGTCGCCGCCGATCGTCACGATCGGCCCGGGACGGCCGGCCAGCGCCTCGCGGACCCGCTCGGCGGTCACGGCGACGGACGCGTAGCGGCGGACTCCGGTGTCCTGCGCGTCGCCCGCCTCCGGCGGGACGTCGACGACGACCGTGGCGGAGGAGGGCAGATCGCCGCGGATCGCCTCGGCTCCGTCGACGAGGCGCATGGCCCGCGTCGAGGCGGACCCCTGCCACTGGGGGACGACGAGGAAGGAGGCCATGGCTCTCACTATGGCACGCGGCTCGCGGGGGCCGAGGCTCCGCCCGATCAGGCCGCGGGGAGCTCGCCGGGCACGCCCGCGAGCGGATCCGCGGACGGCGCCTCGGGACCGTCGAGGTCGAGCAGCGCCTCGTCCAGCGCGGAGCGGGCGCGGTCGTCGGCCGCCCTCGCCTGCTCGAGCGCTGCGGCGGGATCGGCCGCCGCGAGGTGCAGGGCGGCGTCCAGCTGGGCGCGGGTCTCCTCGGCGAGGATGCGCGGCGCGGCGGTGATCCGCTCGCCGTGCACGGCCGCCAGCAGGGCGACCGCGTCGGCCCCGAGCAGGGCGACCGTGCGCGCGCCCTCGACCAGGAGCAGCTGCCGCTCGGCCTGCGCCCGCGGCTCGCGATAGCCCGCCACCACGGCGTCCAGCGCGGCGTCGGCCTCCAGCAGCAGGGCGAGCACGGCGGAGGGGTCGTGGCGGACGTCCGAGGCGCGCGCGTCGTCGGCGCTGAGCAGCAGGCCGGTCGCGGCGGCGCAGGCGGTCGCGACGTCGGCGGCGGAGGCGAGCTGCGCGGTGGTCCGGACGCCGGTCAGGGTGGCTGCGCGGTCGAGGTCGTCGCGCACCGAGCGCTCCAGCGCGCTCAGCTGGGTCTCGGCGCGCTCGAGCAGCACCGTCTGCGCCTCGGCGGCGTCGAGCAGCGCAGCCGCGGCGGCGTCGTCGCGCTCGCCGGCCGCCTCGATCGCCTCGCGGAGCGGACGCACCTGCCGCTCCGAGGTGGTGCCGGCGAGGACGGAGACATCGGCGCGGGATCGGTGCAGCCGCTCGGGGAGGGACGGGGGCGGCGAGGTCACTCCGTGATCGTACGGGGCCTGTGTTACCGACCGTGTCGTCGCGACTCGACCCGCTGCCCGCCCGTGCCCAGGATGGAGGCATGCCAGGAACGCTCGCCATCGTCGAAGTCGCCTCGGCGCGCCCCGGACGCGACGAGTACCACGCCTACGTGCAGATGCTCAACGGCCGCATCCTCGGCCTCGCCCGCGAGCTCGGCTGGGAGGCGGAGCGCTTCGCCGCGGAGGACCTCGGCACCGCGCGGCTGCTCGAGCGCACGCTCGGCGCCGACGCGATCGTGCTGGCCGGCGGCGAGGACATCGCCCCCGAGCGCTACGGCGTCGCCCGCGGCTACGCCGGCGAGGGCCCGCACGCGGAGCAGGCCGACGCCGCCCAGATCGCCCTGGTGCGCCGGGCGCTGACCCGCCGCACCCCGCTGCTCGGCATCTGCCGCGGACTCCAGATCGTCAACGTCGCCCTCGGCGGCACGCTCGTCCCGGACCTCGGCCCGGAGGCCGGGCACCTCAACGCCGACGCACCGGTGCACGAGCGCATGCACCGGCACGACGTGGTGCTCGCCGCGGACTCGACCCTCGGCGGCCTCTTCGGCGCGGAGGCGCTCGCCGTGCAGAGCGCCCACCACCAGGCGGTCGACGCCCTCGCCCCGGGCCTCCGGGTCGTCGCCCGAGCGGAGGACGGCGTCGTCGAGGCGCTCGAGCACCGCGAAGCGCCGATCGTCGGCGTGCAGTGGCACCCGGAGGACCCGGCGGCGCCGGCCGGGCAGCTCGCCGTCCTGCTCGAGGGGCTCGCCCGCGCCGTCGCCCGGCAGAACCCGGTCGAGGCCGTCGCCGCCTGAGCGACGCCGGACCCGACCCGGAGCCGTCCGGGTAGGGCCTCAGCCGGCGAGCCGCGCCATCCACGCCTCGATGTCGTCGGCGGAGCGGGGGATGCCGGCCGAGAGATTCTCGGCGCCGTCGGCGGTCACGAGGACGTCGTCCTCGATCCGGACGCCGATGCCGCGCAGCTCCTCGGGGACGGTGAGGTCGTCGGGCTGGAAGTAGAGGCCCGGCTCGATCGTGAAGACCATGCCGGCCTCGACGATCCCGTCCAGGTACATCTCGCGGCGGGCCTTCGCGCAGTCGTGCACGTCGAGGCCCAGGTGGTGGCTGGTGCCGTGCACCATGTAGCGGCGGTGCTGCTGGTTGTCGGCCTCGAGCGCCTCCTCGGCGCTCACCGGCAGCAGTCCCCACTCCGCGGTGCGCCGGGCGATCACGGCCATGGCGGCGGCGTGCACCTCGCGGAAGCGGATGCCGGGCCGGACGATCGCGAACGCGGCGTCGGCCGCCTCCCGCACCGTCTCGTGCACGCGGCGCTGCGCCTCGGTGTAGCGGCCGTCGACGGGGAAGGTCCGGGTGATGTCGGCGGTGTAGTAGCTCTCCTGCTCCACGCCGGCGTCGAGGAGCACCAGGTCGCCGGGGCGCACCGGCCCGTCGTTGCGGGTCCAGTGCAGGATGCAGGCGTGCGCGCCGGCGGCGGCGATGGTGTCGTAGCCGACCGCGTTGCCGTCGGCGCGGGCGCGGCCGTTGAAGACGCCCTCGATCAGGCGCTCGCCGCGCTCGTGCCGGACGATGCGGGGCAGGTCGGCGAGGACGTCCTCGAAGCCGCGGGCGGTGGCGTCGACGGCGGCGCGCAGCTCGGCGATCTCGTACTCGTCCTTGACCAGGCGCAGCTCGGAGAGGTCGCGCTCGAGGGCGTCGCCGCGCTCGTTGGCCCGGGTCTCCGCGCCGGGCGACTGCGCGTTCACGCGCGCGGTGACCACGGGGTCCGCCTCGCGGAGGACCGCGACCGGCGCCTCGCCGGCGTCCAGGACGGCGTCGAGCTCCGCGATGCCGCGGGTCTCGAGTCCGAGGTCGGCTGCGACCTGCGCGAGGGAGGGCCGGGGGCCGATCCAGAACTCGCCGATCTCGGAGTTCGCGTAGAACTCGTCGGAGTCGCGGCCCGCCCGCTCGCGGAAGTAGAGCGTCGCGGTGTGGCCCTCGCCCGCGGGCTCGAGCACCAGGACGGCGCCGGGCTCCGAGTCCGAGCCCCAGCCGGTCAGCCAGGTGAAGGCGGAGTGCGCGCGGAAGGGGTAGTCGGTGTCGTTGGCGCGCTGCTTCAGCCGCCCGGCCGGCACGATCAGCCGGACGCCGGTGTGCAGGGCCGAGAGGCGCTCGCGGCGGCGCGCGGCGAAGACGGCCTGCTCGCGCGGCTCGGGGAGAGCGTCCTCGCGCTCGGCCCAGCCGGACGCGATGAAGTCGCGGAACCGGTCGGAGCCGGGGGTCGTGGAGCGGTTCGTGGTCGCGCGCGGCGCGGGGGCGGCGGCGACGGTCTCCGGTGCGGCGGTGGTGGTCTGCTCGTCCGTGTTCGTCATGCCGCCATTCTCCTCCCTGCGCCTGACACGGCGACCGGGGGCAGGGTCAGGCGGCCGGGGCAGCGGTCAGGACGACTCCTTGACCATCCCGCGGACCGAGAGCTGCGCGATCACCGGGCGGTGGTCGCTGCCGGCGTCGTCCTGGTCGTTGAGCACGTCGAAGCCGGAGACGTCCCAGCGACCGGAGAACAGCACGTGGTCGATCGGGGCGGCGAGGGCCGGCGGGAGGCTCGTCGGCCAGCTGCCGACCGCCGCGGCGTTCGCGAGCCGGCCGGCGTCCGCGCAGCCGCCGAGGTCGGAGTCGCCGGGGAGAGCCGACCAGTGGTCGAGCGTGGAGTTGAGGTCGCCCAGGACGACGAGGTCCTCCTCGGCGGTGCAGAGGTCGGCGAGCCTGGCCAGGTCGCTGCGCCACTCGGTCGCCTGAGCGGGCAGCGGAGCGGTGGTGTGCACGGCGGCGATCACCGGGCGGTCCGGGGTGTCGGGGCGGGCCACGAGGGACGCGCTGGTCGCGGTCGGCGTGCTCGCGGCGTCGACCGAGTAGCCGCCGAGGGCGGGAGAGAGGAGGAGGGCGGTGCCGTCGCTGGGACCGGAGCCCGCGACGAGGTGGAGGGTCATCGGCCGGCCGGCGGCGGCGAGCACGTCGACCACCTGCTGGGCGCGCTCCTGGGACACCTCGAGCAGCGCGACCGCGTCGGCGGCGTTCGCGTTCGCGAGCGCGGCGACCGTCTCCGCGGGGACGCCGTCGTGCAGGAGGTTCCAGCTCAGGACGCGCAGATCGCCGAGGCGGTGCGCGCGGGGCGGGGCGGAGTCGTTGCCGCGGACCGCCTGCAGGCCGCCGAGCACGAGCGCGAGGGCGACGGCGAGGGCGCCGAGGACGAGGGCGAGCCGGCGCACCGGCTCGACGAGCACCGCGACGACGACGAGGACGACGGCTCCGGCGACCGCGGCCAGGGCGGTGGCGGCGCGGAACGAGACCAGCTGCGCGAAGGGCGTCTGACCGGCGAGGCCGAAGAAGCCGGGTGCCGCGACCACCAGCAGCACGATCGCCACTGCGAGCGCCACCGCGAACTTGACCAGTCGTGTCCCCATCCCGGCCCAGGCTAGGGCATCGGTCCCGGGGAGTCCGCAGGACGCGCGTCTACGATGGCCGGATGCATGTCCCCGGAGGCGGGTACGACCTCCACACCCACTCGCTCGTCTCCGACGGCACCGAGCCGCCCGAGGTGCTCGTCCGCGCGGCCGCCTCGGCAGGTCTCGACGGCGTCGCGCTGACCGACCACGACACCACCCGCGGCTGGGCGGCGGCGATCACGGCGGCCGAGGAGGCGGGCATCGATCTGCTCCCCGGGATGGAGCTCTCCTCGAGGGTCGGCTGGGCGAGCGTGCACGTGCTCGCGTACCTCCCCGATCCGGAGGACCCCGGCCTCGTGGCCGAGACCTCGCGGATCCGCTCGGAGCGCTCGCACCGCGCGCAGGCCATCGTCGCGGCGATCGCGGCCGACTACGACCTCACCTGGGACGACGTGCTGGCGCAGACCAGCCCCGGCACCACGATCGGGCGCCCGCACATCGCCGACGCCCTGGTCGCCCGCGGGCTCGCGACCGACCGCTCGGCGGCGTTCGCGGGGATCCTCGACTGGCGCGGGGGCTACTTCCAGCCGCACTACGCCCCGGATCCGGTCGAGGCGGTGCGGCTCGTGCGGGCCGCGGGCGGCGTGCCCGTGATCGCGCACCCCGCCACGAGCACCCGCGGCATCGCGATCGAGTCGATGCTGCCGGAGCTGGTCGACGCGGGGCTCTTCGGCCTCGAGGTCGAGCACCGGGAGAACACCGCCGCGGGCAAGCGGCGACTGCGCGAGCTGGCGGCTCGGTACTCCCTCGTCACGACCGGCTCGAGCGACTACCACGGCACCGGCAAGCCGAACCGGCTCGGCGAGAACACGACGGAACGCGCGACCGTCGACGCGATCCGCGGGGCGGCGCGGGCGGGCTGAGCCGAGACGTCGGCGCGGCGGGGCGGGTCTCGATACGCCGCTGCGCGGCTACTCGACCAGCATGCTTCTCACGCCGATCGAGCAGCCCGCGGAGCGGTCCTCCATGCTGATCGAGTAGCCCGCGGAGCGGTCCCGCACGCTGATCGAGTAGCCCGCGGAGCGGTCCCGCACGCCGATCGAGTAGACCGCGGAGCGGTCCTCCATGCTGATCGAGTAGCCCGCGGAGCGGGCGTATCGAGATCCGCGGCCGCTGAGACCTACGCCGAGCCGTCCGGGCGGGGGCTGCGGCGGCGCTGGCGGGTGCGGCGGCGGGGCTCGCTGTTGCCGTCGTGGTGCTCCTTCCTCTCGCTCGAGGGGGCCTGGCCGGTCTGCACCGGCTCGCCCTCGGTCGCGGCGGGAGCGGTCTCGGCGGCGTCACCGCGGCTGCGGCGGCGCGGCTCGCGGCCGCCCTCGCGCGGCTCCCGCGGCTCGCGCTGACGGGGAGCACGCTCGGGGCGGGCGTCCGCCTTCGCCTCGGCGGGGATCGGGGTCGGCTTCAGCCGGCCCTTCGTCCCGACGGGGATCGCGAGGTCCTCGTAGAGGTGCGGCGACGAGGAGTAGGTCTCGACCGGGTCGGGCTGGCCGAACTCGAGCGCGCGGTTGATGAGGGCCCACTTGTGCAGGTCCTCCCAGTCGACGAAGGTGACGGCGATGCCGGTCTTGCCGGCGCGGCCGGTGCGGCCGACGCGGTGCAGGTAGGTCTGGTCGTCGTCCGGGATCGTGTGGTTGATCACGTGGGTGACGTCGTTGACGTCGATGCCGCGGGCGGCGACGTCGGTCGCGATCAGGATGTCCTTCTTGCCGGCCTTGAACGCGGCCATCGCGCGCTCGCGCTGCTCCTGGTTGAGGTCGCCGTGCACGGCGGCGGCGTTGAAGCCCCGGTCGTTGAGCTCCTCGACGATGCGGGCGGCCGCGCGCTTGGTGCGGGTGAAGATGACGGTCTTGCCGCGGCCCTCGGCCTGCAGGATGCGGGCGATGACCTCGTCCTTGTCGAGCGAGTGCGCCCGGTAGACGATGTGCTTGATGTTCGCCTGCGTGATGCCCTCGTCGGGGTCCGTCGCCCGGATGTGGATCGGCTTGTTCATGAAGCGGCGGGCGAGGGCGACGATCGCGCCGGGCATCGTCGCCGAGAAGAGCATCGTGTGGCGGGTGGCCGGGGTCTGCGCGAAGAGCTTCTCGATGTCGGAGAGGAAGCCGAGGTCGAGCATCTTGTCGGCCTCGTCGAGGACCATCGTCTGCACGCTCGCGAGCGAGAGCAGGCGCTGACCGGCGAGGTCGAGCAGGCGGCCCGGGGTGCCGACGACGATCTGCGCGCCGGCCTTGAGCTGCTCGATCTGACCCTCGTAGGCCTTGCCGCCGTAGATCGAGACGATCTTGGTCGGCCGGTTCGAGGCGGCGAGCTCGATGTCCTCGGTGACCTGCACGGCCAGCTCACGGGTCGGCACCACGATCAGCGCCTTGACGCCGGGCTCGGGGTCGTTGCCGAGGGCCTGGATGAGGGGGAGGCCGAAGCCGAAGGTCTTGCCGGTGCCGGTCTTGGCCTGCCCGATGATGTCCTGCTTCTGCAGGGCCAGCGGGATGGTCTGCTCCTGGATGGGGAACGGCTCGAGGATGCCCTTGGCGGCGAGTGCGGCGACGATGTCGTCGTCGATGTTGAGGTCGGAGAAAGTCACGGAGTGAAGCGCCTGTCGTGTCGAACGGTCCACGCCCCTGTACGACTCGGGCGCAGGGTCACCGATCCAGCGCCGGTGACATCCCGGCGAGTCTACCGCCACGGGGGTCCTCGGGCCCGGAACCGCGGGCGGCGCGCGCTCTACACTGATCGGATGGCAGCCTGGTTCCGACGTCGACGTCCGCTCGGCGAAGCCCCCCGACTGACCCCGCGCGGAGAGTCGACGAGCAAGCGCGATCGCGTCGATCTGGCCGACCTGAGCCCCCAGCTGCTGCCCTACCTCGGGCAGGTGGCGTATCTCCAGCTGGCCGTCTTCGAGGCGCTGGCCCGCGGGGTGGCGGGCACGGACGACCTCGCCGACAAGGAGGCGATCTCGGCCGCCGCCGGCACCGCGCTGGCGAAGCACCACGCGGTCGTCGCCGAGCTGCGCCGCCGCGACGTCGAGCCGAGTGAGGCCATGGCACCGTTCCGGCCGGCCATCGACACCTTCGAGCACCTCACCCGCGGCGCCGACCTGCACGAGACGCTGCTGTCGGCCTACATCACCGCCGGGCTCCTCGACGACTTCTTCATCCGGCTCACCGGCGGGCTGCCGAACGACGTCGGCCCGCGGATGGCGCAGACGCTGGGCGCCGACACCGGCGTCGACGGACTGGTCGCGATCCTCCGCCGCGAGATCGCCGCGGACGAGCGCCTCGGCTCCCGGCTCGCGGTCTGGGGGCGCCGGCTGGTGGGCGACACGCTGCTCGTCGCGCGCTCGGCGCTGATGGGCTCGGGCAACCCCGACTCCGACGAGTCCCGGATCGAGCCGGTCTTCACCGAGCTCATCGCCTCGCACACCCGCCGGATGGACGCGCTCGGCCTGACGGCCTGAGGCCCCGGCGCGGCTGTCGAACGGGGTCCGTCGCCTCCGGCTCGCGTAATCACCTCCGGCTCGCGGGATTCGCCCGTTCCCGCGTGCCCGAGGGAGATCCGCGTGCCGGAGCTCGGCCTGTGCCGCGCCTCATGCTGGTCGAGTAGCCCCGGAGGGGCGTATCGAGACCCACGTCCTCCGGAGAATGGGTTCTGCAGACCCGACTCCCTGCGGTGGTGGATCTCGATACGCCCGCTGCGCGGGCTACTCGATCAGCATGGAGGCGACCGCCGCTGGCCGGTCGATCAGTACGGAGGACGTGCGCCGCCGCTGCGTCAGTCGTCGATGAAGCCGGGGACGTGGGTCAGGGTGGCGACGGTGCGGGCGCGGCCCCACTCGACGTGGGCGTGGGCGACGGAGACGGCGAGCGGGGCGTCGCCGGCGGCGATCGCCTCCGCGAGCCGCACGTGCTCGTCGTGCCGGACGCCCGGCTCGGCCTGGATGTTGGCGATGTTGAGACGGTTGCTGCGCTCGTCGAGCGGCTGCATCGTGGTGATCAGGAGCCGGTTGCCCGCGATCGTCTCGATCGCGCCGTGGATGCGGCCGCTCTCGGAGTGGAAGCGCGCGAGGTCGCCGGCGGCGAGGGCGGCGCTCGCGTCGGCGACCACTGCGGTCAGGGCCGAGGCGTCGGCGCCGCGGGCCACCGCCTCCGCGGCCTTGCGGGCCACGAGCGGCTCGAGTGCCGAGCGGATGTCGTAGAGCTCCTCGACGTCGCGCCGCCGGACGATTGAGACGACGGCGGTGCTGCGCGGGCGCACCGTGACCAGGCCGGCCAGCTCGAGCCAGGGCAGCGCCTCGCGGATCGGGACGCGCGAGACGGCGAGCTCGGTGGCGAGATCGCGCTCGCGGATCGGCTCGCCCGCGGGCAGCCGGCCGTCGAGGATGCGCGCGCGCAGCTCCTCGTACACCCGCTGCGACATCGTCTG
The DNA here is from genome assembly GCF_004345345.1 of Rathayibacter sp. PhB179. Lineage (NCBI taxonomy): Bacteria > Bacillati > Actinomycetota > Actinomycetes > Micrococcales > Microbacteriaceae > Rathayibacter > Rathayibacter sp. PhB179. The sequence goes on along the minus strand of NZ_SLVD01000008.1, from coordinate 38,205 downwards.
CGCGGGACTCTTCGTCGGCATCGGCGCTCCTATGGTCTACCCGTTCTCCGTCCTCGAAGGGTAGCGGGCGGTGCAGGAGAGACCCGTCGGCCCTTGTAACGCCGTCTTCATCTGCCCGAAACAACCTGGCGCCGGATCGGATCTACCGTGATCGACGTGCCTCGGTATACCGAGCGCCCCCTCGCCACTCCGCCGGAAGGACCCGCCCCATGAGCACCGTCACCAATCCGCCCCCCGCCACGACGATGGGCGACCGCATCGAGGCCGCCTATTCGCGCATCGGAGTCACGAGCGCCCACCTGGGCATCGTCGCGATGATCCTCTTCGGCGTCTTCTTCGACGCGATCGAGCAGAACACGGTCGGCGTCGCCGGCCCGATCCTCGCCGCCGACTGGGGACTCGCCGGCGCGCAGATCGGCCTGCTCAACACGGCGACCTTCACGGCGGTCGCGCTCGGCCGGGTCCTCGCCGGAGTGGTGATGGACCGGATCGGGCGGCGCACCCTCCTCGGCGCGAACCTGATGATCTTCGCCGTCGGCTCGCTGCTCTGCGCCTTCGCGCCCAGCTACGAGATCCTGGTCGCGGCGCGCTTCCTGGTCGGCCTCGGCCTCGGCGGCGAGATCGCGACGGCGGTCATCATGCTCGCCGAGTTCTTCTCCGCCAAGCACCGCGGCACCGCCGTCGGCCTGATCAACGTCGCCGCGGCCGGACTCGGCAACATGCTCGCCCCGCTCTTCGGCGTCATCGTCTTCTCGGTCTTCACCGGCGACGACCGCTGGCGCTGGCTCTTCGGGATCCTGGTGATCCCCGCCCTCGCGGTCGTGGTCTACCGGCGCGCGCTGCCCGAGACTCCCCGCTATCTCGCCGCCCGCGGCCGCGTCGCCGAGGCGAACACCGTCATCAACCGGCTCGCGCAGGGCCGTCTGCACCGGCCCGTGACCGACGAGGTCGACTACCTGGGCGGTGCCGCCGACCGGCCCGTCACCGCCGTGAGCACCCCGCGCTGGACCGAGCTCTTCGGCCGCCGCCACCGCCGCACCACGATCGCCCTGGGCGTCGCGGTCTGCATGTCCTACGCCGCGCAGATCTCGATGCTCACCCTGATCCCGCTGATCCTCACCTCCCGCGGCTTCGACATCACCAGTGCGCTCTGGTATACCCTCGTGATGCAGTCGGGCTCCCTCGTCGGAGCGCTGGTCGCGGCCCTCGCCGCCCGCCGGCTGCCGCGCAAGCTCACGCTCACGGTCGCGGCCCTGCTCGGGATCGGCGCCGGTCTCGGCTTCGGCTTCCTCGGTACCACCGTCGCGCTGGTGCTCGTCTTCGGCTTCCTCTTCAACTTCTCGGTGATCGTGCTCAACACCACCATCTGGCTGTTCGCTCCGGAGCAGTACCCCACGCGCATCCGCGGCCTCGGCACCTCGGTGATCCTCGCCCTCGGCTCGCTCTCCGGCGGACTGTTCCCGCTCCTCGCCGGCGCCGTGCTCGACGCCTCGGGGGTCGGCGGGATGTTCGCCCTCCTCGCCGGGCTGTTCGCGATCTGCGCGATCGCCGTGCAGTTCCCGCGCGAGACCGTCGGCCGCCCGATGGCGGAGGACTGAGCGTGCAGCGCACGGTCGTCGTCGTGAATCCGAACACCTCGGTCGCGACCACCCGGCTCCTCGTCGCGGTCGCCCGCGACGCGGTGCGCGGGGAGGACGTCCGGATCATGGGGGAGACGGTGGCGCAGGGGCCCTCGATCATCACGACGCCCTCCGCTCTCTCCGCCGCGGCGGCGCACGTGGTGACCGCGGCTCGACGCGCAGTGCTGCTGCACGCACCCGACGCGATCGTGGTCGCCGCGTTCGGCGATCCGGGTGCCGCCGAGGCGGCGGAGGCCACGGGGCTGCCGGTCGTGGGCATCGGAGCCGCGGCCGTGCGCGCCGCGAGCGCGGGCGGCCGGCGGTTCGCGATCGCGACGACGACCGGCCGGCTCGAGCCGGTGCTCCGGGCGCTCGTCGCGGACGCGGGGAGCCTCGGCGCCTATGCGGGCTGCTTCCTCACGGCGTCGCCGGCGGAGGAGCTCGAGGACCCGGACCGGCTGCACGGCGAGCTGCACGCCGCGGTGCTGCGGGCGCAGGCGGCCGGGGCGGAGGCGGTGATCATCGGCGGCGGGCCGCTCAGCGCGGCGGCCGAGCGGCTGGCCGCGGAGTTCGCCGGGGTGCTGCCGATCGTGGAGCCGATCCGCGCGGCGGTGGCGGAGGCGCTGGCCGCGACGACCCCGGTCGGGGCCCTGCCCGCCTGAGGCGGCGGACCCGGGGACGACGAAGGCGCGGGAGTCCAGGACTCCCGCGCCTTCGCGTGGTGGTGGGCGGCGCTCAGGGAGCGACGCGGTCCGGGGCGACCCGGCCGGCGAGCATCGCCTCGAGGGCGGCGTCGTCGCGGCGGGTGCGCGCCCGGCCGAGCGCGACGTCGGCCGTGAGGACCGCGACAGCCGCGAGGCCGAGCGCGAGGATCCAGATCAGTCCGCCGTCCCAGGGCAGACCGGCCCAGGTCAGCGCGACCCAGACGACGGCGGCGACGACGCCGCCGAGCGCGGGGATCAGCACCGACCCGTGCAGGTGCCGGTGCGGCAGCCCGTAGCGGGCGGCGAGGCCCAGGAGGATCCCGCCGAGCGTGACGAAGAGGAGCTCCACGACGTGACCGTGCGGGAGGGGCTAGGCGACGAAGCCGACGCGGCGCGACTCCTCGGAGCCGACCTCGACGAAGGCGATGGTCTCGGTGGGGACGATGTAGATCTTGCCCTTCTCGTCGCGCAGGCGGAGGACCTTGGCGCCCGCCTCGAGCGCGGTGGTCACCGTCTTCTCGACCTCGGCCACGGACAGCGAGGACTCGAAGTTGAGCTCGCGCGGGGTGTTGACGATTCCGATACGGATTTCCACCAGCAGTGCCTTTCGGGAGGGGACGTGGCTGTCAGGATACGGGACCAGGCGGCGCGGCCGACGCCGGTTTCGCGCTGAGCGGACCCGGCCCGGGAGGGGCCGCCCGAGGGCGCTCGGCAGTGTCGGCGGTCTTCGTTAGCGTGGTCGCGTGAGCGCTCCTCGAACCCCGGCACCCGCCTCCGACGAGGCTCCCGCTCGCGACGGCTCGGCCGGCGAGGGGCTCGTCCTCGACCCGTCGCAGCGCGCCGTCCTCGCCCTGCCGGACGGCCGCAGCGCCGCGGTGCTCGGCGCCCCCGGCTCGGGCAAGACCCGCACGATCGTCGAGCTCGTCGCCGAGCGCGTGCTCGAGCGCGGCTACGAGCCGGAGTCGATCGCCGTGCTCGCCGCCAGCCGCACCGCCGCGACCGCGCTGCGCGACGTGCTCGCGCTGCGGCTCGGCGTGCCCACGCGGGGGCCGCTGGCGCGGACCGCCACCTCGCTGGCCTTCGAGGCGGTGACCGCCGCGGCGAAGGAGCTCGGGATCGACCGGCCGACCCTCCTCACCGGCGGCGAGCAGGACGTCATCCTCTCCGAGCTGCTCGAGGGGCACCTCGAGGAGGGCACCGGGCCGCGCTGGCCCGACGAGTTCAGCCCCGAGGTGCTGCGGCTGCGCACCTTCCGCACCGAGCTGCGCGAGTTCGGGATGCGGGCCACCGAGCACGGCCTCGACACCGCCGCGATCCGCCGGCTGGCCGTGGACGCGGACCGCGGCGAGTGGTCGGCCGCCGCCGCCGTGCTCGAGGAGTTCCGCGACGTCGTCGACTGGATGTCGCCGCAGGCGGGGACGAAGCTCGACGCCGCCGAGTTCGCGGCCTTCGCGGCCGAGACGATCCGCGACGGCGGCGGGGGCGAGCGGATCCGGGCGCTCCGCCTCGTCGTCGTCGACGACATGCAGGAGGCGAGCGAGTCGACGGTCGTGCTGCTGCGAGCCCTGGCCGCGCGCGGCGTCACCGTGCTCGCGTTCGGCGACCCGGACGTCGCGACGAGCGCCTACCGCGGCGCCGCCTCCGACACCCTCGGCCGCTTCGGCCCGGCGATCGGCGTGCGCGACGCCGAGACGCTGGTCCTCGGCCGGGTGCACCGGCACGGGGCGGCCTTGCGCGCCCTCGTCTCCGCGGCGACGCAGCGGATCGGCACGGCCGCGGCCGGTCGGCAGCGCGCCGCCGAGGCCCCCGCCGACGAGGAGGGGGCGCCCGCTCCCGTGCTCGTGCTGCACGCACCGACCGCGGCGCGCGAGGCCGCGACGGTGGCGCGCCTGCTCCGCGAGCGCCGCCTGCGCGACGACGTGCCGTGGCGGCGGATGGCCGTCGTCGTCCGCTCCGGCGCAGCCGTGCAGCCGCTGCTGAAGGCGCTCGCCGTCGCCGAGGTGCCCACCCGCTCCGTGCTGGCCGGCCGTGCCCTGCGCGACGACCACGCCGCCCGGGCGCTGCTCGTGCTGATCGGCGTCGCAGTGGGCGAGCGTCCGCTGGACGCGGAGCTGGCGGCCGAGCTGCTGCTGGGCCCGTTCGGCGGGGTCGACCGGCTCGGCCTGCGACGGCTGCGGCTCGCTCTGCGGGCGGAGGAGCTCGCGGGCGGGGGCATCCGCGCGAGCGATCCGCTGCTGGTGGAGGCTCTGGAGGCACCGGGACGGTTCGCCACGATCGACTCCGGCCCGGCGCGCCAGGCCGAGCGCCTCGCCGTCACGATCGACCGGGTGCGCCGACTGCACGCCGAGCAGGGCTCGATCGAGGAGCTGCTCTGGTCGGCCTGGGAGTCGAGCCGCGTCGCGTCCTCCTGGCGCGAGCTGGCGCTCGGCACCGGTCTCACCGCGGCCGAGGCGAACCGCAACCTCGACGGCGTCGTCGCGCTCTTCAGCGCGGCGCGGCGCTTCGTCGAGCGGGCGCCCGGTCACTCGGCGATCGGCTTCGTCACCGAGATCCTCGAGGCGGAGGTGCCGGAGGACACGCTCGCGCCGCGCTCGGTCGAGGACGCGGTGCTGATCGGCACGCCCTCCTCCGTCGTCGGCCTCGAGTTCGACGTGGTCGTGGTCGCGCGGCTGCAGGACGGCGTCTGGCCGAACCTGCGCCAGCGCGGCTCGCTGCTCGACCCCGACGGGCTGATCCGGCACGCGCGCGGCGAGGGCGACCTGCCGCTCGACAGCCGGAAGGCCACCCTCGACGACGAGCTGCGGATGTTCGCGCTCGCCGCCTCCCGGGCCCGGCGCCAGCTCGTGCTCAGCGCCGTCGCGGGCGAGGACGAGACCCCGTCCCTCTTCTTCCGGCTCACGCCGCCCGACGCGCCCCGGCTCGACGCGGCCTCGGCCGTGCCGCTGACCCTGCGCGGGGCGGTCGCGGGGCTCCGCCGGACCGCGACGACGCCGAACTCGGCCGAGGCGCCCGGTGCGATCCGCGGGCTGCGCGCACTCACGCTGGCCGAGGTGCCGGGGGCCGACCCGGCCTCCTGGTACGGCGTCCTCGAATCGTCCACCACCGAGCCGCTCTTCGACCTCGACGACCCGGAGCGGCCCGTCTCGGTCTCGCCCAGCCGGCTCGAGGCGTTCGAGCGCTCGCCGCTCGACTGGTTCGTCGACGCCGTGTCGGGCTCGACCACGAGCACCGCGATGGGAGTCGGCACGCTCGTGCACTGGGTGCTCGAGAACGCGTCGAGCACGGAGCCGGAGGCGCTCTGGGCCGAGCTGGAGTCGCGCTGGCCCGAGCTGGTCTTCGAGTCGCCCTGGCTCGGCGAGCGGCAGCTGCGGGTGACCCGGCGCCTGGTCGAGGGCCTCGCCGCCTACCTCGCCGACTTCGAGCGCGGCGGCGGGGCGGTGCTCGGCCGCGAGCAGCAGTTCGAGATCGACGTGCCGCCCGCCCGGATCCGCGGCTCGATCGACCGGGTCGAGCGCGCGCCGGACGGCTCGGTCGTCATCGTCGACCTCAAGACCGGCCGGAGCACTCCGCGCCAGGCCGACATCGCCGAGCACGCGCAGCTCGGCAGCTACCAGCTCGCCGTCGCGAGCGGCGCGATCGAGGCGGCCGGCGCGGACGAGGGCGGCGGCGCGAAGCTGCTCTTCGTCGCGAAGGGCGTCCGCGGGTCGCTCTACCGCGAGGTGGTCCAGCCCCGCTTCGGCGAGGAGGAGCTCGAGGCGCTGCGCGAGCGGGTCCGCGCCGCCGCGCGGGGGATGGCCTCGGCCGGCTTCTCGGGGCTGCTCGACGCTGTCCCCTTCTCCCCGGGGGACGCCCTGCGGTACCGGATCCACGCGGTGCCGGAGGTGTCGGGCGACGGCCGGCTGGCGCTCGACGAGGTCGAGACGGACGAGGAGGAGACCGCGGCTCCCGAGGACTCGTCCCTGGACGCCGCCGACCCGGATCCCGCCGCCGACCCCGCTCCCGACTCCGCCGCGACCCCCGAGGAGGGACCCCGCCCGTGATCGACGCCCTGACCATCGCCGAGGCCCTCGACCTCCGCCCGCCCACCGTCGAGCAGCGCGCCGTCATCGAGGCGCCGCTCGCCCCGGCCCTCGTCGTCGCGGGCGCCGGCAGCGGCAAGACCGAGACGATGGCGAACCGCGTGCTCTGGCTGCTCGCCAACGGGCTCGCCGCTCCCTCCGAGGTCCTCGGCCTCACCTTCACCCGCAAGGCCGCCGCCGAGCTCGGCGAGCGGATCGGCCGCCGGATCGACCAGCTGGGGGCCGCGGGCCTGCTGCCGCTGCGCGAGGGCCAGACCGAGCCCGACCCGTTCGAGGCCGCCACCGTCTCGACCTACAACGCCTTCGCGAACACGATCTTCCGCGACAACGCCGCGCTGATCGGGCGCGAGGGCGACGCGACCGTGCTCTCGGAGGCCTCCGCCTGGCACCTGGCGCGCGGGGTCGTCGCCGACACCGCCGACCCGCGCATCCTCGAGGTCGAGGCGAGCATCGACCGCCTGACCGATCTCACCGTCGCGCTCGCGCACGACCTCGCGGACAACCTCGCCGACCCGGCCGAGGCCGCGGGCTTCGCGGAGGACTTCCTCCGCCTCGGCGAGCTGCCCCGCGGCTCCAGCGGCTCCGGTCTCTACCGCGAGCTCGAGAAGGCGCTGCAGGCCGTCGGCGCGCTGCCGGTGCTGACGGCGCTCGCCGAGCGGTTCCAGGAGGCGAAGGCCGAGCGCGGCTTCGTCGAGTTCTCGGACCAGGTGGCGCTGGCGCTGCGGATCATCGAGCGCGTGCCGCGCGTCGTCGACGAGCACCGCGCCCGCTACCGGGTCGTGCTGCTCGACGAGTACCAGGACACCTCCGTGCTGCAGACCCGCCTGCTCGCCCGGCTCTTCGCCGAGCAGGGCGTGATGGCCGTGGGCGATCCGCACCAGTCGATCTACGGCTGGCGCGGCGCGAGCGCGGAGGGCCTCGGCCGCTTCGCCCTCGACTTCGGCTCCGCGGCGCGCTTCTCGCTGTCCACCAGCTGGCGGAACGGGCACGGGGTCCTCGCCGCGGCGAACGCCGTCGTCGCACCGCTCACCGCGGGCAGCGCCGTGCCGGTCGACCGCCTCGCCGCCGGACCGGGCGCCTCCGACCACGCCGTCGAGCTCACCTTCCCCGAGACGATCGAGGACGAGGCCGACGACGTCGCGCGCTGGTTCGCCGGCCGCCTCGCCGAGAACGCCGAGCGCGGGGAGGCGCCGCCGTCGGCCGCGGCGCTCTTCCGCGTCCGTGCGCACATGGACCGCTTCGCCGCCGCGCTCTCCCGGCACGGCGTCCGGTACCACATCCTCGGCATCGGCGGCCTGCTGCGGCAGCCCGAGATCGCCGACCTCGTCGCCGCGCTGACCGTGGTGGAGGACCCGGCGGCGGGCAGCGAGCTGGTCCGCCTCCTGGCCGGCGCGCGCTGGCGCCTCGGCGTCCGCGACCTGCGCGCGCTCCGCGACCTCGCCTCCTGGCTCGCCTCGCGCGACCACGCGCACCGGCTGCTGCCCGAGGAGGTGCGCGAGCGGATGCGCGCCTCCGTCACCGAGGGCGAGGGCGGCTCGATCATCGAGGCCCTCGACTTCATCGCCTCGCGACGCCCCGGCGAGGACGGCCGGCTCGACCACTCCGCGCTGTCCTCGTTCAGCGACGAGGGCCTGCGCCGCCTGCACGACGCCGGCACGCTCTTCGCGCGCCTCCGAGCCCGGGCAGGCCTGGACCTCCTCGACTTCGTCACGCTGGTCGAGCAGGAGCTCGGCCTCGACATCGAGGTGGAGGCCAACGAGTCGCGCAGCGACGGCCGCGCCAACCTCGAGGCGTTCCGCGAGGCGGTGTCCGGCTACCTGCAGACCGACGACCGCGGCGCGGGCACCGGCTCGTCGCTCCGCGGCTTCCTCCGCTGGCTCGTGCTGGCGGACAAGCGCGACGGCCTCGCGCCCCGGCCCGAGGACCCGGAGCCCGGCACCGTCCAGCTGCTGACGATCCACGGCTCGAAGGGCCTGGAGTGGGACTTGGTCGCCGTGCCGCGGATGGTCGACGGCGAGCTGCCCGGCACGCCGGTGGAGGGCTTCCGCGGCTGGGTGCGCCTCGGTGCGATGCCCTACGCCTTCCGCGGCGACGCCGCCGAGCTGCCGGACCTCGCCTGGCGCGGCTGCACGACGCAGAAGGAGGTCGTCGACGCGATCGCCGACTTCGGCGACACCCTGCGCGAGCGCAACGAGTCCGAGGAGCGCCGGCTCGCCTACGTCGCGGTCACCCGGGCCCGGCACCACCTGCTGCTGAGCGGCTCCTGGTGGGCCGGGCAGGCGAAGCCGCGCGGACCCGGCGTCTTCCTCCGCGACCTCGCCGAGGCCCGCACCCTCCCGGAGCTGCCGGTCGAGCCGTCGAACCTCGAGAACCCGCTCGAGCAGGCGCCGCGCACCTTCCACTGGCCGCACGACCCGCTCGGAGCCCGCGGCGACCGGGTGCGCGCGGCGGCCGAGCGCGTGCGCGTCGCCGAGCCGGCGCTGCTCGGCGCCCGCGGAGCGGACATCCGCCTGCTGCTCGCCGAGCGCGCCGTGCGCCTCGCGGGCGGCGAGCGCGTCGGCCTGCCGACCCGCATCCCGGCCTCGCGGTTCAAGGACATCGTCAGCACGCCCGCCGAGGTCGTCGCACAGCTGCGCCGGCCGATGCCCGAGCGGCCGTACCGGCAGACCCGGCTCGGCACGACGTTCCACTCCTGGGTGGAGAACCGCTTCGGCATCCAGGGCGAGGCGGAGTCGGTCGACACCTTCCCGGACGAGCTCGACGACGGCGGAGCGACCGCGGCCGGAGCGGAGGGCGAGCAGCTCGCCCGTCTGATCGAGACGTTCGAGCGCTCGGAGTGGGCCGACCGCCGCCCCGAGGCGGTCGAGATCGAGATCCACCTCCAGCTGGCCGGGCACGTCGTCGTCTGCAAGCTCGATGCGGTCTACCGGACGGAGGACGGCTTCCAGATCGTGGACTGGAAGACCGGCCGCGCCCCGAAGGACGCGGCCGATCTCGAGCTCAAGCAGTTCCAGCTCGCGCTGTACCGCCTCGCCTACTCGCGCTGGAAGGGCGTGCCGCTGGAGAGCGTCGACGCGGTGTTCTACTTCGTCGCCGACGACCTCGTGCTGCGGCCCGAGCGCTTCTACTCGGAGCGCGAGCTCTCGGAGTCGCTCTCCTCGGCGACGGGGGCGAGCCCGCGGCCGTGAGCGGAGGAGCCGGTCCGCGCGCCGGGCGTGCGGTTCAGCAGCTCCTCGACCTCGGAGACCTCGAGCACCGGTCCGGTGTCGGTCGACAGCGGCGCGGACAGATCGCCGAGGACGCTGTCGACCAGGAGGTCGAGCATCCCGACCGCGTCGTCGACGATCGCCGAGTCCTCGGTCTCGGTGCCGTGCAGCAGCCAGCGGGCCAGCTCGAGCTCGGCGTAGAGCTGAGCGCGCTGGCGGAGGGTGCGGTCGACCGCGCCGGCGCGCATCCGCGAGTACGCGGCGAACGCCGTGCCGGCCCCCGGGGCGCTGAGCAGCCAGTGCAGATCGCGGGCCGGGTCGCCCACGCGCAGCGCCGCCCAGCCGAGCACGGCGCTGACGGAGTCGCCGGAGCGGAGGAAGGAGTCGGAGGTCATCGAGCCGTTCACGACCGTCGGGTCGAACTGCCAGAGCGCCTCGTCGGAGGAGGCCGACTCCCAGCGCGCGACGAGCGCGGCGGGCACGTGGCCGGTGTCGGCGGCGCGCTCGATGACGGCGACCGTCTCGTTGACGCTGTCGCGGGCCGAGGCGACGGGCAGCCCCGCCTCCTGCACGAAGGACGCCGGCAGCGAGTGGATCGCGCCGATCGCCCGCCCGACCGAGTCCGCGAGACCGCTGGAGGCCTCGACGTCGTCGATCAGCACGCGGTCGCCCTCGAGGTACTCGTAGACGACGCCGCGGGTGCCGTCGTACGGCGTCTGCCCGATGCTCTCCTGCAGATCGAACGGCAGGCGGCTGCGGATGCCGGCGGTGAGCGCGCGCAGGGCGACGAGGTCGCCGAGCTGCTCCTGCTCGGCCAGCGGCGAGGTCGGCACGCGCACCACCAGCCGGGCGCCGTCGCGCGTGGTCAGCAGGGCGGAGTCGAAGTCCCCGTGCGTCGAGTGCGTGAATTCGCGCGCGGTCCGGACGTCGAGGCCCTCGACGGCCGAAGTGGCCAGCGCGGCTAGAGTGAGATGGGATCTGGCCATGCTCACCAGGGTAGGTCGCCGGGCGCCCGACCGGCCGGTCGCCACGCGCTGACCAGCCGATGCCGTCGAGGAGCCGCGCTCCTCCCGGCCGCCGCCCGGCCCGCCACCTCCTCGGCCCCGCACCGCCCGTCCCCCCGGCACTGCTTCGAAATGAGCCCGCATGACCCCGTCGTTCTCCGACCGCCTCCCGCTCGCCCGCCAGGCGGTCGACCGGGACTACCTCGCCCGCGCGCGCGCCGACCTCTTCGACGAGCTCGACGCCGACCCGGCGACCCGGGTCGTCCTCCTGCGCGGCGACCGCGCCCTGGTCGACGGCGAGCGCCTCGCCCTGCGTCCCGCCGCCGACGTGCCGGCGGGCGCCCTCCGCCTCTACCTCGGCCGCACCACCGTCGACGCCGAGGGCGAGCCCGCGGGCACGCCCGTCGCCGCCGCCGTGCTCACGGACGAGCAGGCGAGCGCCCTCGAGCCCGACGACGCCGCCTGGGGCGCCCTGCGCACCCTCGCCGAGCACCTCAGCGACCGCGACGCCGGCCTGTTCACCGAGGCGCTCGCGATGGTCAACTGGCACGCCTCGCACGGCTTCTCGCCGCGCAACGGCGAGGCCACCGTGATCGAGCAGGGCGGCTGGGTCCGCCGCTCGCCCGTCGACGGCAGCCAGGTCTTCCCGCGCACCGATCCGGCGATCATCGTCTGCGTCCTCGACGCCGACGACCGCCTGCTGCTCGGCTCGAACGCGATGTGGGGCACCGGCCGCTTCTCGCTCCTGGCCGGCTTCGTCGAGCCGGGGGAGTCGCTCGAGGCGGCGGTCGTCCGCGAGATCTTCGAGGAGTCCGGGATGCGCGTCGTCGACCCGCAGTACCTCGGCTCGCAGCCCTGGCCGTTCCCCGCCTCGCTGATGATCGGCTTCACCGCCCGCCTCGCCGAGGACCAGGCCCCCGCCGACCTGCTCCCGGACGGCGAGGAGATCGTCGCCCTGCGCTGGTTCACCCGCCAGCAGCTGCACGACTCGCTCGAGTCGGTGCTGCTGCCCGGCCGCTCGTCGATCGCCCGCGCGATGATCGAGGACTGGTACGGGGGAGCGCTCGAGAACGGCCCCATCGTCGCGTGACCCTGCTCGACGGACTCGACGAGGGGCAGCGCGAGGCGGCGGAGGCGCTGCTCGGCCCGGTCTGCGTCCTGGCCGGCGCGGGCACCGGCAAGACGCGGACCATCACCCACCGGATCGCGCACGGCGTCGCGACGGGCGTCTACACGCCGGCCCGGGTGATGGCGCTCACCTTCACCAGCCGCTCGGCCGCCGAGCTGCGCTCCCGGCTGCGCGTCCTGGGGGCGGGCGGCGTCATGGCCCGGACGTTCCACGCCGCCGCGCTCTCGCAGCTCGGCTTCTTCTGGCCGCAGCTGGTCGGCGGCACGATGCCGCAGCTGCTCGACGGCAAGGCGCGGCTGCTCGGCCACGCGGCGGAGCGGCTCCGGCTGAAGCTGGACACCGCGACCCTGCGCGACCTCTCCGCCGAGATCGAGTGGCGGAAGGTGTCCGCGCTCTCGCTCGAGCAGTACGCGGTGGCCGCGCGGACCCGTGCGCTGCCCGGACGGCTCACCCTCGAGCAGACCGTCGCGATGGTCGACGAGTACGAGGGGCTGAAGGACCAGCGCCGGCAGATCGACTTCGAGGACGTCCTCCTGGTCACCGCGGGGATGCTCGAGTCCGAGCCGGCGATGGCGATGCAGGTCCGGGAGCAGTACCGCTTCTTCGTCGTCGACGAGTACCAGGACGTGAACCCGCTCCAGCAGCGGCTGCTCGAGCTGTGGCTCGGTGACCGCAGCGACCTCTGCGTGGTCGGCGACGCGAGCCAGACGATCTACTCCTTCGCCGGCGCCCGCGCCGACTACCTGCTCGACTTCGGCTCGCGCTGGCCGGCCGCGACGGTCGTCCGCCTCGAGGAGAACTACCGCTCGGCCCCGCCGATCGTGCAGACCGCGAACCGGCTGATGCGCGGCCGGCCCGGCGCGCTCGTGCTGCACTCCGTCGCGAGCGCCCCCGCCGCCGCCGAGAGCCCGGAGCCGGCGATCGACGCCTACCCCGACGACGTCGCGGAGGCCCGGGGAGTGGCGGCCCGCGTCGCCGCCGACATCGAGGCGGGCGTGCGCCCCTCCGCCATCGCGATCCTCTTCCGCACCAACTCGCAGTCCGCGATCCTCGAGCGCGCGCTGCACGAGCGCGGCGTCGCGGCGCACCTGCGCGGCGGCAAGCGCTTCTTCGACCTGCCGGAGGTGAAGCAGGCGGTGATGCAGCTGCGCGCGGCCTCGGTCTCCATCTCGGGCGAGCCGCTGTTCAAGTCGGTCAGCGACGTCCTCCGCTCGCTCGGCTGGAGCGCCGAGCCGCCGTCGGCACCGGGCGCCGTGCGCGAGCGCTGGGAGTCGCTGGACACGCTCGCCCGGCTGGTCGACGAGGCGCCCGCCGGCTGGAGCTTCAAGCAGTTCACCGACGACCTCCTCGCCCGCCAGCAGGTGCACCACGAGCCGGACCGCGCGGCCGTCACCCTGGCCACCTTCCACTCCGCCAAGGGCCTCGAGTGGGAGTCGGTGCACCTGATGGGCCTGACGGAGGGCCTGCTGCCGATCTCCTACGCGAGCGGCCTCGAGGCGATCGACGAGGAGCGCCGGCTGCTCTACGTCGGCATCACCCGCGCGCGTCAGCGGCTGCGGCTCTCCTGGTCGCAGTCCACCGTGGGCCGGGTCACGCGGCGGGAGCCGTCGCGCTTCCTCGCAGAGATCGGCACGCGCACCCGCGGTGCGGCTCCAGCCGCCGCTCGCTGAACGAGCCGGAGGCGTCCGAGTAGGTGCGCTCGACAGCGCGCAGCCCGGTCCAGCCGGCGTGCAGCCGCCGGAGCGCCGCGTCGGCCGCCGCGACCGCGGTCGCGGCACTGGAGAGGGCGGTGCGCGTCGATGCGGTGGTGCCGAGGACCTGGATCACCAGCCGCGGCCACTCCGGGTCGAGGTCGATCCGGTCGCGGTAGGCGCAGTGCAGGCAGGGCCCGCCGCCCGGCTCGACGAGGGGGCCGATGCGGACCGCCTCGTCGCCGAAGACCACGGCCAGGTGGGGCACGTCGCTCGAGAGCCAGTGCGCGGCGCGCGCCGGAGCGACGGCGTAGTCGGCGACGAGCACCGCGAGAGCGGGCACCGCGTCCTCGCCGACCAGCTCGCAGCCCTCGCCGCGGAGCAGGCTGCGCAGGGCGTCGGCCGCCGAGCCGACGCCCTCGACGACCACCCGTGGCGGCGCGGGCGGATCCGGGTCGATGCTCCGCAGCAGCACCGGGCGCAGCGTGGCGAGCAGCTCGTCGACGCGCGCGTCCGAGGCGCCGGCGCGGGTCGCGATCAGCCGCGCCGTGCCCGCGCTGGTGCCCACCCGCAGGGCTTGCACCAGCAGCTCCTCGGCGTAGCCGACGCCCTCCAGCACGACCCGCGGGTGGTCGAGTCCGACCTGCATCGCGGTCGCGGAGCGCCAGACCAGGGGGAAGCGGGGATCGAGCCGGAGGACCATCGGGAGATCATGGCCGAGAGCGGCCGGGCGGCGCGGGAGTTGTCCACAGGTCGTGGACCCCTCCCGCGCAGGGGTCAGACCGGTCGGTCGCCGGTGGGAGCGGTGCCGTCGTCGTCCGGACGGCCGCCGTCGGTGCCGGCCTCGGGCTGCTCGCCCTCCGGCGCCGCGGGCGTCGTCCCGTTCAGCAGCTCCTCGAGCGCGCGGTCCATCTCGTCGGGCTCCGGGGTCTCGCCGCGGGCCTCGGCGCTCAGTCGCGCGACGAGGGCTGTCGGGTCGTCGAGGTCGTCCGAGCCGGGCAGCACGTCGGGGTGCGACCAGAGCGCGTCGCGCGCCTCCGGACCGACCGCGTCGGTGACGGCCTGCCACATCGCGGCGGCCTCGCGGAGGCGGCGCGGCCGCAGCTCCAGGCCGACGAGGGTGGCGAAAGCCGACTCGGCGGGCCCGCCGGACGCGCGACGGCGGCGGACGGTCTCGGCGATCGCGCCGGCGCTGGGCAGGCGGGTGGTCGCCGCGGCGGTGACCACGTCCACCCAGCCCTCGATCAGGGCGAGCATCGTCTCGAGGCGGCCGTGCGCGGCGAGCTGCTCCTCGGTCTTCGGCGGGATCAGCGCGCCGGAGGTCATCGCGTCGCGCAGCTCCTCGGGGTTGGACGGGTCGAAGTTCTCGGCCAGCTCCTCGAGGCGGGTGGTGTCGATCGTGATGCCCCGGGCGAAGTCGGTGATCTGCGAGATCAGGGCGAGCCGGACCCACTTGCCGTGCCGGAACAGCCGCGCGTGGGCGAGCTCGCGCACCGCGAGGTAGATCTGCACCTGGTCGATCGGGATGTCGAGGCCCTCGCCGAACGCGGCGACGTTCTGCGGCACGATCGCCGCGTCGTTCTCCTCGAGCAGCGGGATGCCGATGTCGCCGCCGGAGACGACCTCGGCGGCCAGCTGGCCGACCACCTGGCCGAGCTGGAGGGCGAAGAGGGTGCCGCCGATGCCGCGCATCATGTCCTCGGCGCCGGCGATCATCGCCTTCATCTCCTCCGGGGCCTGGTCGCGCATGACGCCGGTGAGCGCGTCGGAGATGCTGAGGGCGACCGGCTCGGCGAGCTGCGTCCAGACCGGCATGGTGAGCGTGATCCACTCGAGCCGGCTGATGGTGCGCGGCGGACGGCTCAGCTCGGAGACGTAGGCGACCTCGTCGAGCCAGAGCGCCGCGACGCCGAAGGCGCCGTCGAGCGGGGCACGCACGGCGTCGGTCACCGGGACCGACTCGGCGCGCGCCAGCTGCTTCGCCTGCTCGAGCGCGAGCGACCAGTTGATCCCGCCGCCCGACTGCTGCATCGCGCTCTGCAGCTGCGAGAGCAGGTTCTGCAGCGCGACCGGGTCGTTCGGCAGACCGGCGGCGCCGGCGAGCTGGCTCGGGTCGATCGGGCCGTTCCCCGAGAGGAACTGCCGGAGCATGTCGCGGAACTCGTCCTCCGAGCCGCCGCCCGGTCGGTCCGCGTTGTCGCCTTCGGCCATTCGGGGAGCCCTCTCTCATCGCACGGAGCCGGCCTCTGCACACCCGGTTCGGGCGACGGATCGTGACACGACTCCCAGTCGTGCAAGCTACGTTAGCCCGAGCGTCCGGAGCCACGACGTGAAGTCGACCGCCCGGCCCCGACCCGCTTCCGCCCGCCGCGAACACGCCGGCGCCGCCGCCCCGCACGTCCCCAGAGAGGCCCCCGTTTGCTGTTCTCCGTCGACCCGCGCCCCTCCTCCCCGCGCGGCCGGCGCGCCTGGGTCGGGCCCGCGGTCCTCTTCTCCGGCGTCGCGCTCGTCGTCGGGCTCGGTGTCACCCCCGCCCCCTACGTGATCGAGCAGCCGGGCCCGGTCTTCGACACCCTCGGCACGAGCGGCGAGGACGTTCCGCTGATCTCCATCCCGGACGAGACGACCTATCCCACCGAGGGCACTCTCGACATGCTCACCGTCTCGGTCGTCGGCAACCCGCAGAGCCTGCCGACCTGGATCGAGGTCGCGAGCGCCTGGTTCGACCGCACCAAGGCCGTCGTGCCCGTCGCGCAGATCTTCCCGCCGTCCTCCACGGTCGAGGAGCGGGACCAGGCGAACCAGGCCGAGATGACCGACTCGCAGCAGGAGGCGATCGCCGCGGCGCTGACCGAGCTCGGCTACCCGATCGGGCAGCGCGTCTCGGTCGTGCAGATCCCGGACGACTCGCCCGCCGCCGGTGCGCTCGAGGCCGGCGACGAGATCCTCGCCGTCGCGGGGGAGCCGGTCGCCGATGTGACCGCGCTCCGCACCGCCGTCCAGGCCTCGGGCACCCAGCAGCCGGTCACCCTCACCGTCGAGCGCGGCGGGGCCGAGCAGGACGTGCAGGTCACCCCGGTCGACAACGACGGAGCGGCCGTGATCGGCATCGTCGCCGGAGCGGCCTTCGACTTCCCGTTCGAGGTCGACATCCAACTGGACGACGTCGGCGGGCCGAGCGCCGGGATGATGTTCGCGCTCGGGATCATCGACAAGCTCACCGAGGGCGCGCTGAACGGCGGCGCCTCCGTCGCCGGGACCGGCACCATCGACGCCGCGGGCGAGGTCGGCGCGATCGGCGGCATCCGCCAGAAGATGTTCGGCGCGGTCGACGCGGGCGCGCAGTACTTCCTCGCGCCCGCCGACAACTGCAACGAGGTCGTCGGCCACGTGCCCGACGGCCTCCAGGTCTTCAGCGTCGCCACCCTCGACGACTCCCTCGCCGCCCTGAAGGGCGTCGCCGCGGGCGACACCGACGCCCTTCCGACCTGCGACGGCGCGACCCCGATCAACTGACGGGTCGGGTCTCGATGCGCCCCTGCGGGGCTGCTCGACCAGCATGTGCGGCCACCGAGTCGCCGAGCGTCCGCCGCATGCTGATCGAGCAGCCCGTGGAGCGGGCGTATCGAGATCCACCGCCCGGCCGAACCGCCCTGTCCGCTCAGGGCGGAGCCGCCGAGCCGCTCCCTGAGGGCGACGCTCAGGTCCCCTCGCTGGTCGTCGCCTACCATGGGGAGCCTCCCGTCACATCTCCACATCAAGAGGCTTATCCGTGAGTTCTGCAGCAACCGAAGCCCCGCCGCGCAAGAGACGGAGCGTTCTCGCCGTCACGGTCGTGGTGGTCGCCGTCCTGGTGGTGGCGTTCTTCGTCTTCGCCGGTCTCTACACCGACATCCTCTGGTACGACCAGCTCGGGTTCCTCTCGGTGCTGACGACGCAGTGGTTCGCCGCGGGCGGGCTCTTCGTCATCGGCTTCGTCGCCATGGCCGTCCCGGTGTTCGTGAGCCTGACGCTCGCCTACCGGCTGCGCCCGGTCTACGCGAAGCTCAACTCGCAGATCGACCGCTACCAGCAGGTCGTCGAGCCGCTGCGGCGCCTGGCCACCTTCGGCATCCCGGCGGTCCTCGGCCTCTTCGCCGGCGTCTCCTCCTCCACCCGGTGGCAGACGAGCCTGACCTTCTGGAACCGCACGCCCTCGGGCGACGTCGATCCGCTGTTCGGCCTCGACACGTCCTTCTACCTCTTCGAGTTGCCCTTCTACCAGAGCATCGTCGGCTTCGCCTCGGCCGTGCTCATCATCTCGGCGCTCGCCACCCTCGCCACCGGCTACCTCTACGGCGCGATCCGCATCAACGGCCGCGAGATCCGCATCTCGAAGTCCTCGCGCATCCAGCTCGCGATCATCGCGGCGCTCTACCTGCTCGTGCAGGCGGTCAGCCTCTGGCTCGACCAGTACGCGACCCTCAGCCGCCAGGGCACCCGGATCACCGGCGCGACCTACGCCTCCGTGAACGCCACGATCCCCGGCCTGCAGATCCTCGCCGCCATCTCCGCGCTGATCGCCGTCCTCTTCATCATCACGGCCTTCATCGGCCGCTGGCGCCTGCCCGTCATCGGCACCGCGCTCCTCATCGTCGCGAGCCTGCTCGTCGGCTCGCTCTACCCGTGGGTCGTCCAGAAGTTCCAGGTGGAGCCGAACGAGCGCACGCTCGAATCGACGTACATCCAGGACAACATCGACATGACGCGGCAGGCCTACGGCGTCTCCGACGTCCAGGTCATCCCGTACGACGCGACCACCGACGCCGAGCCGGGCGCGCTCCGCTCCGACGCGGAGACCACGGCGAACATCCGCATCCTCGACCCCGCCGTCGTGACCGACGCGTTCTCGCAGCTGCAGCAGTTCCGCCAGTACTACTCCTTCGGCGACCAGCAGAACGCGCTCGACGTCGACCGCTACTCGATCGACGGCTCGACGCAGGACGCCGTCGTCGGCGTCCGCGAGCTGAACCTCAACGGCCTCGGCACCAACCAGACCTGGTACAACCAGACCCTCGTCTACACCCACGGCTACGGCCTGGTCGCCGCCTACGGCAACCAGCGCTCGTCCGACGGCGAGCCCGTCTTCATCGAGTCCGGCGTCCCGACGACCGGTGACCTCGGCGACTACGAGCCGCGAATCTACTTCGGCGAGAACTCGCCCGGCTACTCGATCGTCGGCGGCGACGGCGACCGCAACATCGAGCTCGACTACCCGTCGGGCACCGAGGGCGAGCAGCAGACCTACACGACCTTCGACGGCAACGGCGGCCCCTCGCTCGACAACGTCTTCAAGAAGCTCGTCTACGCGATCAAGTTCCAGTCCGAGCAGATCTTCCTCTCGGACGGCGTCAACGACCAGTCGCAGATCCTCTACGACCGCGACCCGGTCCAGCGCGTCCAGAAGGTCGCGCCGTACCTGACGCTCGACTCGGACGCCTACCCGACCGTCGTCGACGGCCGCGTCGTCTGGGTGGTCGACGGCTACACCACCTCCGCGGACTACCCGTACTCGGAGGTGCAGAGCCTCTCGCAGGCGATCGCCGACACCAACACGCAGCAGCAGTTCCCGACCGACGACGTCAACTACATCCGCAACTCGGTCAAGGCGACGGTCGACGCCTACGACGGCAGCGTGACGCTCTACGCCTGGGACACCGAGGACCCGATCCTGCAGACCTGGCAGAAGATCTTCCCGAGTACCGTCGAGCCGATCAGCGAGATGTCGGCCGGCCTGCTCAGCCACGTCCGCTACCCGGAGGACCTCTTCAAGGTGCAGCGCGCCGTGCTCGGCACCTACCACGTGACCGACGCCGGCTCGTTCTACTCCCGCGAGGCCGCCTGGTCCACGCCGAACGACCCGACCTCGGGTGGAGCGAGCACGGCCGCCGTCGGCGGCGGGGACACGCTGCAGCCGCCGTACTACCTGACGCTGCAGACGCCCGACGTCGAGACGCCGTCGTACTCGCTGTACTCCACCTACATCCCGGCGAGCACACCCGGCAGTGCGGCGAGCCGCAACGTGCTCACCGGCTACCTCGTCGCCGACTCGGATGCGGGCTCGACGGAGGGCGCGGTGGCCGACGGCTACGGCACGCTCCGGCTGCTCGAGCTGCCGAGCGACGACACGGTGCCCGGCCCCGGTCAGGTGCAGAACGCGTTCAACACCGATCCGACCGTCGCGAACCAGCTGGCACTGCTCCAGCGCGGCGACACCACGGTGACCCGGGGCAACCTGCTCACCCTGCCCGTCGGCGGCGGTCTGCTCTACGTGCAGCCGATCTACGTCAGCTCGAACGGAGACACGAGCTTCCCGCTCCTGCAGAAGGTGCTCGTCGCCTTCGGTGACGACATCGCCTTCGAGGACACCCTCGACGCCGCCCTCGACAGCCTCTTCGGCGGCGACTCGGGAGCGGACGCGGGTGACACCGGCACGGTGGTCACTCCGACCCCGACGCCGACCGACACGGCGGATCCGGGCGCGGGCGGCACCGGGACCGGCGACACGGGCACCGGCGGGACGACTCCGACCGGCGACCAGACCGAGCTCCAGGCCGCGCTGAGCGACGCGAGCACGGCTCTCGCCGCTCGCGAGACGGCCCTGAAGGCCGGCGACCTGACCGCCTTCGCGGCGGCGGACGAGCAGCTCACCGAGGCGCTCCAGCGGGCGCTGGCGGCCGAGGGACAGCAGTAGGCCGATGGTCCAGGTCGATCGTGGCGAGCACCTGCGTGCAGGGGAGTGGCTCGATCCGAACCGGGAGTACTGGGAGGGGCGTGCCGGCGACGGCGCGCCCCTCCGGGCGTTCGGGGCGGCAGTGCCGGCCGGGGCGCGGGTCCTGCACCTGCAGTGCGGTGCCGGAGCCGACGCGCTCCTGCTCGCCGAGCGGGGCGAGGACGTCATCGGCGTCGACTTCTCGATGCCGGCGATCCGGCGGGCCCGCGAGGCGGCGCGCGAGCGCGGTCTCGCCGAGCGGACCCGCTTCGTCTGCGCGAACCTGTACGAGCTGCGGCACATGCTGCCCGAGCCCGACGCCTTCGACGCGGTCGTGACGACCCTGGACGCGGTCGCCTGGCTCCCCGATCTCGAGGAGTGGGCGCGGATCGTCGAGTGGTTCGTCGCACCGGGTGGGACCGCGGTGATCGGCGCGCAGGCGCGGCCGCGCGTCGACGACCCGGCGGTGCGCACCTGGGAGCGCTCGGCGGACCAGGTCGCGGAGGCTCTCCGGGTGACCGGTCTCGAGGTCGCCGCGAGCGCCCTCGACGGTGTCGCGTGGACGGCGACGAAGCCCGTCTGAGCCGCCGAACACGGCGCTGCCCGCTCCGGATGCCCGCTCGATTTGCATCGGTCCTGATCCCCGTGTAATGTCTCTTCTTGTGCCGCGGGGTGGAGCAGTTCGGTAGCTCGCTGGGCTCATAACCCAGAGGTCGTAGGTTCAAATCCTGCCCCCGCAACAAGAAGACGGAAGCCGGTCGCGAAAGCGGCCGGCTTTCGTCGTTAACGGCGGCGTCCCACGGCGCTACGAGGCCGCGTCGATGACGCTCAGCACGTTGCCCGACGGGTCTCGGAACCAGGCGATCGTCGGCCCCCGCCCGCGCATGACGCCGTTCTCGTCGGTCGGCATCTCGCCGTCCGAGTAGATCTTGGTGACGACGCCGGACTCGTTGAGCGCCGCGACCGCCGCGTCGACGTCCTCGACGGCGAAGTTGAGGATCGTGAACTCGGCCGGCACATGGCTCGGCTTCGGGTAGGCGATGGCGCTCCCGCCGCCGGGCAGGGCGATGTCGAGGATCCCCATCGCGTTGACCGACACCTCCAGCCCGAGGACGTCGCCGTAGAACGCCCTCGCCGCCTCGACGTCCCGCACACTGAACCCGCTGAAGGCCCGCTCGCTCCGGATCATGACCGCACTCCCGTCCGCGCAGCGCCGTCGCCGCGTCCTGCGCGCGACGCTACTCCGCCGGCAGGTGGATCACGAGGAGCACGCTGCACTGCGACTGCGACTGCGACTGCATGCTGGTCGAGTAGCCCCGCAGGGGCGTATCGAGACCCGCCGTCCCCAGCAGGCGGGTCTGCAGACTCTCGTTCTGACGCCGGTGGATCTCGATACGCCCGCTCCGCGGGCTACTCGATCAGCATGAGATGCCTGCTCCGCGGATGCTGCATGGAGGACCCGTTTTGCGGGCTGCTCTTCGTAGAGGACCCGCTTCGCGGACTGTTCTTCGTGGAGGACCCGTATCGCGGGCTGCTCGAGATGAAGGGCCCGCATCGCGGGCCGCTCTGCCCGGGAGTACGCTGCGGCGCGGCCCGGCATGCTGGTCGAGCAGCCCCGCAGGGGCGTATCGAGACCCACCGTCACCAGCAGGGCGGGTCTGCAGACTCTCGTTCTGACGCCGGTAGATCTCGATACGCCCGCTGCGCGGCCTACTCGATCAGCATGGCTTCTCCCTGCGCACTGGCTGATCCTTCCCAGGAGGCCCCATCGCCGCCGGACCTCCGGCCCGGCCCCGAGTCGCTCGGTGTGTCGGGCCGGGGCGCACGCTATCCTCGTCCGGGATGCGAAGGGTGCTGGTGTGAGCGACGAACAGGTGGACGAGACCGCAGGAGCGACCCGGGACGGGTCCCCGAGCGAGGGGATCCACCTCACCCGCCGGAGCCGGCGGGACGCCGAATCCGCCGCACAGGCTCAGCGTCCGACTCCCCGCACCCGCCCGGTGCCCGTCGCTCCCGTCGCGGTGCGCACGCCCGTCCTCGCGACGGTGGCGCCCGTCCGCCGCCGCCGTGGCCGAGTCCTCCGCACCACGGTCAGCACGGTCGCGGCCGCCGCGATCGCCGGCATGGTCGCCGTGATGGCCCTGCCCGCCTACTCCTTCGACACCGCCCCCGACTCGCAGGCCGCGATCGAGGCCGCCGCCCGCATCCAGGCGCTCGGCAACCAGAAGCTCACCGTCGCCTCGACCGCCGTGCAGGAGCAGGTCATCCGCGACTCCTTCACCGCCCCGACGCAGGCGCAGCTCGACGAGGCCGCCGCGCAGGCGCGTGCCCTGGCCGCCGCCGCGGAGAAGGCCGCCGCCGATGCCGCAGCGGCAGCCGCCGCGGCCGCCGCCGAGGAGGCCTCCGGCACGTCCACGGGCGCTGCCGCGACGAGCCGCTCGGGCGGCACCAGCAGCTCCGTCACCCCCCGCGAGGAGGGCGACGACTACCCCTGGCGCGACGCGCTGACCGACGACCAGGGCGGCGGGCTCTCGCCGCTGCGCTACTACTACCGCGAGTGCGTCGACTTCGTCGCCTGGCGCCTGAACCGCGACCAGGGCTCCACCGGCGCCCCGTTCAAGTGGACCTGGGGCAACCTGACCCCGGGCGGAGGCAGCGCCTACGCCTGGGCCGGCCAGTGGGCCTCGCACGGCTGGGAGACCAGCACCACGCCCGTCCCCGGCGCCGTCGCCTGGTTCAACGGCAACCACGTCGCCTATGTGCAGTCCGTGAACGGCGACGGCACCGTCTCGCTCGAGGAGTACAACTGGGGCAACGACCACGCGTACCACGCGCGGACGATCCCGGCCTCGAGCGTCCCGCTCTTCCTCTACCCGCCGAGCTGATGGCGGCGCAGCGCAGAGCCTCCACGCGCAAGGCCGCTCGGCCCGCGAGCGCGGCGGCCGTCGGCTTCGCCGTCGCGCAGTTCGCTCCGACCGACGACCGCGCGGCGAACCTCGCGGTGATCCGCCGCCTCGCCGGCGTCGCCGCTCAGCGCGGCGCGAGCGTCGTCGTCCTGCCCGAGTACAGCTCGTTCTTCGTCGACCCGCTCGGCCCCGAGCTCGTCGCCGCGGGCGAGGCGCTCGACGGCCCGTTCGTCCAGGGACTCGGCGAGATCGCGCGCGAGCTCGGCGTCCACCTGGTGGCGGGCATGGTGGAGTCCGTCGGCGACGGCGAGCGGATCGCCAACACCCTCGTCGCGGTCGAGCCCGGGGGAGCGGTCGTCGCCACCTACCGCAAGCTGCACCTCTACGACGCCTTCGGCCAGACCGAGTCCGACTGGGTCGCGCCCGGCGAGATCGGCGTGCCGCAGACCTTCGAGGTGGGCGGCCTCGTCGTCGGCCTGCAGACCTGCTACGACCTGCGCTTCCCGGAGATGACCCGCTGGCTCGTCGACGCGGGCGCCGACGTGGTCGCCGCCCCCGCCGAGTGGGTCCGCGGCCCGCTCAAGGAGGCGCACTGGCGCACCCTGGTCACCGCCCGCGCGCTGGAGAACACGATCTACCTCGTCGCCGCCGACCAGACTCCG
The DNA here is from genome assembly GCF_004345345.1 of Rathayibacter sp. PhB179. NCBI lineage: Bacteria > Bacillati > Actinomycetota > Actinomycetes > Micrococcales > Microbacteriaceae > Rathayibacter > Rathayibacter sp. PhB179. The sequence goes on along the minus strand of NZ_SLVD01000008.1, from coordinate 14,454 downwards.
CCGATCGGCGTCGGGACGAGCATGATCGTCGACCCGATGGGTGTCGAGATCGCCACGCTCGGCGAGGTCGAGGACGTCGCGGTCGCCTGGCTCTCGCAGGAGCGCATCGCCTCGGCCCGGGAGAAGAACCCCGCGCTCGCGCTGCGCCGCTTCGAGGTCCGCCCCGTCCGGGCCGGCCGCCGGTCAGCCGCGGCGCGCGAGTCCCGCTAGCCGCTCCGCCGCGCTGTCCAGTACCTCGAAGCGCTTGCAGAACGCGAATCGCACCAGCGAGCGGTAGGCGTCCGCGTCCTCGGCGCTGCAGAAGGCCGACACCGGCACCGCCACCACCCCGGCGAGCCCGGGCAGCGCCCGGCAGAAGGCGACCCCGTCGTCCCAGCCGAGCGGAGCCGCGTCCGCGACGACGAAGTACGACCCCGCCGACGGCGACACCGTGAAGCCGGCCGCCGCGAGCCCGGCGGAGAGCACGTCGCGCTTGCGCTCCAGGGTCGCCGCGATGCCGGTGAAGAACGCGTCGGGCAGCCCGAGGCCGACGGCGACCGCGCCCTGGAACGGCGACCCGCTGACGTAGGTGAGGAACTGCTTCACCGCGAGCACCGCGGTGATCAGCGAGCGCGGCCCGGTGATCCAGCCGATCTTCCAGCCGGTGGTGCTGAAGGTCTTGCCCGCGGAGGAGACGGTGAGCGTGCGCTCCCGGGCGCCGGGCAGCGTCGCGATCGGCACGTGGCCGCCGTCGAAGCGCAGGTGCTCGTAGACCTCGTCGGTGACGATCAGCGCGTCGTGCCGGTGTGCGAGCCGCACGATCAGCTCCCGGGTCTCAGCGGGCAGCACCGAGCCGGTCGGGTTGTGCGGGTCGTTGACCAGGATGACCCGGGTGCGGTCGGTCACCGCGGCCGTCAGCTCCTCGTGGTCGACGTGGAAGTCCGTCCCCCGCAGCGGGACCGTGCGGTGCACGCCGCCGGCCAGGGCGATCAGCGCGCCGTAGGCGTCGTAGTGCGGAGTGAAGGTGACGACCTCGTCACCGGGCTCGAGGAGCGCGAGCAGTGTCGCCGCCAGCGCCTCCGTGGCGCCGGTGGTGACCAGCACCTCGCCGTCCGGGTCGACGGCGAGGTCGTAGAACCGCCGCTGGTGCGCCGAGACGGCCTCGCGGAGCACCGGGAAGCCCGGCCCGGGCGGGTACTGGTTGAGGCCCGCGGAGATGGCCGCGCGCGCCGCCTCGAGCACCTCCTGCGGCCCGTCCTCGTCCGGGAAGCCCTGGCCGAGGTTGATCGCCCCGGTCCGCGCGGCGAGGGCGCTCATCTCGCTGAAGACGGTGGCGGCGACCTCGCCGCTCGGGCCGAGAAGACCGGCGCCGGCGGCGGCGCGGGTCCAGGATCCGTGGATGCTCACCCCGCCAGTCTGGCGGCTGGGGCCCCGCGGGCGCACCGGCGGGCATTGGCGTGCCGCTCGCAGGCGCGTCATAAGGAACGCACAGGTTCCCTGGTCAAGCTATCCCCGCTTGGAAGGAGCACCACCCATGACCGAGAGTCACGACGGTCCTCGTCAGCCGGAGGATCCCCGCACGCCGGAGGATCGCCGCCACGAGGCGAACCAGCCCATCTCCGGCGAGCACACCCCCGGACAGCCCACGTACCCCTCGGGCACCGGAGTGCCGTCGTCGTCCACCGGGCCCACCGAGCCCCTCCCGTCCTACACGTCGAACTCGGCGGAGGGGAACCAGGCCCAGCCGGTCCCGCCGACCCCGCGCTACGGCCAGTTCGCCCCTCCCGCCGCGCACACCGTGCAGAGCACCGAGCAGCCGCCCGTCGGCGAGCAGGGCTCGTTCGGCGGCGGCCAGCCCCCGGTCGGCCCGCCCACCGCGACCAAGCGCCGCGCCGGAGTCGGCGTCGTCGCGGCCCTCGCGATCGGCGCGGTCGTCGGCGGAGTCGCCGGGGCCGGCGTCTTCGGCCTCTGGTCCGCCTCCAACGGAGCCGGCACCCGCGTCGTCTCCTCGAGCGGCTCGCAGACCATCACGGTGAACAACGCCGAGGACGCGACCACCGCGACCGCCGTCGCCGCCAAGGCCACGCCGAGCGTCGTCACGATCGCCGTCGCCGGCAGCTCCTCGTCCGGCACCGGCTCGGGCATCGTCCTCTCGAAGGACGGCTACGTCCTCACCAACACCCACGTCGTGACCCTCGACGGCCAGATCTCGGACGGCGCGGTCACCGTGACCACGCAGGACGGCCGCATCTTCACCGCGACCATCGTCGGCACCGACCCCACGCTCGATCTCGCCGTGATCAAGCTGGCCGACGCGACCGACCTGGTCCCGATGACCTTCGCCGACTCGACCGAGGTCAACGTCGGCGACACCGCCGTCGCGATCGGCGCGCCGCTGGGCCTCTCCGGCACCGTCACCGACGGCATCGTGAGCGCGCTCAACCGGAGCATCCAGGTCGCCTCCTCCGCCGCCCCCGACGACTCGGGCGACAGCTCGAGCGGCAGCACCGAGAGCCCGTTCAACTTCGACATCCCCGGCCAGACCCAGCAGACGCCGGCCACGAGCACCATCTCGCTGCCCGTCATCCAGACGGACGCGGCGATCAACCCCGGCAACTCGGGCGGCGCGCTGCTCGACAGCGACGGCGAGCTGATCGGCGTCAACGTGGCGATCGCGAGCGCGGGGCAGTCCTCGAGCTCGAGCGGGCAGTCCGGCAACATCGGCGTCGGCTTCGCGATCCCGAGTGCCATCGCCGAGCGCGTCGCGAAGGAGATCATCGCGAACGGCTCCGCCACGCACGGCCTGCTCGGCGCGAGCGTCTCGGACTCCACCCAGGACGTCCTCGGCGCGAAAATCCAGGAGGTGACCAGCGGCGGTGCCGCGCAGGCCGCCGGCCTGGCCGCGGGCGACATCGTCACCGGCGTGGCCGGGACGCCGATCACGAGCGCCTCGGACCTCACCGCCCAGGTGCGCGCGCAGGCCGCGAACGCCGATGTGAAGCTGACCTACGTGCGCAGCGGCAAGACCTTCGAGGTCGACGTCACGCTCGGCACCATGGCCACCAGCTGACTCCTTCCGCAGTGAGCGGCAGCCCCCGGGGATCCGTCCCCGGGGGCTGCTCCGCGTCCGCGGGGCGGTGCGCGACCCGCTGGTAGTGTGGGGCGCCCGCGTCCGGCCAGGACGCCCGGCCCCGCCTCACGAACTGGACCCATGCAGCCCGAGACCCCGACGGACGACCTCCCCGATCTGCCCGGCGTCTCCTACGTGATGCCCGTGCTCAACGAGGTCACCCACGTGCGGGCGGCGGTCGACTCCCTGCTGGCTCAGGACTACACCGGGCCCTTCGACGTCGTCCTCGCGCTCGCGCCCAGCATCGACGGCACCGAGCGGCTCGTCGCCGAGCTCAGCGCGGCCGACGAGCGGATCCGCGTCGTGGCCAATGCCGTCGGCTCGACTCCCGCCGGGCTGAACGCCGCGATCCGCGCCTCGCGGCACCCCGTCGTCGTCCGCGTCGACGCGCACTCCGTCCTCCCGCCGGACTACGCGCGGATCGCCGTCGAGGCGCTGCAGCGCTCGGGCGCCGCGAACGTCGGCGGAGTGATGGCGGCCGAGGGGCTGACGCCGTTCCAGCGCGCCGTCGCCCGGGCGTACGGCTCGCGGATCGGCCTCGGCGGCACCCCGCACCACGTCGGCGGCGAGGAGGGCCCGGCCGACACCGTCTACCTCGGCGTCTTCCGCCGCTCCGCCCTCGAGCGCGCCGGGCTCTTCGACGAGCGCTTCAAGCGCGGCCAGGACTGGGAGCTCAACCGCCGGCTGCGCGAGGCGGGCGGCCTGGTCTGGTTCACGCCGCGGCTCACGGTCACCTACCGGCCCCGGCCGTCGATGCGGGCGCTGCTGCGGCAGTTCCTCTCCACCGGGATGTGGCGGGGCGAGCTGACCCGGCTGTTCCCGGCCTCGCGGTCCCTCCGCTACTTCGCACCCCCCGTCCTCGTGGCGCTGCTCGCCCTCGGCCTGCTCGCCGGGGTCGCCGGAGCGCTGCAGGCGCTGCTCGGCGCCGCGCCCTGGCTGCTGATCGGCCTCGTCGTCCCGGTCGGCTACCTCGCCCTCGTGGCGGCGGCCACGATCGCCGTCGCCCGCGTCGACGGACCGCGCGCCATGCTGTGGTTCCTCGTCGTGATCCCCGCCATCCACGTGGCCTGGGGCACCGGATTCGTGCTCGGCTTCGCGGGCCTCACCAGCAACATCGCGGCGCACCGCCACCACCCCGCGGCCGACTCCGCCGCCGACTCCGCGAGGGACGCATGACCAGCACCGCCAGACCGCGATCGATCGCCGAGCTCCGCGCGGTCGCCCAGCCGCCCGAGGTCCGCGGGCGGCGCAACGCCGAGCACTGGACGGCCTCGCTCTACCTGCGGCGCTTCTCGCCCTACCTGACCATGCAGCTGCTGCGCACCTCGATCTCGGCCAACGGCGTGACCGGGCTGATGATCCTGGTCGGCTGGAGCGCGGCCGCGGCGCTGCTGATCCCCGGGATCGCCGGCGCCGCCCTCGCGCTGATCCTCGGCCAGCTGCAGATGCTCGTCGACTGCTGCGACGGCGAGGTCGCGCGCTGGCGCCGCACCTCGTCGCCCGCCGGCGTCTTCCTCGACAAGGTCGGCCACTACACGACCGAGTCGCTGATCCCGATCGCGCTCGGACTGCGCGCCGCCGGGATCCCCTTCGACGCTCCGGAGGACTTCCTCTGGACCTCGATCGGCCTCGCGCTCGCGCTGGTGATCGTGCTGAACAAGGCGCTCAACGACATGGTGCACGTCGCCCGGGCGAACGCCGGGCTGACGAAGCTCGCGGACACGAAGGGGGAGGCGACGCCGTCCTCCTCCGCTCTCGCCCGCCTGCGCCGTGCCGCGCGGTTCCTGCCGTTCCACCGGCTGTACCACTCGGTCGAGCTGACCATGCTGGCCTTCGCCGCGAGCCTGGTCGGGCTGGTCGTCGGCGCCGGAACGGCCGACCGGGTGCTGGTGTCGGCGCTGCTGCCGCTCGCGCTCCTCGCGCTCGTCGGCCACTTCGTCGCGATCATGGCGTCCAAGCGTGTCCGGTCCTGAGCCGGGCGGGCTGCCGCGCGTCGGCGTCGTCGTCCTGACCCAGGGCACGCGGCGCGACGACCTCGCGGCCGGGCTCGCGAGCGTCCTCGCCCAGGAGGGCGTCGAGCTCGACGTCGTCTGCGTCGGCAACGGCTGGACGCCCGAGGGACTGCCCGAGGGCGTCCGCGCGCTCGCCCTCCCCGAGAACCTCGGCATCCCCGCCGGCCGCAACGCCGGCGTCCCCGCAGTGACGGGGGAGTACCTGTTCTTCCTCGACGACGACGCTCGCGTGCCCTCGCCGAGCTTCCTCCGCGACGCGATCGCGCTGCTCGCCTCGCCGCGCCGGATCGGCATGGTGCAGCCGCGCGTCGACAGTGTCGACGGCGCACCCGCGCCCCGGCGCTGGACCCCGCGCATCCTCAAGGGCGACCCGCGCCGCTCCGGACCCGTCTTCTCGGTCTGGGAGGGTGCGGTGGTGCTGCGCCGCGACGTCTTCGAGCAGACCGGCGGCTGGGCCGCTCCCTTCTTCTACGCGCACGAGGGCATCGAGCTGGCCTGGCGGGTCTGGGACACCGGGCGCAGCACCTGGTACGCGGGCGAGCTCGTCGCCCAGCACCCGGTGATCCAGCCGACCCGGCACGCCGACTACTACCGGCTGAACGCTCGCAACCGGGTGTGGCTCGCCCGCCGCTCGCTGCCGGCTCCGCTCGCGCTCGCCTACGTCGGCTCGTGGACCGCGATCCAGTGCCTGCGCTGGCGGAACGACCGTGCGGCGCTCCGGGCCTGGTTCGCCGGCTGGCGCGAGGGCTGGACCGCCGACCCCGGGGAGCGCCGCATTCTGGCAGGCCGGACGCTGCTGCGCATGACGGTCGCCGGGCGTCCCCCGATCGTCTAGCATCGGGGAATCCGCCCCCGCCGGGCGGACGCCCCTCGGAAGGACGACGGTGTTCGATTCGACGCAACTCCCCTCGACAGCTCTGCCCGGTGCAGTGCTGGCCGAGCCGGTACCCACCCCCGACGACCTGATCGCGGACGTGCGCTCCCGCGTGGACGCCCTCGGCGGACCGGTCGAGGATCCGGAGTTCCAGTCGCGCCTGGACGCCCGCCTCCCGCGGCTGGTCGATCTGCTCGCCGCGGTCTACGCGCATCGCGACGACCTCGTCGAGCAGATCGTCGCCCTGGTCGAGCTCGCCGCGACCTCCTGGCAGGAGCGCCCGGAGGACCTGCGCGCGCTCGATCGTGCCCGCGGGCAGCACCCGGACTGGTTCCTCTCCAACAAGGCGCTCGGCGGCGTCTGCTACGTCGACCGCTTCGCCGGCGACCTCGCGGGGCTGCGCGCCGAGATCCCCTACTTCCGCCAGATCGGGCTCAACTACCTGCACCTGATGCCGGTCTTCGACGCTCCGGAGGGGGAGTCGGACGGCGGCTACGCGGTGTCCAGCTACCGCCGCGTGCGCCCGGACCTCGGCGACATGGACGACCTGCGCCTGCTCGCGGCCGAGCTGCGCGAGCACGGCATCGCGCTGGTCGTCGACTTCGTCTTCAACCACACCTCGAACGAGCACGAGTGGGCGCGGAAGGCGCTCGCGGGCGAGCAGCGCTACGAGGACTACTACTGGATCTACCCCGACCGCGAGCAGCCGGACGCCTTCGAGCGCACCACCCGCGAGATCTTCCCCGACGACCACCCCGGCTCCTTCGTGCAGCTCGAGGACGGCCGCTGGGTGTGGGCGACCTTCCACCGCTACCAGTGGGACCTCAACTACTCGAACCCCGAGGTCTTCCGCGCGATGGCCGGCGAGATGCTCTTCCTCGCCAACCAGGGCGTCGACGCGCTGCGGATGGACGCGGTCGCCTTCATCTGGAAGGAGCTCGGCACCACCTGCGAGTCGCAGCCCGAGGCGCACGTGCTGCTGCGCGCGTTCAACGAGGTCTGCCGGCTCGCGGCGCCGTCGCTGCTGTTCAAGTCCGAGGCGATCGTGCACCCCGACGAGGTGATCGAGTACATCGACCTCGAGGAGTGCCAGCTCTCCTACAACCCGCTGCAGATGGCGCTGACCTGGGAGGCGCTCGCGACCCGCGACGTCCGGCTGCTCGCCCAGGCGCTCGAGCGGCGGCACGCGCTGCCGGCCGGAACGGCGTGGGTCAACTACGTCCGCGGGCACGACGACATCGGCTGGACCTTCGCCGACGAGGACGCCGCCGAGCTCGGCATCGACGCGGCCGGGCACCGGCGCTTCCTCAACGACTTCTACACCGACCGATTCGAGGGGACGTTCGCGCGCGGCGTGCCGTTCCAGGAGAACCCGCGCACGGGCGACCGGCGCGTGTCCGGGACGACGGCCTCGCTCGCGGGCGTCGAGGCGGGCGACCCCTACGGGATCGACCGGGTGCTGCTCGCGCACTCCATCGCCCTCAGCACCGGCGGTCTGCCGCTGCTCTACCTCGGCGACGAGGTGGGACAGCTGAACGACCACGGCTACCTGGACGACCCGAGCACCGCGGGCGACTCCCGCTGGGTGAACCGCCCGCGGCGGCCCGCGGAGCGCTACGCCGAGCGCGAGACCCCCGGCGCCGACGCGGCCGAGATCTTCGGCGGGCTCCTGCACCTGATCGCGATCCGCAAGCGGACGGACCTCTTCGCGGGCAACGCGCTCACGGTCTTCGACGCGGTCAACGACCACGTGCTCGGCTACCAGCGCCCCGGCGACGGCGAGGCCGTGCTCGTTCTGGCCAACGTCTCCGACGAGGCGCAGGAGGTCGCGCCGGAGCGCTTCGGCGGCTTCGCCCCCGAGGCGGTCGACCTTGTCACCGAGATCGCCGTCGACCTCCGCGAGGGCTTCCGCCTCGCCCCCCTGCAGTTCGTCTGGCTGCGCGTGACCCCGGCCCCTCACCTGCAGGTCGAGTAGCCCCGAAGGGGCCCATCACATGCTGGTCGAGTAGCCCCGGAGGGGCGTATCGAGACCCGGCGTCCCCCAGCACGCGGTGCCATCCATGCTGGTCGAGTAGCCCCGGAGGGGCGTATCGAGACCCACCGTCGCACGGACGCCGGTCTGCAGAGCCGACCTTCAGGCCGCGGTGGATCTCGATACGCCCGCTGCGCGGGCTACTCGATCAGCATGGTGGACACCGCTCCGGCTGCTCGATCAGCATGCTCAAACCCGGCTTGTACCCTGGTCCGATGACACCCGCACCCCGCGCCGTCCTCTCCCGCCTGCTCCGGGACGCGACGCTGGCGCGCGGAGTGGCCGGCGACCTGCTGACCGCGCGGCGGGCCCGCCGCGACGTCGCCCGCGAGCTCGCGGACCGCGCGCCGCTGACACCCGGCGTCTTCGAGATCGGCGTCTACTTCGCCGACGGCGACATCAACCTCTACCAGCTGCGCCAGTGGTACGCGCCGCTGCAGGAGCTAGCGAAGACCCATCCGGTCGTCCTCCTCTCCCGGAACGCCACCGCCACCCGGGCGCTGCTGCGCGAGAGCCCGATCCCGGTCGCGCACGTGCGCTCCGTCGCCGACCTCGAGACCGCCATCGACGAGCAGCCGCTGCGGATCGTCCTCTACGTCAACCAGAACGCGCGCAACTTCCAGATGATGCGCTACGGGCGCCGCTGGCACGTCTTCGTCAACCATGGCGAGAGCGACAAGATGTACATGACGACCAACCAGTTCAAGGCGTACGACTACAGCTTCATCGCCGGCGACGCCGCGCTCGCGCGCCTGCGCCGCGTGCTCTGGGACTTCGACTTCGACAAGCGCGCCCTCGCCATCGGCCGCCCGCAGGCCGACCACGTCTCCGGCCGCACCCCGTACCCCGCGGACGGGCGCCGCGTCGTCCTCTACGCGCCCACCTGGGAGGGCGACCGCCCCGCCGCCGGCTACGGCTCGATCCGCACCCACGGCGTCGCGCTCACCCGCGCCCTGGTGGCCGACCCCGGCTACCGCCTGGTCTACCGGCCGCACCCGCGCAGCGGCGCCGTGGACCCGGCCTACGGGGCGGCTGACCGCGAGATCGTCGCGCTGATCGCGGCGGCGAACGCGGCGGATCCGGCGGCCCGGCACGTGCACGACACCTCCGCCGAGCTCGGCTGGCAGCTCACCGCCGACATCGCGGTGCTGGACGTCTCGGCCATGGTCTACGACCGGCTCGCGACCGGCCGCCCGCTGCTGGTCACCCGGCCGATCAGCCCGGCGGCCGAGGTCGACGAGTCCGGCTACCTCGGCGATGCGGAGTGGCTGCGCGCCGAGGACGCCGCCGCGATCGTCGCCCGGCTCGAGAGCGTCGAGCACGACGAGGCGGCGGTCGAGCGCCTCGAGCGCTGGGTCGCCCACTACTTCGGCGACACGAGCCCCGGAGCCGCGACCGCCCGCTTCCACGCGGCGATCGAGCAGCTGCTCGCCGAGTGGGACCGGCACGCCGAGCTGCACCGCGACGACGCCGCCGTCGACGAGCACGATCCCGAGCACTGAGCGGGCCGCCGGCCGTGCGGCCGGCCACCCCTCCCGCGCGCGTCCGTCAAGCCTTCTCCCGCGGCGCGGGCGGCCGTCCGCGCCCCGCTACGCTCGACGCATGATCACCCCGCGCGCCTTCGCCCGCTCCCGCCGGCGTGCCGCCGCGCCGGCCCAGCCCGTCGTCGAACCCGACATCGTGGTGTCGAGCGACCCGGAGCGACCGCAGTTCACCATCCGCTCGTTCCGGATCGGCCTGTTCGGCGGTCTCGGCGTGCTCGTCGCCCTCGTGGTCGGCGGGCTCGTCGTCTCGCTGAGCACGGTGCTCACCTATGTCTTCGTCGCGCTGTTCTTCGCCCTCGGCCTCGACCCGCTCGTCTCCTGGCTGGAGAGCAAGAGGATCCCGCGCGCGCTGGCGATCACGATCGTGCTGGCCTCGGTGCTGCTGATCTTCGCCGGGCTGCTCCTCTACATCATCCCGATCCTGATCGAGCAGCTCACCATCTTCGTGACGAGCGCTCCCCGGATCGTCTCCGACATCGCCTCGCAGCCGTGGGTGCTCGACCTGGAGCGGCAGCTCAGCGGCGTCGTCGACGTCGACTCGCTCATCGGCAACGTGCAGAGCTTCATCGGCAACCCGAACAACCTGCTCTCGCTCGGCGGCGGCATCCTCGCGGTCGGCAGCGGCATCGCGAGCGGCGTGACCGGCGCGATCATCGTGCTGATCCTCACCCTCTACTTCCTCGCCTCGCTGCGCTCGATGAAGTCGGTCGCCTACCGCTTCGCGCCCGCCTCCCACCGCCCGAAGGCGCGCGAGGTCGGCGAGGAGATCACCGGCGCGGTGGGCCGCTACGTCGTGGGCCAGGTCTCGCTCGCGGCGGTCAACGGCGTGCTGACCTTCATCCTGCTGCTGATCATCGGCGGCCCGGTGCCGGCGCTGCTGGCCTGCGTGGCCTTCCTCGGCTCGCTGATCCCGCTCGTCGGTACGATCTCGGGCGCCGTCATCATCTCGCTCGCCTGCCTGCTCGCCTCGCCGGTGACAGCGCTCGTCGCGGCGATCTACTACCTCGTCTACATGCAGGTCGAGGCGTACGTCCTCAGCCCGCGGATCATGAACCGCGCCGTGTCCGTGCCCGGCGCCGTCGTCGTCATCGCGGCGGTCGCGGGCGGCACGCTCGCGGGTGTGCTGGGGGCCCTCGTGGCGATCCCCGTGGCGGCGTCGGTGATCATCGTGGTGCAGAAGGTCGTGTTCCCGAGGCAGGACACGAAGTAGGGTCCACTTCGGCGCGTCGCTTCGCGACGGTGCACGTGCGGCCGGGGCGGCGCGTCACTGCGTGACGGCGCGGGTGCGGTACCTCGCCACGGCTCCTTCCCGCGCGCCTGCGGCGCGCCCGCCAGACCCGAGCCAGGAGCCGCGACGAGGCACCGCACCCGCGCCTCGTGCTCGGCTGAGGGCTCCCGATGCTGGTCGAGCAGCCCCGGAGGGGCGTATCGAGACCCGCGGTCGTCAACCGGGAGGATCTGCAGACTCGTCTTCTGACTCGGGTGGATCTCGATACGCCCGCGGCGCGGGCTACTCGATCAGCATGACGGCGCCGCAGGCATGCTGGGCGAGTGGCCCCGCAGAGCCGCAACCATGCCGGTCGAGCAGCCCCGGAGGGGCGTATCGAGACCCGCCGTCCTCAGCGGGGCGGGTCTGCAGGCTCGTCCTCCCAGGACGGTGCGGGATCAGCGGAAGGGCGGCACCGTGCTGTCGACCGTGCTGGTGAAGGCGTTCACGGACGCGGGCAGCTCGGGAGCGGAGCCGGGGGCCGGCGCCGCGGGGAGGGTGCGGGTGACCAGGGGGACGGTGCCCGCCCAGACGCCGGGGGTCTGGGCGTCGTCGTCGGAGGGGCCGGCGGCGCGGATCTTGAGGCTCGCCTCGGCGAGGGGCAGGCGGAGGACGAGGGTGGCGGCGATCTCGCGGGCGGTGCTCGGGCGGGTCTCGGCGGGGCGGCCGGGCAGGAAGCGCTCGGTGAGCAGATCGAGGGCACGGGCCTTGCTGGGGCCTTCGACGGGCTCGGCTCGACCGAGGATCATCGCGGAGCGGTAGTTCATCGAGCTGTCGAAGGCGGAGCGGGCGACGACGAGGCCGTCGACGAGGGTCACGGCGACGGTGAGCAGCGAGCCGCGCGCGGCCTCGCGCAGGAGGCCGCCGCCGCTGGAGCCGTGCAGGAGGAGGTCGTCGCCGTCGCGGGCGAAGAGGATCGGCAGCACGATCGCGGCCCCCTCGCGAACGACGGCGACGTGCGCGATCAGCGCTTCGTCGAGCAGGGCGTCCAGGGCGCCGCGGTCGAGGACCTGGCGGTCGCGGAGCCGGGTGACGCGGGTGCGGTCGGTGGTGTCGAGGGTGTCCATGGTCCGAGGATCGCGTCTGCACTGGATCTGCGAGAATGCCAGGGAGCCACGGGTCGAGTGGTCCAGAACGGGGGAGTCCATGGCGTCCGGTGATCTCGAGGTGCCGCTGCTGCTGCGGGCGCCGGAGCGCGGAGCGGTCCGCTCCGGGCTGGCCGAGGCGCTGCGGGCGGCGGTGCTCGACGGGCGCTACGGGGCCGGCGACGCCATCCCGTCCAGCCGAGTGCTGGCGCAGCAGCTCGGGGTCTCGCGCGGGTCGGTCGTCGCCGCGGTGGACCAGCTGGTCGGCGAGGGCTACCTCGTGGCGCACCCGCGCGCAGCGGTGACGGTGGCAGCCGACGGGGTGGTCGTGCCGATCCGGTCCCGGGTCGAGCGGGCGGAGCCGGCGGTGATGCCGGCGACGGTCCGGCTGGATCTGCGGCCGGGGCGCCCGGACACGCGTGATCTCGACGGGCCGGAGTGGCGAGCCGCCTGGCGGCCGGCGCTCTCGGCTCCGCCCTCGGAGCTGCCGTCGGCAGTGGGGCACGCGGGTCTGCGGAGGCGGATCGCCGAGCAGCTGCGGCGCTCGCGCGGGATCGACGTCGAGGCGGAGGACGTCCTCGTGACGAGCGGGACCGCGGACGCCGTCGCTCTGCTGGTGCGGGCGGCCGCCGCCGCGCTCGGCCGTCCGGTGCGGGTCGCGGTCGAGGACCCGGGCTACCCGGCGGTGCGGCGGCGGCTGCGCGCGGAAGGCCACGAGGTCGTCGGGGTACCGGTCGACGCGGACGGCATCGACCTGGACGCGCTCGCGACGAGCGGCGCGGACGTCGTGGTCGTCACTCCGTCGCATCAGTATCCGACCGGAGGGCGCCTGGCGCTCGCGGCCCGGCTCGAGCTGGTGCGCCGCGCGGCGACGGAGCGGCTGCTGGTGATCGAGGACGACTACGACAGCGAGTTCCGCTACGTCGGCGCACCGCTGCCGGCGCTCGCGTCGCTCGACGGCGGCGGGGGAGTGGCGCACGTCGGCTCGTTCTCGAAGACCGTGTCGCCGTGGCTGCGGGTGGCGTACCTGGCGCTGCCGCCGTCGTCGTGGCTGCACGGGGCGGTGCGGGAGGTCGACGCCGAGCGCGACGCCTCCGTCTCGGGCCCGACGCAGGAGGCGCTCGCCGCCTTCATGGCGGGCGGCGGCTTCCGGCGGCACCTCACCCGCTCGCGGCGCCGCTACGCGCACCGTCGCGGGCTGGTCCGCGACTTCTCCGAGGCGATCGACTGGGGCTCGGCGCGCGGACTCGACGGCGGGCTGCACGTCGTGCTCGGGCTGCCCGCGCCGCTCACAGCGAGGGCGGTGGTGGCGGCGCTCACGGCGGAGGGGCTCCTCGTCGCTCCGCTCGACGACTACGCCCTGGCCGACCGCGCGGAGGAGGAGGCGCTGGTCCTCGGCTACGGCAGCGCGAGCGATCTCGAGCTGACCGCCGCGCTGAGCACGATCGACCGCACCGTCCGGGCACTGCTCGGCGGCGGTCCCGCCGTCCGTGGTATCCCTGGAGGATGACCGCCGACTCCGCCCTGCACATCACCGACGACGCCGACGCCGACGCGCTGCTCACCCGCGACCCGCTCGCCCTGCTGATCGGCATGCTGCTGGATCAGCAGGTGGCGATGGAGACGGCGTTCTCGGGGCCGCTGAAGCTCGAGCAGCGCCTGGCCGAGGAGGGGTCGTCCTTCGACGCGGCCGCGATCGCGGACTTCGACGAGGACCGGTTCTCGGAGCTGTCCCGGACGCCCCCGGCGATCCACCGCTACCCGGCGAACATGGCCGGCCGGGTGCAGACCCTCTGCCGCGCGATCGTCGACGACTGGGACGGCGACGCCTCGGCCATCTGGACCCGCGACGACCCCGACGGCCGCGAGGTGCTCGCTCGCCTCAAGGCACTGCCCGGATTCGGCGACCAGAAGGCCCGCATCTTCGTCGCCCTGCTCGGCAAGCGCCGCGGCTTCGAGGGCGCGGGCTGGCGCGAGGCCGCCGGCGCCTACGGCGAGGAGGACTCGTTCCGCTCGGTCGCCGACATCGTCTCGCCCGAGTCCCTCGCCAAGGTCCGCGCCACGAAGCAGGCGGCCAAGGCCGCCGCCAAGGCCAAGAAGTAGGACGCTCGCGCGGCTCGCACCTCATGCTGCGCGAAGCCGCTTCGCATCTCTGTGGTGTGAGGGAAAGGACGCGGCGGCGCCCCGTCATGCTGGTCGAGTAGCCCCGCAGGGGCGTATCGAGACCCACCATCACCAGCAGGACGGGTCTGCAGACTCGCCTTCCGACGACGGTGGATCTCGATACGCCCGCTGCGCGGGCTACTCGATCAGCATGGCTTTCCCCATACGAACCAGGTGATGTCTCCTCGGAGACCCGCGATCGCCTGGAGGCTGGATCTCGAAGCTTCTATTTGTCAAGGTCGGCAGAGGAGGGGGAAGAGTTCGCGGCAGAGGGCTCGTTTGAGGAGGCGGAGGATGTCTTTCTTGGTTTTGCCGTCGGCGAGGTGGGTGTCGCGGTAGTCGCGGGTTCGTTGTTCGTGGCAGAGGCG